>NZ_SLWM01000027.1:0-91490 GCF_004342085.1 Kribbella orskensis
CCCAGGGTGCAGGCCCCGGCCCCAGGGCCCCAACACCCACAGCCCCACCAACACCCCTGACCTCCGCCAGCCAAAACCATTCCCCAACAGGCTCTACAAGTGGTCAGCGGTCGAACAACCGGCTAGTGAGCGGCGGTCGCCCAGGCGTTCGGCTAGTTGTGCGGCAGGGGTCGGCGGAGCCGACAGGGGGTGAGATATTGCGTGTGGGGGTTGGGGTGGGCGAGCTAACGTCTGCAGGGTGACTAGTGCACCTGTTGAGCTTCCTCGTAAGGCTGGTGAGCTTCGCGCCGCCGGATTCCTTCCCCGCACGATCAAGGCCGAGATCCGCGACAACCTGTTGACCGAGTTGCGCGCCGGCCGTGATCCCTGGCCCGGCATCGTCGGGTTCTCCCGCACTGTTATCCCCCAACTGGAACGCGCCCTGCTCGCGGGGCATGACGTAGTACTGCTCGGTGAGCGTGGTCAGGGCAAGACGCGCCTGCTGCGCACCCTGGTCGGCCTGCTCGACGAGTGGACGCCGGTGATCGAGGGCGCCGAGTTGCCCGAGCACCCGCTGGAGCCGATCACGCCGGCGTCGAAGCGTCGCGCGGGCGAGCTCGGTGACGATCTGCCGGTCGCCTGGCTGCACCGCAGCCTCCGGTACGCCGAGAAGCTCGCGACGCCCGACACCTCCGTCGGGGACCTGATCGGTGACGTCGACCCGGTGAAGGTGGCCGAGGGGCGCAGCCTGGGTGACCCGGAGACGATCCACTTCGGGCTGGTACCGCGGGCGCACCGCGGCATCGTCGCCATCAACGAGCTGCCGGACCTCGCCGAGCGGATCCAGGTCGCGCTGCTCAACGTGATGGAGGAGCGCGACATCCAGGTCCGCGGGTACACCCTCCGGCTGCCGCTCGACGTGTTGCTGGTGGCAACGGCCAACCCGGAGGACTACACCAACCGAGGCCGCATCATCACCCCGCTGAAGGACCGCTTCGGCGCCGAGGTGCGGACCCACTACCCGCTGGACATCGACGCCGAGGTGGACGTCGTCCGGCAGGAGAGCCACCTCACCGCCGAGGTCGGCGAACCACTGCTCGAGGTGCTCGCCCGGTTCGTCCGGCATCTGCGCGAGTCGAACGCGATCGACCAGCGCTCGGGTGTCTCGGCCCGGTTCGCGGTCGCCGCCGCCGAGACGGTCGCAGCCGCCGCGCTCCGCCGCAGCGCGATCACCGGTGAGCAGCCTGCCGTCGCCCGGCCGGTCGACCTCGGCGCGGTTCCCGCCGTACTGCGGGGCAAGCTCGAGTTCGAGCCGGGGGAGGAGGGGCGCGAGACCGAGCTGCTCGAGTACCTCCTGCGCAGGTCCGTCGCCGACACCGCGCGCGAGCGGTTCGCCGGGCTCGACCTGACCCCGCTCGCGGATGCCGTTGCCAACGGCCACCTTGTCACCACGGGCGAGCGGATCCCTGGCCGCGACGTGCTCTCGGCCCTTCCCGAGCTCCCCGTCCTCCACGACGTGGCAGCCCGCGCAGGTGTCGAGCCGGACGACTCGCCAGGCAGGATCGCAGCCGCGGTCGAGCTCGCCTTGGAGGCGCTCTACCTGTCCAAGCGATTGGCCAAGGACGCCGACGACGACACCACGATCTACGGGATCTGACATGACCGCCGCGATACCCGAAGGCTGGTCCTACGGCCCGTGGCACGAAGGGCCGGATCCGCTGGCGCCGCCGGTGGATCTCCGGGACGCACTGGACGAGCTCGGCCGGGACGTGATGGCCGGGTCGTCACCCAGGTCCGCGCTGGAGGAGTTGCTCCGGCGCGGCACCCGCAACACCCAGGGCCTCGACGACCTGACCCGCAGGTTGTGGGAGCGACGTCGCGAGATCCAGCGACGCCACAACCTCGACGGCACGCTGCGGGACGTGCAGCGGCTGCTCGACGAGGCACTCGAGGCCGAGCGGCGTGAGCTGTTCCCGAACCCGTCCGACGATGCCCGGTTCCGGGAGGCGCAGCTCGACGCGCTTCCCGCCGGTACGGCGGCCGCGGTACGGGAGCTGGCCAACTACGACTGGCAGTCGGAGGAGGCCCGGCAGAAGTACGAGGAGATCCGGGAGACGCTCGGCCGGGAGCTGCTCGGGTCGCGCTTCGAGGGCATGAAGGAGGCCCTGCAGAACACGACGCCGGAGGATATCGAGCGGATCAACGAGATGTTGTCCGACCTCAACGCGCTGCTGTCCGCCCATGCGCAGGGTCATCCGCAGATCGACGAGCTGTTCAACGAGTTCATGGCGAAGCACGGCGAGTTCTTCCCGGAGAACCCGCGCAGCGTCGACGAGCTGATCGACGTACTGGCCGCACGAGCGGCAGCCGCGCAGCGGATGCTCAACTCGATGACCGCAGAGCAGCGAGCTGAGCTTGCCCAGCTCTCGCAGCAGGCGTTCGGCAACCCGCAGCTGTCGCAGCAGCTGGCCAACCTGGATGCCCAGCTCCAGGCGCTCAGGCCGGGCGAAGACTGGTCCGGGTCCGAGCGGATGAGTGGCGACGACCCGCTCGGTCTCGCCGAAGGTGCTCGGGCCATGTCCGATCTGGCGGAGCTGGACGCGCTGGCCGAGCAGCTGGCCCAGTCGTACCCGGGTGCCAGGCTCGAGGACATCGACCTGGACGCGCTCACCCGCCAGCTGGGCGACGAGGCGACGGTCGACGCCAAGCGGTTGTCCGAGCTCGAACGGCAGTTGCGCGACCAGGGTCTGCTGGAGCGTGCGCCCGACGGCACGCTGCAGTTGTCCCCGAAGGCGTTGCGCCAGCTCGGACAGACAGCGCTCGCCGACCTACTCCGGACGGCTCGCGGCCAGTCCGGTGAACGCGACGCAGCCTCGGCCGGAGCAGCCGGCGAGCTGAGTGGGTCCAGCCGGGCCTGGCAGTTCGGCGACACCCAGCCGTGGGACGTGCCGCGCACGATTCGCAACGCAGTACTGCGTACTGCGGGCGCCGGGCGAGGTGGCTCGGTGAAGCTCGACGTGGCCGATGTGGAGATCGCCGAGACAGAGCACCGGGCCCGGGCCGCCGTGGCACTGCTGGTGGACACCTCCTGGTCGATGGTCCAGGAGGGACGCTGGCTGCCGATGAAGCGGACCGCGCTCGCCCTGCACCAGCTGATCTCGACCCGCTACCGCAACGACGCCCTACAGCTCATCACCTTCGGCAGGTACGCCGAGGTGGTGGAACTGCCGCAGCTGATCGGCATGGAAGGCACCTGGGAGCAGGGCACGAACGCGCACCACGCGTTGCTGCTCGCGGGCCGGCACCTGCGGCGTCACCCGGACGCCCAGCCGGTGGTCCTGATGGTCACCGACGGGGAGCCGACGGCTCACCTCGAACCGGACGGCACGGCCGAGTTCGACTACCCGCCGCGGCCGGCGACGCTGCGCAAGACCGTCGCCGAGGTGGACCGGCTGGCCAAGCTCGGCGCATCCCTGACGGTGTTCCGGCTCGGGGACGATCCGCGGCTGACGGCCTTCGTCGATCTGCTCGCCCGGCGCAGTGGCGGACGGGTGCTCGCGCCCGACCCGGACGGCCTCGGCGCGGCCGTCGTCGGCGACTATCTGAGGACTCGTCGCAGGCTCTGACGAGGTCCCGCGGCGGGCTCCGGAACGACCCGCCGCGGGCTCTGCCAGGTGCTCATCCGGCAGGGAGTACCCATCTCGAAGGTGGGTTACTCCCTGCTTTTGCGTTTCCTCGGAAAAACCTCCCGTTGTCCATGGTTGTCAACGAGGTAAGGGTTTTCCGGCCATCGACATGTGGGCAGTGTCACCATCTCGTCGTGAGACCAGTGTTCAACTGGACTGGTTTTTGGGCTTACTCTGAAAAGACGTCCCTCGCCACCGGAGTCGTCGGGCCAGCGGTCACCATGCCGCGACCGGACTGAGCGACCACTCGCCGCCCACATCCTCAGGGAGTCACCGTGCCGAAACTCGTCTACGACTTCGCCGAAGGCAACAAAGACATGAAGGAGTTGCTCGGCGGCAAAGGGGCAAATCTCGCCGAGATGACCAATCTCGACCTGCCCGTGCCGCCCGGTTTCACCATCTCCACCGAGGCCTGCAAGGTGTTCCTGGCGACAGGCTCGGTGCCGCCCGAACTGGCCGACGAGATCGATCACCACGTCGACTCGCTGCAGCAGAAGCTGGGCAAGAAGCTGGGCCAGGCGGACGACCCGCTGCTCGTGTCGGTCCGCTCCGGCGCTGCCGCGTCGATGCCCGGCATGATGGAGACGGTGCTCAACGTCGGCCTGAACGACGACTCCGTGAACGGCCTCGCGCACCAGTCCGGCAACCCGCGGTTCGCCTGGGACGCCTACCGCCGGCTGATCCAGATGTTCGGCAAGACCGTGCTCGACATGGACGGCGACGTCTTCGAGGACGCGATCGAGGCGGCCAAGAAGGCCAAGGGCACGAACAACGACCTGGACCTCGACGCCGACGATCTCAAGGCCCTGGTGGAGACCTTCAAGGCCGCCGTCCAGGAGCACACCGGCCGTGAGTTCCCGCAGGACCCGCGCGAGCAGATGGACCTCGCGATCGAGGCGGTCTTCGGTTCCTGGAACGCCGAGCGCGCCGTCCTCTACCGCCGTCAGGAGCGGATCGCCACCGACCTCGGCACGGCGGTGAACATCTGCTCGATGGTGTTCGGCAACCTCGGGATGGACTCCGGCACCGGCGTCGCCTTCACCCGCGACCCGTCCAGCGGCCAGCCCGGCGTGTACGGCGACTACCTGCAGAACGCGCAGGGCGAGGACGTCGTCGCCGGCATCCGCAACACGGTCCCGCTGGCCGAGCTGGAGCAGCTGGACAAGACGTCGTACGACGACCTGATGGCGATCATGGCCAAGCTGGAAGGCCACTACCGCGACCTGTGCGACATCGAGTTCACCGTCGAGCGCGGCAAGCTCTGGATGCTGCAGACCCGCGTCGGCAAGCGGACCGCGGGCGCCGCCTTCCGGATCGCGACCAGCCTGATCGACGAGGGCATGATCGACATCGACGAGGCGCTGCGCCGGGTCAAGGGCGCCCAGCTCGCCCAGTTGATGTTCCCGCGGTTCGACAGCGACGCGGAGACCGACCTGGTCACCAAGGCGATCGGGGCCTCCCCAGGCGCCGCCTCCGGCAAGGTCGTCTTCACCTCCGCCGCCGCGGTCGAGGCCGCCGACCGGGGCGAGAAGGTGATCCTGGTCCGGCGCGAGACGAACCCGGACGACCTGCACGGCATGATCGCCGCCCAGGGCATCCTGACCAGTCGCGGCGGCAAGACCTCGCACGCGGCGGTAGTTGCCCGAGGCATGGGAAAGACCTGTGTCTGCGGGGCCGAGGAGCTCGACGTCGAGGTAGCCGCCGGCAAGATCCTCGTCAACGGTACGACGATCAACGCGGGTGACGTGATCTCCATCGACGGGACCACCGGCGAGGTGTTCCTCGGCGAGGTCCCGGTGGTTCCGTCCCCGGTGGTGCAGTACTTCGAGGGCTCGCTGGCTCCCGATGCCGGTGATGAGCTGGTGGCCGCGGTGCACCGGCTGATCACCCACGCCGACGAGATCCGGCGGCTCGGCGTACGGACGAATGCGGACACTGCCGACGACGCGAGCAGGGCTCGGCGGTTCGGTGCCGAGGGCATCGGTCTGTGCCGGACCGAGCACATGTTCCTGGGGGAGCGGCGCGAAGCGGTCGAGCGGCTGATCCTGGCCGACGACGCCGAGGAGCGCGAGGCGGCGCTGGCCGAGCTGGAACCCCTCCAGCGTGGGGACTTCCTGGAGCTGCTGACGGCGATGGACGGGCTGCCGGTGACGATCCGGCTGATCGACCCGCCGCTGCACGAGTTCCTGCCTTCGATGGAGGAGCTCGCGGTCAAGGTGGCGATCGCCGAGGAGCGCGGCGAGGATCCGGGCCGCAACAAGACTCTGCTGGCCGCGGTCGAGCGGCTGCACGAGCAGAACCCGATGCTCGGTCTGCGCGGCGTGCGGCTC
Organism: Kribbella orskensis; assembly: GCF_004342085.1. NCBI lineage: Bacteria > Bacillati > Actinomycetota > Actinomycetes > Propionibacteriales > Kribbellaceae > Kribbella > Kribbella orskensis. Next base: position 5,996 of record NZ_SLWM01000027.1, read on the forward strand.
GGCCTGGTCGTGCCGGGGCTGTTCGCGATGCAGGTCCGGGCGATCGCCTCGGCGGCGGCAGAGTTGCGCAAGCAGGGCAAGGATCCGCGGCCCGAGATCATGATCCCGCTGGTCGGCGCGGTCCAGGAGCTCCAACTGGCCCGCGACGAGGTGAACGCGGTCCTCGCCGAGGTCGACCGGTCGACGGAGGCCGACGGCTCTCGCGGGGTGGAGTGGAAGACGCCGATCGGGACGATGATCGAACTTCCGCGCGCCGCGGTGATCGCGGACCAGATCGCCGAGGCGGCCGACTTCTTCTCCTTCGGCACCAACGACCTGACCCAGACCACCTGGGGCTTCAGCCGGGACGACGTGGAGGGCGCGTTCTTCTCCCGCTACCTGGAGAAGGGCATCTTCGCGGTCTCGCCGTTCGAGTCGATCGACCGGGAAGGCGTCGGCGCGCTGGTCCGGACCGGGGCCGAGCGTGGTCGCGCGGCCAAGCCCGACCTCAAGCTCGGCATCTGCGGCGAGCACGGCGGCGACCCGGACAGCATCCACTTCTTCCACGAGGTGGGCCTGGACTACGTCTCCTGCTCGCCGTTCCGGATCCCGGTGGCGCGCCTGGAAGCCGGCCGGGCCACCCTGCTCTAAGCGATCGCTGGCTGCCCCGGTCCGATCATCGGTCGGGCCGGGGAGTCGCTACGTCGGACGGGTGGTTCGCCAGGCATAGGCGGGGGTGGTTCGCGGTCTCCGCTGCGTGAGTGTGCTAGTCGTGCTGGTGTGCGTCAAGAGCGCCTTCGGCGTCCCTTCGGGATCGAGCAAGCTCGACTCTTGACGCACCCCAGCCCGACCAGGGAAGGACGCAGCTACGCGGATCCCGCGGGGAGGTCTGAGCCGGATCGGGTGGAGTGCTCCGGGGGGGGAGGGCCGCGGGATTCGCCGCGTGGCCGCCGGGTCCCGGGCGGCGGACGAACCGCAGCGCCCAGGTCGGTGATGCGGGGTGGGTCGGGTGGTGTTTCCGGGGCGGGGTGTACCGAGCGACAGGCAGTACCGCGCCGATCGCTGAGGTCCCAGGCGTGGGTTGCTCGCCGGGGTGGTCTGTTCGGCGACTACGTCCTGTCCTTCGGTACGCGACAGGCTCCCCGGGGTCGGTTGTCGCCCGTGCGTGGTGATTTCCGCCGATTCCGGGGGCACGGACTCGGGCTTGGACTCGGGCTTGGCGCTGGCAGGTTGTGGGCCGGCTGGCGGCTTGCAAGGTGGCAGCCGCCGAACAGCCCGTCATCGGGCAGGCCGATCGCCGGCCGAGCCCGGATGGCGTGCAGTTGCCAGGGGAGCGGGAACACCTCGCGGGGAGTTGGGACAGGCTGTGTGTGTCCGAGGTCCCGCGTTGGGGTCCGAGGTCCGTCTCAGTTCAGCACCAAATTCATCGAGCTCTCAGGCCGTCATGCACTAGCGTCCACCCCATGAGCCGGCAGGAGTTGCGCAAGACCTTCGGCGAGGACGCGGAACTGTACGACCGGGTCCGGCCGACCTACCCCCACAAGTTGTACGACGACCTCGCCTGGCTGCTCGGGAATCCGACCCGGCCGAGGGTGCTGGAGATCGGCCCGGGCACCGGCCAGGCGACCGCACCGATGCTCAAGCGCGGCTGGTCCGTCAAGGCGGTCGAGCTGAGCCCGGACCTGGCCCGGGTCGCGCGAGCCAAGCTCCCGGGCCTGGAGGTGATCACAGCGGACTTCGAGAGCTGGGAGTTGCCGCCGGAGAAGTTCGACCTGGTGTTCTCGGCGACGGCGTTCCACTGGATCGACCCGGACATCCGAGTGCAGAAGGCAGCCGACGCACTAGGCCCGGGCGGGATGCTCGCAGTGATCTCGACCGAGCACATCGCCGGCGGCAGCCACCAGCTGTTCGTCGACTTCGAGGACTGCTACCAGCGGTTCAACCCGGACCCTCCCGGCGAGGGCCTGCTTCCGGCGGACGCCATCCCGACGGACTCGGCGGAATTCGACGCGAGCGGCCGGTTCGGGCCGGTGGAGTTCCGCCGTTACGAGTGGGAACGGCGCTACACGACCGCGGAGTACCTCGATCTGCTGTCGTCGTACTCGGGACATCGAGCCTTGACAGATGAGGCTCGTGACAGACTGTACGGCTGTATCAGCGCTCGCATCGACGCGGTGGGAGGCTCGATCACGAAGCGTTACCTTACTCAACTGTCTGCAGCAAATCTCCTTAACCAACCTCTTGCATCCAGCTGATTGAGTGGTCAAGATATCCGAGCGGGAAGGGCGATCACTCGTCGACTTTCGGGTCTGACCTGAACCAGCCGCTGTGGCGGCTCGTGACTCCCTTCCCGCACCAAACTTCTCGTCGCGAGCCACGAGCCTCCCCTTATAAGGTCGACGGCATGGCTCTCTTCGCACTGCAATTGACCTTCACCGACACCGACCGGCGGCTGCAGGTCCGCCCGGCCCACCGGGAGTACCTGACCAAGTTGCGGGAGGCCGGGAAGCTCCTCACCGCAGGGCCTTTCGCCGACCAGAGCGGTGCGCTGCTGATCTACGACGTCGCCGACGAGGCCGAGCTCCGCGAGATCCTGGCCAACGACCCCTACACGCCGGCCGACGTCTACGAGATCGCGTCGCTGCAGGAGTGGCAGCCGCTCTTTCCGGTCAAGCCCGTATAGGGGGCCCAACGGCCCGAGGTCAGACCTCGGTCGGTTCCAGGTCGAGGAAGTCGACGTAGGCCCACAGCCAGACCAGCGGCGCGAGCACCATCTCGGCATCGCCCTCGTCGTCGGCTACGAACAGCATCGACCCGTCGCCTCTGGAGATGTCCTCGAGCACCGAGCCGCAGACCTCGAGCGCTGCCTCGAAGGTCCGCACCTGCGGGCCGCTCTCCCACAGCGGGTAGGGGAGCGGCAGCACCGGCGCTTCGTCGGTGCCGTCCAGGTCCACCGAGACCTGCTGCAGCATCTCGTACAGGTCGTAGGAGATCAGCCCGGCGAACGGGCTCCCGTCGACGCCGATCAGGTACGGATCGTCGGCGCCGTCGCGGAACGCGTCCCGCACCAGCGGCAGCGCGGCCGCCAGATCGGACATCTCGATGTACGGCGCCTCGTGGGGCACCTCGTCCTCTTCCACGAGTTCCCCGCTGCGCATCTGGTCGAACGAGTGCAGCAGATCGCTCAGCTCGTCGTACGCCCCGCCGCCGGGAGCAGCCTGGGCGCGCTTCTCGAGATCGCGGAGGTGCTCGACCAGGTCGTCCTCGAAGTGCAGGTCGAATCGCGGCAGCCCGGGCTCGCGGCCGGCGTTGATCTTCGCGACGAGCTGGGTGGAGATCGGCCCGAGCCGCTCGGCCAGCACCTCCAGCGGGGTGGTCGGCTTCTCCTCCTCGTCGTACGCGCAGGAGTCGTCGTCGGTCTTGCCCTCGTTCTCCATCGCCAGCAGCACGGAGAAGGCCGGGAAGGCGATCAGCGCGGCGGTGGCGAGCATCCCGTCGCCGATCAGCATCAGCGGGTTGCCGCCCGCCTCGGTCCGGCGTAGATGGTCGGGCAGCAGTACCGCGGCCTGCTCGACGTTCACCTGACTCGCGAGCGAGGAGAGCCCGTGGTCGGTGTCGACGCCCAGTTGCTCGACCAGCGTCTCGGAGCTCATGTCGAAGTTCGAGCGCAGGTAGTACCGCAGCCAGCCCGCGTCGACCGGATTGCCGAGCAGGTCGGCGATCCGGGCGCGGAAGTCGGCCAGGTCCGCGACTGCCAGCACCACGAGCACCGGCTGGTCGCCGTCGCCGATCACCAGCGGCCGGGTGTCGCCGTTCTGGAATCCGTCGATGACCTGGGCAAGGCCGTCGGCCGCGGCCTCCAGCGGCCAGGACTCCGCCTCGAACTCGGTCACCCCTGACGAGGTGCCGACGTCGTCGGGCATCTGCTGGTCCTCTCCGGGCGGGGCGGGGTGGCGTCTACTGTAGGGGGCTGCGGTGTGGCCGGGGGCGGCCGGTCGGTGCGGCGTGACATTGGCTACGCTGTGAGCGGCGGGTCGATGAAGCGATATCTCACATGTGAGATAACGTGCGGCGCATGACTGACGACTACCTGAGCCGGATCGGCAATCTCATCCGGGACGCCCGTAAGCACCGCGGCTGGACGCAGACCCAGCTCGCCGATGTGCTCGGCACCAGTCAGAGCGCGGTGAACCGGATCGAAAAGGGTCATCAGAACCTCACTCTCGAGATGCTCGCCCGGATCGGCGAGGCACTCGACTCCGAAATTGTCTCTCTCGGTGGCGGTCCGGTCCACCTCCGTGTGGTGGGCGGACGCCGGCTGTCCGGATCGATCGACGTGAAGTCCAGCAAGAACGCCGGCGTCGCGCTGCTGTGCGCGTCGCTGCTGAACAAGGGCCGGACCACGCTGCGCAAGGTCGCCCGGATCGAGGAGGTCAACCGGCTGCTCGAGGTGCTGAACTCGATCGGTGTCCGCACCACCTGGCTGAACGACGCCGGCGACCTGGAGATCGTGCCGCCTGAGCACCTGAACCTGGCCGCGATGGACGCCGAGGCGGCCCGCCGTACCCGCAGCATCATCATGTTCCTCGGCCCGCTGCTGCACCGCGAGGACACCTTCCAGCTTCCGTACGCCGGGGGCTGCGACCTCGGCACCCGCACGGTCGAGCCGCACATGTCCGCGCTGCGCCCGTTCGGCCTGGACATCAAGGCGACCGGCGGCGAGTACCACGCGCTGGTGAACCGGGCCGTCACGCCTGGCAAGCCGATCGTGCTGACCGAGCGCGGCGACACCGTGACCGAGAACGCGATCATGGCCGCGGCCCGGCACGACGGCGTCACCGTGATCCGCAACGCCAGCTCGAACTACATGGTCCAGGACCTCTGCTTCTACCTGGACCTGCTCGGCGTGAAGATCGACGGCGTCGGCAGCACCACGCTGACCGTGCACGGCAAGCCGGAGATCGACGTGGACGTCGACTACGCCCCGTCGGAGGACCCGATCGAGGCGATGAGCCTGCTCACCGCCGCGATCGTGACCGGCTCCGAGGTCACCATCCGGCGCGCGCCGGTGGAGTTCCTCGAGATCGAGCTGGCGCTGCTCGAGGAGATGGGCCTGGACTACAGCCGCTCCGACGAGTACCTGGCCGAGAACGGCCGGACCCGGCTGGTCGACCTGACCACCCGGCCGTCGAACCTGCACGCGCCGATCGACAAGATCCACCCGATGCCGTTCCCCGGCCTGAACATCGACAACCTGCCGTTCTTCGCGGTGATCGCGGCGTCGGCGACCGGGCAGACGCTGATCCACGACTGGGTCTACGAGAACCGCGCGATCTACCTGACCGACCTGAACAAGCTCGGCGGCCGGGTCAAGCTGCTCGACCCGCACCGGGTGATGGTCGAGGGCCCGACGCACTGGTCCGGCGCCGAGATCATGTGCCCGCCGGCGCTGCGGCCCGCGGTGGTCACCCTGATCGCGATGATGGCGGCCAAGGGCACCTCGGTACTGCGGTCCGTCTACGTGATCAACCGCGGCTACGAGGAACTCGCCACCCGGCTCAACTCGCTAGGCGCCCAGATCGAGACGTTCCGCGACATCTGAGCTGCTGACGAAGGCGACGGCCTCGGCGATCACGTCCGGATCGACCATGATCCGGCGATGGCCGAGGCCGTTCGTCTGCCGGAACCGCGCCCTCGGCCCGTACGCCGCCAGGAGCAGCGGCGCCTGCTTCGGATCCACGACCTCGTCCTCGTCGTTGTGGATCGCCAGCAGGTCGACGTCGCCCGCGGCCACGGAGTACCTGGTCCAGATCCCGTCGTCCCCGTCGAACAGCCGGCGCTCGATCGAGCGCCGCAGCGATGCGTTCGCCTTGGCTCCGAGTCCGAGCTCCCGGCAGAAGGCGTCGGTGAGATAGCCGAAGTCGGCGAGGCCGCTGATCGTCACCACGCGCTCGACAGAGACACCCTCGCGGATCGCGTACAAGGCGAAGGGCACGCCGAGGGAGTGTGCGATCGCGCCCTCGAACGGTCCGTGCCGGTCCTGCAGACGCCGGATGATCCGCTGGTGGTCGAGGATCGTGCCGGCCGGGCCGGGGGAGTCGCCGTGCCCGGGTGCGTCGTACGAGACCGGGCTGTAGCCGAGCTCGACCAGGCGCGTCACGAACTTGTGGAACCGGGATGCGCGGGAGCGCCAGCCGTGCACGAGCAGGACCGGCCGGGCGCCGTCGCCCCACGCGTAGGTGACGACTCCATCGACCACCTCGACCGTGGCTGCCTCGTGGACCTCGCGTTCGCTCTCGCGCACCTGGCCGCGCTTGAACGGCCGCCGCCACAGCTCGAACGCGACCCGTCCCGCGATCGTCGGCGGCAACACCTTCAAGCTCGCTCGCACCATCTCGAGGATCATCGCGCGCTCCACTTCGGGTCGCGCCCGACCAGCCCGAGCAGCCGCTCGCTGGCCGAAGCGTCCGCATCCACCGGTACTACGGCCGCGAACGCGCCGCCCGCGGATCGTTCGACCGGAAACAACGGGCTCAACCGCAGGGCGGCATCGGCCAGTTCGTCGGGAATGGGGTCGGGCCGTCCGATCGCTCGCGCGACGTCCCACGCGTGCACCAGATAGTCGACGAAGTGCACCGCCACGGCGACCCGGCCGGGGAACACCCCGAACTCCCGAATCTCCACCGGCCGCTCCAGTACGGCGTACTCCGCGAAGGCCGCGGTGACCTTCTCGACCGTGGCCGGGAACTTCGCCAGCGTGATCTCGTCGGGTGGCCCGGGCTTCCAGGCGACGCGATCGATCACGCCGGTCGCGTTCGCCGCGAAGCCGCGGTTCTCCGCGACGAGGTGAGCGATCAGCTCGCCCAGATTCCACTCCGAACAGGGCGTGGGCAGATCGAGCTGGTCCGGCCGGACAGCGGTGACCGCGGTCAGGCAGAGGGACGTGGCGGACAGGTCGAGGGTGCGGGGGTCGAGGTCGCTCAGCACTGAGGTCATGAGGTCCGTTCCTGACGGCTGTGGAAGCTCTTTGGAAACTATACGAACGATCGTATTATTAGTTTGTGTCGGTGCTCCCGTCAACCGAACTAAGATCGCCCGAACAGGAGGTGGCAGTGGAGACGCGTGTCGACGGACGGCTGGTGCGGGGTGACCAGACGCGGCGGGCTGTGCTGCGGAAGGCGGTCGACATCGCCTCGGTGGACGGCCTCGAAGGGCTATCGATCGGCCGGCTCGCCAAGGAGCTGGAGATCAGCAAGAGCGGCCTGTTCGCGCACTTCGGCTCCAAGGAGGAGCTGCAGCTGGCGACCATCCGCGCGGCCCGGCGGATCTACGCGACCTCCGTCGTCGAGCCCGCCTTCGCGGTCGAGCCTGGCCTCGGCCGGGTCTGGGCGTTGAGCGAGAGCTGGCTCGAGTACTCGAAGCGCCGAGTCTTCCCGGGCGGCTGCTTCTTCGCCAAGGCCTCACACGAGTACGGCGCACGCCGCGGCCCGGTGCACGACTTCCTGGCCGAGGTGAACCGTGAGTGGATCCAGCTCGTCGAGCAGACGATCACCGAAGCGGTCGATCGCGGCGAGCTCGCAGCCGATCCGGTGCAGCTGGCCTTCGAGCTCAACGCCTTCTACGACTCCGCGAACATGGCGTCGCTCCTGCGGGACGGCGACGGCCGGGTCTATGCCCAGGCGCGTCAGTCCATCCGTGCCCGACTCGAAGCCGCAGCCACCTCCGGTACTGCGCTGCCGTGGTGATCGGGTAGATCCCGCGTTCCCCTGATCGGGGAGAAGAGCAGGATCAGACCGGCCAGTGGAACACCTGCGGTGGTGATCCACAGCGCCGTACGGAGGCCCAGTACTTCGCCCAGCGTGCCGCCGAGCACGGCGCCGAGGGGGATCGTGCCGAAGTTGAGGAACGACGCGCTCGCTGCTAGTCGGCCGCGGAGTTCGGGTGGGCAGTAGGACTGGTGGAAGGTCGCCTTGATCGTGTTGCCGCCGACCACCCCGACTCCGATGCAGAATCCGCCAACCATGTAGAGGGTGAGTCCCGCTCCCTTGCTGGTCAGGGGAATCAGGAGTGCCGCGGTCGGGAGGATCAGCTCGAACAGGAGGGTGGCGCGCGCAGTACCGACTCTGGCGGCGACGCGGCGGGCTGCGAAGGCGCCGGCTACTCCACCGCTACTGGCGACGGCGATCATCGCACCGACGACCCCGGCCGAGACGCCGACCTCGCGGACCAGGAAGACCACGATGATCGACTGGTAGCCCATCAGTGCGAGATTCGAGACGCCGCCGAAGATCGTCAGGGTGCGGAGCCAGACGTCACCGGCGACCAGCCGAAGTCCGGCGAGGACCTCCTTGGCCAGGGCTGGGTGGTTCGCCGTGTGGACGGCTGGCTCTCGGTGGCGGATCAGGGTCAGGCACAGCAAGGCGATGAGGAAGGTCGAGGCGTCGACGAGCATGCCGTTGACGGCTCCGGTCAGCTGGACGATGAGGCCGCCGCAGCCGACTCCGGCGAGCTGCGCGGCGGACGCGCTGCCGTGGAGCTTCGCGTTGCCTTCGGCCTGGTCGTGTGGGTCGAGGAGGGTGGGGAGGTAGGCGGTGTAGGCGGTCTGGAAGAGCATGGCCGCGACGCCTGTCAGGACCGCGATCGCCAGTAATAGCTGGATTGTGAGCAGGTCTGCACCGGCTGCGAGGGGGATAGAGGCGAAGAGGAGCAGCGAGGCCGCCGAGGCGAGCTGCATGAGCGGGCGGCGGGGGAGGCGGTCGACCCAGGCGCCGACCGGCAGGCCGATGACGAGCCACGGCAGCCAGGCCGCGGCGCTCAGCAGTCCGACCTCGAAGGTTGTCGCCTGTAGCACCGATACGGCGATCAGCGGGAGTGCGACGGTGGACACCGCGCTGCCGAACCTGCTGACCGTCTCACCCGTCCACAGCAACCGGAAGTCGCGATGCCGGACCAGCAGACTCACTGCCGCCGCCGCGGGAACGACTGCAACTGCACCACCACAGGCATAGCCCGCTCGTCCCCGGTCTTTTCCGCAAGGGTCGTCTTGTTCTGCTCGGTATGGCGGTCGATGACCGCGGTGAGGTCGTCGTTGAGGGCGATCAGTTGCTCCGGGGTGAGCTTGAGGTCTCGCCAGTCGGAGAGTGCCGCCGCGTGCTGCCACTCGCCGGGCCAGTCCTCAGCCACATACCGCCGAACGCGCTCGAAGTACTGCTCCACCAGGTGCCGCAGGTAGACCTTCAGCGCCCCGCTGGTCTCCGGGTCGTCGCGGAAGTCGGCCGGGTTCAGCACGGTCTGCCCCTGCGGCACCCGCCACCAGCGCTCGCGCTTGGTCCCGCGGTCGACCTCTTCCTCGATATAGCCGTGCTCCGCGAGCAGCCGCAGGTGCCAGCTGATCGTGCCCGTGCTCTCGCCGAGCCGCGCCGACAGACCGGTCGAGGTGGCCGGCCCGTCGAGCTCCAGCAACTCCAGGATCTGCATGCGCAGGGGATGAGCGAGTCCGCGGAGGCTGCGCGCGTCGATCCGCCGCATCGGTCGGTCCATGGCCTCACGGTAACTTGCCAAGAGTCCTCTGCAAAGGGTCCTCTGGAAGATTTCTGTCGGTGGCGATCTCTAGGTTCAGAGTCATGCGGCCTCATGTGGTGGCTCATCTGGCGGTCTCGATCGACGGTGCGACAACCGGGTTCGAGACCGATCAAGCGCGCTTCTACGCGATGGCGACGCTGTGGCAGGAGGACGTGACGCTGGTCGGTGCGGACACGATCCTGGCCCAGGAGAGCGCGGTCCGCGTCGCCGAGCGGCCGGGTCCACGCGCCGCCGGTCCGCTGCTCGCGGTGGTGGACAGCCGCCACCGCGTCCGCTCCCTGGAGATCCTGCGCGAGCTCGGCTACTGGTCGGACGTGATCGCGCTGTACGCCGACCAGACCCCGGCGCGGGAACCCGACAGCAAGATCCAGGAACTCGTCACCGGCTACGACCGGGTCGACCTCGTCGAGGCCCTCGAGTTGCTCGGCCGGCGTGGCGCTCAGGTCGTCCGCGTCGACAGCGGCGGCGCGCTGGTCGGAGTACTGCTGGAGCTGGGGCTGATCGATGAGGTCAGCCTGCTCGTGCATCCGGTCGTCGTCGGCTCGGCGGCCCGGTGGCATGGGTCGTTCGCCGATCGCCTCGACCTTCGGCTGGCCAACAGCGAGACCTTCGAGGGCGGCATCGTCTGGCTCCGCTACTGCACCGCCTGAACCCCTCTGCCCTTGTCGTTCTGCCGGCTCTTCGGAAGTCGGAGGTTTGAACGGGTCGGCTAACTGGGTACACTGTACGAAGTTTGGTTCTCGACGGTGTGGAGGAGTTCGTTTGAGCGAGACGCAGAGCATGCCCAGCACGTCCGGGTACGTGCCGGAAGCGGCGGAGCTGGCCGGCGTCCAGGCCTGGTTCGAGCGGTACGACGGGCTGGCCGCGGCGCAGGACTACGAGGGGATGGCCGACCAGGCCGTGTTCCCTCTGAACGAGGTGACCGACGACGGCATGGGGCAGGCGAAGGCGGAGCAGTTCGACCGGGCCGGGTTCGTGGCCCAGATGGCCGAGGTGATGGGCGGCGGCGGTGACGTCACGATGGAGACGACCCGGACGCCGCACTTCCTGTCCGCCGGCCTGGTCTTCGTGATCACCGACGGCACGATGACGTACGGCGGGCACACCCAGCCGATCCGGTACGGCGACCTGCTGCTCAAGGTCGACGGCGAGTGGCACTTCCAGACGATGGTCCAGGGCGGCTGGGGCTGACCGTCTGCTTGCGTCCGGAGAACTGAAGGGTTCTTCGGACGCAAGCCAACTGGAGTTGGCGAAAGTGTCGGTCGCGGTGGTTAGTGTGGGCCCTGATGAGGAAGCAGCATGAGGGGTATGACGAGCACGACGCGGAGCGGTGGGTGGCGGAGCCGGTCAAACGGCCCGGCCGCACGGCCTTCGCGCGCGACCGTGCCCGCGTGCTGCACAGCGCCGCGCTCCGCCGGCTCGCCGCCAAGACCCAGGTGGTCACGGCCGGCAGCGACGATTTCGTCCGGAACCGGCTGACCCACAGCCTCGAGGTCGCCCAGATCGGCCGCGAACTGGCAAGCACCCTCGGCTGCGATCCCGACATCGTGGACGCGGCCTGCCTCGCGCACGACCTCGGCCACCCACCCTTCGGACACAACGGCGAGCGGGCGCTGGACCAGTTGGCCGAGGAGATCGGCGGTTTCGAGGGCAACGCGCAGACCTTGCGCCTGCTGACCCGGCTGGAGTCGAAGACGTTCGACCCGGCCGGCCGCAGCGTCGGGCTCAACCTCAGCCGCGCGACGCTCGACGCCGCCACCAAGTACCCGTGGCTCCGGCGTGACGGGGAGCGCAAGTTCGGCGTGTACGACGATGACGCCGAGGTGTTCGAGTGGTTGCGCCGCGGCGTGGACTCCGACGCAGGCCCGGGCCCGCAGTACCGGCGGTGTCTCGAGGCGCAGGTGATGGACTTCGCGGACGACGTGGCGTACTCCGTGCACGACGTGGAGGACGGGATCGTTGCCCATCACCTCGATCTCGACGAGGTCGGCGCCGAGCGGGCGCCGTACTGGGACACGGTGCGGCGGTTTTATTTGTCCGAGGCAACGGATGTGGAGCTCGACGAGGGGTGGCGGCGGCTGACCGGGCTGCCGTACTGGCCGAGGGTGGCCTTCGACGACAGCCGGCGCTCACTCGGCGGGCTGAAGGACCTGACCAGCCAACTGATCGGCCGGTTCTGTACTGCGGCCGAGCAGGCGACGCACGCGCAGTTCGGCAGGTCCCGGCTGATTCGCTACGAGGCCGACCTGATCGTGCCGGACGGGATCCGCACCGAGATCGCGCTGCTCAAGGGGATCGGCATGTTCCACGTGCTGAACTCCCCGGAGCGGCAGGCCCGCCGGGCGGTCCAGCGCGAACTGCTGACCGAACTGGTCGAGGCGCTCTGGAAGTCGGCGCCGCGTCACCTGGATCTGCCGTTCGCCACCGACTTCGCCGAGGCGGCCGACGACAACGCCAGGCTCCGCGTGATCATCGACCAGGTCGCCTCCTTGACCGACCCCTCGGCCCAGGCCTGGCACGCCCAGCTCGTCACCCGCTGACGCAGTACGGATGAGGGCCCGGCGCCGGCCCGCGCTCGTGGATCAGCTCGACGATCCGTTCCCCCAGCGCCGCGCCCGGGCGCGTCCGCGTGGTGCCTCCTACCGTCCGCATCTCCGGATGAACGCGCCCGGCGACGCTTCAAGGATTAATGTCTTGCCATGAGCGACTCAGAGCGGATGGTAATCGTCGGAGCGAGCCTGGCGGGCGCGACCGCGGCGGAGACGCTGCGGACCGAGGGCTGGACCGGACCGATCGTGCTGATCGGGGAGGAGAACGAGCTGCCGTACGAGCGGCCTCCGTTGTCCAAGGGCGTGCTGCTCGGCAAGGACCAGCCGGAGGTCGCTCAGCTCCACGACCGCGCCTGGTACGACGACAACAACGTGGACCTGCGCCTCGGCTCGAAGGTGACCGCGATCGATACGGGCGCTCGCAGGGTGACACTCGCGGACGGCTCCGAGGTCGAGTACGACAAGCTCCTGATCGCCACCGGCAGCCGCGTCCGCAAGCTCGACGTACCGGGAGCGGACCTGCCCGGCATCAACTACCTGCGGACAGCGGCGGAGTCCAAGGCCCTCACCGACGCGTACGCCGCGAAGCCGCGGGTGGTCGTCGTCGGCGCCGGGTGGATCGGCCTGGAGGCGGCCTCGGCAGCGCGCGAGCGTGGCAGCGAGGTCACCGTGATCGAGCCGCAGTCGACCGCGCTCGCGTCGGTGATGGGGGAGCAGGTCGGGGAGCTCTACGCGGACCTGCACCGTCAGCACGGCGTCGACCTGCGCTTCGGTGTCGGCGTCGAGAGCTTCGAAGGTGAGGACCACGTGACCGGGGTGCGTACCTCCACCGGCGACGTGCTCCCGGCAGACCTGGTGGTGGTCGGGGTCGGCGTACAGCCCAACACCGAGCTCGCCGAGGCCGCGGGCATCAAGGTTGCCAGCCGCGAAGACGGCTCGGGCATCGTCACCGGGCCGGACCTGCGCACCTCGGTCCCGGAGGTCTACGCCGCCGGTGACGTGGTCCGCTGGGACCACCCGCTGCTCGGCCACTCGATCCGCGTCGAGCACTGGCAGAACGCGAAGGACAGCGGCAAGACCGCCGCCAAGGCGATGCTCGGCCAGAAGGTGGCCCAGGACGCGCTCCCGTACTTCTTCACGGATCAGTACGACCTGGGCATGGAGTACGCCGGCGACGTACCGCGCGGCACGTCGTACCACGTGGTGCTCCGGGGCGACCCGGCGTCGGGCGCGTACCTGGCGTTCTGGCTGGACGACGACAACCACGTGCTGGCCGGCATGCACGTGAACACCTGGGGCTCGCTGGACGCGGTACAGGACCTGATCCGCTCCAAGAAACAGGTCGATCCCGCCCGGCTCGCTGATTCCTCGGTCGAGCTGTCCGAGGTGTAGGGCCAGTGGTCCCGATCGTTGCGGCTGGACCGTAGACTCACCGCGTGGCAGGCAGGATCAAGGAAGAGGACATCGCGCTGGTGCGCGAGCGTGCTCGGATCGACGACGTGGTCGGCTCGTACGTGACCTTGAAGAACGCCGGCGGTGGGTCGCTCAAGGGGTTGTGCCCGTTCCACGACGAGAAGTCGCCGTCGTTCAACGTCACTCCGGCCCGGGGCTTCTTCTACTGCTTCGGCTGCCAAGAGGGCGGCGACGTCATCGACTTCATCCAGAAGATCGACCAGATCAGCTTCCACGAGGCGGTCGAGACGCTGGCCGCGAAGGTCGGCATCCAGCTGCGCTACGAGGAATCCGGCGCGCCGATGCCGCGGTCGCAGCCGAACCAGCGGCCGCGGCTGGTCGAGGCGCACAGGGTCGCCGCGGAGTACTACGCCGAGCAGCTGTTCGGGGCTCCGGAGGCGATGCTCGGCCGGCAGTTCCTGGACAAGCGCGGCTTCGACCGGGACGCCGCGGTGCTGTTCGGCGTCGGGTTCTCACCGCGCGGTGGCGAGGCGCTGACCGCACACCTGCGCGGCCGCGGCTTCACCAACAGCGAACTCGTCGCCGCGGGGCTCTCCGCGGACGGGCAGCGCGGGCTGTACGACCGCTTCCGCGGCCGGCTGATGTGGCCGATCCGCGATGCCGGCGGCGACGTGATCGGCTTCGGCGCGCGCCGGTTGTTCGACGACGACAAGATCGAGGCGAAGTACCTCAACACGGGTGAGACCGCGATCTACAAGAAGTCCAAGGTCCTTTACGGCGTGGATCTCGCGCGCCGGGAGATCGCCAAGGGCCGCCAGGCCGTCGTGGTCGAGGGCTACACCGACGTGATGGCGTGTCACCTGGCCGGAGTACAGACCGCTGTCGCGACGTGCGGTACTTCGTTCGGCGACGACCACGCGCGGGTGCTCCGGCAGTTGCTGCTGGACCACGACCAGTTCCGTGGCGAGGTGATCTTCACCTTCGACGGGGACAGCGCGGGTCAGCGGGCTGCACTGAAGGCCTTCGAAGGTGATCAGGCGTTCGCGTCGCAGACTTACGTGGCGGTGGAACCGGACGGGCTCGACCCGTGCGACCTGCGGCTGCAGAAGGGTGATGCGGCTGTTCGCGAACTGATCGGGCGGCGGGTGCCGCTGTACCGGTTCGTGCTGTCCAACGTGTTGTCGAAGTATGACCTCGATCGGGCGGACACGCGGATCGACGCGCTGCGCGACGCGGCTCGCCTGGTGATCTCGATCCGGGACCGGTCGAAGGTGGACGCGTTCACGCGCGAACTGGCCGGGCATCTCGGCATGGATGTCGACCAGGTCCGGACCGAAGTACACCGCGCTGCTTCCCGTCCCGCGCCGGCGCCTTCTGCTCCTGAGCGTGGGCCGGTGCAGGTGACGACCGAGCCGCCTCCGCCGCCGCGCGTGGACCTGCCGTCGCCGCGGGATCAGCGATTCGTGATCGAGTGGGACGTCCTGAAGATCCTCATGCAGCACCCGCGGCTGGTGGGTGCCTCCTTCGACGAACTGGACGACCAGGACTTCACGCATCCCTGGCTGGCCGCAGTACGCACCGCCATGGCGAAGGTGGGTGGTCCTGCACTGGCTGCGCCGGGGGAGGCGTGGGTGGTCGCAGTACGGGAGGCCATGGGCAACGATCCGGCCGCTGCTGTGGTGAGCGCCCTCGCGGTGGATCCGCTGCGGCTCGGGCGTGAGCCTGACGAGCAGTACGCGCGGGCCCACGTCGCTCGGCTGCAGGAGCTCACCTGCCTGCGCCGCATCGCCGACCTGAAGTCGAAGCTCCAGCGCACGAACCCGATCGACCGGGCCGACGACTACAACCGCATGTTCGGCGAGCTCATCGCGCTCGAGCGCTACCGCGCCGAACTCCGCGAACAAGCCATCAGCGGCGCCATCTGACGGTTTGATGCGCAGCTTCGAGGATCTGGTCGCGGAAGGGAACGCGGTACCGACCGAGGGGTGGAACGTCTCCTGGTTCGAGGGGCGCGCGACCGAGCAGCGGCCGTCCTGGGGATATCAGCGGTTGATCGGTGAGCGGCTGGCGGGTGTCGAGTCGGCGCTCGACCTGCAGACCGGTGGCGGTGAGGTGTTGGCCGGCGTGCCAGTGGCGCCGCCGCGGCTTGTCGCGACCGAATCCTGGGCGCCGAACCTGGAGATCGCCCGCCACAACCTCGCCAAGCACGGCGCCTCGGTCGTCTCCGTGTTGGATTGGGAGGATCTCCCGTTCGACTCTTCGTCCTTCGAGCTCGTCATCAGCCGACACCCCACGGTGACGATCTGGCCCGAGATCGCTCGCGTGTTGGAGCCTGGTGGTTCGTATCTCTCGCAGCAGGTGGGCGCAGGGAGCGTGCGGGAGCTGACCGACTTCGTGATGGGTCCGCAGCCTGTCGGGGTCGAGCGGGATCCTCAGGCGGTGGCTTCGCAGGCGGAGGCGGTCGGGCTCGAGGTGGTGGAGTTGCGGCCGGAGAGTCTGCGGCTCGAGTTCTTCGACATCGCGGCGGTCGTTCACTTCCTGCGCAAGGTGATCTGGATCGTGCCGGGCTTCACCGTCGAGGCGTACGGCGAGCGGTTGCGCGCGTTGCACGAGCAGATCGAGGCGGACGGGTCGTTCGTGGCGACCACTGAGCGGTTCCTGATCGAGGCTCGCAAGCCGGCAGGGTAAGGCATCTCGGGTGGTTGCCGAGGCGGCCATCCACAGGCTTTCTGTTACTCGGTGGTTACTTGGTGTGGTTGTCCACCGATTCTGAAGTCGTCCGTTCCGGGCGGGTGAATCGCGGCAGTATCCCTTGTGACAGAGGGGAAACCGACATGGCCGAGCTGGACTGCGACTCCGCCGATGTGAACGCGCTGGTGGCGTATCTGCGCGGGATCGGACGTCATGAACTACTGACCGTCGAGGAGGTCAACGAGCTTTCTTACTGGATCGAGGCGGGTCTGCTGGCCGCCGAGCGCTTACTCGATGCTCCGGATCCGCCAAGCATCTCGGACCTGGACGCCCCGGCCTCCACGAGCGTCGCGGACCTGGAGGCGATCGTCCTGCTCGGCGAGGCAGCGCGGCAGCGAATGATCGAGGGGAACCTCCGGCTGGTCGTCTCACTCGCCAAGCGCTACACCGGCAAGGGGATCTCGCTGCTCGACCTGATCCAGGAGGGCAACCTCGGGCTGATGCGGGCGGTGGAGCGGTTCGACCACAGGCTGGGGAACCGCTTCTCGACGTACGCAATCTGGTGGATCCGCCAAGCCATCGGCCGTGCGATCTCCGACCGGTCGCGGCTGGTCCGGATGCCGGCCCAGGCGTACACCGACGCCGGCCGCATCACCGCAGTACAGCGCGAGCTCACTCAACGGCTGGGCCGCGAGCCTTCAACCGCCGAACTGGCCGTCGGCGCCTCTCTGACCGTGGCCCGGGTCGAACGCGCCCACGCCTGGAAGGTCCGCCCGGAGTCCCTTGATCTGGACGAGACCGATCAACTCGTGGACGACGAGGCGATCGTGCTGCGAGCCGCTCTGCGGCGTGACCTGCACTACCAGCTCGAGTTCCTGGACGACGTCAAACAGGCGATCCTCGGGCTCCGCTTCGGCCTGCGGGGTGTGGCGGAGTCCACAGTCGAGGAGACCGCGGCGATCCTCCGGCTCGATCCTGACCGCGTTCGCGCCCTGGAGGCCGAGGCCCTCCGCGAGCTCCGAAGGAGGTGCCGCATTGGTTTGCGGGAGTACGCCGCCTGACGCTTGGACCCGGCTGCGATCATGGCGCTGTGCTGAAACTTCGTCGTACGTCGTGGCCGCGGGAGCTCACCGAGGCGGTCCAGGTCGCCTCCAGGCACTCCGCGGGCGGCAAGGAGGACATCCTGGCCGCAGTACAGCTCACCGACGGTAAGTGGGTCGCCGGCGGTCGTGCGGCGGTGTATCTCCCGACCGACACGGAGGGTGCCGTCCGCCGGGTCGGCTGGGAGAAGATCGAGCGCGCCGGCTGGGACTCCGAGGCGTCAGTCCTGCACGTCTACGAGACCACCGCCTTCGGTACTCCGCTGCGTGCCACCGAGCTCAAGGTGGACGACCCCGGCCGCTTCGGGCAACTGCTCCGCGAGCGCATCGACGCGAGTGTCCTGATCCAGCGCCACGTCCCGCTGGCCGGCAAGAAGGGCGTCCGCATCGTCGGCCGCCGCAACCCGGCCGACCCGAACGACACGGTGTTCTGGAATTTCGTTCTGGACAAGGGGTTGGAGCCCGATCAGCCGGGTGTCGTCGACGGCGCCGAGGCGGCTCTCGTGGCGGTCCGCGACGAGTTCGGAATCTGACCTGGCAGGGACCTCAGACCCCCGGTCCGGGCAGGCGAATCCCGTTTTTGTAGTTCGCCGGGCGCCTGCTAACCTACTCAGGTCTTCGGGGATCGAGGGCAGGGAAGTAGAACGATCCCGCGTAGCTCAATTGGCAGAGCAGCCGGCTGTTAACCGGCAGGTTACTGGTTCGAGTCCAGTCGCGGGAGCAACCAAGAAGGCCGGTTCCACACAGGAACCGGCCTTTTCGCCGTCCAGGGCCCCGTCAGCCGCGGTTCTCCTTGCGCTTGTCGATAGCCCGCTGAATCCGGTGCTGCGGCTGCCCGGTCAGCTTCGCGATCAACGGCACCCGATACTTGTACGCCGCCACCGCGCCCACAATGAGCACGAGCAGAATGAACCAGCCCATCAGACTTTCCCTTCGTAGGACCTGACCCCCATCATCCCCCACCCCAGGCCCACACCCGGTCCGTCATCCCCCTGACCCGCCCCTGGTTTCCCCGCCACCACCCCTCGCAGTACAGCAAGCCCTCTCTCCCCAACGCCACCAAACCCGATACCATCTGCGAGCGCATCCTTCCGCGCGCGGGGGCGGTAGCTCAGCCGGTTAGAGCAGGGGACTCATAATCCCTGGGTCGTGGGTTCGAGTCCCACCCGCCCCACATCAAGAAACCGCAGGTCAGAGGCGATTTCGTGAAGGGATTGAAGATCGTCATCAGGCGCTCGTGACTCGTCTCGTGACGCGAGTGCTGTTACGGTCGAGTCTGTGACCAGCCGATCGCCAGGCCGACAGCGCCACAGAGGACAGATTGATAAGCTCCCATCGGGAGCACTCCGAGTGCGTGTGTACGCAGGCATCGACCCAGTCTCGAAGCGCCGGCTCGATCTGACCGAGGTGATACCTCCAGGCCCGAAGCAAGCCAAGCTGGCCGAGCAGGCGCGCACCAGATTGCTCAACCAGGTCGACGAGAAGCGCAACCCGAAGACCAGCGCAACAGTCGACCAGCTGATCGCCAAGTACTTCGATGTCATCGACGTCGATACGCAGACAATGCGTGGCTACAAGTCGAAGTACGAGAACCACATCAAGCCGCTCCTCGGAACCCAGCAGTTGACCCGGCTCGATATCGAGACCTTGGACTCCTTCTACTCCATGCTGCGGACGTGCCGCGCTCACTGTCGCGGGCGCAAGTACGTCGAGCACCGGACTGACAGGCCACACCAGTGTGACGAGCATGAGGGCGATCGGTGCCCGCGGAACAATCCCGAGGGCTGCGGTCGGTGCCGGCGGATGTGCAAACCCCACAAATGCGAGGGTTTGAGCTCGTCCACGATCCGGCAGATCCATTGGATTGTCAGCGGGGCGCTCGACCGGGCGGTTGTCTGGAAATGGATCTCGGTCAACCCGGCAGAGCAGGCTGACAAACCTGCACTACCCATACCGAACCCACAGCCGCCCACGCCCGAGGAGATCTCGAGCCTGATCCTCGCAGCCTGGGACGACGACCCCGATTGGGGATCCTTCCTGTGGCTGAAAGCGACCACCGGGAGTCGACGCGGCGAGATGTGCGCACTGCGCTGGGGCGACCGCGAGCGCCGAGCCGGTGAGCCGTCCGTTCTTAGAGTTGGGCGAGCGCTGTACTACGACGACGGCGGGAAGTTGGCAGAAAAGGACACGAAGACCCATCAACAGCGTGGTCTCGTCCTGGATCCCGAATCGGATGCGGTTCTCGACGATGTTGAAGCTCGCGCCCGCCAACGCGCCAATGCGCTCGGCGTTGACTTCAACCCCGCCGGCTACGTGTTCTCCCCAGTTCCCGATGGGAGTCGTCCCTGGGATCTAGGGCTTGTGTCGAAGCGACATGCGCGTCTCGCGAAGCGCCTCGGGATCCACACCTCCATCAAGAACATGCGTCACTACAACGCGACTGAGCTGATCTACGCAAACCACAGACTGGGTACAGTCGCGGCGCGCTTGGGTCATGGTGGCGGTGGCACCACGACCCTCAAGGTCTACACAGCAAGAGTGTTAGAAGCCGATCAGCGCGCCTCTGGGCCTATCACAGGCCGAATGCCTCCGCGACCAACGACGAGACTCGACAGGCCAGTCAAAGGCACGACGCTTCCCAGCGCGATCGACGAAGATCTCCAGGCCTACCAACGAATTGCAGCAGACCTCCGCGGCGCGATCGATAGTGGCATCCTCGCGCCCGGCGACCGGCTACCACCAGAGACGAAGCTGGCCGCCCGGTACGGCGTGGCGGCGAGTACGGCTCACCGTGCGGTCGCCGTCTTGGTCGCCGCCGGCCTTGTCGATCCCGGCCGCGGTAAACGCCCAACACTCGTGCGTGGCGCGACGGCCCAGCGGCCAGAACGTCTCGGAGATGTGGTGGAACTCAGGCCGGAGGCCTAGCCTCCGTCTTTCACTAGGCCGTTGATCGTGCGGCGGGGTGGTTGTTTCGGCTGTTCGTGTTCGTGTTCGGGTTTGAGTGGCGGGCAGGGCAGGTCTGCCGGTTTGCTCGTGCCGGCTGCTCCGGGTCCCGTGTGGTGGTTGGTCAGGGGTTTGGGTTGGTCAGGTGCGTAGCGGTTGGGGTAAGGCTGCGAGCTGGGCGAATGCGGCTGCGAGGTCGTGTCGCCAGGGCCAGTGTTCGGCGATCCGGACGAAGTGTTTGCGTTGTCCGCGGGTGATCCGGGCGGCGACGTGCAGCAGTCGGTAGCGCAGGGCTTTCGGTTCGGCCTTGGCGAGGTCACCGGTGAGAAGGGTTGTCTGCGTCCAGGCGATCAGGTCGGCGGCGGTCATCGCGAGTTCGAGCCAGGCGGCGTTGATCGCGAATGTGCGGGACGGGAACCGGCCGAGGCCGGTGTCCTTGGTGCGCTGCAGGACGCCTTTCCTGCGTCGGTGGAGATCCGAGTTATAGATTTCCTCCTGCCATACGGTGGGTATCTTCTGGATTGGGAGGACAGATCGGGCGTTGCTTATCTGCAGCGATACACATTCCGAGTATTGGGTGGATCGCGCAAGCCCAAGCTTGTCTATCGCTGCGGAAATACGCCATGGTATGAATTGATCAGCACGGAGGTCAGTGAACTTTGGGAGGTATCTGAAACATGGGCGCCTTCGGTTCGACAGCTAGATAGCTGAGCCGCCAGGAATCCCCAGTCCATCGTTCCCAGAGTGGTGACAGGTGGACTTGCAGTCTTCTCCCGGGCGTCGGATTAGAAGGTCGACGGACCCCGTCAACAAGGGGCAAATTGAGCGTGGAACAGGCATCTCCAGTTCAGGTCTCGTCGACTCCAGCATCGCTGGTTGTCGCCAGTTCGTTCCCCAGACTGTTCCCCGTGCGGGTGATGCCCGCTGCCAGATGAGCTGGACCTGCAACTCGCGAGTGTGCCAGTGCGACTGTTAGTTGCGTCAGCGGGCGCGGCACGGTCGCTCTGGTCGTGCTCACAAATCCTGCAGACAGTGCAGGGTGATGGGCGCAGACTGGAGGTTGTGGGAGGGGCGGCGGTCACACGCTCACTCGGTGTAGCCGGTCGGATCGGGGAACGGGGGATTCTCGGGTCGGCGATCCGGGGAGCGGTCGAAGGACGACCGTGCGCGGTGTTCGTGCACGGCGAGGCCGGCGTGGGCAAAACCCGCCTGGTCCGAGACGTTTGTGACGAGGCCGCGGCGGGGGGCGTGGCGGTCCTGTGGGGTCGATGCGTCCGCTTCGGGGCCGTCGACTCGCCGTACAGTCCGCTCATCAGCGCGCTGGAGGGTTGGGCTGAGTCGACCGAGCCCGACGAGTTGACCGGGGTGCTCGATGCGGTCCCTGCTGCCGGCGGGCTGTTGTCTTCGGTGGGTGGGTATGCCTCCGACAGCGCGGTCCGGCTCTTGTCCGTGGTGGATGGGCTGGTGATGGCGATCGCTTCGCGCCGGCCGACGGTTCTGGTCATAGACGACGTGCAGTGGGCCGATCTCGCCTCCCGCGACGCGCTCGCGTACCTGGTTGCCGGGTTCCGACGACAGCGGCTGGCGATTCTGACCACCTATCGGGATGAGGAGCTCGGAACCGGTCATCCGATGCACAGCTGGCTGGCGGATCTGAGGCGATTGCCGTCGGTGACCGACGTACGGCTGGACAGACTGACCTGGGACGAGACCGAGCAACAGCTCACGATGTTGCTGGGTGGTCGCCCGCACCACCACCTCGTGGACGACGTCGTACGACGATCCGACGGCAACCCCTACCTCAGCGAGCTACTCCTCGAGGGAGTCACGATCACCGCCGAGCAGCTGCCTGCTGATCTGCCGGCCGAGCTGACGGGAGCGCTGCTGGCTGCCTGGCATCGGCTGTCCGCGCCGGCGCGTGAGGTCATGCGGGTGCTGGCGGTCGCCGGACGACCGACGTCGATCGATGACCTCCGGGAGGTCGCCGCAGCGCGTGGGATCGGCCCCGCGGCACTGACAACAGCGCTGGCCGAGGCGACGGACAGCGGAATCAGTGTGGCGCAGGGTTCTGACCTGTGCTGGTTCCGCCACCCGCTGCTCGCGGAGGTGCTGTACGCCACCTTCGTGCCCGGCGAGGCGGAAACCGTGCATGCCGCCTGGGCCAAGACGCTCGAGTCCCGCTCTGGTACGGGGCCCGACGAGGTACAACGGCGGGCTGACCTGGCCCTGCACTATGAGGGCGCACGCGACCTCGAGTCCTGTCTGGAGGCGTCACTGCGAGCAGCTGAACTCGCCAACGGGATCAGGGCGTGGCGTGAGGAGGCGGTCCATCTGCGCCGGTCGGCGCGCCTGTGGTCCACAGTCCACCGCGGTGACACAGAGCGGGTGGACGAGGAGGTGGACCTGCTGGAGCGCGTCGCGCGAGCCAACGATCTGGTCGGCGACGGCGAGGCGGGTTTCGCCGCGTGGAGCCGCGCCCTCGAACTGGTGGACGAGCGCACAGACCCGCTTCGGGCCAGCAGGCTGGTGAGGCATTTGGCCCGCTCGGCCATCGCGACGAACAGAATCACACGCCTGCCGATCGCCGAGGCCAGACACGCCGTCGAGCTGAGCCAGGCGTTTCCCGACAGCGAAGAGTACGCCGAGGCACTCGCGGTGCTCAGCTGGCGGCTAGCGTGGAACGGCGAACTCGAGCTCTCGATTAGGTACGCCGAGGACGCCGTCCAGGCAGCTCATCGATCCGGTTCCACTGCGGCACTGAGCTTCGCGTACGCAGCCCGCGGAATCGCGGACGTCCGGGCCGAGCGTTCTGATCGCGACACAGCGGAGGCCTTGCGTTCCGTACGGATGACCAGCGATCCGGACCTGATCTGGTTGACCCTTGTGGCCAGACAGAACTGCCTGCTCCAGCGAGGCCGTGTCACGGAATGCGTCGAGATGGAAATGGAATTCCTCTCGTTCGCCCTCAAGGCAGGCGCGTTGTCCATGGTGGCCTTCGCCGCTGGAATGCTGGCCGGTTACCTCCTGATGTTCGGACGCTTGTCCGAGAGCGGCGAGGTCATCCGGGAGGGCCTTTCCTTGGCTGGTCTGCCGAACGCTAGCGCCATGGTTCGATTGACTGCTGCCTCACTGTCGGTTCGCCGAGGAGACCCGGACGCAGCGGGTCTGCACCTGCAGCGGGCAAAGGAGCTGATACCGGATCTCGAGGAGAGTACAGGCCTGGCGGCGCAGTCCTTCCTGGCCGAGTACCTGCTCGCCACTGGGCGGCCCGACCAGGCCCTCGATCTGCTTTCGCGAACGATGGCCGCCCAGTCCGTCGATATCCGCGACGCGGATGACATTCTGGTGTGGGGAGCACGTGCAGCAGGCGACCTGGTGGAGTCCGCGCGGGATCGACGTGACAGCGAAGGCGTCCGGATTGCTCAAACACAATTCGATGACCTCGCGAGGATGCGGCAAGGTCGGCTGCCTCTGCCCTTCGAGGTCATCGCGCCCGAGGACCTGATCCAGCCAGCGATGGAGGCGCTGTGCACGGCAGAGACCGCACGGTGCATGGCGGAGACGCCCACATCCGGCGTATGGGAGGAAGCCGTCCGCCGGTGTGACGCCGCGGGACTGCGGTGGGATGAAGCCCTCGCGTCCTGGCGGTGGGCAGAGGCACTGCTCGCCGAGGGAGCCACCCGGGCCGTCGTCGCCGTACCGCTGAGATCGGCGCACCGTTTTGCCGTCGAGGCCGGCGCGATCCCCCTTCGACACCAGGTGGAGACGCTGGCCGGCCTCGGAAAGATCCGGCTCGACGAGCCGTCGGCACCGTCGCACGCTCAGCCCCCGGCGCCCTTCCGTTCCCTGACCAAGCGGGAGCAGGAAGTGCTCTCACTCCTCGTGGCAGGCCGGACCTATGCCGAGATCGCAAAGGCGCTGTTCATCAGCGAGAAGACGGTCAGCACGCACGTGTCGAACCTGCTGCACAAGACCGGGACGTCATCACGTCGCGAGGTGGCTGCCCTCGCCATCAGACTCGGCCAATCGCCGACGAACGTCCCCGGACATCACACGTAGCCGTCCTCTAGCCAGCCGTAGTTCGCGATCAGACGAGTCGGGCTGCTTGACGGCGGTGGTGGCAGTCGCGGGCTTGGTGGCGGCGTCGCCAGCGTGACCAGTGCAGCAAGTGTCCATGGTTGCGGTCGACCTGGTGGAGCAGCCGGGTGAGCAGGTGCCGGATCTCGTTTGAGGTCAACGCGATGAGTCCTGAGGCCTGGCGGCTCTGGGCTCGTGCGGTTGCGATCTTCAAGGACTACGCGCGTCCACATGCGATGGTCGTCGCGTGGAACTCAATCGCCTCGCCCATCAACCCGTCGGGCACCATCCACGTGTCAAATCAAGACACATGGAGGAGCAACGCAGCTGCGCGCGTCGGACCCTGTGGAACCAAGATCCGCAAGGGCAGGACCCTTACGCGGCACATCTTTGACCCCGCCGTTACCGGCAACAAGTCGAAGCTCAGCCTCATGAAGGACGGTTTAGGAAACCGACGCACCCCACCTACATATGCCGCTCCAGGCATGTCCAGTCAACTCGAGTTCGGCCGTTCTTGACTCCAGTTGACTCGGTTTGGCTCCTCCTGGTTCCCAGCGGGGTTCCCACGCTGAACTGAAGAGCGTGGCGTACACGCAGCGAGCCCGCCCTCTCCTGAACTGAGGCTGGACGCCGAAGCTGCGGCGTCGGCGCCGCACTGAGCGGGAGCGCCGATCGCAGCGGTCGGTAGCGAAGGTTCTTCGGACGGCAGCCGGCCGAGGTCGCCGGACTCTGGCCTGAGTCGTGCCACATTAGTAACCCCGGGGTAGAGCGTTCAGGATGCCGTCTTCCGACGAAACGGTACCGCCTGAGCCGTCGCAGTCCTGTGGAAGCCGACTGAGAACGAGCGGATCGACCTCCGGATCGATTGGAGCTAGCGAGCGCGCTCCGTGCGCTCAGGCGTCGAGGGCACCGGTGTAGGTGCTGCTGAGGTGGGCGCCCGCAAAGTGACGGGTCACGTCTCCGATGCTGGTCATGCCCGCGAACTGTCCGGTTGCGTCTTGCACTTCCCAGGTGCCGCTAGCGCGGCGTGGGTTTCCGTAGCCGTTCCCCTTGAAGAATGTCTTGCCGGTGCCGCATCCCACGCCGGCCTCGGCCAGGGTAAGTGTGCTGCCATCAGCGAGCGTGAATCTGGCTGTCGCCGTGTAATTCCTGCACGGATCTCCCGTGAGCTGGATCGAAATGAGGAAGAAGCGGTACTGCGCCGTACCGAACCCCTCGATGATCGCGTCGCCGCACAACTGGGCACCATCTGGACACCCGACGGGCAACTGCTGCTGGCCCTTGATCTCGGCGCTGAAGTCGGTGGTCTGGGCTACGGCCGGACGAGCCAGGAGCAGACTGGCGGCCAACGAAACAAGTAGCGCGAAGCAGACCGCGCCGTGGTGGGAAACTCGGCGCTGCATAATGCCCCCTCTGGTGGTCGCCATCCTGGAGCCTGCACCGTCAGCGCGACTCTACGGAGAGCATGCAGATCGCCGCGTTGTCGCCCCGTTGTCACCGCGTGGTCGTCAGGTTCTTGCCGCTACCTGGCGGTGGCGACCCGATGGACCGCAGCGATCAGTCGCCGATGGCAACCAGCTGCCAACGACTCTGTCAACGAAGGCGAATGGAAGCGTGCCCGACGAAGACTCAAGTCGCTCCACGGACCGCCCAGAGCGCGGAAGACCGTGCGTAACGCGGCTCTACTTGACTCCAGTAGTCGGGCTGGATTCCCAGGAGCGCAGACGGCACCTGGACCTCTACTGGCTGAGCGCAAGATCCTCGGAGTCCGCGCCGACCGTCTGCTGCACCAGACACGATCTAAAGGTCAGGCCTGCACGTCCACGCGCAAGGCAGCGCCGTTCGCCCAGGTACACGTGCCAATGTGCCACTCCGTGGCGGACTGTCTGTCCGCAAGGTGACTATCAACGGCAGGGCGGGGCTGTGTCCGCCGGTAGTTAGGAAGCGATGACCGAGTCCAGCGAGTCGAGCCGAAAGTTCGTGGCGTTCAAGCTCGACCGAGGGAATCTCCCGGACGAATTCGCGTCCCACATGGTGGCGCAGATGTCGAACCAGGACATCATGTGGCTCGAAGCCCGCGACGACCTGACTGAGCAGCAGAGGTCGAGCCTGCAATCTGGCGCCTCTAGCCCTGGGGGATGTAGCCCTGGATGTGGGTGGCCGCCCAGCGGCAGAGCAGGTGCTGCCGGTCGAGCCGGACCTCGGGGCTGCCCGGGTAGCTGGCTTGGCAGGTCATGATGAGACCTGCGTCGGGCAGGTACACGACTGTCCAGAGCTGCCCGGGCGCGTCCCAGACCTGGACCTTCGCCGGGTAGCCGGAAAGGGGGTCTGCCTTGCCGTCCCTGGTGAAGTCGCGTCCTTTCGCGAACGCGTCGGCCAGCAACTGGCTGGAGTAGCTGACCGAAAGAGTCAGATCCGAGGTGTCGTTCCAGCCGTCGGTCTTGTACCGGCAGTCGGTGATCCGCTCGTTGCTGGTTTCTATGACAGTGATGTCTATCGCCTTGGCGATGACGTTGCCCGGCACAATGCAGGGCTTGTTCTCACCGAGGACGACGACCTCGCCGTCCTCATGCTTGGGAGCCTTGGAGGGCCTGGACGTGACATCGGGCGGGACGCTGCTGCCTGCTGATGGGGCCGACGGGATGGGCTGGCTTTCAGACTGGGCACCGCCGGTGCCGCTGCATCCTGCGACAACGATTGTCGCGATGAATACTGCGGCGAGGAGCGCGTTACGGTGTCGGATTCTTCCCCCTCTGGAGCTCGGCCAGCCGGAGCCGGGCCCCGTGTCCGAACTGACGTACCCCACCGCCGGAGGTTCGGGCTGTAGAACCTCACCCGGTCGCCTCCAGCGCTCGGGCGAGCGCTCGCTCCAGCCTTGCAAGCCCCTCCGGGGGCGGCTTCGCCGATGCTCACGACCGACAAGCAATACGACGGCTGGGAACCCGTCCATGCCGGGCCGACGCTTGGAAGCCATATGTCCCCCTCACTAGACCGGCCCACCCCTGAGCCGACCTTCCCCACCGGCTTGATCGTGCAAGTGCCTGTCAGCGTTACGGCACACACGGTCACGCGCGGGAGAATTGCCGAGGCGCTACACCCCTGCACTGGCCACAGTGGCCGCGCCGCCCACCAGGCCGGCCCGCAAAAGGTATTACCGCCGTCACGCCGCCCAGCGCGCATGATCACGAACTGCGGCTGGAGTACTAGGCGGGAGGAGATCGACGTCGGCCAGCGCCAGCACCTGCCTACGTCGAGAGCTAGTCTGATGGCACGCTGGCGGCGCCATATGGTTAGGATGATTCATGGATCAGGCGATAACGGCGAAAATCCGCGAATTCGTTCACGAGCGAGAGTGGGAGCGATTCCATTCACCGAAGAATCTGGTTAGGGCGTTGGCCGGCGAAACCGGCGAGCTTCTCGCAGAGTTCCAGTGGGTCGACGAGGAGGCTTCCTGGTCAGCGCGGGAAGATGGCGAACTCCGCGCGCATGTCTCAGAGGAGATGGCAGATGTTGCAATCTATTTGAACCGATTGGCGGACGTTCTTCAGATCGATTTGGATCAGGCCATCAATGCCAAACTTACCCTGAATACGAGTCGTTATCCCGTCGGTCAATCCAAAGGGCGCGCCACGAAATATACGTCTCTTAAGGAGGATAGCTAGATGTCGGTGGTGTTGCAGCCTGCTGCACACGCAGATGCGCAAGCGCACTATCGAGACACGATCGTCCGGCCGGTATTGTTTCTCGGCAGTTGCGGATGCGTAGTGACGACGTCGCGGAGCTTCGACGACTACATCCCAGCGGTAGGGCTGCGATGTGGGGAGTCGCACCCGGTCAACTGGGGGTTAACGTCGCGAAGCATGAGCGTCTACAGCCTGGCGACCTTGTCCTATTCGCGCGCAATAGAATGTTCTTCGCTGCCGGCACGGTCACGCACAAGTTCCGCAACAAAGCCGCGGCCGTCGATTCGTGGGCGCATGATGAGTACGGAATGACATGGGAACTGATGTTCAGCCTCGCCGAAGTTCGTCGCATCGACTGGCCAGTGCCTGCATTTGCGGCGCTGGTTGGATATAGCCCGAATTTCAATGTTCAGAACTTTTCTGTGCTCGACGCTGACAAAAGTCGTGCCGTCGAGGACGCCCTTGCATCTCCATCGCCCGTGTCGACGCCAAAACAATCTGGCTTCGCGATCGCCCAGCGAGTTCTTGATGGAAACCTCGCTCGTGAGGTTCAATCAGCGGCAAGAGTAGAGCAAGCGTACCTCCGCCAGTTACTACTTGGCGGGCGGGTCGCGACACTCACTCAGTGTCACCTATGTGGCCGAGAACTCCCGGTGTCATTGCTCGTCGCCGGGCATATTAAGCGGCGCAGCGAGTGCACGGATAGCGAGAAGCGCGATGTGCCCAACGTCGCGATGTTGGCATGCCGACTGGGATGCGACGCCCTCTTCGAATACGGGTATGTGACAGTGAATCCCGCAGGAAAGGTTGAGGCCACGACAGTCGGGGAAGCGGCCGCCCTCGCCAGACACCTTAACGGGTTGCCATGCCAGACCCCACACCGAGCAGCGCGGACGGCCCGGGCAACGCCAGCGCCTACACGCTCGCCGCCCTCACCGGTGAACTCGACAAAGTTCTCGCCGCCACACCAGGACACCGCAACGACACTCTCAACCGCGCCGCATTCGCACTCGGTCAGCTCGCCGGCGCGTACCTCCTGGACGAGACCACCGCACGCGACGAACTGATCTCCGCAGCCCAGCGCATCGGCCTACCCTCTGGCGAAGCCGACCGCACAATCACCTCCGGACTCATCGCAGGAGCCCGACACCCACGCCGACGAACTGCTTAACACCGGCCAGCACCGGCACACGAAAGGGGCCCAGGAAGCCGTACGGCGGCTCTGAGGCCCCTCTGTGGGTACGTCCGAATCATCCCGTTTGGGCAGTGTCCACCACGATCGGCGGCACGCCCGAACGGCGCCACGCCCACGCCAGGGTCGCCAACGCGCCTTCAGCGAAACCCGTGCGACCATGCAGTCCACCGCGAGCAACCGCGAGCTCTGCGGCCTCGGTTTCCCGCGCAATCAGCTCCTCGTAGGCCTTCTCGGTGGACCTGGTAATCGGCGCGTGCGCGCGTTGCCGGACCGGCCCGGTCGGGTAGCTGAAGGTCACGAAGGCTCCTGCCAACCAGCTACACGTCATCTGCACGCCGGTCAGGTACCAGTCGCCGCGGCCTTCAGCCGCGTCCGTGTCGGCGCGCCGCTCAGCCGCCAACCACAGCCTGGCGAACTCACGCACCGGCACGTGCAGGTTCTCCCGCGGTATCCGGTCGAAATCCCCGGCAGTCAGCTCCACACCACAGCACGATCCCACCGCGCACCGACAAATTCCGGCGGCCCGGCGTAGAAGCGATAGGCAGGGCAGTGCACATCCGTCGCGCAGCGACCGAATCACTCATCCGCAACGGCACCAGGAACAGTCGGAACGTCTTCCGGCTGTAAGTCTGCTCGGATGCGCGCGAACCGCAGCCCGTGGCGCCATGGCCCAGCCTGCATCGCGGCGTCGGCCAGGACCTCGATCACAAGGAGCGGTTGGACCTTGGTCAGCGGTTTGTGCGAATCGCGCCCGCCCCACCGCGGCGAGCTGATCTCTTCCGGCCACGGGTGGTTGCGTCGCGCCGGCTTCAATACGGCGCCGAGCTCGGCCGACTGCGCCGCGGTCAGTGGAACGGTACGCCCGACCATGACGAGCTCGCCGCCGGTCGTGTAGCGGCCGGCGATCACTACTTCGGGGTCGCGCAGCGATCCAAGGACGCGCCGACGATCACGTCGACGGTGTCGCGGTGCTTGACCTTCAGCCACTCGCGGCGCCCGCCAACATAGCGCAAGCCAGCACCCTTCACGACCAAGCCCTCGATGCCCAGGGCATCGGGCAGGATCTCGAACCACTCGCGCGCCTCGCCCAGATCAGCAGTTACCGGTGACAGCTGCAGCGGAGCCATCCAGCCGACCGCCAGCTGCTCCAACCGGGTACGGCGTACCGTCCATCGCTGAGTGCGTAGATCGACACCACCTGCGGCGAGTACGTCGAACGCGGCGTACGACGCCGGGATGGATGCGACCAGGCGCCGCGCCTTCGACGGCGCAGTCACCAGCCGTCGCTGCAACGCGTCGAAGCTGAGCCGGCCGCCGGCGAGGATCACGAGTTCGCCGTCCAGCACGACCCCGTCCGGCAGCTGCTCGACCGCGGCCGCGGCGATGTCGGGGAACTGCGCGGTCAGGTCCTTGCGCTGGCGCGACCAGATCCGCGCAGTGCCGGCCGATCGCACGTTTGAGGCGCGAAATCCGTCCCACTTCGGTTCGTAGGGTGAGCCTCCCGGCAGCGCGTTCTCGCCCGGGATCTCATCAACCGCCTTGGCCAGCTCGAGGTCAACCGGGCCGACCAGGTCTGGTGGCAGCCCGACCCCGGCCGCATCAGCGCGGCGAGCCGGGCTCATCGGCATTCTCCGTGGTGGCCGAACCGTGGCCACACCACTCGGACGATCCGCCTGATCTCCACGTGGGGATCTCGCTTCGGACACAGCCGGTGGTGGACTGGGACATCAGCTGCCCCTTCGCACTTGGCGCAGTGCCACTCGCCGGTCACAGCCATCAGCATGCGCTCGCCCATCAGCTGCTGTCGCCCACCTCAGTCCGGATCTCAGGGGTATCGTCAAGAGATGCTGTGGCTGTACGTCAGCCTGGGGGTGGTCGGTCTCGCGGTTGCCGGGCGAATCGCGTGGCGCCACCACCTGCGCAAGCGCGCGGCGGCCGAGGAGCTAGAGTCGGTGCGCACTGCTATCGCGGAAGACCTCGCCCTCCTCGAAGCCGAATACCGACGACTACCCGCCGCGCCTGCCATCGACGACTACGACCTGGCCGGCAAGGCCTACGAGTCAGCCCGCAACCTCTTGTTGGATGCTCCGGCCTCGGCCAGTGCGATCACCCGGGAGCTTGCCGACGGTCAGTACGCCGTGGTGCGGTACACCTCGTCGCTCGCCGGTCGGCCACCACCCGAGCGTCGGCTGCCGTGCTTCTTCAATCCGCCGCACGGGCCGTCCCGCGCCGACGTGCTGTGGACCGAGCCCGGCCGCGGCACCCGCAAGGTACCGGCCTGTAGCGAGGACATCGCTCGTATCAACGCCGGCGACGAGCCGCTGATCCGGCTGGTGAACCTGAGCGGGCACCGAGTCCCCTACTGGGCCGCGGGCTCCACGTTCGCACCCTACGGACTCGGCTACTTCAGCCGCGCGCAGTCGACACAGTTCCTGCTGACGAACTTCGGCGGCCAGGACGGCCTCGTATACGGCGACCAACGCTTCCGGCGCACCGGCCGGTCGCCGTACCCGCTGGAACCGCCGCACTGAATACAAAGCACCTATCTCAGCCCGCCAGCGCGCAGTTCGTTCGAACTGGCGCGAGATGTCGGATCCGGGTAGTCAACCGCGAGCCGCTGCATCGTGGAGCCGGTCATTGAGCGAGCCAGCCCCAGTTGCCAGGACAGGTGACTCTGACTAACTCCCTTACTGCGAGCGTCGGAGCTCGGAGCCAGACTACGATCGGCCTATGAGCGGAGCGATCTTTCTGCTAAGTGGTGAGCAGCTCGTGGAAATGCACGAACGCCCGTATAACTCCGAGGACCTCCTGCAGACCCTGCTCGCGAAGTACCCAAACCTGCTGGCTGGCGACCAGCTTGCAGGCTCTCCGCGTCAATGGCTGCTGGTAAACCGGGAAGTCGGCGTACCGGACAGGGAAGCCGGTAGCAATCGCTGGTCGCTCGATCACCTGTTCATCGACCAGGATGCGGTCCCCACGCTCGTTGAGGTCAAGCGAAGCGACGACACAAGGATTCGGCGCGAGGTGGTCGGCCAGATGCTGGATTACGCCGCGAACGGTGTGGTCTACTGGCCGGCCGAGCGGCTGCGCGCCGACTTCGAAGCGCGCTGCGCGAAGGAGGGGACGGACGCGGGCGAGGTATTCCGGGACAGCCTCGGTGACGAACTCGAACCGGAGCAGTTCTGGGACATGGTCGAACAGAACCTCCTGTCGGGTCGCATCCGGCTGGTGTTCGTCGCCGACCTCATCCCGGCCGAGCTGCGCCGCGTGATCGAGTTTCTCAATGAGCGCATGAGCCCGACCGAGGTAGTCGGTGTCGAGATCAAGCAGTACGTCGGGCAGGGAAACCTGACAACCCTCGTACCGCGCGTGGTCGGCCAGACCGAGCAAGCACGGGTGCAGAAGCCCAGTGGTCAGTCCCGAACCGAGGTCGGGTGGGACTACTACGAGGCGCGGTTGCAGCCAGATCGGCTCGCGCTGGTTCGCAGCTTGTTCGACCGGAGCGAGGAGGCGATCGAAGAGCGCGGCCTCGGTTGGGTGCCCAGGCTCCGGGCCGGTTATTTCGCATTTCAGCGGCCCGGCGGCTACAACTGCGCGGGAGCAGATATCTACCGCGAGCGCCCGGTCGAATTCTGGATTAAGCTGCCGCTTCCGCCCGACGAGCTACGGCGTTTGGGCCACGAGGTCGTTGACCCTTACCCAGAGCTGGAGTCCCGCTGGGACGGCCACAATAAGCTGTGGCGGTGGGCAGTTCCGACTCTCGATGCTGCCCCAGACGCCGGAC
The DNA here is from genome assembly GCF_004342085.1 of Kribbella orskensis. NCBI lineage: Bacteria > Bacillati > Actinomycetota > Actinomycetes > Propionibacteriales > Kribbellaceae > Kribbella > Kribbella orskensis. Next base: position 38,992 of record NZ_SLWM01000027.1, read on the forward strand.
GTGCGATTGAGCTGACGAGTCGTTATCAGCCGTCCGACGGCCCAATGCCGATACCGGCAAGCTAACAGCCCGAATTATGCAAAACACGTCGGCTGGCAGGACGCAGCATTGGCCTACGTTCGGAAGACGAACCACCCCGAATCGAGGCCTGCCGATGACTTGGATAGCGCGTGGGAGGTATCGGAACCCCTGCCCTCTGATCCGTAGCCGAGTTCGACCCGTCCGCACGCATATGGCTACTGACCTGCAATCGAACCTGGAAGGGATGTGGCTGAGATGGCGACTGCTTGGGTCATCCGGTCTGGCAAGTACGGCGAACGCGACTCATGGGCGCTCCAGAATGGCTGCTCCGGCGGTGGCTGGACGGAGGTCCCCGACCTCACGCCTTGTACGACAAGAGAACAGGTGGCCAGGGTCACAGCCGAGGCCTTCGCAGGGGGCTCAGAGGGCCGCATCGCAAACTTCTCGGGTCAACTCTGGGCTCTGCGCGGGCGGATCAACCCAGGGGATCTCCTCGTCATGCCTCTCAAGACTACGAAGCAGATCGCCCTGGGCCGGGTCACTGGTGGCTACCAGTACCGAGCCGACGAGCCCGACCGGGACCAGCGCCACGTGGTGCAGGTGGACTGGCAGCGCACCGACCTACCGCGCGCGGCCGTGAAGCAGGACCTGCTATTCACGCTGGGCAGCGCGATGTCGATCTTCGCGCCGAGCAAGAACCGCGCGGTTGACCGGTTGGAGCACTTGCTCGCACACGGCACCGACCCTGGCCAGGTTTCCCCTGCTTCCAGACCCGTCATGGCACCATCAGCGCCGACCGACGAGACTGAGGCCGTCGACGAGCCCGAACTCACCACCGACATCGAACAGGTCGCCTACGACCAGATCACTCTCCGCATTGCAGAGAACTTCGCCGGGCACGCTCTGGCCACCCTGATCACCGGAGTACTGGAGGCTGACGGGCTAAGGTGCACCAAGTCCCCACCCGGGCCTGACGGAGGAATCGACATCGTCGCCGGGCGCGGTGTGCTCGGGTTGGACGACCCGATCCTGGTCCAGGTCAAGTCGGGCGGACAAGTTGGCAGCCCAGTGGTCAATCAGATGCACGGCGTGATGCACACCCACGGCGCGCAGCAGGGACTCCTCGTCGCCTGGAGCGGACTCACCAAGCCCGCGTGGGATGCACTGAAGACCAGTCAGCTTCGTGTCAAGGTTTGGCAGGCGTCAGACGTCGTCGACGCGGTCCTTGTGAACTACGAGCGACTCTCGGAGGAGATCCGCAGCACCGTACCGCTCAAGCGGGTCTGGATGCTGCAAGACGCAGGGTTCTGAGGGCGGCGCGATCTCGACGCCTCACAGACGAGCTTTGGTGTGATCTGCAATCTCTTCCCCGTACTCGAAGATCTCGGCGGCGAGCTCTCTTGCGATCTGTCACCGGCAGCTCCACCGGCTGCTTGATCTCGTCGGCGCCGCCGAACCAGTCGCCGTACGGCGACATGAGCTGACGAGCGGGCGCATGCTGGTGCCGTGGCGAGCGCGTGGCGGTGCGGGAAGTGCGACGGGGCCGACGTCCCTGAGCACCACCGGTTCTGCCCGCACCGGGACAAGTCGCTGACCGTGCAGCGGGTGGTGGTCGTGGTGTGTGTGGCCGCCGTTCGGCCGGGGGCGGCGCAGAGGCCCCGCGTGACGCCGGCGGGGCGGCGTAGCGAGCCGACCGGGGTGCGGATCCCGGCTGAGTTAGCCGGACCCGTGGAGGTCGCGTTGGCCCGCTCGGTCGACCAGATCCCGGCACCGAACGCCCTGCCAGGTGGATCACGCTACGAGGTGAAGGTGGGACGGCTACCGTGTCGCGATCGTCCGCAGCGGTGACCGGGCGCGGCTGTGGACCCGCAACCGGCATGAGATCAGCAACCGGTTCCCCGACATCGTCACGGCCGCCACCCGGCAGCTCCCGGACGGAGTCGTGCTCGACGGCGAGCTGGTGATCCTCGGCGCGGACGGCCGGTTGAGTTTCGACGCGCTGCAGCAGCGTCTCGTCACCAGCGCCGCCAAGGCGCGCGCGAAGGCTGCCGAGCTGCCGGCCTCGTTCGCCGCGTTCGATCTGCTCGCGGCCGGTGGGGTCGATCTGCGGACCCAGCGCTGGGCGGTGCGCCGCGAGCGGCTGGAGCAGGTGTCGCGCGGCTGGGTGCCGCCGCTGCAGCTGACCCCGGTCACCGCCGACGTCGATGAGGCGACCGAGTGGTTCGAGGTGCTGCCGGCCGCGATGGGCGTGGAGGGTCTGGTCGTGAAGGGCGCAGCCTCCCGCTATACCCCGGGTCGCCGCGACGCCTGGGTGAAGGTTAAGCACCGTGAGACTCGCGAGGTCATTGTCGGCGGGGTGCTGGGCTCGATCAGCCACCCGGAGGTTGTGATCGGCGGCCTCTACACCACTGACGGCGAGCTGGTGGTGGTCGGGCGCACCGTTGCGCTCAAACCCGACCAGGCCGCCCAGCTCGCCGCCGCACTGACCGCCGCGCGGCCCGGACACCCTTGGCCGGACGAGATCACCTCCTACCGGTGGGGCGGCCTGGACTCGAAGAAGCCGCTCATCAAGGTCGAACCGGTCGTCGTGGCCGAGGTCACCGCCGATGCCGCGACCCAGGCCGGCCAGGCTCGGCACGGGATGCGCTACGTGCGGCTCCGCGCGGAGTTGCGTCCAGCAGACCTTCCGACACTTCCGGATAACGGTGCTTCAGCGTGATCGAGTCGGCCTGGTGAGGCTGAACGCTAGTCGTTGAGGCAACTATTCAGAGAAGGGCTAGCGTCGTGCATCAATGTTGTGTTAGATGCAACCGTGACGGATCGGCCGGTAGAGCTGCCTGGTGCTGCTCATGTGGTGTTGGTGCCTGGGATCGGGCTGTTGCAGCCGGAGCGGTCGGTGCTCGAGGCGATGCTGGAGGGCTGGTCGCGCCAGCAGCGGGTGCGGTTCCTGAAAGCCGACACGCTGCGGCGGAGGCGGCGGGTGGTCGAGCGGTTGGTGGACTTCTCGGGCTTGTTTCCGTGGCAGTGGACGGCTGCGGAGGTCGAGGCGTTCGTTGATCATCTGCGGTCGAATGCTGGAATCGGGCCGTCGACGGCGCGCGGTTATGTGATCGACCTGCGGCTGTTTCTGGAGTACCTAACCGATGGCCGCTACGGCTGGCAGCCGGTGTGTGTGGAGCGGTTCGGTGAGGCACCGCAGCAGGTGCTCGATGAGTGGAACATGGTGCTGCACCTCGATCAGTACGAGGGCGCGCCGGGTCGGCGGCCGCTGTCGTATGACGAGGTGCAGGCGCTGTTCGATGCGGCCGACGATCGGATTGATCGCGCGGCGGCGGGCGGCCGCAAGGGCGTGCTGGCCGCGCACCGGGATTCGGTCGTCTTGAAGACGATTTATGCGTTTGGGCTACGCCGGCAGGAGGCGTGGGGGCTGGATTTGGTGGATCTGCGGCGCAATCCGAAGGTGCCGGCTTACGGCGATCTCGGGGCGGTGATGGTGCGCTGGGGTAAGTCGAGCCGCGGTGGTCAGCCGAAGCGGCGCACGGTGCTGCTGGCGCCGCAGATGGATTGGATTGTGCAGCCGCTGCGATTGTCGATCGACGAGTTGCGGCCGCGGTTCGATCCTGGCGGCCTGGGGGCATTGTGGGTGACCGAGCGGCGTAGTCGGTTGGCGATGCGTGGACTGAATGAGGCGTTTGCTGCGGTGCGGGATCTGGCAGGTCTCGACCCGGTGCTGGACCTGCATTGCCTGCGGCACTCCTACGTGACGCATCTGGTCGAGTTCGACTATCCCGAGCGGTTCGTGCAGGAGCAGGTCGGTCATGCCTACGCGTCGACGACGGCGATCTATACCGCGGTTTCGGATGCGTACCGCAACACTTTGCTGCGACGGTCGTTGGCCGCGCGACACCCGGACTTGTGGAACGACGACATTGATGGCGAGGCAGGGCAGTGAACAAGAAGATGGGAATCGAGTGGAATCTGCGGTTGAGGATGGCCGAGCGCGGGTTGTTCTCGACGACGGACCTGGTGCCGCTGCTGGCGGAGCGCGGTGTCCAGTTGTCCCGCGAGCAGGTCTACCGGCTCGTTACTTCGCCACCTCAGCGACTCAGCATGGATGTGCTCGCGGCGCTGTGCGACATCCTGGACTGCACTCCGAACGAGCTGATCACCGTTGCCGTGGTCAATCAGACCGTGGCGAAGCAGGCGCATGGAGCGGGCGGGCCTGACGGCGCGGCGCCGCGGCCGCGTCGCACGACGATCCGCCGCCCGGACAGCACGTGAACCCGTCCGGTGACCTGCGCCTGCTGCGGATCGCCTGCGAAGAAGGCGACGGCGTATTGGCCGGTCGGTCCGGTCTGCCCTACGTGCTACCGGCATGCGCGGCAGAACCCCGGGCCGTGTCTGCTTTGCGGTCAGCTGCGCGTTCTGATTGCCGAGTCACCGGACGCTGCCGGGACGCGGGTTGACCTGTCGGTTTGTGGCCCCTGCTCCGACAGCCCGCACAGCTACCTGTGTGTCGAGTGCGGCGGTGGAGAGGAGCCTTACCAGGCTCACGTCTGTGTCCGTTGCTCGGTTCGCCGCATGCTCACCGAGCAGTTCGCCGGTGCTTCCAGTCAGCTGAGCCCGCAGGCCCAGATCGTGACCGACGCCCTGGCGGCCAGCCGACGACCCCATTCGGTTATGCAATGGTTGGCACAACCAACCGGGGGAGCGGAAGTCCTTCGAACCGCCTACCGCCGCGGGGAAGATGTCACCCATGAGTTCCTTGACCAGTATCACGGCCGAACAGTGTGGTCCCTGCGCCGGACTTTGGTGGACATCGGTGTCCTCCCCTCGCGAGTTGAAACCCTCGCCCAGCTCGAGGTCAGAATCACCACCATCACCAAGGAACTGCCTGCGAGCCAACGGCGGATATTGCTGACCTATGGCACTTGGTGGGTGCTCCGCCACGCGCAGCGACAGCATGAACGCACCGGCCGCTTCACCAGCAGCCAACTGCGCGGCGCGCAGCACAGACTCACCGCCGCAGCCCATCTGCTGGGCTGGCTCGATGCCCACCACCTGACACTTGAGCAGCTGAGTCAACCGCACCTCGAGTGCTGGATCGAGGACTACCCGCTCTGGCAGCATGTCGCCGACTTCCTCCGCTGGACCCGCCGCCGAGGCATCACCCGGCACGAGTTGAGACTGCCACCGCGAGTTACCCAGGACCCCGAAATCGTCCTCAGCGACGCCGACCGCTGGGAACTGCTGTCGCGCTGCCTGCATGACGGCGATCTGGCGGTCGACCTCCGGGCGGCTGGCGCGCTCCTGTTGCTCTATGGATTTCAGCTGACCCGAATTGTTGAGCTCACCAACGAACACCTCACGCCCACCGGTCGCCGCCCCACCCTGACCTCCCCCGTGATCGCCGTGCCGCCAAGCATGCGCAGGCTTCTCGATCAACTGCCGGCCCCGCCCCGCGACCCGAGCGCGCTCGCACTGATCAGCGCGCCGACCAATGGTGGCCACTCCTGGCTGTTCCCAGGACGCAGCACTAAGGGCCACATCAACGCCTCAGTACTGTCCACACACCTGCGCCAGCAGGGCATCTCCGTCCGAGCATCCCGCAACGCCGCCTTGATCGCGTTGGCGGCCGACTTGCCCGCCTCGGTCGTCGTGAGCCTGTTCGGACTCAACATCACCACCGCGCTGCAGTGGGCCCGCCGCGCCGGGCGGGATTGGAACGCGTTCGTCGCCGCTACCGCCGAACTCCGATGAGAACGTCCAGCCGGCAAGCCGAGCAGAACTTGAATCAGCAGATGCTTCCTACTTCTTCGAGCGAGCAGCGAGCTTTGATGGCTAGGGCTCTACTCTGCCGGTTTTGGCCGCGTTGAGTAGCTCGATGCGGCGTCGAAGCTACCGGGCTGGATAGAGCAGACTTCACCGCCTGGGCTCCCGCCCCACTGATCGCCGCCCCGGGTAGAGATCCCCGAGCAGAGCACCCCGACTTCGCCCTCCTGTTGTAACAGTAGTTATCACCAGTTCTACAGAATGGCCTCGACCGCCGTTGTGGGGCGCTCCTGGACGCCGGCTGACCCGTGTCAATGGCAGTGCTGCCGGCCAGTTCGGACTGCACTGCATGCGGCACTCATACGTGACCCACCTCTCGAAGGAGGGAGTCGGGCCGTGGGCGGAGCTGCGAGATCTCCACTGCGCGATGCTACGGCGCCGTACCCCGCCCTGCCACACGGCCCGGCAGCGACTAGTGTCCGGCAATCGGAGGCACGTCATCGATGGACTGCAGGGCCCCAATCGGGATAGCTGTCGTACAGCACCGTGTGGGTGACGCGACGGACGTGGGTGCCATCGGTACGCATGATCATGACGTCTGCGTTCGTTCCCCCGGTTTCAGGGAAGCGCCCGAACGTGATCATCCGTCCGTCCGGAGAGTAGGAGGAACCGAGGTACTGCACCACGCCGCCGGTGGCGAAGGTGAGTTGCCGCAGGCCTGTTCCATCCGGGCGAACCGTGTACAGGTTGGCGGAGACGCCGGGCGCGCCGTCCACGTTCGAGTGGAACAGGATCCGCCGTCCGTCAGGAGACCAGTCCGGGGTGTCTCCGGCTCGCAACTCCCAAGGCGTGATTCGCCGTTGACGGTGGGACCCCAGGTCGACGACGAAGAGCGCGACGCCGTTAGCCGGTTGCGCGGTCCGGACGTTGCGCCGCTGGAACACGATCGCGCGGCCGTTCGGTGACCATTGCGGGTCCGAGTCCTCCCCCAAGGACGGGCGCACCTTCTGGGTCACCTGGCGGATCTGGGAGCCGTCGTCCTTCATGACGAAGATGCCGACATTCTCGATCGTGTCGTCGACGACCAGACCGGATGCGCGGGTGAAGGCGATGTGCCTACCGTCCGGGGACCAGGCGGGGGTGCCGTTGCAGAAGCCGCCGCTGCCGCAGACCTGACCAGCGGGGTTCCGTGTCAGTTGCTTGAGATGGGTGCCATCGGAGTTCACCACGAACACCTCGACGAAGCTGCAGTCAGGTCCGCAGTCGACACCTTCGCGTTCGAAGGCGATCCGCCGGCCGTCCGGGGAGACGTCGGGGTTCCGGTCGACGAAACCCTGTGGCGGCTTGGTGATCTGCCGCTCCCCCGACCCGTCCGGGCGGATGGTGAACACCGCACCCCAGGTGCGTTCCTCGTTGAGGAACCGGCGGAAGGCGATCCTTCCGTTCTCACCCGGGAAGGTTGCGTCGGCGGGCAGGGCCGGCAGCGTCACGCCAACGAGAACCAGAGCCAGCAGCCACAGCAGACCCCGGGTGCGATTGCTCCGAAATGTGCCACGAGCGACAGGGATCCGCCGCGAACCGGTGCGGGAGGCGGCGGGATCGTGTGGTGGAGACTGCGCGGTGGAGGTAACCAGGCGTGAATCGTTCGGCTGATTCATGGGGACTCCTTGACCGTTCGCTTGTTCCGAGGGCGATCCGCGCAGGCGCGCGGGATCGCCTGTGACAGCGAGAGGATCAACCGTCCCCAGTCCCCCTCGCCAACCTACGCTCGGTCTCCAGCCAAGCCGATGCCCTGGCCTGACGCATCAGGGGTAGCACCACCATTTCTGCCAGAGCTAGCACGGATCACCCGCTGGGACGGCTTGTTCGTCGTCGCGGTGAAGGACACCACCTCGTCCAGCCCGCCGGACCGAACGCGTGATCCACCGACGCCCGTGTCGCCTCGGTGACATAACCGTTGCCCCAGGCATCCTTCGACAGGCGCCAGCCGATCTCGACGGCCGGGGTGAAGTGATCGGCGCACCGGCGCTGGCCAGCGCCCGCGAAGGTCGTGTGTGCCGCGATGAGTGCGGCCGCTCAGCCCGGCCACTCCCTTCTCATCAATTCCCGTCCCTGCCAGTTAAGTGGAATAGCGCAGGTTCCGATAACGCCCACTCCCAGCGCTGCGCCCCGACCTTCGGCCCGAGGACCTGCCGAGGTTTCCGGGCGAGGTTGGCGGCGGCTGATCGGGCGTGGATCGTGGAGGCGTGGAGATAGACGCGGCGGTTGTGGAGCTGTACGGGTTGCCACCCGAGCAGTTCGTGGCTGCCCGCAACCGGCTTGCGAAGGAGGTACGGGACCGCGGTGACGAGCCGGCCGCGGCTGCGATCGTTGCCCTGCGCAAGCCCACGGTCGCTGCGTGGCTGGCCAACCAGCTCGTCCGGGCCGACCCCGACGGGATTCATGCCCTGACCGAGCGGGGGGAGCAGCTGCGCCAGACCTACCTGACGGCCGACAGCGCCAGCCGGCGCGAACTCACTCGGCGGCGCCATGACCACCTCGTGCAGGCTGCGAGCCAGCGAGCCGCCGGGGCCGACGGGTCACCGGCCAGACCGCGGAGCGGCTGACCGAAACCCTCGACGCCGCGCTCGTCGATCCCGGCGCCGTGCAGCTGTTGCGGACCGGACAGCTGACCAGCGCCCTGCGACATGTCGGCTTCGGCGTCGTCGACGAGAACGGCGACCCGGCCCAGCTCGCCCCGATCCTGCCCCGCGTCGTGAGACGTGCTCCACCCCCGGCCAAGGCCCCGGCGCCGAAGCCAGAAGCGCGCCGCCGCACCAGCCGCCGGCCGGGCCAAGGTCGACCGGACCCTCGCGCAACGCCGCGCCGTGCAGCAGAAACGCCTCGGCGCCGCCGAAGCCGACTACACCGCCGCCGAGGCCGACCGCGACCAGGCCGAGCAGCTGCTCGACGCCCACCAGCACCGGCTCGCCGACCTGCAAGCCGACCTCGACCGGCTCAACGACCAACTCGAATAGACCCGCCAAGCCCTCCGCGACGCCCGCAAACAACTCCCGCGGTTGCAACGCGCCTTCCACCAGGCCGCACGCAACGCCGCCGCCGTCCGCAAGCGCCGCGACACAGAGCAACAGCGACTGAACACGCTGGAACACTAGCCAGCACGCCGTTCGTGTGTGGCTTGGTGCATGGCGGGCGACCAGCACGAAGAACCGGGCGAACCCCCCGTCGATCCACTGCTCGGGCAGCCTCGGATGGTCGACGACCCCCGGATCTCTATCGCGCAAGCAGCCGTTGTCCTGGGCAAGAAGCCCGCGCAGGTCCACCGGTATGTCGCGCTCGGCCGGGTGCCCCGGCACGGCCCGCCGAACAACGGCCGCCCGCTGCTGCTGTCGGACGTCGAGGCGCTGCGCGACAAGGGCGAACCGATCCCGTTGAAAGACGCCGCCCTCACGCAGGGTCGATCGCTCAAGGCCACCCTCGAGCTCGTCGCCGACGGCCACCTGCGACTCGTCCCTGGCACGCAGTCGATGGTCTACCCGGCCGACCTCGCGGCCATCACGGCCGCGAAAACCCAACCGCCGATCCGGCGCCCCGCCGGCCCGCCCGGATACCTCAACACCAAACAGACCGCTGAACGATTGGGGCTCACCGCCATCTACGTCACCCAGCTGGCCGCGGCGGAGAAACTGCCAGCCGTCTTCCAGGACCGGCAGTGGTGGTTCGACCCCGACCGGATCGAGATGATCCGCCGCGCGAGACGGGCGCGGCGCGATCGAGTGGTCGCCCGGCCGCTGCGCCGCCGCGGCGACGGCTCAGGTCAGTCGATCGGGTTCGGGTGACAGTTGCCGCAGGTGGCGTCCGCTCAGCCGTCCGAAGGGTCCGCGACGGCATGGCTGCGACCCGCCGGCACCTGGCCGTCGAGGTCGAAGTCGCCACGCTGGCCGAGGCCTACGAGGGCATTGGACTGCCAGGTCGAGTGGATCATGCTCGACAACATGTCCACCGACGTCATCAGGTCAGTGGTCGAGCAGCGTGACGCATCCGGATCCGGATGCCGGCTCGAGGCCTCCGGCACCATCAGTCTCGAGACTGTCGCCGACATCGCCGCCAGCGGAGTCGACGCCCTGTCTGTCGGCGCGCTGACGCACTCGGCACCGGCGCTCGACACCAGCCTGCTGATCAGTCCGTTCGAGCCTCAGGAGCAGACTGTGCGGCCGTGAGCCGGATCATCGGGGTGGGCGCAGTACGGCGAACGGGTCGGTCACCGTCAACTCGCGGGCCACGAACTTGTAGACCGCGGCGGGGCGCCCGCCGGACTGTCCGGGCCGGGCGGTCCGCTCGGTCGGGCCGATGACCTGTCGCCGGGTCAGAACTCGGGTCAGATTGGTCGCGCCGAGCTCATAGCCCAAGGCGGCACTGAACAGGTCGCGTAGCTCGGCGATGGTGAACTCAGCCGGAGCCAGAGCGAACCCGATGTTCGTGTACGAGAGCTTCGCCCGTAGCCGCCCCACGGCCGCGTCGATGAAGTAGTGGTGGTCGAACGCCGTACGCGGCAACTCGTCCACCCGGTGCCAGGCCGTGTCGGCCGGCAGATTCGGTTGTACGTCGGACGGAACGAGCCCGAGGTACGCGGTCGCGAGGACCCGCGCCCGCGGATCTCGATCGATCGCACTGTGGGTGGCCAACTGCTCCAGATGGGCGACATCACGGACATCGACCTTCGCCGCGAGATGACCGGTGATCGCCTCCCTGAGCCGTTCCGTGGGCTGCACGCCACCCCCGGGCAGCGCCCAGCGATACCTGAACGGGCTCTGCCCGCGCCGCCACAGCAGGACGCACAGATTGCCGTCACGGACGGAAAGCACCACGGCCAGCACCTCGTGCGGATAGCTGGGGATGTTGACCGGATCACTTTTCTTGGCGACGGGCATGTCGCCGATGGTAACGTCACCCCTAGTTATCGCCTAACAGGCGAAAACTAGCCGAAGGAAGGGAGAAGGCAATGTTCGTTGCCCAGAGCACTGCGACGACCTGGCCAGAAGAGGTGCGACGCCTGGCCCGCGCGCGGGACGCGGTCGTCCTCGCCCACAACTATCAGGACCCCGCGATCCAGGATGTGGCCGATCACGTCGGCGACTCGCTCGAGTTGTCGCGGATCGCCGCGCGCACCGAGGCATCGACCATCGTCTTCTGCGGCGTGCACTTCATGGCGGAGACCGCCAAGCTGCTCAGTCCGGACAAGACCGTGCTGATCCCCACGGCTCAGGCCGGGTGTTCGCTGGCCGACACGATCGACGCCGATCAGGTGCGCAACTGGAAGGCCCAGCATCCCGGTGCCGCGGTGGTTGCCTATGTCAACACCAGCGCCGCGGTCAAGGCGGAGGCCGACGTGTGCTGCACGTCGTCGAATGCTGTGGACGTGGTGGAGTCGATCCCGGCGGACCAGCCGATCCTGTTCCTGCCCGACCAGTTCCTCGGCAACCACGTGCGACGGCAGACGGGGCGCGACAACATCCACGTGTGGATGGGTGAATGCCACGTCCACGCCGGGATCAGTGCGGCCGATCTGCGGGCTCAGGTGGCGGCCGATCCGACGGCGGAGGTTCTGGTGCATCCGGAGTGCGGCTGCGCGTCCTCGGCGATCTGGCTCGCCGGCGTCGGTGATCTGCCCGCGGACCGGACCCGGATTCTCTCCACCTCCGGGATGCTCGGCGCCGCTCGCGACATGACGGCGAAGACGGCGCTGATCGCGACGGAGATCGGCATGCTCCACCAGTTGCGCAAGGTCAACCAGCGTACGACTTTCCGGCCGGTGAACCCGAAGGCCTCGTGCCGCTTCATGAAGATGATCACGCCCGAACTGCTGCTGCGGTGCCTCCGCGAGGGCCGCGACGAGGTGGAGGTGCCATTCGACGTGGCCGAGCGTGCCCGGCAGTCGGTTGAGCGGATGGTTGCCATCGGCAGACCCGGTGGTGCTCGGTGAGACGATCCGCCGACATCGTCGTCATCGGCAGCGGTGTGGCCGGCCTGTCGGCCGCGCTGGGCCTCGCGGCGACCCGGAACATACTCCTTGTCAGTGCCGGTTCCGGGAGTACACCGTGGGCACAGGGCGGGATCGCCGCCGCGTACGGCGACGACGACCCGTTCGACCACGCCCACGACACCGAGATCGCCGGCGCAGGATTCTGCGACCCGCGCAATGTCCGCGCACTCGTCGAGGAAGGTCCACAGCGCCTGGCCGAACTGATCGCCCTGGGCGCTCGTTTCGACCGCGACAGCGACGGTTCACTGTCGAGAACCCTCGAAGGTGGCCACGACCGCCACCGGGTTGTCCATGCCGGCGGCGATGCCAGCGGCGCCGAAGTTCATCGCGCGCTCCACCAGGCAGTGCAGCTCGCCGGCGTCCGGACGGTGACAGGACGGGCCGTCGGCCTGATCAAGTCGGGCTCCGGACACATCGCCGGCGTACTCGTCGAGGAGGACGCGGACGTCAGCCAGATCGACGCTCGCGCCGTCGTGCTGGCCACCGGCGGGATCGGCAACGCCTACCTGGCCAGCACGAATCCGTCGACCGTCCGCGGCGACGGCATCGCCTTGGCGCTGCAGGCCGGGGCGTCGCTGGTCGACATGGAGTTCGTACAGTTCCATCCGACCGCACTCTTCACCGGCAACAGCACAGGTCAGCTCCCCTTGGTCACCGAGGCCGTCCGCGGTGAAGGCGCCGTACTCCGTGACCTGCGCGGCCGCAGGATCATGACCGACGTGCACCCGCGTGCCGACCTCGCTCCGCGGGACATCGTTGCCCGGGCCATCGAGTCGACGATGCGGCGCGACGGGTGCGAGCACGTTTGGCTGGACGCCCGGTCGATCCCGGAGGACACCATCCGCCGGCGGTTCCCGACCGTCCTGGCGTCCTGCCGGCGAATCGGCGTCGACATGCTGAGCGAGCCGATCCCGGTAGCCCCGGCCGAACACTTCCTGTGCGGCGGAATCCGGACGAACCGCGACGGCGCAACCGATGTGCCGGGTCTCTACGCCGTCGGCGAGGCCGCGGGCGGTGGCGTCCACGGAGCCAACAGACTGGCATCCAACAGCCTGCTCGAAGGCCTGGTCTTCGGGCGGCGCGTCGCCACGGCTCTGACCCTCGACCTGCCCGCGGAGTCGTACGGGCAGCCCAGTTGGCTGACCTTGGGAGAGGACCGCGAACCGGACAGGATCCGGGCGATCCTGACTGAACACGCCGGTATCCGCCGCGACGGCGCCGGATTGCAGACCGCCCTCGACGAGCTCGAGTCGGCGGGAGACGGCCCCCTGGCGACGGTGGCGCGAACGGTCGTCGCAGCAGCGATCACCCGGGAGGACAGCCGCGGGTGTCACTGGCGCTCCGACCACCCCCGTACCGACGAACGGTGGAACCGGCATCTTGTCATCCGTCTCGACGAGGAGGGTCGCCCAGCTGTGCGTCAGCTTCTCCACTCAGCCGCAACCTGAGCTCCGCGTCGGGTACTCCCTGGGCAGCGCCATCGGCGGCCTGATCCTCGCCGCGGGCACCGGCCCCGGCCACCTCTTCCCCGACGACAGCGCCTACACCACCGCGGCGCTGGTCGGCATCGGCGCCATGGCGATCGCGACGCTGACAAGCCTCGCTCTCGCCCGCCGACGCTCGTCCGAGACCAACCCGTAAGTCAGATGCACTCATCCCAACACTGGAGGTTCCATGCCCAAGGGCTACTGGGTCAGCGTCTACCGCACCATTTCAGACCCTGAGAAGCTGGCTGCTTACAACAAGCTGGCCGGTCCGGCCGTGAAGGCCGGGGGCGGGCGGGTCCTCGCCCGTGGCGGTAGGGTCGTGGCGCATGACGCCGGAATCGCCGAGCGGACCGTCCTGATCGAGTTCGACAGCTTCGAGCAGGCCGTCGCGGCGCGCGAGAGTGCGGCCTACCAGGAGGCGCTGGTCGCCCTCTCCGACGGCGTCGAGCGCGACTTCCGCGTCGTCGAAGGCATCGACTGAACGAGGTCCAGTCGGATCTTCACTGAAGCAGCAGGATTCTGGGGTATACCGGCCCGCTCCCGAGTCCTATGGCGTTCACCGCCAACTCCAGCTCGACTCGCACAACCCCGACAACGTGGTGGTCGAACTGCAATGCCCAGTTCGGGAAGCCGGCGCAGCCTGCAACTGAGTGGGCCCTGGGGGGTCTGCGTCGCGAACACCGTGCACGACGCAGACCCCCAGGTCACACCCTGATCTCAGGATTTGAGCTTAAGGGAAAGTATGTTCTAGTGGATCCTGGTAGATCGATCAGTGCGTATGTGATGTCTCAGGACATCGGTGACAGTTCTGCATCAGGACATCGGTGACACTCGATGTGTCAGGACATCGGTGACGATTCGCTTGGCCGGTCAGCTGGTGGCACGGGCGGCGTCGACGATCACGTCGGTGACCGCGTCCGGGTCGGAGATCATCGACAGGTGCGGCGCGTCGACCTTGGTGATGTGCGCGTCGGCGCGGTGCGCCATGATTTGCTGCTCCGCCGGTGGCAGCACCTTGTCCGCCGTACCGATGAGGTCCCAGGACGGGATGGTCTTCCACGCCGGAACACCAGCGAGGGTCTCACTGAGCGTGCTGGCGGTCAGTGGCCGCTGGGTGGCGGCCAGGACGGCGGCCTGCTTGGCAGGGATACCACCGGCGAAGAGGCCCGCAAACTGATTCGGCTTGATGTAGACGTCGGCGTTGATGACGTTTCCGCCGGCGTCGTGGATCGGCACCGTGGTGATCGAGGTGTTCGGGTCCAGTTCGGAGCCGGGCTGTGCGGCGGCGAGCGCGCCTAGGCTGTCGCCTTGGTCGGGGATGAAGGCATCCACGTAGACGAGGGCCTTGACGTTGGGGTTGCCGGTGGCAGCGCTGGTGGTCACCATGCCGCCGTAGGAGTGCCCGACGAGCACGACTGGGCCAGGGATGGTGGCCAGCAGATCACGCAGGTACTGCGCGTCGGTTGCGAGGCCGCGCAGCGGGTTTGCCTCGACGTCGACGGTGTATCCGGCGCTCTGCAGCTTTGATGTGACGGCAGACCAGCTCGAGCCGTCGGCCCACGCGCCGTGCACGAGCACGATCGTCGGTTTGAGCGGCGCGTCGTTCTGCATGGTTTGCGCGCTGCTGGCGGTGGCGGTGCCGATGCCCAGCGCGAGCACGCCGGCGGTGAGGGCCGCGACGGCCGCGGGCAGTGACTTCTTCGGTGTACGCATGGCATGTCCTTTGCGGGGTTCGTTATCCGCTCAGCGGGCTCGCCGGGCGGGGGGGGGTTCAGCGGCGGTGCCGAGCTTGGAGAGGAGCTTCAGCAGCGCGGCGTGAACGGCTCGGCGTGCGTCCAGAAGGTGGCGTGTGGGCCGCCCGTCGAGGACACCGTTCGTGGTGTCGGAATCGACGCTAGGGCCGGCCGCAGCCGCTGGCGCCGTTGCGCGCGTTATCCTGCACACCGTGCAGATACCTGTGCACGAATGGTCCACCGCCACCTTCGCGGCGTCCGAGATGACCACATGGCAGTGGCGAGAGCTCGACTAGCCCGCCACCACCTCCGGCCGAGGACCGCGCACGCAGTGCAGACATCGGCGGTCGGCGCACGTTTCAGCGGCTACTACGGTGGCGAGATCAGGGTCGAGACACCGTGGCACCTACCGGATCACGGTGTGCCTGGGCTCGCCAGTCGCGCGGCGAGAGCCCATAGGCAGCACGGAAGACGCGGCCGAAGCTGGACGGATCGGTGAATCCCCAACGCCGGGCGACCGTTGCTATCGTCAACGATCGCAACCCGGGCCGGGCGAGGTCTTCGCGGCAGCCCTCCAGCCGCTGATTGCGGATCCAGTCACCGAGCGAAATCCCGCCCGCGGCGAGGACGTTGTAGAGGTGCCGCACCGAGATGTGGTGCTCGGCGGCGATCTGGCCGGGGTGCAGCCCGGGGTCGCCCAGCCGGGCGCGGACGTACTCCAGGATCCGCAACCGCAGTGTCGCGTGGAGTGGTTCCTTCCCCAGTGCGGTGGCATCCAGGTGGGTGGTGATGAGCGCACGGACCAGTGCGACACTCGGGTGGCTCACCGCGTCGGCAGCCGGGTGGGTGTAAATGTCCGGGCGGCTTGCCAGCCGATACAGATAGGTGGCGACCAGGTCAGCGATCGGATGCCCGGGGCTGAGAGTCGTGGCGCAGATCTGTCTGATCGCGTCGTGCGGCAGGCCCAGGGCAGCGATGGGGATCCGGAAGAAGTGCTGGCGGATGCCGTCGGGATCGACCAGCGTGTACGGCGCGGTCGAGTCGTAGATGACCAGATCGCGTGGTTTGAGGACCGCTTCCCGGCCACCCTGGACGACCAGGCTCGAACCGGCCAGTTGGAGACCGAGGAAGATGCTCGGCGCAAGCTCGTCCCGGGCCAGGGCCGGTGTCCGCTCCACAGTGAGCGCGTTCGAGCGGACCGAACACACCGTCAGCTGTCCGAGCTGACTGATGGCGCCGTACGCAGCCGCGGGCCCAGCCTCGGCTGGGAAATCGATCTCGACCCGCACCTTCGCGCTGGCAATCGTCTCCCGTACCACCTCGGCGCGAACGGCGGCAGGCACGCTTCGCGTATCAAGAATGTCTGTCATCCCGCCCACCTTCGATCCGCGGCACCAGCTCACAACCGTCGACCCAGGTGGCCGTCTTTCCGACGCCGCAGCAGTCGACTACTCGCCAGGCTGGCTTCTGTTTGCCTAAGTCAGTTGGCAGACTACGGCCCAGACTGTTGTTCACGCAAGTCAGCCCTACACTCGTGACATGACAGATCTGCTCAGCCACCGGGAGACCTGGTCGATGGCCAACTGCTCGGTCGCCGCCTCGATCGACGTCGTCGGCACTCGTTCGGCGATCCTGGTCCTGCGGGAGGCGATCTTCGGCACCCGCCGATTCGAGGACTTTGTCCGCCGAGTCGGGATCGGTGAGCCCGCGGCGGCAGCCCGGCTCAAGGAACTGACCGCCGCCGGGCTGCTGGAGCGGGTGCCCTACCAGGAGCCCGGTCAGCGGACCCGGCACGAATACCAATTGACCGCCAAGGGAATGGACTTCCAGCCCGTTGTCTATGCCCTGCTTCAATGGGGTTCGAAGTGGGAGACCGACGAGGCGGGCCCGCCCGTGCGTGCGACCCACCGCGCCTGCGGCGCAGCCGTCGGAGTCCGCATCCATTGCGACGCAGGCCACGATGTGGATCCGGGTGACGTCGTAATCGAGGCAGGCCCGGGGCTGATCACAGTTTCCTGACTTCGCATCCCAGGGCGCCAATGGACAACTGCAGGACGTGACGAGCGCCGATCCTCAGATTCGTGTAGCGGGGCAAATTCTTGGCCACAGCACTAGAGCGGCACGGGAGCGGCCAGCCGCGGCGTGATGCTCCGGCTGGGTGTGTGTGCTCCCGGCTGAGTGGGCGGCTCGATCGATCACGTCCATCGAGGCGGCGGGCTGGGACGCTACGACCATGCGCGAAGCGGGCCGGCGGCACGCCCGGTCGCGCGCATCATTGCGCGTTGGAGTTTCTTGGTGTCGCGAGACGGACACCGGGATCAACAGACTCGTTCTTCGGCACCGGCGCAGTCGACCGAGCCAGGCCTCACCCGCGCCGCCGACTCACCGAAGTGTCACCACCAAGATCCCCGAAAGTGTCACCGATGTCCCGATCCAGAACCGTCACCGATGTCCTGCGACATGACAGGGGTCATGGTGGGACGGTTCAATGTGCGCCCGGGCGACGGCGAGCGCGACTGGATGGTCTGGGACAACGCCGCCAACGGGCAGCGCGGCTCGGGCCTGGCCGAGCAGGCCGCGCACGATCAGGCGGCTGATCTGGAGCTCCAGTACGACGCGCACGGTTACCGCGACCGCGACACCGTTCGCCGCGTCGACCCGCCCGTTCCGGTCGAAGCCTTTCAGCCGGCCGGCGTCCTGGACGCCTGGGTCCGCGAGAACGGGGAGTGGATCGGGCGGGTCCGCGACGTCGACGGCAGATTCGTGTGGATCCGACAAGCCGATCTGCGCCAGACGGAGCGTGGCTGATGGCCACGTCGAAGGGACCGACGATCCGGCTGCAGGATGGCCCTGGCGCCGGCCAGCAGTTCCACGAGGAAGACTTCGTGGAGCGGATCAGGGCTGCGCAGCGGATAGGTCGCACCGTCCCGGATGCCGCGGGGTGGGCGCTGGGGTACGAGCGGCCACGGCAGGGGCACATCTGGATCTGGCGGGGCGTGAACTGTCACCCGGGCCCGATCGAGCCGGGCGCTTCATGACCTAGCCGTCGAAGTTCGCGAGCCGCTGCTGCTGGGCGTCGCGTCGGCGTTGTACGGCCGCGGCGGTGCGGGTCGCACGGTCCAGCGCCCGCTCGAGCCGCGACGTTTCGCGATGGGCGGTCTTGAGTTGCTCGCGGGCGTGCTCGAGCTCTTCGTTGAGGCGCTCGATGGTGGCCTGGAGGTCTGCGACGTGGTGCTGGTTCGCGTCCAGGACGGATTCGGCTTCGGCGCGTTCGTTCTCGGCTTCGCGGTACTCGGCCTCGACCTCGTCCGCGCGCGCCTGCAGCTCTGCCCGGCGGCGCTGCACTGCCCGGTCGGCACCTGACGGCTCCGGCCGGGCGGCTTTCCGGGTCGGTTTCTTCGCCGGCGTACTGCGGACGGTGCGGGGTTTCATCGGCGCGAGCCTTGCGGGCTCGCCGCTCTCTCGTCGACGACGCCGAACCCCACGTGCCGAAGCGCACTGGTCAGCTGACCGCTGCGCAGCAGCTGGGCAGCGCCGGGGTCGATGAGCGCGGCATCGAGGGTCTCGGTGAGCCGGTCCGCGACGGCGGGGGTGGTCGCGCGGTCCAGCTTCTGCGCCTCGGCGCGAGCCGACGCCACGAATCCCTTGACCAGGTCGTGCCGTTTCGGCGTGAGCGCGCGTAGGCGGGCGCCGTCTGCTGACAGGTGTGCGGCGCGGAGTTCTTCGCCGAGCTCGGTGAGGGCGTTGATGCCGTCCGGGTCGGCCCGCACGAGGAGGTTGGCCAGCCATGCCGCCAGCGTCGGCTTCCGGAGCGCCTTGATCGCTGCCGCGGTCGAGCCTCCGCTGGCGGCCTTGGCCAGCTGGTTGCGGGCAGCGGTGAACTCGTCCGGGGTCAGCCCGTATAGCTCCACGGCTACGGAGTCGATGTCCACCACCACTTCACAGTGCCCTTGGCGCGCGGACAGCGTCCAGGCGTGCGGTGGCGGGCCTGGCAGTACCGGGGCTTCAGGCAACCACCGACGATGCCTGTACGGCCACGTGAGGTAACCCTGGGTCCTCGGCTGGATTGTTGCGGCATGTCCAGGCCTGCCGTCAGCTCCGAGTCGGCGCAGACTCAGCTGCAGCGCGTGGCGCTCGGTGGGGCGCATCCTGACCTCATGGCCTGGTGGTGCGGCAAGTGTGACGGGGCGGATGTTCCCGAGCACCACCGTTTCTGCCCGAAGCGAGATCCGGAGGACCAGGTGAAGCGGGTGATCGCCGTCGTGTGGCCACCCTTCGGCCGCCGAAGGACGCGAGGTGACGATGCCCTGGGCCCGCAAACCTGATCCGGAAGTCTGTCTCCCGGCCGACCTGGTCGGCCCGGTCGACCTCGAGCTCGCCCGGGCCGTCGACACCATCCCGGGCCCGAACGCGCTGCCCGGCGGCAGCATGTACGAACCCAAGTGGGACGGCTACCTTCACTGAACAAGTCAAGCTCTGGAGTGCGCGAGCCAGGTTCCGCGCCGGTCGACGGGTCTGCTCGTTAGGACTGGTCGACTTTCTCGTAGAACGACAGGAGGGTGCCGGCGAGGCGCTCGGGTGCTTCCATGGCCACGAAGTGCCCGATGCCGTCGAGCACGACCGGGGTCACGTCGGTGCCGACCTGGGCGAGGGTGCCGGGCGTGAACTCTCCCGATGATCCGCCGATTGCGAGTACGGGCATTTCGAGCTTCCGGGCTGCCAGTTCCTTGATCTCTTCGCCTTCCGACAGCAGCGACCGATAGAGGCCGGTCGCGCCGGCCCAGGCGTTCGGCCGCGAGTACGAGCGCACGAGTTCGTCCACGTCGCCGCTGTTGAATGCGCCAGGTGTGCCGTTCATGGCTGGGATCGCGTAGTCGGCGAGGAAGGCTCGCTCGCGACCGGTCAGGAGCATGTCGGCGATGCCCGGCGCGGCGAGCACGCCGATGTGCCACGCTCCGCCGTGGGTGACGTCGCCCAGCATCTCGACCCCGTATCCGGGCAGTCCGGTCTCGATCGCGGTGAAGCTCTTGATGAGTTCGGGGTGGGTGGCCGCGACGCGGTAGGTGGTCGCGCCGGCGACGTCCTGCCCGGTCAGATGGACGGGGCCGACGCCCAGGGTGGTGATGAGCTCGCTCAGGTCCGCCGCCGCGACCGAGCTGTTGTGCTCGTCTCCCGCGGTGCCGGAGTCCCCGAAGCCACGCAGGTCGACGGCAAAGAGACGGTGCTGCCGGCTGAGCAAGGGGATGAGCTTGTTGAAGACCCACCAGGTCTCCGGGAAGCCGTGGATCAAGACGACTGGCGATCCGGAGCCGCCGGCGGAGACGTAGTGCAACTGGGTTCCGTTCACGTCTGCGCTGTGATGGGTGATGCCGGGAAGTGTGGCGCCGGCCGGAGTGATGGTCGTCATACTGTGCTCCTAATTGGACAACATTGTTGTCTTTCACCATAGACAACATTGTTGTCTATGTCTAGGTGGGGCCATAGGCTGGTGCCATGTCTCGCTCTGGTGCCGACCTCGCCTTGCTGATGCTCGGAGGCTTTCGTTCGCTGGTCGACGCGGCCACGCTCGAACTGGCCGCCCGCGGTTATGAGGACGTTCGACCGGTTCACGACTTCGCCCTGCGGGCCATCGCAGCTGGTGCCGACAGCGCCTCCGAGTTGGGCCGCCGTATGTCGGTCACGAAGCAAGGAGCAGCGAGGACGGTGGCGATCCTGGAGGAGCGTGGCTATGTCGCTCGCGAGGTGGATCCGGCTGACGCCCGCCGGATGCGCCTCCACGTAACCGACCGGGGATTCGCGATGCTGCGCGAGGGCGAGCGGATCTTCGACGAACTGCGCGAACAGTGGCAACGGCGGATCGGTCCCGCGAAACTTGCCGAGCTCGAGTCGCTCCTGACCGAATTGATCGGTACAGAGCCCATCCGACTCGACACGCCGGGTTGGCTGGCTCAAGACCTTGGAGAGTCCGTCTAAGCATCGGTCCGTCCCGCCACCGCAGACCCGACTCGAACTCGACCACACGACCCGGATCCACAACTGGCACGCCACACCCTCTCCCGACACCCGCAGTAGCACCAACTGGGGTGCTCAGAAGAGTTCAGTCAACTAGCCGGGCCAGCATCATCCGCCGCGGCGACCAGGCACGGATCTGGTCGCGGCAACGCAAAGACCTCACCGACCGCTTCCCCGACATCGCCGCCGCAGCCGCGCGGCAGCTACCGGACGGCTGCGTGCTCGACGGCGTTATCTGAGGTCTTCAGAGGGTCGTCCAACACGTCGACGACTTGCCGCTAAAGTCCCGGGTTCCCGTTGTGGACGCTCTAGGTTCGCGGTGTCTACGACACGGCGGGAGAGCCATGCGTGTACAGCGGGTGGCTGGTGTCGATGCCGGCGAGGAGTCGTGGACGGTGCCAGGCGATGACTGGCTTCCGGTGCTGCCGGTCGAGCAGCTCTGTCGGACTGTGTGATCAGCGGTGCCCCGCGACAGCAGTGCCGTTTGGCTCGGCCGGCTTCCAGCCGGATGGCCCCCGGCTACTCCAGCCCGGCGCTGCTCATCCTCGTGACGGCCGCGGTCCGGCTGGTGACGCCGAGCCG
This sequence comes from Kribbella orskensis, assembly GCF_004342085.1. Taxonomy (NCBI): domain Bacteria; kingdom Bacillati; phylum Actinomycetota; class Actinomycetes; order Propionibacteriales; family Kribbellaceae; genus Kribbella; species Kribbella orskensis. The sequence goes on from NZ_SLWM01000027.1 coordinate 60,642, forward strand.
CTCGTAGATGTGGTTCAGGTGCGTCCGCACGGTTCCCTCCGATAGCCGCATCCGGCGGGCTATCTGCGCGTTGGTGGACCCCTGTGCGACGTACTGCAGGAGCTCGAGCTGCCGGGCGGTCAACGCTGCGGGTGCCCGACGTCGGCGCTCGACGCGGCGGTAAGCGGCGACCAGGTGCGGCCGCAGCAGGGTGAGCATGAGCCGGTCGCGCTCGTCGAAGTCCCGGCCCCGGCCACGCCAGAACATCAGCCGAAGCAGCTGCCGGGGCCCGTCGGGGAGGTAGACCGACATCCCCCGGACCTGCCCGACACGGCCAAAGTCGGTGTACATAGGGCTGGCCCGCCACTCGCGGTCGGAGAGGAAGTCGCTCAACCTCGTCACGTGCGCGAGGTCGCCGGTGCGGTCGGGGTAGTTGCAGGCGTCCGTCGACCAATAGTGCTCCCAGTAGTGCGGCTCGGGAGGCATCTCGTCGTCATATTCCCGGATCTCGCCCAATGTCTGCTCGAACAGCAACGATTCCGCGGCCGACTCGGTGCGGTCGAGCTCCAAGTAGTCGCAGTGGAAGAGCTCGCGCAGGTGCTCCATGAGCTGCCAGGGCAGCGCGGGCCCCGGATCCTCGACGTGGTCGGGATCGAGCAGACCGCGCAATGCTGCAAGATCTCGTTCGGTGATGTTGTCGGCCATTGGTGCCTCCGCTTGCGACGTTACGCCGCAGCTGCGCCGTCGAGCCATACGCGAAACCGCGTATTCCTGCTGCCTGCAGGCGAAACCTAGCGTCGAAGCGTGGCCCGGGATCTACCCCGGACCTTGTTCAGGAGGCTAGTCATGAGGCACCGCCGTTCCTTCTTCCCCCGCAGTACCGGACTTCTGGTCGCCCCATTGGTGGCTGGTGTCTTGCTCGTTCCCACCGCCGCTGTCGCCAGTCCGGCCCCCGACGTCTCCAGACCGCCGGGGGTGGACTCCACCTCCGGCAACACGGCCGCGAGGTGGAGTGCGTTCGTCGACGAGTCGGGCGTTGCCGCCTGCGTGGGCCCTGTGATCGAGAGCCGGATGGTGGCTACTCTGCACATCGCGGTGTCTGACGCGCTCAACGCGGTCGCGCCACGCTCGCAGCCGATCGCCTTCCGCGGCCAGGCGCCCGATGCCTACGCCCGGTCTGCCGTCGCTTCGGCCGCCCAAACCAGCATTGTGGAGGTGCTCCGGTCCGCCCCGCGACTCTCCAAGGACTGCAGACGGACAAGCGTCGACATTGTCGAGCGGGCGTTCGAGACCTCGATGACGGCTCTGCCGGACCGGCCGTCGGTATGGCTCGGCGTCGTCCTCGGCAAGGCGGCAGCAAACGCGTCCGTGTCCTGGACTGCTCAGCACCCGATCGAATCCGACCTGGCCCCGATACGTGTCGCACGGACTGAGGCTGACTCTCGCGATCTGTCGATGTGGGAAACCGCGTCGCTCCTGGCCGCGTGCTCGACCACCGACTGCTGACACCACTCGCTCGCTGGGGCCGCTAGGAACCGCGGAGGCCACCACCCGACCGTCAGGACTGCAGCGCCACCGGGCCGTCGGGGCCAGTCGCGGCCTACAAACCACGACAGGTCTGGCTTCGGTGCCTGACTAATTCAGTGAAGAAGGCCGTCCCACTTCAGCTCATACCTTGACCCGCTCGGCGAGCCTGGTCGACAAGGTGCTCATGGCCACAGTGTCACCCACACCCCGCCCGAGCCCAGATGAGAATCCGGGGCCGGCGGCAACCAGATCACGTGGGCGTCGTGGACATGTCCACGACGCCCACAACCAGTAATGCAGCACAACCCAGCGACCGACTCAAGATAAACGGCGAACTCGTCATCCTCGGCGCGGACGGCCGGCTCAGCTTCGACGCCCTGCAGCGGCGCCTCGTCACGTCGCCGGCCAAGGCGCGCAACCTGGTCTCCACCGTGCCGGCGTCGTACGTCGCGTTCGACCTGCTGGCGATCGGCGGGGTCGACCTGCGCACCCAGCGGTGGACCGTACGTCGCCGGCGTCTGGAGCAGCTGGCGGCGGCGTGGGCGCTGCCGATGCAACTGTCGCCGGTGACCGACGACCTCGAGGAAGCCCAGGAGTGGTTCGACGTACTCCCAGACGCCATGGGCGTCGAGGGCTTGGTCGTGAAGGGCGCAGGCTCCCGGTACGTCGGTGGCCGGCGCGATTGGCTAAAGGTTAAGCACAGAGCCACCGAAGAGGTCTTGGTTGGCGGGGTGCTGGGCCTGATCGACCAGCCCGAGGTGGTGATCGCGGGCGGTACCGCGGCGACGACCTGGTCGGGATCGGCCGAACCGTCCCGCTCACCGCGGCGCAGTCCGCCGAGCTCGGCGCCGTACTGCGTCCGGCCAAGCGAGGTCACCCGTGGCCGGACGAGATCGCCTCCCAGCGCTGGGGCGGCCGGGATTCGAAGAAGCCGCTGACCGAGGTGCAGCCCACCGTTGTGGTCGAGGTTCTGGCCGACGCCGCGATGCAGGCGGGGCAGTGGCGGCACGGACTCCGCTACGTCCGCCCCCGCGCGGATCTACTGCCGGAGGACGTACCGCCGCTGCCCGGCGCGGCCGGGTAACCACCAGCGACAGGCGTTCGGCGACCGCTGATCGGACACAATTCCCGCTCACCGGGTTCGGTCCGGTATGCCGGGCCCGGCGTGGCAGCCTGGACAGCATGTGTGGACGCTACGCATCAGCAGCCAGCCGGGCGAACCTGCTCGAGCAGTTCCTTGTCGACGAGCAGAACGCGGACGAGCTCCGCGGGCCCGACTACAACGTCGCGCCGACGAAGCAGGCGCCGGTCGTCATCGCGCGGGCGCCGAAGGACGCTCCGGACGATGAGGATCCGGTTCGGCAGCTTCGCAGCTTCCGGTGGGGCCTGGTCCCGTTCTGGGCGAAGGACCTGAAGATCGGGTCGAGGCTTCTCTGCACTAGTCAAATCCGCCTGGCGGGCGAACGCCCGGTTTGCTCGGCGGACGCCGTCGCGAGGAGGTTGGCCGTCGGCGCGCACAACGACCGCATCGCGGCAGATGGGGCGTTGGATGAGCCGGTCAGGCAGTTGCGCAACCTGATCTGGGGGCTTTACCGAACTAGACACCCTCGGTCTGATCTCGCCTCGTCTGGTTGTCTGGTTCTTCGACCTGCTGCAGGGTCGTGCTTCGGTGCGGCGGTCGAGAGGCACCTGCTCTTAGGTTCCACAGGAGCGGTCGTTCGAATTGGCCCCCGGCGGCGGTGATGACGCTGCTGCCAACCACGAAGCGTCCGTTGTCGCTGATGTCATTGGCGCCTACTGCGCCTGGGGTGTTTAGGCCGGGGAGCCATTGGAACTCTTCTCGGTGCCAGACGAACGCACGGAACCCGGTGGTGCCGACGACTCGGCCGTCACGGTCGATGCCATGGGCCTGCACGTACATCTCGTCCTCAACCGGACCGATCACTGTCAGCCGGCCGCGCGTCCAGATGAAGGATTCGGCGCCTGTCGCGAGTCCTCCGGCGACCTGGCCTCGGCTGTTGATCCCGGTCGCCCCGCCGGTTCGGTCGGTCAGCCGCTGGATGCCGCTCTCGTCCCACATGACCGGAACGGCGTTCATGCCATCGATGGTCGACCTCCCGACGATTCGGCTTTCGTTGTCGACGTCGTACGCCCGGGAATCTTGGTAACGCCCGGGCAGCGTGCCGAGGTCGGTCATGACTCCTGACCGCCACACGAATGCGTGCGGTTGACCGTTCTTGGTCGAGCTTGTACCGACGACCCAGTCGTGATCGTTGATCGCCACAGCCCAGGCAACATGGCCGCCTAGGTTGCCTAGGTCGGTGATCCGGCCATCCCTCCAAATGAACGCACGGGATCCTCCCGCCCTGTTCCCCAGCAGCTCGACCGACCCGACGATGGCACCGTACCGGTTGACAGCGGACGCACTGCTGTCCACGTCGTCGCCGAGGCCGAGGTCAACAATGCGGCCGTCGCGCCACAGCACTGCGCGACGAACGCCTACGGAGTTATCGCTGGACCCCACCACGACGCCGTCGTCATTGACCCCCAGCGCCGACGCGTCATTGCCGCCGGGCAGTAGTTCCAGCTCGATCATTGGCCACCTCCCGACAGTGCTGACGCGTCGCCCATCAACGACGAACGGTGGAAACCGCCCCCGCGCTGCGACAACCTCTCCCACCCGCGCCAGATCAACCCTGCCATGCAACAGCTGCTGCCGAAGCGCGTCCAACGAACCAAGACCTCCACATCACCAGGCGACGCCGTCAGACAATAGAGACTTGGTGCAGTCAACTCGGATGGTCAACGCTCGCGCGGAGACGGTTCACGAGAAGCCGTCGTTCCGGGCGGCGTTCAAGTCCCGGCGGGCACTGATCCCGGTCGACGCGTTCTACGAGTGGCTGGAGACCGAGCAGATCAGCGAGAGCAGCGGCAAGCCGCTGAAGCAACCGTTCGCGCTGCGCCCGGCCGGCGGGGAGAGCCTGGCGCTCGCCGGTCTCTACGAGTTCTGGCGGGACAAGTCCAAGCCCGACGACGACCCGGACGCGTGGGTGCCGACGTACACGATCATCACCACCACCGCGACCGATGAGGTCGGCCGGATCCACGACCGGATGCCGATGGCGATCGCCAAGGCGCACTGGGACGACTGGCTGGACCCCCGCAATCAGGCCACCGACGACCTGCTGGCGCTGATGGCGCCACCGCTGGATGGGAGCTTGGAGATGTACGCGGTCTCCACCGCCGTCAACAACGTGCGGAACAACGGCCCGGACCTCCTCCAGCCGCTCGAGGTCAGCTGAGCCCTCGCCGGTGCCGGGCCAGGCCTGTGCCGGAGAGCGGGGCGGCCCCGAACCAGGCAACGAGTACAGCGGTTGTCTCCCAGTACGCCGTACCGCGTCGATCCGCGCTCGACCGATGCGCAACAGCAGTACCAGTCACCCTGCAGCCTCACTCGCCCGGCTGGATGGCAAGATCTTCGGGATGCCGTCGAAGCCTGCCGGAGCCGATGTCCCCAACTCCGATGCCACCGTTGCGGCCGGCAACAACGACCGCATCTCGGCAGCCGAAGCGGCGGTGATCCTCGGTATCGACCGGGAGAAGGTGTACCGGCTGATGGACAAGGGCCGAATCCCGACGTACGGCGACCCACACTCGTTCAACCGGATCCGCCGCATCGACGCCGAACAGCTCAGGGACCGGGGTGAACCGATCCCACTGTCAGAGGCAGCCCGACTCCTGCGCCGCCCCGTTGGCGTCGTACGGGACCTGGTCGCCAACGGAGAGCTGCACTCGATCGCCCGATCAAAGCGCCCGGTCTTCCGCCGCGAGGTAGAGCAGTACGCCGCACAGCACCCACGACCCCAGGAGGCCGCAGTCCCGCCTCCGGGCAGGGAAGGGCAGGTCCGCACTCCGGCCGCGGCCAGAATCCTCGACATGAGCCAGTCCAACACTCGCCGGCTGGCAGCCGAAGGCCTGCTCCCCGCCGACCGCGATGACGCCGGGAACTACTGGTACCGGCTGGAGCATCTCGAACTCGCCCAGGCCGCGGCCGCCGCCCACGAACGCGGCGAGCTACCTGCTCCCGCCGAGGTGGACCCCTGACCCGCCACTTCGAGATCGGGCCCGGCACCTGTTCCGCGACCGGCGGCGTATCGACGATCATCACGCGGACGACGACCCGGTCGGAGCCGGCTCAGCTGCCCAACAACGCCGGCATCGTCGGCGCGGCGATGGCCGCGCACGAGAAGTTCACCGAGTAGGCCCGACTAGAACCCGAGCTCGGCGCGGATCGCCGGCGCCGTGCTCGTCGAGCTCGGGCGCCCGCCGCCGCTCGGCCGGGCAAGGGCGCGATCATGGCGCCGCCGGTCGTCGGCAGTCTCGACATGTACGCGGTGTCGAAGGCCGTGGACAACGTGAAGAGCAACGGCCCTGGGGTGCTGGAGCCGCTCCCCGCTGAGGGCTGAGCGCTCGTCTGCGACCTGTCGAACCTGTACCAGCTGGGTAGTTGATCCAGAAGATGTACCGCCAGCTGGGGTCGATCACGTCGGCACTGCGGGGATCGCCACCCAGGACGAGATCCGGCGCATGTCCTCGTTCTTCACCGTGTTCGCCTCCGGGACATGCGCGGAGCCGGATGACCCCTGAGGCGCTGACACTGGGGTCGGGGGTGGTGGGGATGCAGATCATCGAGAACAGCATGATCGGGACGCGGTCCGCGGTGTTGCGGCTGACCCGGCGCGGTGGCGGGCCGACGGTCATCATCTTCCCGATGCTGCACGTGGCCGAGCCGCAGTTCTACCGCGACGTCGAACGCAGGCTGCGCGGGTGCGACCTGCTCGTGGTGGAGGGCATCCACGGCGACTCGAGGGTCGCCGATGCGCTGACGTTGACCTACCGGGTCATGCCGGCCAACACCGAGTCGGGACTGGTCGTGGACGACATCCCGTACGGCAAGCTGGGCGTCCCGGTGATCGCCCCGGACATGTCCGGGGCGGAACTCGACGAAGGGTGGCGCGGGCTGCGATGGCCGTTCCGGATGGCGGCCTGGGTCGCGGTCCCGATCGTGACCGTCGAGCAGTTCTTCGACGGTCGTCGTCGGCTGCTCTCGCCGGATATGGAGGTGAACGACCTGCCGACCGCGGACGAGGAGTGGCAAAGCGACGATCTCGACCAGCTCGACGAGTTGCTCCTCAACCGGAGGGACAGCCGGGTGCTGTCCGCGCTGGCCGGGGTGGTCCGCGATCGGGCGGACGAGGCGATCGACGTGGCGGTCGTGTATGGCGCCGCGCACGTGCCCGGAATCCTGCGCGGGCTCTACCTGCTCGGCTACCGGGTTGTGAGCGCCGACTGGCTGATGGTGGTTGCCGCTACCGACTGACGAGTGCGGTTTAGGCGTCGAGGGCGCGGCGGATGTTGTCGACCGAGTCGGCGTACGAGAACCGGGGGTAGTTCTCGCCGTACTCGCCGAACGCGGTGCCCGGGAGGACGGCGACGCCGGCTTCGTCGAGGAGACGGTCGGCCAGCGTGGACGCAGGCAGGCCGAGCTCGTTGATGTTCGGGAGGGCCCGGATGCTGGTAGCGGTTCGCCACATGCATCACGATGAAGAGTGCGCGGCGGGCGTCGGCCAATTCGGCCAGGTGCAGACCGTACGCCCAGTCGTCTGGGTGCTGTCAGTGCGCCACGAGGCGCTGTTCGTCCGTACGCCCTAGATGTCGAGGACGCAGGGCAGACTTCATCCCGTGAAGGATGAAACCGGGCCCGTGCCAGCAGACGGCGCAGATCCTGATTCTGGTCTTTGTGCTCAGCTGGCCTCGGCACCGGCATGGATGCCAGTCGCTACAGATTCACGCCTCGTATCACCCGTAGAGCCCGGCGGTCCGTCCATGAGCCCGGTCGGCAATGACCTCGACTTGAGCATGGGCTGGGACCGCTTCGAGCAGTTGGTGCTGGCGCTCTTCAAGCGCGTTCAGGGTGCACGCGACGTCAAGTTCCGACGGTACGGAACACAAGGCCAGGCCCAGCACGGAATCGACCTGGCCGGACGTGATGCCGATGGCTCCTACGTCGTTGTGCAGTGCAAGGAGTACAGCAGGTTGACCGCGGCCGATCTGCGTGCGGCGGTCGAGACGCTCGCCGAGGGGCCGCGCCCGTTTGCTGCGCGTGCGTTCGTCGTGGTCACGTCCGCCTCGACGCAGTCCACTCAGCTCGCCGAAGAGCTCGCGGCCCTCCAAGACGAGCACTCCGATCTCGAGATCGACCTGTGGGGCGGCGAGGTGCTCAATGACCAGCTGCGGGGCTTCGCCGACATCGTCGCCCGGTTCTGGACCCGCGAGACTGCCTCGGTCTTCTGCACAGGCGTCCCAGTGCCCGGAGTCCCGGCTCCGCCGCCGGATCGCCAGGAGCAAGCGGAGCGGATCCTGCTCGGCCCCCTCAACACCAGTGACGTGAAGCCGACCCTGCGCGCCGCCGAGGCAGCCCGGGCAGACGACCCACGCAAGGCTTCGGAGTTGTTCGGGCAGGTGGCCGAGCGCCTCGCCGCCGCCGGGTTCCACGGCCACTCCTTCGTGCTGCGACGCCGGCAGCTCGACGTGATGGACGCTGAGACTATGGCCGACGAAGCCATCGCGCTGGCGAGCGAGCTGGCGGTGGCCGCGGTGATGCGCGGAGAGCGCGACGAAGCCCGCGCGCTCGACCGCCTCGTGACCAAGCTCGACGGCGATGCCGACACCCACGTCGGTGACGCAGCCAGCCGCCACCGACATCGTGAGCTCCTCGACGCACTCGTCGGCGACACCATGCGCACCGTGGGCTCGCCAACCGGACTCCTCGCTGCCCTCCGTGCCACTGCCGACATCGAGGATCAGGCCTACCACCCGCCGCTGGTCCTGTACCTGGCCGAAGACCTATTCGCCACGGAGCCGGCCAGCCTGGCCGAGGTCCAGGACCTCGTTGAGGCGGCCATCGAGCGGGCACAGGAGGAGGACGACGCCACCTCCGACGTCCTGCTCAGGCTTCGGCTGGTGAAAGCCGAGTACGACGAGGACGAGCGACGCAGCCTGCTGAGGTCCGCACGACGACACCTCGTGACCGGCCGGGCGGCCGCCATGATCAACGCCCGAGAAGCGCGCAGGTGCGCTCTCGAGGGTCGAGTGGAGGAAGCGTCAGAGGCATGGCGCGACGCCGTCCAGGACGCCATCCATGCCGGGCTCAACGACGACGCGGCCGACTGGCTGTACGCGATCCGTGAGCTGAACATCAAGTATGGCCCATGGACGACGGCTCTCGACGACGAGCACCGGCTGGCGCAGGCGGTGCGGGCCACCAGCTCTGGCCGCATCCTTGACCGAAGCCGCGACCCCCGTGAGGCGGCGATGTCAGCGCTCGTGCGTGGCAAGCCGATCGAGGCATTGCTGTCCGCCAGACGCTGGCTCCTCGACTCCTGCATCACCGGGTCATGGGCACACGAAGGCGATGCGGCGCAGGTGCTCGGTGACATCTACGCAGACAACCGGGAGCCTGCCCTCGCCGCCACGCTCTACCAGCGTGTAGGGGCCTGGAAGAAGGTCACTGAACTCGCCGGACGGGTCGGCGATCTCCTCCTGCCGACCACCCCGTGGTCGGACAAGCCGTGGTGGATGGTCCACGCGCAGGCGGTCCAGCTGTCCGCGCAAGAAGACCTCCTGGACGACAAGACCGCGACTCGACTCCTAGAGGGGCTTCTCGATCTGGCGCGCCGTGGTCGAGCAGGGGAACTGATGGACTCGCCAACCGGAGCATTGACGCTGCAGGCCGCCAAGACTGCCTGCGACCTAGCCCCCCGTGGCAACCCACAACAGGCGCAGGAGGTCCTCGACCTTCTGGCAGATGACGTCGCGCGCGAGAAGAACCGCATCTTCCACACCGACGATGAGCACTCGACCGCCTGTGTTGGCATCGCCTTGGCCCACCCAGCGCTCGCCGGCACGGCGCTGACCCGGCTGATCGACCTGGCGTCCTACGACGCACAGCCTGCCCAGAAGGCACTAGCCCGGGGCGAGGTCCTCGCGCTGCTGTCAGGCCGTGACGAAGATGGGATCCTCCCACCGAGTCTGCGCGACTGCCTCTCGTCCGAGGAAAGGGAGTCGCTGCGCGACCGGATCGTCGGCCTCGTCGAGGACGGCCGCTACCTGGCTGACGTCGTCCTTGAGTCGATCGACCCCGGCCACGCGCTGGTCCAGGAGCACGCACGAGCGGCGCGTGACAGCATCCTCGCTCGCCCCGACCCAGTCCCCAGCCGAACTGAATTCGGCACCGAGATGGTCCGACAGGCCTACCTTGCGAGTCTGCTGTCAACCAGCGAGGCCCGCGACTGCCTCGACAAGCTCATGGTGGTGGCCTCAGATGCCCGGGAAGCCGCCTCGAACCGCCAGGACGCACTCAAGGGTGCCCGCCACCTGGTGCTGTCCCAGCCTCCCGACGTCCGAGCAGCTGTCTTCGAGCAGTCGAGGTCGTTTGCCGTCGGGGACCGCGACGGCAGCGCGCTCGACGACCTCACCCGCGAGCCGCACCCGCTCAGCACCGCCCAGATCAGCATCGGCAGCGCGTCGCTGCGAGGAGACGGATTGAGCCTCGCGCACGCAGCCGCCGACTGTTCCGAGCAGCAAGAGTGGGTACGCGATCAGGCCGTCGGTCTCCTGCGCAGCGCTGTCCAGCGCGACATCCACGCCGCCGCTGTCGTCATCAACGGACTGCCGTTTGCGACCATCCCGGTCGACGCCGACCTGCTGGCCGCCAGCCAGCACACCGTCGTGCGACAGGTGGCGGGACTGCTCGCAGTCCGGGAGCCGGAGCGCTATCAGGCCGTCCTGACTCGCCTGGCATCCGATGCCGACCATCGCGTGCGCCGAACCCTCGCCGAAGGCATCGCGCGCTCGAAAGACGCAGCACTCGGCCCGTTGGCTTCCGCTCGCAGCACGCTGGAGCAAGACCCTCGCCACAGCGTGCGCGTTTCGCTGGGTAATCGCCCTGAGTGGTCGAGCGCAGGCACATGACGATGACGAGGCAACTCGGTCGCACCGAGGCTGGTGCGCACCGCCCTCGGCCGTCAGCATCCCGCCGCGCTCGCCCGATCGCAAGCACCGCGTGGAGCAACCTCACGTACGTCACTCCGACCGCATCCGGCGTCGCTCGGAACCATCCGAGCCCCTATCGGTAGCAGCCGTCGCTCGTCGCGTCTGATCGCCTCGAGGCTCGTCGTATCCGATGCTGTGTGCAACACCCACAAACCCCACCAGGAGCGTCAGCCATGGTCCAGCGCACCGAGGTCCCGCCGCTCTGCGCAAAACGCTCGCCACGTCGCCGCAGCGCGGCCGGCGAAGCCACTCCGTGGCGCCAGCCGGCGCCGAGCAACCGAACCGGCCGCTCGCCAGATCAAAGCCTGGGCACGCCTGAACGGATACGAGGTCGCCGACCGCGGCCGAGTGCCGGGCCGGATCCGCGACGCATACAACGAAGCGCACTGATCACTGGCTGACAGCGTTCGACAAACGGTGACCTCTACGACGAGGTGGTCAGCCAGTCCGGCAAGAGCAGACATGCACTCGATTCCATCGGTACGTCGGAGGCCGCCGCGAGTGGCTGAAGGTGAAGCACAGGGCCACCCGGGAGTTTGTGATCGGTGGTGTGCTCGGGCCGATCACCCGGCCCGAGGTGGTGATAGCCGGCCTGTACCGGGGCGACGATCTGGTCATCGTCGGCCGGACCGTTCCACTCAGCCCGGCCCAGTCGGCCGAGCTCGGCGCGGTGCTGACCCCCGCCAAGCCGGGCCACCCGTGGCCAGACGAGATCACGTCGAAGCGATGGGGCGGGAAGGACTCCAAGAAGCCGTTGACCAAGGTCGAGCCGCTCGTCGTCGCCGAAGTCGCGGCCGATCCCGCCACGCAGGGTGGTCAGGTCCGCCACTCGATGAGGTTCATCCGCTTGCGACCCGACCTCACTCCCGACGATCTCGACCAGCTCGATTCCTGACCCCCCGTACCCCGCCGGCACGGGGGTGGTGTCCTGCCTAGCGCAAAACCCTTTGCGGTCCGTGCAATATGGGCGCAGGGTCAATGACGGGGCGGTTGCAAACAAGGGGGCGGCATCAGTCGTCCGATTAGACTGTCGCCCCTCGCTGGGGGGCGGAGATGTCAGCATTCACGCACGCTTCAGGCCTGGCTGATCCCAGCAGGCCAACGATGGCTCAGTCAGCCGGTACTAGTCAGGCGCCGGGCCTAGTTCATCCCGCTTGCATCGACGGAGGGACGCCACGGGGTGTCGGTAAGCGGCTGGTCGTTGCTCTGACCGCGGCGGTGCTGTTGTTACTCCCCGCGTGCTCTGCCGACGACACTGCTTCCCCGAGCTCGTCTACGTCGTCGTCGAGTCGGCCGTCGGGAGGCATCCGGCCCACACCGCATCAGCCGCTGCCCGCGGGGACCTATGTGTCCGAGATCTTCAAGACTCCGCTGACGTACACCCTGCCGGATGGCTGGAAGATGTTCGAAGATGAGCCAGGCCAGTTTGGTCTGGCGCTGGTCGCCAACGACGGTCCCTGCGTGTGCGTTTGGCGCGATGTACGCGCTGCCGCCTCCACCGGCGCGGAGGAACCCGAGCCCGGGGTTGGCGCGTCCGCACAGGAGATCACCACCTGGCTGGCGCACCACAAGTGGCTCAAAACGACGGCGCCGAAAGCCGTGAGCGTCGGGGGTCTCAGTGGCTATGTGATCGACGTGGTGGGAAACCCCAAGGCGTCGACCCTGATCGGAAGCGGTATCAGCGCCGGCGTGCACTGGGAAGCGAGCTCCATTGAGGGTTCGTCGCAGCGCGTCTACCTGCTGGACATTGGCAAGAACGGCGCCGACGGCAATATCGCGATCAACATCGAGGTCTGCTGCGGCGTCCAGTTTGCCGAGCGAATGGCCGCAGTCGCACCGATCATCAAAAGCTTCGCGTTCAAGGTGGACTGATTGTCACAACCGTACGGCGGCAGACAACCCGGCATCGACACTAGTGATCAGTAGCTGCGGCCGTGTTCCGTAGGACCGGCTTCGACATGTAGACCAGTGGGGAACAACGCCGCGTCTCGTGTCGTAGTCCGGTCAACATGCTGCTGCCGGTGTTCGCCAAGGAGATCAAGGATGGCTCGCGGATGTTCAACGCCCGCGCCGAAACCGGCCATCAGAAGCCGGCGTACCGCCGCGCCTTCAAGTCCCAGCGAGCGCTGATCCCGGTCGACGCGTTCTATGAGTGGCTCGAAACCGACGAGATCGGCAAGTCGGGTAAGAAGCTCAAGCAGCCCTTCGCGCTCCGGCCGGCCGACGGATCGACGACGCTGGCGCTGGCCGGGTTGTACGAGGTCTGGTACGACAAGTCGCTCCCCGACGACGACCCGAATCGGGGTGTCCCGAGGTACACGATCATCACCACAACGGCGACCGACAGCGTCGGCCGGGTCCACGACCGGATGCCGATGGCGATCGTGCCGGACGCGTGGGCCGAGTGGCTCGATCCCCGCAACCACGACGTCGACCAGCTCCGAGCTCTGATGGCGCCGCCGGTCGTCGGCAGTCTCGACATGTACGCCGTCTCGAAGGCCGTGGACAACGTGAAGAACAACGGCCCTGAGCTGCTGGAGCCGCTCCCCGCTGAGGGCTGAGCGCTCGTCTGCGACCTGTCGAACCTGTACCAGCTGGGTAGTTGATCCAGAAGATGTACCGCCAGCTGGGGTCGATCACGTCGGCACTGCGGGGATCGCCACCCAGGACGAGATCCGGCGCATGTCCTCGTTCTTCACCGTGTTCGCCTCCGGGACATCTTGTGAAGACGTAACCAGCCTCAGCCCAGCCCTAGGCGCTGCTGCACCTACTCCGCGGCTTGCCCGGGGTCCAGTTCCCGCAACAGCTTCCGGGCTGTCCCGAGTGCGGAGAACACCTTCCGGTAGGTCAGGTTGTCAATGTCGGCCCCGCGTAGCCGACCCTCAGCCGTCTGCAGAGCGGCCACGATTTTCCGCAACTGCTGCCGGGTCATCTCTTCGTCCACTCGGTCAGGCTAGTCCGAGCACGACGGCGGCCGGACTCACCGCGGCCTCTCCGGCGAGCAGGAGGGTGTCGCCGGGGCCGGGGCAACGGCGACAGCGTAGGCGCGTTCATCCCAGTCACGGTAGGTATCTCGGGCGAGATCATGAAGGAACTCATCGGCCGCGACCTGTGGTGGAGCACTGGTTTCCTAAGCCGTGGTTCTTCACGCCGATGCCCGAGGCGACCGCGGTGAAGGACCGGCGGCGCGATGTCCGAGGGGAATGGCGTTCGTCAAACGATCGTTTCCGGAACTCGTGACTGATGGGCACCTGGGATCCCGGTCACTTGCGGCCGGCGCACCGTCGGGAGTTCAGGCCGGTACGCAGAGGCGCTGCTCCGCTCGATAGCGCAGCGATTCCCTGGCGCCCGGGGAGCATCTGTTGGTGGCGCGGGCGCAGCGGAGCGGAGCGGATCGTTCTCGCCATTGGCCTTGCCCGGCTTGTCGTCGCTCACGGCCTGGCCTCGGCGTGGTTGTCGCAGTACCAGTCGCCATGATGCTGTTGCCAGGCGTTCGTGGTGAGCCACTGCACGGCCGGTTGGGGGAGGGGAGAGGGTTCGGGGACGGCCAGGTCGTCGCCGAGCATGACGGTGGTGTCGAACAGCCCGCACATGACGATGCGCGCCCGGTGTGGCTGGCAGCGTTCGCAGTGGCGCCGCTCGATGATCCGCCCGGTGTGGTCGGGGTCGAGGGTCAGCCAGATGGTGGCGAGGCCGTCGCGGTGCAGCTCGAGCTCGCGAGAGTCGGTCGGCCGGTAGTCGCAGGTCGGACATGCGGGTCCTCGCCCAGTCGGTGCGGGCTCACTCTCCGGCGGATCCGGCTGCGGTGCCTCGACGAGAGCGGCTGCCTCAGGCTGCAGCTGCTGCTCGGCCTCGAGCGGGAGTGTCGGCTGGTTGGTCAACTCCGGGACGTACTTGTAGATCGTCGAGCGGCTCACGCCGAGCAGCTTGGCGATCGAGGACACGCTGTTCTCGGGCTGGGTGAGCAGCGTGCGGGCGGACTGGATCTGCTCCGGGGTCATCGCCAGGGGCCGGCCGAGCCGCACACCGCGCACCCGGGCGGCGGCGAGGCCTTCGTTGGTGCCCTCGACGATGAGTTCGCGGATGAACTCGGCCAGGGCGGCGAAGACGTGGAAGACGAGCCGGCCGCCGGGGGTGGTGGTGTCGAGTGCTTCGTGCAGGGACTTGAACCCGATGCCGCGGCGGCGCAGTTCGCCGACGATGGAGATCAGGTCCTGCAGGCTGCGGCCGAGACGCCACAGCTCGAGGACGACGATCGTGTCCCCGGGCCGCAGGTAGTCCAGGCACTTGGCCAGCTCAGGTCGGTCGGTGTTCTTGCCGCTGAGCTTCTCCTCGAAGATCCGCTGGCAGCCGGCCGCGGTGAGGGCATCGACCTGTCGGTGGAGCTTCTGGTCGCGGGTCGAGACCCGGGCGTACCCGATCAGCGCACCTGCGCCGCCGATCGGGTCGATCGGATCACCGTCGAGCTCCAGCTGGGCGAGGTCTGCGACGGTCGTCATGCCCTGGACTGTAGGAGAAAGGGCCTAGGGCAAGTTGTTCGACACTCCGATGCCCGGTTCGGCGTCCGGGATGAGTGTGGGTGCCTGGATCTGGGCGGCGATGCGCTCAAGGGTGTAGTCGGCGATCTTGCGCAGGTACTCGGCTGGCGTGGCGGCGCCCAGGACCCACAGGCCGTTGTTGATGCCCCACCGCACCTGGGTGTTGACCGCCGTAATGGGCCCTGAACTCCCGAAGGGCGCCGAGCCGCAAGGTAGTTGAGTGCTCTTCGGTGTGCGCACGATTTTGCTCTACAAGTCGCCACCGCGTGCGGATCTTGGTGGGTGGCCTCCGCCGCCCGATTCGACCTCAGCCCTGCCGGGACATCCGGACCTCGAACTCGGGCACGTAGTAGCCGCCGGGGTCGGGATCGGCTGCCATCCTCAGGGCGCCTCCGGACAGGTGTGTGAAGACCACGGTCCACGGTTTGCAGTCCTGACCTCCGGGGGCCAAGCGCATCGTCAGCCGGGAGTCGGTGGCGTCGCCGCTGACGGTGAGCGAGCCGCCGAAGCACGAATTGCCGCCACCCGACAACTGGCCCAGACGCAACTCCTTGCCGAGCGTGGCCGTGAACGTCGCTCCGTCGGGTCCACAGCAGCCCTGCCACTTGCCGTCGAACGACTCTGGGATCGTCGTGGAGTGGGCGGCCTGATCGAGCACCCTCCACGTGACCACGCCACCCACGAGCAAGGCAGTGGCCGCCAGTGCGGCCACGATCACCCGTCCTCGGATCGTCCCCGGCCACCAACGCCTCCGAGACGGTGTCGTCGGTGTGGTGGGTCCCGGCGGGTGACCCGGCGTCGTTGCCGTCGGCGGGCGTCGGATCGGGCCAGTCGCGCCGACCGCGGCGGCCGGTCCCGTCGGCGGCGCCGGGTCGGTGGCGTCCGGCGGCGCGGTGTGGGATGACCCGCCGAGGACGGCCGACGCGGCGGCCACGACGGTGCGGCTGTCGTCGTCGGCCAAGGTCTCGAGGGCCTGTCGGGCAGCCAGCACTAGACCTTGGTGGCGGCCGGACAGCAGCCGGGCCAGCTCGTCCACCGCGCCGGCCCGGACGCCGACGAGCGGGCTGTCGACGGATTGCTGGAGCTCCGGCGGCAGCGCGGCCGGTTTGGTGACCGGTGTGTTGCGTCGAGCGATCACCAGGTCGCCCTGGACGCCGAAGGTCCACTTGCCGGGCGTCTGGTGCGGGGTCACCTCGCGAACCGCGTCGTAGACGTAGTCGTACAGCTCGTCCAGGTCTATATACCCGTCCTGGTCACGGTCGGCCTCCCCAGTGCTGAGACCACGGACCATCGCGGTCGTGAACACCGACGGAGCCGGATCGCCGGACTCGGTGAGCTCACCACCCTCGAAGGCGTATTCGACGGCGCCCGACGCCGTGATCACCGCTCGCCCGCGTCCACCGAAGCGCTCCTCCAGATCCATCACCTTGGTGGCGCGGGCCCTCATCCCGCGATCGAAGGCGCCGGCGTAGCAGCAGTCGAGGAACAACACGATGCGGTGCGACCGGCTCTGAATCATCCGGCGGTTCACGAAGTCGGCGGCGACCGCGGTCGCACCCAGCAGGCGGAGACGAGTGTTCGCCATCGCGAAGTACAGGTCGCCGGCCTGGTCCTTGATGCCATGGCAGGAGAACTGCAACAGCAGGAGGTCGTCGGGAGAGCGGTCGGTAAGGAACTCCTCGACGGCCTCATTGACCAAGTGGGCCGGCTCGTTCAGCAGCGTCCGGACCTCGAAGCCGCCGATCTCCGGGTCGCTCAACACCGCCGCCAGGGCGCCGGCGTCCGCGGCCGGAGCCCGCAGCTCACTGAGCCCCGGATCCTGGTACTCGTTGCTCGCCACGATCAACGCGCTGCGGATGCCGCGAGCCGACTGCAGCCAGGCGCCACCAGCCATGGTCACAGTGTGCCGTCGGGCCGACCGGTTAGGAAGGCGCCCGACGATGGTGAGGAGATCCTGCAGCGACCGGGCCAGCCGGTCGAGGCTCGGTACGACGAGCGTGTCGCCCGGGCGCAGGTAGGCCAGGCAGGCGATGAGCTCGGGCCCGGTCGGCGTCGCGGCCGGACTGCTTGTCGGCGAACACCTTGCTACACCCGGCCTCGTTCAGCGTCCGCAATTGCCTGTCCAGAATCTGGCCGTCGGTCGACACCCTGGCGTACCCGACCGAGGCGCCGGTGAGCACCGCGGGTTCAGCCGCGAGCAGGTCAGGCACGGTCACGGGGTCGCCATGACCGCGACTGTACGAGAAACGGGGAGCGCCAGGTTGTTGGACACCCCGCCTTTGCAACACGTTTCTCGACACTCCGATCCCGCGTGTCGGCTACCGAGACGACCCAGAAAGGTGGTGTCGAGAAAACGATCGTTATCTGGACACCCCTGTGCGACTAGCCTCATGGCTCAGACATCTCCGACCAGCCGATAGGCGGCGGCGAACTCGCCACGATCACGGTGGCCAGGGCGTTGCCCTTCTTCCACGACCACGCTCTGCAGAACGGCGACTGGACGGTGGAGGGCGGGGCCAACCTGACGAGGTCGAGTTCGCCCAGGGTGTCGAGCACCCATTGGTCGCCGACGCGCAGAACCGACTATTTTGACGCCGTACGCTGCAAGTTTCCTGCCGCAGCTGCACGGCGGTAAAGCTCGGCGGCCGACGAGGGGAATCCCGAAGGTCTCGTCGTCGCGCTGCGCTGCGGGTGCTCGCCCTCTTCGTCCGCGTCAACGACGGCAGCTCCCAGGACCGGACATAAGGTGGCTATCGGCAATCCTGCCGATTAACACCTGCCACGTCCGGGGCAATCACAGCAGCCCGGCGTCGTGCAGCTGGAGCAGCGCGGCAGCCACCCCGCCGCCTCCGGTGCTGCAGATCAGGATCCGCAGGACCCGGATTGCATCGCTGCGCCGACCAGAGTCCCCGACGAACAGCGCCACGCACGTAGCCAGGCTGACGAGGACGAGCCCGAGCAGCACGCATGCGCCGAGGGCAACCGTGTACGGCGTAAGTCCCATCATGATCGCTGCCGCTCCTTTCGTTCCTGGCAAGAGAAGGCTCGCTCGCCGGCTATCACTGACACGAGGGCCGAGGATGTCTCAGTGCTCTGGTACAAGAAGCAGCCCTGTCCCGCTGCTCGACCAGGAGCCTGCCCTGGCCGCGTGGTTAGTGTCGCGTCGAGCCACTGTGGGACGTTGGTGTCAACGACGGCTTGGTGGATGTTGGCCAGGAGGTGTGTCAGCTGCGGCCGCCGTGCTCATCCCGATGAGAGGTGTGCGGGAGACGCCCGTCGTGCTCAGTCCTTCTGCCCAGTCCTAGGTATGGGGTCTGGGCGGTTGGAATTCAAACCCGGCGCCGAGGTACCCGCGAGAGATACTCACCCTGCGGCACGCCGGACCGATCGGGTGAATGGCACCTGTTGCCGCTGGCGGTTCTTCACCGTCTTCGGCTCGCGAACACCCGGTGGGAAACGACGCGGTCCCGGGGCGTCCGAGGGGGGACACGCACCTTGACCTCACGCATCAAGCTCAACCTCTGGCTCGAACCTCATAGCCGCTGACTTGCAGCGCAGACCGATCGTCGCCTCGCGACGTAGCTTGCGACCAGCAGATTTGCCGATTCGGACCTTGCGCCATGTCGCGCGGTTGGGCGTCAGTGCCCGTCGATTGAGGTGTGCACAAGGGGGACCACTCGGCGCACGGGATTCTACCTCTCCGGACTTGGACTGACAGGTCTTTGGTGAGGGTGGAAAGCCTGAGGCTGAGCGGTGCCACGCGGAGCCTCTGCACGAGTGAATGCCTGATGGTGGACAGCCCCACTCCGGCGCCTGGTTCTCTCGCCCGGGCCGCAACCAGTAGCGGACCCGTGTCCGGCCCGGGCATTCCCCGGGCGCAGCCGAGCGGCACGAACGGGATGTTGGTGGTGTCCGCACAACGCTTCGGATCCCGAAGCAAGGCCCGCAATACCTCCGACAGACCAAAGGTTGAGCACATGACAATTCACAGCAAGGCGTTCGGCATGGCCGCCGCGATCGGCGGCACCGCGCTGCTCGCCCTCGGTCCGGGTGTGCAGTCCGCCTCCGCCGCCACCTCCGCCCCTGCTGCCTTTGCCTTCCCCTCCGCTACCTTCTACACAGGAACCAACCTGACGGGGACGGCGACGTCCGTCGACCTGAGCCAGGTAGGTGTATGCAAGGCGCTATCGCAGCCCGCGCGCTCCGCCTTCAACTTCTCGGTGCAGGAGATCGAGGTGTACTTCAACCCCGACTGCAAGACCGGCACCCCCGGCAAAGCCAGTGACATTTCCTTCGTACTCGGCAGCCTCAATGTCGGCAACTTTCCTTACCCTGCGGTGAGCTATCGGGTCAGGACTAACTGACTCCGGCGGACGGCGAACAACGTCGAGGTCTCCGCCGAGCTTCCTGCGGGGACCTCGGCGCAGGTCTCCTGCCGGCGGTAGGAGGCAGCGCCTCTCAGTAGAGAGTTAATCGGTCGTGGTCTCGGTCTTGGTGGCCGGTTCACACTGACCAGCAAGTGCACGTTCTAACCAGATTGCAGATAGCTTATGTGTAAGGACGTTGAGAAGACCCCGTCATGCCGGGGGATGCTCAAGGTGGGCACGGCTGCGTTGGCGGCGGGGGCGGCCGGTGCGGTGCTGACCGGAGGCGCCGGTCAGGCAGCCTCGGCGGCACCTGGCCCCAAGTCGGCGAGGACCAGGTTCGCACCGCTTCCGCGTCAGGCGAAGCCGCTGCCGATGGGGCCTGACGGCTACCGCCTCGATCGGATCGGTCCAGAGACGTACGCCGTGACAGCCACGCCCGGCGTACAGGCCGCGTTCGTTGTCAGTAGCGCCGGTGTGATCGTGATGGATGCTCCACCCCCGCTCGCGACGGCGCTCCCTGCAGCGATCAAGAAGGTGACCGAGAAGCGCGTCACCCATCTGATCTACACCCACCAGCACGCCGACCACATCGCGAACGCCCGGGTGTTCGGCGACGTCGTCCGGATCGCGCACGCCGAGACTGCCCGGCTGATCCACAATGAGCAGGACCCGGCCCGGCCGATGCCGACCGTCACCTTCAAGGACCAGTACACGCTGACGGTGGGCGACCAGCGGCTGGAGCTCAGTTACCCGGGTGTGAACCATGACGCGGGCAACATCATCATCCACGCACCCCGGCAGCGCGTCGCGATGATGGTTGACGTCGTGATCCCGGGCTGGGCGCCCTTCCGAGCTTGGGGCACTGCCGACAGTGTTCCCGGCGTACTGCGCACGCACGACGTCCTGGCGGGACTCGACATCGACACCTTCGTCGGCGGGCACATCCATCGGCTTGGGACGCCGGAGGACATCAAAGTGTCCCGCGAGTTCGTCTATGACCTCTGGAACTACACCACCAACGTGATGGCGACGACACACATGGAGACGTACCTCGCCCAGGTAGAGGAGGGCAACCTCTGGGCCGGCTTCCGGTTGTGGTTCGAAGCGATCGCGGACAAGGTCGAGCCGATGATTTACCGCAAGTGGCTGCACCGGCTCGGCGCCGTCGACGTCTTCACCCGGGAGAACATCCAGACGATCGCGCTGTCCCACGCCATCGACGCGCCGCACGACCTGTCGTTCTGACCCATGAAGGTGAAAGCGCGATGACTCTTGCTGTGATGGCCGGCTTGGACAAGGGTGTGTCTGGGCATGCTCGCTCAGCCGACGTACCCGGCGCGGGGTGGAACATTCTGCGAGAAGAGATCCCGCTGCCGGTGTGTGTGCTGCTGGAGACCGCCATGGAACGCAATCTGACGCAATTGCAGCGGTTCGCCGACGAAAGCGGCGTACTGCTGGCCCCGCACGGGAAGACATCCATGAGTCCGCAGCTGTTCGAGCGGCAACTTGCTCATGGCTGCTGGGGTTTGACTGTGGCGACCTGCCACCAGCTGCGGGTGGCCAGGCACCACGGGATCTCCCGGGTTCTGTACGCAAACCAGTTGGTCGGCCCGGCCGAGATCCGGTACGTGTGCGACGAGCTGTGTCGAGATCCGGTGTTCGAGTTCTACTGCCTCGTCGACTCAGTGGCAGGCGTGGATCTGCTGGCCGAACGGGTCGCCGCGTCCGAGCCAGGTCGTCCGATGCAGGTGCTGATCGAAGGCGGGTTCCTGGGTGGGCGCTGCGGGACACGTTCTTTGCCCGGGCAATGGATATTGCCCGGGCTGTTCGCGGCAGGTCGCCGTACCTTGCACTGGTCGGCGTCGAGGGATTCGAGGGTCTGCTGCAGTACCGTGCGCCGGACAGGCGTGAGGCCGATGTGCGGGACTTCCTTCGGTTTCTGGTCTCGATCGCCGAGGAAGTCGAGCGATTGGACTTGTTCGACGCCCAGGACGTGGTGCTGAGCGCGGGCGGGAGCGCGTTCTACGACGTGGTTGTCGACGAGTTCGCCCGGGCAGGTCTCAAACGGTCGACTCGAATTGTCCTACGCAGCGGGTGCTACCTGACCCATGACAGCGGCATCTATGGCACCCTGCTCGAGGACATCAACCGGCGTACCTCCACACCGCTGGCTTTCGAGCCCGCGCTCGAGGTCTGGGCTCAGGTGTTGTCGACGCCGGAGCCCGGACTGGTCATCGTGTCGGCAGGTCGTCGTGACTTCGGGGAGGACGCCGGCAACCCGGCCGTACTCAAACATGCGCGCCAAGGCGTCGTACGGGCGCTGCCCGAGGCCTGGCGTGTCACCGGGGTCAGCGATCAGCACGCACACATCCACGCACCAGGAGGGCACGGGATCGCGGTCGGCGACCTGATCGCGTTGGGACCATCGCACCCGTGCACGACCTTCGACAAGTGGCGGGTGTTGCACCTGGTCGACAAGAACTACACCGTGGTCGACACAGTTCGGACCTGGTTCTGATCCGCGTGGGTTCACCTATGCGTCATCGGCGTTATCGTCTGGTCGCGCTGCTCGGCAGGCGTAGCGAATGCGCGACCCTCGACGGCGTTGTCGCGGGCGCGCGGGCGGGGCAGAGCCAGGTGCTCGTCGTGCGCGGCGAGGCCGGAATCGGCAAGACCGCATTGCTCGACTACGTGGAAACGAGCGCGGCCGGTTGCCGTATCGCCCGATTGGCCGGCGTCGAGGCCGAGACTGAGCTCGCCTACGCCGGGCTGCATCAGCTCTGCGCGCCGTTCCTGGATCGACTTGACCGGTTGCCCACTCCGCAACGTATCGCCCTCGGTACTGCCTTCGGCCTGACCGGAGGGGAGGCACCGGACCGGTTCCTGGTCGGACTCGCGGTGCTTGGCCTGCTGGCCGACCGCGCCGAGCAGCGACCGCTGATCTGCCTCATCGACGACGCGCACTGGCTGGACCGCGTCTCCGCGCAGACGATCGCTTTCGTTGCCCGGCGGCTGGCGGCTGAGCGGATCGGGCTTGTGGTGGCAATGCGGGAGCCACGCGATGAGCACGACTTCGCCGGCTTGCCGGAGCTTACGGTCAGCGGCCTGATCGAGGCGGACGCCGGCCGGCTGCTGGACTCTGTGGTCAAGGGGCCGATAGATCCCCGCGTCCGCGACCGAATCATCGTCGAGACGCGCGGCAACCCGCTGGCGTTGCTCGAGTTGCCGCGCGCGTGGACGGCGGCGGAGCTCGCCGACGGGTTCGAGCAATCGGACCTGGTTCCGTTGGCCAGTCGCATCGAGCAGGGCTTTCTTCGTCGGCTGTCGACGCTCCCGCATGACACCAGGCGTCTGCTCGTTGCCGCGGCCGCTGAGCCGCTCGGCGACGCGACGCTGCTGTGGCGGGCGGCGGGTGTGCTGGGGATCAGCGCGAACGCTGCGCACGCGGCCGAGGCGGCGGGATTGATCACGTTTGGTGCCCGGGTCGGGTTCCGCCATCCCTTGGTCCGTGCGGCTGCGTACCGCTCCGCGTCTCCTGAAGAGCGTCAGGAGATACACCGCGCGCTGGCCGAGGTCACCGACGCCGAGGTCGATCCCGACCGGCGCGCGTGGCACCGGGCACAGGCAACGCAGTTGCCCGACGAGGAGATCGCTGCCGAGCTGGAACGCTCGGCCGCCCGAGCGCAGTCCCGTGGCGGTCTGCTGGCTGCGGCCGCTCTCCTGGAACGAGCGGCAAGTCTGACGCCCGAACCGGCCGGGCGGGCTGAGCGCGAGCTCGCCGCGGCCTGGCGTAAGCGTGATGGTGGCGCCCTCGATGCTGCTCTCGCGCTCCTGGCCGCGGTCGAGGGCGGGCCGGCCGATGCGATGCGGGCTGCGGAGGTGAAGCACCTGCGCGGACAGATCATGTTCGACCAGCGGAGAGCCGCCGGCGCCGCGCCACTACTCCTGGACGCCGCCCGGCACCTGGAGCCGCTCGACCGCGATCTGGCCCGCGAGACGTATCTGGATGCGCTCGCCGCCGCCATCTGGGGCAGCGGGACTGATACGCCCGAGGCGACGAACGTCGTTGCGGCCGTCGCGAGGGTCGCACCGCCGCCCCGAGGGGCGCCGCGGGTCATCGACTGCATCCTCGACGCGCTGGCGAGCAGATTCACGGACGGCCACGCGACGGCGGCCGAACCGCTGGCCCGAGCGCTGACGGCCGTGCAGGGCATCGACTGCGGCGCCGAGGACGTCGGCCGGCTGCTCCGGTTTGGCGGCAACCGGGTCACGGCGATACTCGCGACTGAGCTGTGGGATTTCGAGGCGGGACGGGCGCTGGCCGAGCTCCAGGTCCGGCGAGCCCGTGACGCCGGCGCGCTTGTTCAGTTGCAGTTTGCCGTCAACGTGCTCGCGACCAACAGGCTGCTTGCCGGGGAATTGACCGAGGCTGCTGAGCTGGTCGAGGAGGACCGAATGGTCGCCGACATCACCGGCAATCCGGCGGTCGGCTACGCCGCGATGCTCCTCGCTGCTCTTCGCGGGCCGGACGAGAAGGCATCGAGGTCGATCGTGGCGGTCCGCGGCGAAGCGTGGTCACTGGGCCAGGGGCGGATCGTCACCTTTGCCGACTACGCAACCTCGGTGCTGAACAACAGTCTTGGGCGTCACGAGTTCGCACTGCTGGCCGCGCGCGAGGTCTTCGACCGCGAAGTCGTAGGCGGATACCAGATGATGGTGGTCTCCGAGCTCGCGGAGGCGGCCTCCCGCACCGGCGATACAAAACTGGTAGCGGCAGCGCACCAGCGGATCTCAGAGCGCGCTCGTGTCACGCCCACCGATTGGGCATGGGGCATCGAAGCTCGGCTTCGGGCGTTGGTGGGTGGTGAGGACGTAGACGCGTCGCACCGCGAGTCGATCCATCACCTGGACCGCGCGGGCCTTCGCCTCGAGGTGGCCCGAGGGCAGCTCTTGTACGGCGAGTGGCTGCGACGGGCCGGCCAGCGCGTCAAGGCCCGGGAGCAGCTACGCACCGCTCACGACATGCTGTTTGCGATGGGGGCGACCGCGTTTGGCGAGCGGGCGCGGCGAGAACTCGCTCTGGCCGGCGGCAAGGCGCTCCGACGGAGTGTGGAGACCACTGAGGAACTGACCGTCCAGGAGTTCCACATAGCGCGACTCGCACGCGAGGGCCTGTCCAACGCAGAGATTGGCACCCGTCTCTTTCTCAGTGCCCGCACTGTCGAGTGGCACCTCGGGAAGGTGTTCATGAAGCTGGGCGTCAGTACCCGCAAGGAGCTGCGAAACGCGGTGCTCGACGTGGCACCGGGTTAGCCCCGGGGGCGAGCGAACCAGGCGTGAACCGGGGTGTTCACCGGGTCCGCGTCGGGCAGCGAAACGAAAGTATCGCTGTGAAGCCGACTCTGTCGGCGCCGCAGCTGAATCAGGAGGCTCGCAGATGGAGTATTTGGTCACGATGACGACGCAGGTTCCGGACGGAACCGCAGAGGAGGTAGTTGAGGAGATCCGTCGCCGCGAGGCCGCACGTTCCAGCGAGCTTGCCGGCCAGGGGCATCTGCTGCGTCTGT
The DNA here is from genome assembly GCF_004342085.1 of Kribbella orskensis. Taxonomy (NCBI): domain Bacteria; kingdom Bacillati; phylum Actinomycetota; class Actinomycetes; order Propionibacteriales; family Kribbellaceae; genus Kribbella; species Kribbella orskensis. The sequence goes on from NZ_SLWM01000027.1 coordinate 85,734, forward strand.
GGCGTCCGCCCCTGCAGCCGGGCGAGTGGCGCACTCTCGGCCTGTTCGCCGCCGCCGATGAGGTGGAGCTCGAGGCCGTCCTCGCCTCGATGCCGTTGCGCGTTTGGCGCTCCGATCAGGTGGTGCCGCTGGGAGCCCATCCCAACGACGCCGGTCTGTCGTACGAAGCACATGCCAAGGAGTTCCTGACGACGTTCGAGGTCACGGTTCCCGACGGCGTGAGTGAGCAAGAGGTCGCCGACATCCAGGCACGCGAAGCCGAGCGAACGCGCGACCTCGCCGAACAGGGACACCTCGTCCGACTGTGGATGCTCCCGCCCACGCCGGGCAGTTGGCGGGCGCTCGGCCTGTGGCGTGCCAACGACGGCGAGGAGCTACAGGTGATGCTCAAGTCGCTGCCCATGGGCGTGTGGATGAGGACTGAGACCACCCCCCTCACCGAGCACCCGAGTGACCCGGCCAACTCCCAGGTCTGAGAGGCGGGGCTCCCGGTTGGCTCGCCACCGGCGGACTGCGGCGTCGGTGCGGTCGTCACACTCGGCCAGCAGCAGCTGGTCAGAGACCCAGTAGGACAGTTGTGTACAAACGAGAAAGAGAGAGCGGACATGAGCTCCACGAGTAATGACGCGGGCATCGGCGAGGGCGAAATGCACCTCGAGAACGATGTCATCGCCGTCTCAGACGTCGATCGATCGAAGGAGTTCTACGAGCGCCTGGGATGGCGGCTCGACGACGACGCCGCGCCGATGGACGGCCTCCGCATCGTGCAGTTCACGCCGCCCGGCTCGGCGTGCTCGATCACCTTCGGCCTCGGACTCACCACGGCTGCGCCCGGCTCGGCGCAGACGGTATTGGTGGTCCCTGACATAGAGGCGGCCCACAAAGACCTCGTCGGTCGTGGCATCGATGTGGTCGATGTGTGGCACGGTCCGCCGTTCCCCGTCGAGGCGCGGCAACCCGGCCGCGACCCCGAGGGTGCCAGCTACAGGTCGTTCTGCTCGTTCAACGATCCTGACGGCAATGTGTGGCTGGTCCAGGAGGTCACGACCCGACTCCCCGGCCGGGTCTGATACCGCACCAAAAGAAGGCCCGGACCACACGGTCCGGGCCTTCTTTTGCTGTGCGTCGGCTCGGGTCGACCCGGGGTCGACCCGGGCTCTCCCCGGGTGCCGTGCGGGCACTCGGCCCGCGATGGTGGGCAGAGAACACGCAGCAGACAAGGAGACCGTCATGCCACGCATTGCCGTCGGCACCGAGAACAGTGCCCCGATCGAAATCCACTACGAGGACCACGGGTCTGGGCAACCGATCGTGTTGATCCACGGCTACCCGCTCAACGGCGCGTCGTGGGAGAAGCAGGAACGAGCACTGCTGCAGGCCGGCTACCGGGTCATCACGTACGACCGGCGCGGGTTCGGCAAGTCCAGCCAGCCCACAATCGGCTACGACTACGACACCTTCGCCGCCGACCTCAACGCGCTGCTCCAGCACCTGAACGTCGATGACGTGGTGCTCTGCGGCTTCTCGATGGGCACCGGCGAGGTGACCCGCTACCTCAGCAGCTACGGCTCGGCGCGGGTTACCAAGGCCGTGCTCATAGGGGCGATCCCGCCGTTCCTGCTCAAGGCCGGCGACAACCCCGATGGGGTCGACGGGGCGGTGTTCGACGAGATCAAGGCCGCGATCGTGAAGGACCGGCCGGCCTACCTCGAGGCCTTTCTCGACAGCTTCTACAACCTCGACGTTCTCGGCGGCTCCAGAGTCAGCGAGCAGGCCTGGCAGAACAGCTTCAACGTCGCGATTGCCGCCTCCCCGTACGCCGCCCACGCCTGCGTCGACACCTGGCTGACCGACTTCCGCGACGACCTGCCCAAGATCGACGTACCGACACTGCTGATCCACGGCGACGCCGACCGGATCCTCCCGTACGCCGCCACCGCTGCCCGGCTGCCCGGCCTGATCAAGGACCTCGAGGTCGTGACGGTCGGAGGCGGGCCGCACAACATCGCCTGGACCCACCCCGACGAGGTCAACCAAGCCCTTCTCGCCTTCCTGGCCAAGTAGGGCGCGCCATTCTGCAGGGAACGGGATCCGCGGCGCGTATTTCGCCTGCGCTGAACCACACCACGATTCGTCTTCATCCAACACACGAGAGGCTCTGATGAACTCAGCACCGAAGGATCCGCAAATCAGGCTCAATCGAGTTACCCCTTCATACTGTCGAGTCGTACTCGACAACCCGCCGCTCAACCTCATGGGTCCGGAGTTCGTTCCGCAGATCCGAGACCTCGTCACGGCGCTCGAGAACGACGACCGAGTGAAGGTAGTGGTCTTCGAAAGTGCCGTCGACGACTTCTTCCTGAATCACTCCGACTTCCTCGCAAATTTCGAGGATCTGACCAGCCTCCCGCAAGGTCCGACCGGCCTCGAGGCATGGCCCGACGTCCTGGTGCGCCTGACGCGCGCCCCATTCGTTTCGATCGCGCTGATCCGGGGGCGGGCCACCGGAAACGGCAGTGAGCTCGCGCTCGCCTGCGACATGAGCTTCGCGAGCCGAGAGAAGGCGATCTTGTCGCAATTCGAAGTTGGCGTGGGCGTCGTCGCTGGGGGAGGGCCCATGGCGCGATTGCCGCGGGTCATGGGACGAGGACGCGCCCTCGAAGTACTCCTGAGCGCAGACGACATCCGAGGCGCCGATGCCGAGTTCCTCGGCTACGTAAACCGTGCGCTACCGGATGCAGAGTTGGACGACTTCGTCGACGCACTCGCAACCCGGATCGCCTCGTTCGACAAGTGGGCCATCGCCAACACCAAGCGCCTCGTGAACGAAGCCAGCCTGCCGCCCGACGTCGAGATCAGAGCGGGCTGGGACGCCTGCATGGCATCCGTCAAACGACCAGCGGCGCAGGAAAGTATCAAAGCCCTCCTGGAGCAAGGTTTGCAGCAGCCTGGAGACGCTGAGAATCGACTCGGATCCTCCGTGGGACAACTGGCGCTCAAGCGCGAGCACTGAAATCCGAACGGCCGATCTTACATTTTTGGAAGGAATCACATGACCATGGACTTGCTCACCATCGCAAAGGAAATCGCTGGCCGCGTCGAGGCCGAGTCGCTCAAACAGAACGTACCCGTCGCGGTGTCTGTCATCGACATCCACGGCAACGTCGTTCTCATGCACCGCATGACCGGAGCACCCGCGTTCTCTCTCGAGCTTTCCGAGCGTAAGGCCTACACGTCAGCCCTCGTCCGGATGCGCACCGCCGACCTCGTCCCGCTCGTGCAACCAGGCGCGGCCCTCTATCCACTCCTCGCCGTCTCCGGCGGTCGATACTCCGCGATGGGTGGCGGCGTGCCGCTCACCAGCGACGGCCAGGTGATCGCCGGCGTCGGGGTCAGCGGTGGAACGACGGACGAGGACATTGCCATCGTCGAAGCGGCGATGAAATGAGCCGGAGCCACCAAGCACGTCGCACGCCCGGCGCCGTGTCCATCCCTAGTCCTCCGGCCGTCCTCGCCGTCGGAGCCAACTTCCCTTCAAACCCGGAGCAAAAGCGATGAACGACAACAGACATCAGGATGGCATCTACCCCTTCCCGGCCGGGATGCAGTCCCGTGAGATCGAAACCAACGGCGCCAACATCCACGTACGCGTCGGCGGGCATGGTCCGGCGGTCGTCATGCTGCACGGCTTTGGCACTACGGGCGACATGTGGGGTCATCTGGCGAGCGCGCTCATCGAAGACCACATGATTGTCGTGCCCGACCTGCGTGGGTTGGGCCTCTCGTCGAAGCCTGAGTGCGGCTACGACAAGAAGAATCAGGCGGCGGACGTGGTTGGCGTCCTGGACGCACTGGGGGTGCGTACGGCCGAATTGGTGACGCACGACATCGGCATCATGGTCGGCTACGCAGCTGCCGCCACCCACCCTGAGCGCGTGCGCCGATGGGTGGCGATCGATGCGCCGCTGCCCGGCATCGGACCCTGGGATCAGATCACCCAGGACCCGACCATGTGGCACTTCGGCTTCGGTGGTCACGATATGGAGCGCCTGGTCGCCGGTCGCGAGCGCATCTATCTCGACCGCTTCTGGAACGAACTTTCGGTGGACCCGAAGCGGTTCGATGAAGCGAAGCGCCAACATTATGCGGCGCTCTACGCGCAGCCCGGCGCAATGCGAGCGAGCTTTGCCCAGTTCCTGGCTTTTGACCAGGATGCGGCCGACAACAAGACGTTCCTTGCGCAGGGCAAGCTTCAGATGCCGGTCTTGGCCTTCGGTGGCGAAGCTACGTTCGGCCCTGGGATCGGCGAGGTGATCCGGTGTGTCGCCGATAAGGTCGAAGATGCGATCATCCCGGATTGCGGGCACTGGATCACCGAAGAGCAGCCGCAGGCGACGACAGACCTGGTTGTCGACTTCCTGCGCCGGGCGCGTTGAAAGGCGGGCCCTGCCTTTGAGGCCGACGCCCGGTCAGGTGTGAGCTGTGGCGGCTGCCGTTTAGGGCGGGACGTCGTTGGTGCTCACTGCCGTCGCCCCAACCGCGGGAACCGGCACTGTCGACGTCACCGTGACCACTAACGACGTCCCCCTAACGGCGGCCGCCGGCACCAGCCCCGTCGACACCGCCAAGGACTCCGTCACGTACCTCGCGTTGCTGGCGACCGCGTCCGCAAGCAGCGCCTTCCGGAACCTGCCGGATTGGGCGCCCTCGAAGGCCATTGACGGGAACGAGGAGACCCGGTGGGCCACCGACTCCGGCGTCACCGCGGCAACACTGGACTTGACCTGGCCGGACGCTGCCTTCTAGCGCGCCTGCTGTGCGCCTAGCATTGCCTCAATTCCTGACGTGACCGCCGCTTCTATTCGCTGACGCATGGATCCCGGGTCGAGAGGACACGGTGCCGCTGCTGCGGGTCGAGCAAGCGCATTGATCGCTGTATCCGGCGGCTGCCGCCGCTCGGCCAACCCACTGTCGCACCAGGACGTCGGTAGCCGGTGAATCAGAGACCGCGACGCTCAAGGCGCTCTCTGTCGAGCCCCGGTGCCAGCCGGCGTCCTGCCTAAAGGAAGCCTGCAGGCTTCGCAGAATCGAGTCGCCGTTGGTGTAGATGAAGACCCCGCTCGATCAACTCTCGCAACGGCTGGAAGGAATGCGCTGCAACGCCGGAGCTCATCGCCACTTTACAGTGGCGCAGTTGGTGATGCGCGATGACGGCGCCATCTGTCCCACAGGGCTTCAACACACAACGCGCGCGCCCCTTAGCCGGCAAGCCGCGTTAGGGCGAAGAACTCTTGACGCGACCGCGCGTCGTTTCGCAGCCTGCCGAGCAGCGCCGAAGTGGCGGTTGTGGAGCCGAGTGCGCGGACGCCGCGATATGTCATGCACGTGTGTTCAGCCTCAATCACGACGCCGACGCCGGCGGGACGCAAGGTTGCTTGCAACCAGTCAGCGACTTGCTTCGTCAGCCGTTGTTGGATCTGGGGTCTCGCGGCAAAGTGACCGACGGCTCGTGCCAATTTCGAAAGACCGAGTATCCGTTCGCCGGGCAGGTAGCCGGCGTGCGCCGATCCGACGAACGGCAGCATGTGGTGCTCGCAGACCGAACGGAAGGGGATGGAACGCGCAAGGACGAGTTCGTCGTACCCCTCGAGGGTCGGAAACGGGCTCTTCGGAATCAGGCGTGGTTCGGTGTTCGTCGATAGGGCCGGGTGCCGTCGGCGGCGAGCAGGATGCGTAGCCGGTAGTTGGTGAAGTTGC
>NZ_SLWM01000028.1:0-87220 GCF_004342085.1 Kribbella orskensis
GGTGCGAATTGGACCCTAGAGAAGTCAAATTCTTCCAGTACGTAAGGGCATTCTCGCGTTCCGACCCGCTCCCTCAAACGCCCTCATCGGTGGATCGAGGCTTAGCTGAGCCGAGACGACAAAAGATCGGGCCCGCGCGCTCTGAGGGGATAGGAGCGCGGCGGGCCCGATCGGGCGGTTCGCTGAAGGAGGCGTCAGCGGACCGGGCCGGTGGCCAGTTCGATGGTCGCGGTGTGCTTGGCGCCGGTCTGGTCGATCCAGGTGACGGCTACCTTGTCGCCCGGGTGGTGCTGGTCGAGCAGGTTCGACAAAGCGTCGGCCGAGTCGACGGTCTTGCCGCCGAGCGAGGTGATCACGTCGCCCGCGGTGATGCCGGCCTCGTCGGCCTTGCCGTTGGCGAGAACGTCGTTGACGACGGCGCCCGAGGTACCGGTGGCGTTGGCGAGGACCGAGATGCCGAGCATCGGGGAGCCGCCGATGTGGACGGTCGAGGAGGAGTCGCCCTTCTCGATCTGCTGGGCGATGTCCAGTGCCTGGTTGATCGGCACTGCGAAGCCCTGCGTCGTCGTCTGGCCCTGGCCGTTGCCCTGACCCTGCCCCTGACCTTGGCCGTCGCCGAAGGGCGAGCCGTTGCCGTCGCCGAAGGGCGAGCCGTTGCCGGTGCCGTCACCCGAGGCGGTCAGCGTCGCGGTGGCAGTGGCTGAGGTCGAGCTGGGGCTGTAGGCCGTCTCGCCGGAGCCGCCCGGGGTCGGGTTGCCCGAGCCACCGGCGGTGTCGACGCCGATCACCTCACCAGCGGCGTTGGCGAGCGGTCCGCCCGAGTCGCCCGCCTGGATGTTGGCGTCGGTCTGGATCAGGCCGGTGAGGTTCTCCGGGTCGGAGCCGGACTCGTCGGTCGCGGTGATCGCCTGGTTCAGGCCGGTCACCTTGCCGGCGGCGTAGCTCGGCGTACCGCCCACTCCCCCGGCGTTGCCGATGCCGACCACCTGGTCGCCGATCGCGACCTTGGAGGAGTCACCGGTCTTGGCGGTCTGCAGCCCGGACGCGTCCTTCAGCTTCAGGACCGCGATGTCATGGGTCGCGTCGTAGCCCTCGACGCTGGCCGAGTAGGTCTTGCCGTTGCCGATGTCCACGACGGAGATCTGCGTCGCGCCCTCCACCACGTGGTGGTTGGTCAGCACCTCGCCGTCGGACGTCAGCACGATCCCGGTACCGGCGGCGCGAGCGCCCTCGAAGCCGAGCACCGTGTTCACATCGACCAGACCGGGCGAGACCTGCGCGGCCACCGCGGCCGGGTCGAGCGGCTGGGAGAGCTTGGAGCTGTTGTTCGCGTTCGACTGCTGATCGATGCCCCAGGCAACTGATCCGAGGACCAGGGCGGCGGCCACACCGAACGCCCCGATCAGCGCCGGCAACCGCCTCCGCCGCTTCGGCGGCTGGTGGTGGAACGGCATCGGCCCCCACTGTCCGCCATGAGGCTGCCCATACGGATACCCGTACGGCGCCTGCCCGTACTGCCCCTGCGCCCCGTAGTGCGGCTGACCCGGGTGCCCGTACGGCGGCTGACCCTGCTGCCCGTACTGCGGCTGACCCTGCTGCCCGTACGGCGGCTGCGCCGGCTGACCCTGCTGGCCGTACTGCGGTTGACCTTGCTGCCCGTACGGCGCCTGCCCGGGTTGACCTTGCTGCCCGTACTGCGGGTGTTCCTGCGGCTTGTAGTGCGACGGCCCGTACTGCGGCGTCCATCCCTGCTGCCGGCCCTGCTGGTTCTGCTGGTTCCCCGGCTGCTGGGGCTGCGGCGACGGCGGCGGGGTGTTCGGACCCTGTCCCTGTTGCTGCCCCGAACCCTGCCGACCGGTCTGGTCCGGCGTCGGTCCCTGCTCTCCGTCGATCTCGCTCATTCCCATTGCCTCCTCAGCGCATTTCCCTGCTGATTCGAGTAGAGCGCGGGATCCTGAGAGCACCATCGACCCGATGGAGGAATCACCTGAGAATCCACCGTGACCCGCACCACACTTGAGCCGGCCACTCTCACGGAGGTACTGCGGCGGGGTGGTCCAGCCGATCACGCTCCAGCGGCTCGGCTGCCGAGCAACAACTCGACCGCGTCCACCACGGTCCGTCGGCGGTGGGCTCGGTCGGCGGGCACCGCGCTGCCGTACTCCGGGTTCATCGTCGACCAACTCGTGGCGATCGACTGGATCAGCGACAGCAGTTCCACCGGACTGAAGTCCGCCGGGATCACTCCATCAGCCTGAGCCCGCTCCAACTCGGCGAGCCGGTCCGCGTTCACAGCCAGCACCGCCTCCAGCCGAGCCCCCTGTGGTCGCTCCAACCGGTACCAGGTGGCGAGCCGCAGATGACCCGGGTGCTCCTCGAAGTAGTCGAAGACGCGACCGGCGTACGACGGCAGGTCGTCGGCGTCGAAGCCCACCTCCTCGAGGTACGCATCGACATAGGCGGTGAACACCGCGTCGAACAACTGGTCCTTGTTGCCGTAGTACGCGTACAGCATCGCCTTGTTGCACCCGGCCACCTCGGCGATCCGGTTCACCCGGGCGCCGGCGATGCCGAGCGCGGCGAACTCCTCGGTCGCGGCCTCGAGGATCCGTTGCCTGGTCCGTCCGGCATCCCTCTGCATGGCCCGAGTCTACCAACCAACTGGTCAGTTGATTTCTCGTGTCGAGCGAGGTTCCCTAGAACTATCCAACCAGTCGGTTAGTTAGTGGAGAGAGATCATGAGCAAGACCTGGCTCATCACCGGCAGTTCCCGCGGCCTCGGGCGTGAGCTCACCAGGGCGGTCCTGGACAGCGGCGACCGCGTCGTCGCGACCGCGCGCAAGCCCGAGCAGCTCGACGACCTGGTGAAGGAGTACGGCGACGCCATCCGCGCGGTCGCCCTCGACGTCACCGACGCCGAGGCGGCCCGGGGCGCGGTACAGACCGCGATCGACGAGTTCGGCGGCCTGGACGTGGTCGCGAACAACGCCGGCTACGCGAACAGCGCGCCGATCGAGGAGACCACCGACGAGGACTTCCGCGCGCAGGTCGAGACCAACTTGTACGGCGTCGTCAACGTCACCAAGGCCGCCCTGCCGGTGTTCCGCAAGCAGCGCTCAGGCCACTTCCTGCAGTTCTCGTCGGTCGGCGGACGCGTCGGCGGCACCCCGGGAATGGGCGCGTACCAGACCGCGAAGTTCGCCGTCGAAGGCTTCTCGGAGGTGCTCAACAACGAGGTCAAGCCGTTCGGCGTCAAGGTGACGATCATCGAGCCGGGCGCCTTCCGCACCGACTGGGGCGGCTCGTCCATGACCATTTCGCCGGTCGGCGAGGACTACGAGTCGACCGTCGGCGAGCTCAACCGGTACCGCGTGAGCGTCGACGGCAAGCAGCCGGGCGATCCCGCCCAGGCAGCCAGAGCCGTCGTCGACATCGCCGCGCTGGACGAGCCGCCGCTACGACTGCTGCTCGGCAAGGACGCCCTGGAGCACGCCGATCGCGCCTCCCGGTCCCGCGCCGACGAGGCCGCCCGGTGGGCCCCCGTCAGCACCTCGACGGACTACGAGCGATCGGCTAGAAACCCGTCAATGAAGGCGTTCACCTCGTCCGGGCATTCCAGCGCGGCGAGGTGAGCGGCCTTCTCCAGTACGACGAATCGCGCGCCGGGGATCGCCTCGGCCATCGTCCGGGACTCTTCGACCGGGAAGGTGGCAACCTCCGACGCAGGACACTAACGACGCAGGGAGGCGATGGTGTCCGCGAGCAGGTCGATGCCTTCGACAACGGCCGGCTCGGTCAGCCCGCCGTACCCGAAGACGAGACCCTCAGGACCGGCATTCTGCACCCAATAGGGCTTCAGGCCGTAGACGCCGAGCCCACGTTCCCGTGCGGCCTGGGTCACCGCGCTCTCGGACACGTCCGCCGGCAGCCAGGCCATCACGTGCAGCCCGGCCGAGACCCCGATCGGTTCGAGGTCGGGCAGCCGCTCGGCCAGCCGGCCGACCAGGGCGTCGCGCAACCGCCGGTACCGCGGTCGCATCCGGCGCAGGTGCCGGTCGAACTCGCCGCGCGCGACGAAGTCGGCGAAGGTCAACTGGTCGAGCACCGGCGAGCCGCGGTCGTCCACGATCTTGGCGGCCGCCATCGGCTCGACCAGCCGGGCCGGCAGGATCAGCCAGCCGAGCCGGAGCCCCGGCGCCAGCGTCTTGCTCGCGGTCCCCGCGTAGACCACCCGATCCGGCGCGAGCCCTTGCATCGCGCCGATCGGCTCGCGGTCGTACCGGTACTCCGCGTCGTAGTCGTCCTCGATGATCAACGCATCGCGCCGCGCGGCCCACTCGACCAGCGCCGCCCTTGTCTCGGCCGAGGTGACCGCGCCGGTCGGAAACTGATGCGCGGCAGTCACCAGTACTGCGTCCGCTCCGGACCGCTCAAGTGCCCCCACATCCAGGCCGGACTCCAGCACCGGTACTCCGACGGCCTCGAGCCCGGCGGCGGTCGCAACCTCTCGCAGTTCGTTGTCCGACGGGTCCTCGACTGCGAGCCGCTTGTACCCGGAGGCGGCGAGCACCTGGAGGAGCAACCGCGATCCCTGCGCGAATCCGTTGCAGACCAACATGTTCTCGGGTCGAGCCGAGGTGCCGCGGACCCGGTTGAGGTAGTCGGAAAGCGCCGTTCGCAACTCGTCGGCACCCCGGCCGTCCAGGTACGCGAAACTCAGGTGCGGAGTCTCGTTCAGCACCCGCCGGATCGAGCGCAGCCAGGCGGCTCGCGGGAACTGCGAGACATCGGGACGGCTGTACTTGAAGTCGATCCTCGGCGGACCGGTCGGCGCCGGTTTCTCCTTGTCCTGCGGAGATGTCCGGGCCGCCGCGGGCGCCACCTGCGTGTAGCCGCCCGTACGGCTGACGAGATACCCCTCGGCAACCAGTTGCTGGTAGGCCTCGACGACAACGCCGCGGGACAGGCCGAGGTCCGTCGCGAGCGCCCGGGTCGACGGCATCACCGTGTCCGCCCGCAGCAGGCCCTGCCGGATCCGCTCCCGGATCCCACTCTCCAACTGCTGGTGCAGCGGCACGGCCGTCTCCCGGCGGAGCTCGACCAACAGCTCCCCGGAACCGGAATTGGTCCTGGATCGGCTCATGGAACTGGACCTTATCCGGGTACCGCTTCGCTGTCATGGTCGTGAGTGCCAAGACTTTTCCAGCAGAGGGGCAAGCTCATGACCGCCATCCAGCTCCAGACCGAGACCCTGATCCTGATCCGCGACGGCGAGCCCGGCTACGACGAGGCCCGGAGCGTCTGGAACGCGATGGTCGACCGCCGCCCGGCCGCGATCGCCAGGTGCCACACCACCGCCGACGTCGCCGCCGCGGTCCGGTACGGACGCCGGCACGACCTGGAGATCGGCGTGCGGTGCGGTGGGCACAGCATCGCCGGCCACGCCGTACCGGACGGCGGTCTGATGATCGACCTCACCCCGATGAGCGAGGTCTGGGTCGACCCCGACCGGCGGCTCGCCTGGGTCCAGGGCGGCGCCCTGCTGGGCGAGTTGGATCGCGCCGCGCAGCAGCACGGTCTGGCGACCACCGCGGGCAACGTCTCCCACACCGGGGTCGGTGGCCTCACCCTGGGTGGCGGCATGGGCTGGCTGGCCCGGCAGTTCGGCCTCGCCTGCGACAACGTCGTCCGCTACGAGATGGTGACCGCGACCGGCGACATCGTCTACGCCAGCGCGACGGAGAACCCGGACCTCTTCTGGGGTCTGCGCGGTGGTGGCGGCAACTTCGGCATCGTCACCTCGTTCGAGTTCCGGCTGCACGCCATCGGCACCCGCGCACTCATCGCCGAATTCACCTACCCCGCCGCCGAGAGCTTCGCCGTACTGCGGGCCTGGCGCGAGCTGAACGCGACCGCTCCGCGGCAGGCGACCTTCACCGCGAGCATCCGCGGCGACGGGATCACCGTGGGCTTCGTCTGGGTCGGCGACCTGGCCGGGCGCGAGCAGTTGCTGCAGGCCTTCGACGGCCTCGGCCAGGTCGTTGCCAAGAGCATCGAGGAGATTCCCTACCTGACCTTGCAGAGCCGCGACGACAGCATCCAGGGGCACCGGTACCGCCGCTACTGGAAGGGCCACTACTTCAAGGCCCTCACGGACGACGCGATCCGGGCACTGCTGCGGAACCCCGGTGTCGGTGCGAGCCTGCAGGCCTACGGCGGCGCCATCTCCGACGTATCGGACGAGGCGGCAGCGTTCAGCCAGCGGGACACGCTGTTCGAGTTCGTCACCGCGACCCGGTGGGAGGACCCGGCCGACGACGAGGAGCGGATCGCCACGATCCGCGTGTACGCCGCCACGCTCGACCAATACGCCGGGGGCGCGTACCTCAACACCCTGAACGGCGAGAGCGTGCGCCGGGCCTTCCCGCCCGCGAAACTGGCCCGCCTGACCGCGCTGAAGACCACCTGGGACCCCCACAACACCTTCCACCTGAACCAGAACATCAAGCCGGCGTAGCCGCTCCGAGGCGAGTGGTGAGGGTGCGGACGTGGTCGATCAGTTCGGGTGGCGACTCCACCTGGAAGTCGAAGCCGAGCAGGCCGACGTAGAGGGTGAGTTCGTCGAGGGAGTTCGAGCCGGTGGAGAGGATGCAGGTCGTGGCGTCGACCGGCTCGACCGTGCCGATCGTGTTGGCGATCCGGTCGGCGATCTGCTCGGCGGGCGCACGCATCAGGAAGCGAGCCTGATAGCGATACGCGCCCGAGGCGACTCCCCGAGTGGTCTCATCGAGCTCCGGCGCCTGCCGAGGTATGAAGCGTGGACCGGTGGGGATTCGGGGATCGAGCCGGTCCAGGCGGAACGTTCGCCAGTCCTCGCGGTCCAGGTCCCAGGCCACCAAGTACCACCGTCGCCCGGTGTGGACCAGGCGATGCGGCTCCGTAGTACGGACTGTGGAGGTGCCGTCGTGACTGCGGTAGTCGAAGCGGAGGCGCTGGTGATCGCGGCAAGCGGCCGCGACGGCCATCACCACGTCGGGCGCCACCGAGGCCCCGGCAGTCGGAGTCACCGCGACCGACTGGAGCAGGCGGACCCGGTGGCGCAGTCGCGAGGGCAGGACCTGCTCGAGCTTCGTCAGGGCGCGCACCGACGACTCCTCGATGCCCGAGACGCTCCCGGTCGCGGCGGCCCGTAGTCCGATCGCGACGGCGACCGCCTCCTCGTCGTCGAGCAGGAGCGGCGGCAGGGCCACACCGGCACCCAGGCGATAGCCGGCCACCCCGGGTACGGCGTCGACGGGGTAGCCGAGGTTGCGGAGTTTGTCGACGTCGCGGCGGACGGTCCGTACGCCGACGCCGAGTTCCTCCGCGAGCGCGGTACCACTCCAGTCGCGCGGAGACTGCAGCAGGGAGAGCAGTTTGAGCAGTCGCGCCGAGGTCTCCAACATGTTCCACAGTCTGCCATCCAGCTAGGACTGAAGCTGTCCTAACCGGGTGACAGAGTGGGAGACATGATCAAGCCATTCGTCATCGACATCCCGCAGAGCACTCTCGACGATCTCCAGGACCGGCTCGCCGCCGCGCGACTCCCGGCCGCACTGCCCGGCGACGACTGGGACACCGGCGCCCCGGTCGCTTGGCTGTCCGAAATGGTCGAGTACTGGCGGACCGGCTACGACTGGCGAGCCGCCGAGAAGCAGTTGAACGACTTCCCGCAGTACACGACCGAGATCGATGGTCAGCGGATCCACTTCCTGCACGTGAAATCGGCTGAGCCGGACGCGCTGCCGTTGATGCTGACCCACGGCTGGCCGGGGTCGATCGTGGAGTTCCTCGACCTGATCGGCCCGCTGACCGACCCCGCGTCGTACGGCGGGGAGGCGGCGGATGCCTTCCATGTGGTGATCCCGTCATTGCCGGGATTCGGATTCTCCGGGCCCACGAGTGACGGTGGCTGGACCACTGACCGGACCGGCCGGGCCTGGGCGGAGCTGATGAACCGCCTCGGCTACGACCGCTACGCCGTACAGGGTGGTGACATCGGCGCGACCGTCTCGGCCGAGGTGGGACGGGTGGATCGCGAGCACGTGATCGGCGTTCACACGAACGGCGGGCCTGGTCCGATCGCGCCGTACCCGATGCCGGCCGAGGAGCTGGCGAGCCTGTCGCCGATCGAGCAGGACCGGGTCGCGCGGATCAACGCGTTCATGCAGGAGGAGTTCGGTTACGTCGCGATCCAGTCGACGCGTCCGCAGACGCTCGCCTACGGGTTGGTCGACTCGCCCGTCGGGCAGCTCGCCTGGATCATGGACAAGTTCCGCGAGTGGACCCACCCGCGCGCAACGTTGCCGGACGCAATCATCGACCGGGACCGGCTGCTCACCAACGTGATGCTCTACTGGCTCACCGGCACGGCCGGCACCGCCGCGTACGTCGGCTACGCACAGGCAGCACCGTGGGGCGTGACGAAGGAGAACTCCGGCGTCCCCACCGCCGCCCTCATCCTTGCCCACGACGTAGCCATCCGCCGCTACGTCGAACAGGAGAACACCATCACCCGCTGGACCGATGTACCCCGAGGCGGCCACTTCGCCGCCCTCGAGGAGCCGGCCCTCCTGACCAGCGACATCCGCGAGTTCTTCCGCGACCTTCGCTAGTCCGTGATCGGAATACCGAGAGCGCGCAGGATGTAGAACGGCAATACCTCACCTGGATCACGACGAGATGACCGGGCAACGACAATTCGTCGCCCGGTCATCCGTCAGGAGCCGCGTGGGGAGGACTACCGGCGTTCGAGGATGACGATGGGGATCTGGCGGTCGGTCTTGGTGGTGTAGGTGTCGTAGTCCGGCCAGATCTCGGTCATCAGCGGCCAGATCCGGGCGCGCTCCTCGTCGGTGGCGACGCGAGCGTGGGCGGCGAAGCGGTCGGCCTTGATCTGGACCTTGACGTCCGGGTCGGCCTCGAGGTTGAAGTGCCACGCGGGATGGGCGTCGGCGCCGCCGGCGGAGGAGACGATCGCGTAACCACCGTCGACCTCGCGGTAGATCAGCGGGTTCTTCCGCTCCACGCCGGACTTGCGGCCGATCGTGGTGAGGATGAGGATGTGCGCGCCGTGGTCGCCCCAGTCGTAGCCGACCTCGCCGTCGGTCTCCTCGTAGCGGTTGACGTGCTCCTGTCCGTACAGCATCGAATCTCCTTGCTCACGCGGGTAGTTAATGCCTTCAACAGTCGCACCGTACCCAGATGTTCCCGGCCGTGAACACTCAGCGACGGGTCGGTACGGAGACCCGGGTGAGGTCCTCGGCGACCACGATCTCGCCGTCGAACTCGGCCGCGGCCTCCTCGTGGAAGCGCTCCGGCTCGGTGTAGCGCTGGGAGAAGTGGGTCAGGACGAGCTTGCGGACCCCGCACTCCTGCGCCACCCGGGCGGCCTGCCGCGCGGTCAGGTGACCGAAGCGCTTGGCCAGTTCCCGCTCCGAGGACAGGTACGTCGACTCGATCACCAGCAGGTCCGCGCCGTCGGCCAGCCGGAACACCCCGTCGCAGAGCCGGGTGTCCATCACGAACGCGAACCGCTGACCGGGCCGCGGTTCGCTCACCTGCTCGATGGTCACCGTGCGCCCGTCCACCTCCAGCGATCCCGCCTGCTGCAGGCGACCCACCGCCGGCCCGGCCACGCCGTACTGCGCCAGCCGGTCCGGGAGCATCCGCCGGCCGTCGGGCTCGACCAGCTGGTACCCGAACGACTCGACCGGGTGCTCCAGCCGCCTGGCCCACAACTGGCCGAACGGCCCGACCGAGAGCAGGCCCTCCTCTTCGACCGGCTCCTCCCGGACCTCGGCCCGCTCGAAGAACGACGCGGCGTACCGGAGCCGGGTGAAGTATTCCTGACCGGACGCCGGGTAGTGCGCGTGCACAGGATGCTGCACATCGTCGAGCGACAACCGCTGGATCACCCCCGGTACTCCGAGGCAGTGGTCGCCGTGGAAGTGCGTGACGCACAACCGGGTGATCGCCCCGGCCGAGACCCCGGCGTACAGCATCTGCCGTTGGGTCCCCTCGCCCGGATCGAACAGGAAGCCGTCGCTGTCCCAACGCAGGAAGTACCCGTTCTGGCTGCGCTCCCGCGACGCCACCTGACTCCCGGTGCCAAGGACGACCAGTTCGCGCACGGACCTCAGGTTAGTGCAGCAGCTTGGAAAGCCTTGAGGAAGTATGCGACGTGGCCCTGGTCCCAGATCAGCGGCGGGCGGATCTTGAGGACGGTCCCGCCTGGTCCGGTGGTGCCGACGAAGACGCCCTGTTCGCGCAGTCGTTCGGCCAGGTCGGCTGCGGTCAGCGGGGCCTCCGGCGGGACCTCGACCCCGACCATCAGGCCCTGGCCGCGAACGCGGGCCGCCGGGTGCAGCCTGGGCGCGAGGTCGGCGAGGCCGGCCGACAACTCCGCGCCGATCCGGCCGGACTGTTCGACCAGGCCGTTCTGCTCGATCACGTCCAGCACGGTCAGCGCGGCGACGCAGGACACCGGATTGCCGGCGAAGGTGCTGAAGAACTCGTCGATCGCGATGAACTGCTCGACGATCTCCCGCCGGGTGATCAGGGCGGCGATCGGGTGCCCGTTGCCCATCGGCTTGCCCAGCGTGACGAAGTCGGGTGTCAGGCCGAAGTCGGTGAACCGCCAGAGATTGCGACCGCCACGGCCGAATCCCGCCTGCACCTCGTCGGCGAGGAACAGCCCGCCGAGCGCATGGGTCTCGTCCTGCAGACCGCGCATGAACCGTCCGGTCGGCGTGAGGATCCCCGCGCTGCTGAACACGGAGTCGACGGCGAGCAACGCCACGTCCTGACCGGCCCGGCGCAACTCGTCATGTGCCAGCCGGACCCGCCGGCCGGCCTCGACCCCACTGGGTTGCTGCCCGTCCGCATCCAGCCGCGGCGCGTCGAAGACCGCAACGTGCGCTGGACGTGCCGACGGCGGGTACGTGTTGGTCGACCAAGCGGCCGTCGCCTCGCTGACCCCGTGGTACGCGAGATCGGCGACCATCACTCCGGACCGGCCGGTGACGACTCGGGCCATCCGCCACGCGAGGTCGTTGGCCTCGCTGCCCGAGTTGACGAAGACACAGGTGTCCAAGCCCAGCGGCATCGATGCAGTGAGCCGCTCCGCGAGCTCGACGGCGTTGGGGTGCAGGTAGCGGGAGTTGATGTTCAGTACCGCGGCCTGGCGCGAGATCGCCTGGACCACCGCCGGGTGAGCATGGCCGACGACGGGAACGTTGTTGTAGGCATCGAGATAGCGACGCCCGTCCGCGGTGTGCACCCAGGCCCCGGCAGCCCGGACCACCTGGAGCGGTTCGCGGTAGAACAGGGGCGACAGCTGCCCGCCCAGGGCGGCACCCCGGCGCTTCGACAGCGACGGATCCAGACGCTGGGCGGACTCCACCCGGGAGGTCCCGCAGAGCCGGTGGAAGCGATCCGCGAGCTCGGTGGCATCCATCCCCGCCAGCAGATCGAGTCCGTGCCAGCTGCCGGCCACCAGGCTCGTCAGGTATTCGTAGTTGTCGGGATAGAGCGGAGCCCGCCACGCCGACATGAGCACGCTCGCGGCCATCCGGGCGAGCACCAGCTCACCGATCAGCTCGACTTCCTCCGGCTCGAGCGGCAACACCCGCTGATAGGCATCGAGGAACGCGGCGGCCGCGGGCCACGGATCGGCGGACTCCCGCAGCAGCGAGGTCAGGCTGATCGCGAGATCGGCCACCCGGGCGGTGTGGTGCATGTCGCCGAAGTCGATCACTCCGGAGATCCCGTCCGCGTCGAGCAGCACGTTGCTCAAGGTCACGTCACCGTGCAGCACGAACGCCGGCAGCCGCTTGGTCGCCTCCTCCAAGCCCTCGAAGCGATCCAGCAGCTTCTCCATCGGGGCCCGGCGGTTCGCGTCGGGTAGCTGCTGCGCGAACGGCCGCAGTGCGGTCACCAGCCGGGGATCCCAGTCCAGCCGTCGATCGGCCGACGGGTGACCGAAGCCCTGGAGCGCACGAGCAAGCCGCGCGCAGACCTCACCGAAGTCGGTGGCGAACCGGTCCGGCAGAACCGCGAGATCGCCGACCGCACCCGGCATCACCGTCATCACCCGGACCTGGTGCACCCGGCCGTCGTCGGCCTTCAGCGTCACCACCTGCTCGCCGTCCACGGTGTCGACGATCCGCGGGATCGGGAGACCGGGATCGACCAGCGCGACATGGCGCATCGCCGCGCTCTCCATCGCGATCTGGCCGGGATCGTCGCCGGAGTTGGACACCTTCAGCACCAGTTGCCGGCCGTCGTCGGCGACGGCCAGGAAGTTCAGGTCGCGCTCGCTCCGCAGCGCCTGCAACTCGGCGTCGATCCCGTACTGCGCGCGCAGGAACCCCGCGGCGGTGGCCAGGTCGACCTCGGGTGGTTCCTCGACCAGGCTGGACGTCTGTCCCACGGTCTGGTTCACGGTGTCTCCTCGAAAGACTGGGGTGGTGGGGTGGGCGAGGAATTGAATGACTGGGGTGGTGGGGTGGGCGAGGAATCAAATACAGCGCGGCTTCCTCCCCGGAAGACCAGCGGTTCGGGGCTCACGACGTACTCCAGGTTCCCACTGGCGCTGATCCGGAAGGGAGCGTCGTGTCCGGGGCAGACGACATCGGCGAGTCCGGCGACCCGCTCGACCGACGCATCCGCCTTGGCCGCGTCGTACGGGCGACCCGACGCGCGGCCGGCCCGCAGTACTGCGGCAGTGGGCACGGCGTCACCGGTGAGCACGGTGGTTCCGGCGTCGGTGGTCACAGCGAGGCCGATCGAGCCAGGGGTGTGCCCGGGCAGCTCGAGCACCTCGACGCCGGGGATCAGCTCGTCGCCCTCCCCCGTCGACTGGACGTCCAGCCCGTCGAGCACTGCCTTCGCCCAGCGGGGCGTGCCGAGGTCCTTGGCGGGTGGCGCGTCCAGGTTGCGCAGCTCGTCCGCGTGCAGCAGCACCCGGGCCTGCCGGAAGAAGTCGGCATTCTGCAGGTGGTCCCAGTGGCCGTGGGACAGGACGACGGTGTCGATATCGGCCGGCTCGAGTCCACGAGCAGACATTGCCTCCAGCAACATCCGGCGCCGGCCGGCATGGCCGCAGTCGAACAGCACTCGCCCGGCCTCGCTCTCGACCAGGTGGACGGAGCAGAAGGCCGGATTGCCCTGGTCGGTGTTCAGCGAGTAGCCGTTGAGCAAGGTGGTGAGCGTCGGTGTCATCCGCTCCCTCGTCGCAGTGATTCCTGATCAGGAGAGTGACCCTGGTCAGGAGGTGGAGCAGCAGCGCCCCGCGCCTTCTATGAGCACGCACGGCCCGGGGCGCTGCTGGTTCAGGGGAGGACGAGCGGACCGGCGTCGATCAGCAGCGATGGAACCACGATGCTCTCCATGAAGGTCTGGTCGCAGCGCTCGCGTACGGCGCCGACCCCGAGGATCGCGTTCATCACGTCGTCCATCTTGAAGGTGAAGCGCAGCTGCGGGTGCCAGCCGACGAGCTTGCCGTCCTCGGCCCAGTACGTCGCGTCGCGGGTCGTCCCGGTGACCAGGGTCTCCTTCGGGTGCAGCACCCGCAGGTAGTCGAGCCGGTTCACCACGAGCCCACTGCCGACCTCGGCGAGCAACTCGTCCTCGGTGGACTCGCCGGGCGCCAGCAACAGGTGCGACGGGACCGGGTCGCCGCCGAACCGCCAGCCGTCCGGTACCGCGTGGCCGGTCGGCACGCCGCCGGTCAGTCCGGCCCGGCGCTGGTCGGAGACGACGCCGGTGAGCACGCCCTTGTCGATCAGCGTGGTCCTGCGCCGAACGTTGCCCTCGGCATCGAACCCGCTGGGCAGTCCGTCGGCATCGCAACCGTCGTCGACCAGGGTGATCAGCTCGCTGGTGATCTTCTCGCCGAGACGGCCCGCGACCAGCGACCGTCCGGTGGCGTAGGCGTTCGCGCCCAGGACCGCGTACCCGTAGGTGGCGATCAGGCTGTTGACGGCCTGCGGCTTCAGCAGCACCCGGCAGGTGCCGTGGTGGGCGTCCACCGAGGGCAGCGGAGTCAGCGCCTCCCGCAACCGGCCGGGAATCTCCTCGATCGGGATCTGGTCGGCGTCGCGGTGCAGCAGCTTGACGCTCGCGGATCGCCCGTCCTGCTTGGCGATCGCCTGGATCGAGGCCTTGGTCAACGTCTCGGCGCGGAACAGCCCGGTCGAGTCGGCCACTACCCGGTCCATCACGTCGTACCGGATGGCGCCGCCGAGTTTCATGTCGGAGTCGAGGCCGGCCCGGACCGTGTTGAACCACTGGTGGCGGACAGCCGGATCAGACTCCAGCACCGACTGAGCGGGGACAATCTCAGGCGTGGCAGGCGCTGTGCTGCCGGAGTTCGTCCCTGACGGTGACTCCGGGGCGTTGCTCGAGGTGGCCGGGAGGTCGGCCAGGGCCGCGGAGAGGCGGTCGGCGAGGGTGCGGACCGCGTCGGGATCGAGGGTCTCCAGCGAACCGGCGGCCGCCCGGCCGTCGCGGTTGATCCGGACCCGGACCCGGAGCCTGCGCTCGCTGTGCTGGGCGGTGATCTCCGACTCGGCGTAGCGGAGCAGGTCCGCGTTCTCTCCGAGGATGTCGAGCCGGGTGCCGTCGCCGAGGATCTCCAGCGCCCGGGCGACCTCTGCCTGATCGATGCTCATCGTCCCACCTGCACATTCTGGAAGCGTCCGGGTACGGTGCCGTGGCCGACGTGGGCCACCTGCAGGGGCTCGCCCTTGTTGCAGGACGGGACGCCGTGCACCTTCCACTCGTCCGGCCCGCCGAGGGCGTCGAGCTCGGCCCAGAACTGCGGCGTGACGCCCTGGTACGTGCAGTTCTTCAGCATCCGGCCGATCTTGCCGTCGCGGATCTCCCAGCCCATCTCGGTCTGGAACCGGAACGACATCCGCTGGTCGTCGATCGAGAAGCCCCGGTTGGTGTCCACCAGGATGCCGCGCTTGGTGCCGGCGATCATCTCGGCCAGCGAGGACTCGCCCGGCTCGAGGCAGATGTTGGTCATCCGGACCAGCGGCAGCCGCTGCCAGCCGTCGGCGCGGGACGCCCCGGTCGGTTCGTCGCCGAGCGCCGCCGCGGACTCGCGCCCGGACATGTAGCCCTGGAAGATGCCGTCCTTCACCAGTTGGGTGCGCTGGGCCGGCACGCCCTCGTCGTCGTACGCGTAGGAGCCGAGCGCGCCCGGGATGGTCGCGTCGGCGTACGCCGAGACGATCTCCGATCCCCAGCGGAAGTTGCCACGGCGCTCGGGGGTCGCATAGGTGCCACCGGCCAGGCTGGCCTCGGTGCCGAGGGCGCGGTCGGCCTCCATCGGGTGGCCGGCGCACTCGTGCAGCACCATCGCCAGCTGGTTGCTACCGGCAACAAGTGTGGTGACCTCGTCGGGGCACTGCGGCGCGGTCAGCAGCGCGACCGCCTCCGAGGCGACCCGGGCCGCGTTCTCCGGCAGGCCGATCGCCAGCACGTGCTCCCAGCCGGCCGTGGCGAAGTCGCCGCGGTGACCGCGGATCTGGCGCGGCACCCCCTGCGGGAAGGAGCGGCGCTGGACGTCGTTGCCGTCGCCGGCGTTGACCATCAGGCCGCCGCCGCTCTCGGTCAGGGTCTGCTCGATCAGCGCGCCCTCGGTGTTCGCGAACACCTTCTCGTCGCGGTAGAAGTCGACCGACGCCTCGACCTGCTGGACCAGCGGACCCGCGGTCGACGCCTCTTTCACGGTGGCGGACAGCAGGTCGAGCTTGGTGGACAGCGGGACGAGGAACGGGTCGGCCTCCATCGGCGACGACCAGGTGGCGCGCGTCGTCACGGGCTGCCCCAGCGCGACGTGACCGCCGCCACCGGCGGCGCGGGCCTGGCCGACGGCCTGGGCGATGACGGCGTCGATCCCTTGCGGGTCGAGCCGGTGCGTCGCCGCGAAGCCCCAGTGGCCGCCGATCACGACGCGCAGGCCGAGGCCGAGAGAGTCGTCGTAGCCGACCTCACCCGGGCCGTCGAGCTCGACCAGCACCAGTTCGTGGGTCCGCCGGACCACCCGGACATCGCCGTACCGGACGTCGGAGGGGAGCAGTGCGAGCACGGTCTCCGCGGTGTCGCGCATCATTGGGGCCTCCTCAGTGGGCGGGAGTCAGCAATCACGTCTGGATCCTCCGAATCGTCTGGCCGGGCAGCTCGGAACCGACTGTAGCAGATACTACGAGATTACTGAATAGCGTTGTGTTCACTACAAGACACCTTCCGGACATGCGCCGGCCCCGCACGGACTGGGATCCACGTGCGGGGCCGGACGTCAACAGGGCAAGGGATTCAGTCCCTCACCGCCGCTTCGGACGGACGTCGATGGCGAGGCTGATCGCGAACGCGACCACGATCCCGGCACCACCCAGCACGGTCAGCGCGGCGTCACCGAGCACGTCGGCCTTCATCACCGCGAACAGCGCCACCAGGGCGAGCACCACAGCGACGGCGATCTTCCAGTCGTCACCGATGATGAAGTCGTACCAGAACTGGCCGAAGGACTTCAGGAACTTCATTTCTTCACCTCCACAGTGACATTGGCGGGGGCGACCGGGGCCGCGGGGGTCTTCAGCACGGCGACGAAGATCCGGCTGAGCACCAGCCACGCGAGCAGCAGGCCGATGATCGCGAGGTCGTGACCGGGCCAGTCGAGGCTCTCGCGGCCGGGCTGGAAGATGCCGATCCCCTCGACCGCCCAGTAGGTTCCGAACGACGCCAGCAGCAGGCCGACGCCGTACTTGAGCAGGTTCTCGTTGATCATCGACAGCGGCCGGCGCAGCGCGATCGCGATGATCAGCACGATCACCACGGCGGCGAGCGCCCCGGCGCTGGCGCCCGGGATGTTGTCCGCGTTCAGGCCGAAGGTGATCACGATGAAGACCACCTCCATGCCCTCCAGGAAGACACCCTTGAAGGACACCATGAAGGAGAACATGTCGATGCTGCCGGTGCTCTGCCCGGCGGCCTCGGCCGCCGCCACCTCTTCCTTGTAGATCGCCGCCTCGTCATGCACGGCTTTTCGGCCCGATGACCGCAGGATCGCCTTTCTCAGCCACTGCAACCCGAAGATCAGCAGCAGTCCGCCGATCGCCAGCTGCAGCGCCGACTCCGGCAGCCAGGTGGCCAGCGCGTAGCCGGCGAACACCGTCACCACCGCGAGCGCGCCGAGCGCCGCCAGCGTGCCGATCAGCGCCGACTTCCAGCTGCGGGTGTAGCCCATCGCCATCACGATCGTGGTGGCTTCCACCATCTCCACGAAACACGCGACGAACGTCGCGATGATGAGGCCCCACGTTGCCGCGTCCATCTCTCACTTCCTTCGCTAGATGCAACATATGCTGCATTTAACGATAGTTACGTTGTTCTTTCCGTGTCAACGTGACGGAGAGTTTATTTGCCCAGGGCAACTTTTTGGCATGACGAGGCGCCCGAAGGGACCCGGGGCCGGGGTCTCTTCGGGCGCCACCGCGCGGGGCCCGGGGAGGGGTCAGGCCAGCGCGGCCACCAGCGTGCTGGCCGAGATGTTGCCGCCGCAGGACACGATCGCGACCCGCCGGCCTTCCAGCTCGGTACGCCGGGCCCGGGCGGCGGCGAACGCCATCGCCGCGGAGCCCTCGATCAGCTGGTGCTCGGTGTCGATCACCATCCGCAGCGCGGCGCTGATCGCGTCCTCGCTGACCAGGATCCAGTCGTCCACGAGGGTCCGGCACAGCTCGAAGGTGATGCTGCCGGGCTCGACACTGCCTGCCGTGCCGTCCGACAAGGTCGCCTGGGCGTCGACCTGGACCACCTTGCCGGCCTCGATCGACGCCACCATCGGGGCGTCGCGGACCGGGGAAGCGCCGTACACCTTGATCTCCGGCCGGTACCGCTTCAGCACCGAGGCGATCCCGCTGACCAGGCCGCCGCCGCCGACGGCCACGAAGACCGCGTCCAGCTGCTGCCCGGCCAGTTGCTCGAGGATCTCCACGCCCACCGTGCCCTGCCCGGCGACGATGTCCGGGTCGTTGTACGGCGGGACGTAGGTGAGGTCGTTCTCGGCGGCGTGCTGCCGGGCGACCAGTTCCAGCGCGCCGGAATCGGTGCCTTGACTCCGCACCTCCACGCCGAAGCGCTTGATCGCCGCGACCTTGCTGACCGAGGCGTTCTCCGGCACGTAGACGATGCCCCGGCCACCCAGGGTGGCCAGCGCGTTGCTGACCCCGAGCCCGTGGTTGCCGGTGGACGCGGTCACCACACCGCGCTCACGCTGCTCGTCCGTCAGCGTGAGGATCTTCGCCATCGAGCCGCGCGCCTTGAAGGAGCCGGTGCGCTGCAGGTGCTCGCACTTCACCAGCACCTCCGCGCCCAGTTCCTCGCTGAACGCCCCGAACGGCACGAACGGCGTGACCTCCAGGTGTTCACGCAGGCGCGGTGCGACCCGCTGCGACCGGCTGGCGATCTCGGCCGGGGTGA
The DNA here is from genome assembly GCF_004342085.1 of Kribbella orskensis. Classification (NCBI taxonomy): domain Bacteria; kingdom Bacillati; phylum Actinomycetota; class Actinomycetes; order Propionibacteriales; family Kribbellaceae; genus Kribbella; species Kribbella orskensis. Next base: position 18,535 of record NZ_SLWM01000028.1, read on the forward strand.
CCGCTTCGGTGAGGGCCTGCTCTGTCATGCGTTGCTCCCCTTCGTCGGGTTCATCCGGTGGCCACCGCCAGGTTTGCACGCTCCAGCAGGCCGGCCCGCAACGGGATGCACATCGGCTTGCCGCTGACCGGGTGTGGCACCACCTTGGACTCGACTCCGAAGACGTCGCGGATGATGTCGCAGGTGAACACGTCCTCCGGTGGCCCCTGGGTGACCAGGCTGCCGGACTTCATCACGAACACGTGGTCGGCGTACTCCGCCGCCATGTTGAAGTCGTGCAGCACCATCGCGACGGTCTTGCCCTGCTCCTGGTTGAGCTGGTGCAGCAGGTCGAGCACCTCGAGCTGGTAGGCCACGTCGAGGTACGTCGTGGGCTCGTCCAGCAGGATCAGGTCGGTGCCCTGTGCCAGGCAGAGCGCGATCCACACCCGCTGCCGCTGACCACCCGACAGCTGGTCGACGTGCTGGTGCCGCAGCTCCGCCGTACTGGTGACCTTCAGGGCCCACTCGACGGCTTCCTTGTCGGCCTCGCTGGGCACCTTCAAGGACGTGCGGTGCGGATGCCGCCCGAACCAGACCAGATCCTCCACCGAGATGGATTCCGGGGTGACCAGCACCTGCGGCAGGATCGCCAGCAGCCGGGCCACCTCCTTGGTCGGGGTGTCCTGGATGGACTTGCCGTCCAGGACGACGCTGCCCTTGGTGGGCGGCAGCAGCCGGGCCAGAGCGCGCAGCGCGGTGCTCTTGCCCGAGCCGTTCGGCCCGATCAGCACGCTGACCTTGCCGTCGGGGATGTTGAGGGTCAGGTCCTTGGCGATGACGGTGCGGTCGTATGCCAGCTCGACACCTTGTGCCTGCAGACGCATGGCGGATCTCCTACTTTCCGGTCTTCACGAGCAGGTACAGGAAGTACGGGCCCCCGACGACGGCTGTCACCAGGCCGGCGGGGATCTCGAGCGGCGGTGCGAGGCCACGCCCGAGCATGTCGGCGATCAACATCAGCAGGACGCCGAACAGCGCGGCGGCCGGGATCGAGGCGATGTGCTTGCCGCCGAAGACCCGCCGTGCCATGTGCGGCGCGATCAGGCCGACGAAGCCGATCGTGCCGGACACCGCCACCGCGGCCGCAGCCAGCGCGACGGCGAAGAACAGCAGCACCCGGCGGGTCCTCTCCACCGGCTCCCCCAGGCCCGAGGCCAGGTCGTCACCGAGACCGAGGACGTCGAGCTTGCGGGCCCACACGATGATCAGCGGGACCAGCACCAGCACCCACGGCAGGATCTGCAGCACCGAGGTCATCGACCGGCCGAACAGGCTGCCGGTCAGCCAGATCAGCGCCGCGGACACGTCGAGGGGGTTGCGCACCAGCAGGAACCGGATGCCGGCCTCGAACGCGGCACTGACCGCGATCCCGACCAGCGCGATCCGTACCGGCGTGGCTCCCCGGCGGTAGGCGAACACATACACCATCCCGGCCGCGAGGAGGCCTCCGACGAACGCGGCCGGGACGACCGCCACCACCGGCAGGGTGGGGATCGCGAGCAGCAACAGCATGCCGGCGAACCCCGCGCCCTTGGTGACACCGATGATGTCCGGGGCCGCCAGCGGGTTCCGGATCACGCCCTGCATCACCGCGCCCGACACCGCCAGCGCGATGCCGACCAGCCAGCACAGCAGCACCCGCGGCAACTGGAAGTCGATCACGATCCGCGACGCCTGGGTCGAGGTGTCACCGACCAGTGCCCGCAGCACGTCGGCCACCGGGACCTCGGTGGCGCCGACGCTGAGCCCGTAGAAACTCAACAGCACCGCGAGCACCCCGAGCGATCCCATCAAGATGGCCGGATGGCGCCGGGCCATCGAGGTACGCCGGATGTGCTGCGCGACGATCGTCGTAGTCGTCATGAGGTCACCTTCTGTCGACGCGCGAGGTACACGAAGATCGGTGCGCCGATCAGCGCCGTGACGACACCGGCCGGTACCTCGAAGGGCGGCTTGACGTAGCGGGACACGATGTCGGCGTACAGCACCAGCACACCTCCGCCCACCGCGCACAGCGGGAGCAGGACGGTGTAGCTGGAGCCGACCAGCCGGCGGAAGATGTGCGGCACGATGAGGCCGATGAACGCGACCGGACCGGCCACGGACACAGCGGCACCACACAACACCACCACCAGCGCCGACCCGTACAACCGGGTCCGTTCGACGTTCTGACCCAGACCGCGGGCCATGTCGTCGCCCAGCGCCAGCAGGTTCAGCGGCCGGGCCATCGCGAACGCGCCGACCAGGCCGATCACCAGCCACGGAAACAGGTTGCGGATGTCGTGCCAGCCCGCGTAGTTGACGCCGCCGACCAGCCAGAACAACACGCTGTCGGTGGAGTTCTCGTCGAAGATGATCAGCACCTGGGTCAGCGAGATCAGGAGACTGCTCGCGGTCACACCGGCCAAAGCGAGCCGGACCGGGCTGACCCGGCCACGCCCCGAACCGGCCAGCAGCATCACCGACACACCTGCCGCGGCGGCACCGCCGAAGGCCAGCAGGATCGTCGGCGCACCCGACAGCGACGGCACCACGGTGACGGCCAGAACGACCATCAGCACCGCACCGGCGTTGACGCCCATGATCTCGGGCGCCGCCAACGGGTTCGCGGCGACGGCCTGCATCAACGCACCGGCCACCGCCAGGGCGGCGCCGACGCAGAGCGCCAGCACCACCCGTGGCAGCCGGATCGACTGGATGATCAGCTCGTCGGGCTCGTCGGCCTTGAAGATCGCCCCGGGCAACCGGGACAACGAGATGTGCTGACTCCCGATCGAGAGTGCCCAGACGAGACCCACGACCAGGACCACCAGCAGCGCCAGCGTCACCCAGGTGACCCGCTGCTTGTTGGTGGTGACCCGAGGACGCCGGTGAGCGGCGTCCTCGGCGGTGGGCGCAGTTTCCAGGGACAGAGACATGTCACTTCCCGTAGAGCAGCTTGATGGCTTCGGTGGCGACCACTTCGGCGGAGATCAGGCCGCGCGACCTGGACCAGCTGTCCGGGTCGACCTCGAACGTCCGGTTGTCCTTCACCGCGGGGACCTGCTTCCACAGCGGGCTCTTCTCCCACTGGTCGGTCAACGTCGGGCCGGGGTTCGGGGCGATGAACATCACCTCGGGCTTGGTCGTGGTCAGCGTCTCCAGCGTGAGCGAGACCGACGCGTCACCGTTCTCGTCCGGCAACGCCGTGCCGATGCCGACGGCGGCCAGCACCCCGGGGGTGTAGGCCTTCGGCGGGAAGCCGGTGAAGCCCTTCTCCGAGGCCCGGACGAACAGCGCCTTGCGCTCCTCGCCGGCCGGCACCTTGGCCTTCAGCTCGGACAGGAGCTTGGCGTGCTCGGCCAGCCGGGTCTTCATCTCGTCGCACTTGTTCAGCGCGATCGCCGTGGACATCTCGCTGTCGAGCACCTGCTGGTAGTTACCGTTCAGACTCGGGTAGGCGATCGTCGGCGCGATCTTGGACAGCTGGTCGTAGATCGCCTTGTGCCGGCCGCTGTCGGCGATGATCAGATCCGGCTTCAGCGACGTGATCACCTGGATGTTCGGCGTGGCGCGCAGCCCGACCGAGGTGTACTTGCCGGTCTTCTCCCGGATCGGCGCGATGATCCGTTCCGGATGGTCGTCGTCGGCGACGCCGACCGGAGACATCCCGACCGCGGCCATCGCGTCCACGAACGAGTACTCCAGCGCCACCACCTTGGTCGGGTTGCCGGTGATGGTGGTGGTGCCCAGGTCGTGCTTGATCGTGCGGGTGGACTTGCCGCACTGCTCGTCGTTGACGTCCGAGCTGACACCGGCAGCGGCGGCGGCACGGTTGGCGTTCGGGGCCGCACCGGTGGCCGGTGAGGAAGCAGAGCCGCCGCAGCCGGACAGGGCGACCGCGGCGGCGGTCAGGGTGAGTACGGCGACGGCGCGCCGGAACCTCGTGATGGAAAGGGACATGGCATTCGCTCCTCGAGTCGAAGATGCCTTGCAGGGGTGGGATTCACCCGGCGACGGCAAGAGCCTGCGCCGGACCGGGGACGTGCGGACGGTCCTCGGGACCAGGACCGTCGTAGAGGTTCCACGGAGCCTGCTGGTAGCTGTTGCTGCAGGGCAGACCGGGAGTCAGCCGATACGTGCCGCTGGTCAGATCGACCAGGCTGGACACGATCGTGGAATAGCGGTCGAGCTCGTGCCGGCGCGGGTCGACGTGCTGGCAGACGGCGTTGGGGTGGCTGAAGTGGTCGCTCATCGTGGTCTGCACGATGTGCTGGACCGCTTCCTCGGTGGTGCCGTCGACGCGGGCCCGGGACAGGCCCTCCTCGACGCGCGGCGTCCGGTAGAGCGAATCCACCGAGAAGGGCTTGTAGGACTGTTCGATCTGCGGCGGGATGAAGGACTGGAAGTGGTTGCCGTGGACCAGCAGCCCTTCCGTCGGGTACATCCAGCCGTGCCGTCCGGGTGTGGTCTCGACGTCGATGGCGAAACCGTCCCGGTGGGTCAGGAGGAGGTTGCTGGACAGGCTCTGCCGGACGCCGAAGATCGCGGCCAGCGCGTCGTGCATGTCCCAGCTCTCGAGGACTTTCCTGCGGACGAAGGTGCCCGGCACTCCGAGGCCGGTGCCGAAGCCCGCGCCGAGCCCGTTGGCGTTCAGGGCCAGGCCGGCGGAGTTGGCGCCGTGCCGGCCGACCTGGCCGGCCTCGACGTGGCAGACGATGGTCGGCTTGCCCGGCTGGGCGATCCGCAGTACGACGATGGTGTCGGCGATGCCGTCCCACAGGTCCCAGTTCTGCCCGGCCCACACCCGGCCAAGTGCGTTGGCCTGCTGCAGCATCGCGAACGACGTACAGCCGTCGTCGTTCGTACTGCGGTCCGTGGTGGCGTCGGTCCCGGCGAACGGGTTGCCCTTGGTGAGCTCACCGCGGCTGTTCAGGGCCAGGATCTCCTCGAAGCTGCGGCCGGCGCCCTCGGCGATGCCGCGCAGCTCGTCCAGGATGTCCGGCAGGTAGCCGTCGATCACCGGCACCCACGCAGGCGCCCGGTCGAGGATCTCCTGCCAGGGAAGGCCTGTCGCGCGAGCCACCGACTCGGCGTAGAAGGCCACCGAGCGGGCGATCTGTTCGCGGGCGGCCTCGCCGTACTGGCGGCCTCGCTCACGGGCATCCGCGGCGGTGAGGTCGATCGTGATGAGCTGTGACACGGAGTCGCTCCAGTGGACGGAAGAAGTCTGGAAAGTGACCATTCGTTGTGTTCACTACGAATATCCATATGACGGTAGTGATTGCTACAGTGGCTGTCAACGGGTCCGGCGATCGTTTACCTGCCGGTGATCTGGGCCCGCCGGGTGACATGATCGGTGCGTACCGGCAGAACCACTGCGAGCGAAGGAGCAGTCGTGACTGTTGCGGAGCCCAAACCGCCCACGTTGCAGGAGCGGGTCGCGGCCCGGTTCGGGACGCTCACCGCGACCGAACGAAGGGTCGCCGAATACCTGTCCGCCCATCCCCAGGAGGCGGCGTTCTCTTCTGCCGAAGAGCTCGGCCGCGCCACCGGCACCAGTGATGCCAGCGTGGTCCGGACCGCGAAAGCCCTTGGCTTCGATGGTTTGCCAGGCCTGAAGCGGTCACTGCAGGGCCATCTGCAGAGCCTCCTCACGCCGGCGAACCGGCTGAGCAACAGCATCGAGTCCGTCGGCAACGGACCCGAGGCGGTGCTCAGCGCGACGCTGCGCGACCACATCGAACGGCTGACCCAGGCCGAGCGAACCCTCGACACGGACGAGTTCCGCCGCGCCGTGGAACTGGTCGGCGCCGCCCGCGAGACGATCATCTGCGGCTTCGCCGGCCTCGAAGGCGTCTCCGAGTACATCGCCACCCACCTGGTCCGGATCGGGCACCGGGCCCGGTCCGCGTCCGACACCGGTTACCGCCTGGCCGACCGGCTGCTGCTGATCGGCCCGGAGGACGTGGTGGTCGTGCTGGCGCACAACCGCCTCGTCCGGGAGAGCCGGGTGATCCTGGACCACTGCACCGAAGCCGGCATCCCGGTGATCCTGCTGACCGACACCCTCGGCGAAGCGTTGCGTGACGAGGTCGCGGTGGTGCTGTCCGCGCCGATGAGCCGGCCCGGCACGTTCACCAGCCAGGCCACCGTGCTGATCCTGCTGGAGGCGCTGACGATCGCGGTCGCCGCGGCGGACCGCGAACGCTCGCTCGACACCACCGACCGGATGAACCAGCTCCGCGAGGAACTGATCGGCTACTCCCGCGCGGACGAGGGCTACGTGACCCTGCCCAAGGCGAAGCGCAAACCCCAGCGCCGCAAGTAGCGACGCCGGCCGGCGCCCTGCCTCAGACGCCGCTCACGCCCTGCCTCGGATCCGGCCTCAGATCTTGCCTTCGGTCCGCTCGTAGACGTCCGCCTCGAACTCCTCCAGCAGGCGTTCGCAGTCGGCCACCTTGGCCCGCGCAAGATCCTTGCCCTCGGCACCCATCCAGTCCCGGCCCTCCACCTTGGCCAGCCAGCGCCGCAGCTTCTCCAGGTCCTGGCGGATCTCCTCGGCCTCCTCGAAGGTGTAGTTCTCCCGGAACCGCTCGAACTCGATCTCCTTGGCGAACTTCGTCTCGCACTCCTCGACGATCTCGGCGTACTCCTTCGCGGACTGGCTCTGGAAGCCCTCCACGAACTGGTCGCGCGCGTCGTCGTCGACATCGGTCAGGGTGAGGAAGACGCTCGAGCCACCCAGCTCGGCCACCTTCTCCCGCACCTTCTCCATGCCGGCCCGCAGCTCCTCGCGATCCGGTAGTACGCACACCGCCTGCTGGACGTAGAACCCGCCCAGCCGCTTCAGCTCCCGCCACACCGCCACCCGGGCCCGCGACGAGTCGCTGGGCACCTTGTAGATCAGCAGCAGCCAGGAGGCCGACGCAGCGTCGGACAGCTCCGCAGTGCTCTTGGCCTTGGTACGTCGGGTCGCCATGCCGGACAGGTTATCCGGCGGCGCCTCACTCGGCCGTCGCACCGCGTACTCGCAGTCCGTCGAGAAGGCTGAGTCCATTGATCAAGTGGGGCATCACCTCCTGCCAGTCCGCGACCAGCCCGACGTCGCAGTGCGCGAAGATCTCCGCCGCGGGGTCGGTGTTGATGGCCAGTACCGTCCCGGCCCGGCTCGCGCCGGCCAGGTGGTTCAGGTTGCCGGACAGGCCGATCGCGAAGTACATCCGCGGCGCGACGCTCCGTCCGGTGATGCCGAGCTGGCGGCCGTGCGCCATCCAGCCCTGGTCGGTGACCTTGCGGGTGGCGGCCAGCTCGGCTCCGAGCAGCACCCGCATCGGCTCGAGCTCGGCGTACCGCGCGGGGTCGACGCCGCGGCCGACACCGATCACGACCTCCGCACGGTCGAGCGCGTCCCCCTCGCCGCCGCTGCTCCGGTCGGTCCGCTCGATCGCGGGATCCGGCGGCACGGACAGCACTGTGTGCGGGGCTCGCTCGGAGTGGCGCGGCTTGCGCAGCGGCAGCATGCCGGTCCGCAAGGTGGCGATCTGCGGTAACCCGTGGCTGACGATCTCGGCCAGCGTGCCGCCACCGGACGGCTTCAGGCCGGTGAGGCGCGTGCCGTCCACCCGGAGGCTGACCAGGTCCGACATCAGGCCTGCGCCGAAGGCGACAGCCAGCCGGGCCAGTACCTCGCGGTCCCACGGGAGCGCGGCGCCGAGCACGGCCCAAGGCGACCTGGCTGCCATCCACTCGGCCAGCGCACTCGCCGCCGGCCGCGGTTCGTCGCTTGTCAGTGTTACTACTGCATCGGCACCCCAGCGGGACAGATCCGGCGCATCCGCGCCGCCGTCAGTCCGAACGGCGGTCACGGATCCACCGGCGCCCGCCGCCAGTACCGCGGCAGCGCCTACCAGCGCCCGGATGCCTGCTTCCGGCCCGGGGCCGACCAGGACGACGACCTCCGGCTGCTCCTGACCCGGCGGCGGAACGACCTCGTCCGACTCGGTCAGCAGCTCGAGCTCGTCGAGGCAGCCGCGGGCCCGGAGCTCCGCGATCGCGCGGCTCACCTGGACCTGCGGAGTGCCGCGGAAGATCACCGGTTCACGGGTCAGCTCGACCGGGCGAACACCGGCAACCTTGGTCGGACTGCCGGCCAAACCCCAACTGCCGGGATTGAGATCCGCCGTCGAGATCCGGCGGACGACGTCCTCGGGCGGCCAGGTCTCGGCGGGCGCCTTGCACGGGTTGCACGACCGTTCCGCGACGGCGACGACGGCGGGCAGATCCACTACGACGGACTCGGTCCAGTCGTCGTGCTGCACGGTCGCCCGCAGCCGGACCGCCTGCTCCCCGGCCGGAGTGCCTGCCGGCGAGTCGCCCGGCTCGGGTTCGACGGCGAGGACGGGGCCGACGTACGGCAGGCCGAGGAGCTCGGCGATCATCGTGCCGACCGCTCCCGTGCTGCCGTCGACCGAGCTGGCGCCGACGAGGATGAGGTCCGTCGCACCGAGAGTGCCGATCGTGGCAGCCAGCGCCCGGGCGGTGACGAGGCAGTCGGAGCCGGCCAGCGCCCGGTCGCTCAGATGCACCGCGTCGTCCATACCCCAGGCCACCGCTTCCCTCAGTACGTCGGCCGCGGCGGGCGGTCCCATCGTGACGGCGGTACTGCGACCGCCGGACTCCCCCGCCAGGCGGACTGCCTGGGCGACGGCCCGACGGCACCACGGGTTCATCTCGGTGACGGCGCCCGCACGCTCGAGCCGTCCGTCGGCGTCGAGGCGACCGCTGTGGTCGCCCTTCGGCACCTGCTTCACCAAAGCGGTGATCCGCAACGGCCGGTGGCTCACGCCAGCTACCTCGTTCATGACAGGCCGGTACCGACCAGGAGGCCGATCGCGTACGTCACCGCGGCGGACAGACCGCCGAGCAGCAACTGCCGGCCGCCGCCGTACCAGAACGGGCGGGCGGTGATCCGCGCGACGATGCCGCCGGTGACGACCAGGCCGATCACGCTCAGCAGCAGAGCCGGGAGCACGCTGGCCGCGCCGAAGAGGAACGGCAGCAGCGGGATCACGGCGCCGATCGCGAACGCGGCGAACGAGGAACCGGCCGCCAGCCAGGGCGAGGGCAGGTCGTTGGGGTCGACGCCGAGCTCCTCGCGAACGTGCACGTCGAGGGCGACCGCCGGGTCGGCGGTCAGCTCGCGGGCGACCTCCGCCGCCAGCTCGGGGCGCAGGCCCTTCGCCTCGTACATCATCGCGAGCTCCTTGAGCTCCTCCTCGGGGTGGACCTTCAGCTCACGCCGCTCGGTCTCGATCTCGGCCTGCATCAGCTCGGTCTGCGAGGAGACCGAGGTGAATTCACCCGAGGCCATCGAGCAGGCGCCGGCGACCAGCCCGGCCAGGCCGGTCATGATCACCACCTTGCCGCTCGCGCCACCGCCGACCACGCCGGCCACCAGGGCGAAGTTCGACACCAGGCCGTCCATCACCCCGAAGGTCGCCGGGCGCAGCCAGCCTCCGGTCACATCCCGGTGCGAGTGGTGCTGCTCGGCCGGTCGTTCCGCCACTTCCGTGCTCATCTGCTGGTGTTCCTTCCGAGTATGAAGGTGAGCGTAACCTTAGTTAAATTGCATCACCTGTTACATAAGCGTACTAGTTACTTTCCTGTTGCGGCAACGACTGGCCGCGTTCGGGACTGGAGCCGATCCAGCACGTAGGGCAGCACGCCGCCCTGCCGGTAGTAGTCGTGCTCGCGCGGGGTGTCGAGCCGGATCCGCAGCCGGTAGGTCCGGCCCGCCGACGAGACGGTCGCGAAGCCGTCGTCGCCGAGGGCGATGTCGATCGGCTCCTCGCCGGTCAGGTCGTCGCCCTCGCCCGGGCGGAACTCGAGCGGGAGGACGCCCATCCCGACCAGGTTGGATCGGTGGATCCGCTCGAACGACTGGGCGAGCACCGCCCGCACGCCGAGCAGGGCCGGTCCCTTGGCCGCCCAGTCCCGCGACGAGCCGGTGCCGTAATCCTTGCCCGCGACAACGACGACCGGCACCTCCTCCTGCTGGTAGGCCATCGCGGCCTCGAACACCGACGTCAGCACACCGTCCTTGCGGGTGACACCGCCTTCGGTGCCCTCGGCAAGGGAGTTCCGGAGCCGGAGGCTGCAGAACGCGCCGCGCATCATCACCAGGTGGTTGCCCCGGCGGGAGGCATAGGTGTTCAGCTCGCCCGCCGGTACGCCGAGACTCCGCAGGTGGCGGCCCGCAACGCTGTCGGGCGGGATCGCGCCGGCCGGGGACAGGTGGTCCGTGGTGACGGCGTCACCGAGCCTGACCAGGGCTCGCGCCCCGACCAGGTCACCCGGCCTGGCCGGCGACTCGAAGTACGGCGGTCGGCGCAGGTAGGTGGAGGCCTCGTCCCAGGCGAAGGTCTCGCCGGCCCCGCTGCCGAGGTTCTGCCAGCGATGGTCGCCGGAGAACACGTCCGCGTAGGCCTTGGTGAACATCTCGGGCTGCAGCGCCTCGCGGATCACCTCGTCGATCTCGGTCGGCCGCGGCCAGATGTCCTTCAGGTACACCGGTTCCCCGTCGCTGCCCACACCGAGCGGCTCGGTGAGCAGGTCGACGTCCATCCGGCCGGCCAGCGCGTACGCGACCACCAGTGGCGGCGAGGCCAGGTAGTTGGAGCGCACGTCCGGCTGGATCCGGCCCTCGAAGTTCCGGTTGCCCGACAGCACCGCCGCGACCGACAGCCCCTCAGTCCGGACCCGCTGGGCAACCTCCTCGATCAGCGCGCCGGACGCCCCGATGCAGGTCATGCACCCGAACCCGGCCAGGTGGAAGCCCAGCTTCTCCAGGTACGGCGTGAGGCCCGCCTCGGCGAGGTAGTCCATCACCACCCGGGACCCGGGCGACAGGGTCGTCTTCACCCACGGCTTGCTCGCCAGCCCCTTGTCTACGGCGTTCCTGGCGAGCAAACCCGCGGTCACCATCACCGCCGGGTTGGAGGTGTTCGTGCACGAGGTGATCGCCGCGACCACCACCGCACCGTGCCCCGGCTCGGACCCGGAGGTCCGGGGACCGGCCGGAAGGGCGGCTTCGATGGTCTGCTTGGACTCGGCCAGGCGGATGCGTTGCTGCGGGCGGCTGGGGCCCGCGATCGACGGGACCACCTCACCCAGGTCGACCTCGACCCGCTCGTCGAACACCAGGGCCGCGTCCGGATCGTGCCAGAGGCCTTGTTCCTTGGCGTAGGCCTCGACGAGCGCGAGCTTCTCGGCCGGTCGGCCGGTGAACGCCAGGTAGCGAAGCGTCTGGTCGTCGATCGGGAACCACGCGGCGGTCGAGCCGAACTCGGGGCTCATGTTGGCGATCGTCGCCCGGTCCGCCACCGGCAGGCCGGCCAGGCCGGGGCCGTGGAACTCGACCAGTTTGCCGACCACGCCGTGTGCGCGCAGCCGTTCGGTGATCGTGAGGACGAGGTCCGTCGCGGTCGCACCGGCCGGCAACGAGCCGGTCAGCCGGACGCCGACGACGGGTGGCAGGACCATCGACACGGACTGGCCGAGCATCGCCGCCTCGGCCTCGATCCCACCGATCCCCCAGCCCAGCACGCCGAGGCCATTGATCATCGTGGTGTGCGAGTCCGTGCCCAGGCAGAGATCCGGGAACACCAGGCCGTCGCGCTCGTCGACGACCCGGGCCAGGTACTCCAGGTTGACCTGGTGCATGATCCCCGAACCGGGCGGGACGACCTCGAGCTGCTCCAGCGCCTGCTGACCCCAGCGCAGGAAGCGGTACCGCTCGCCGTTGCGCTGGTACTCCAGCTCCACGTTCAGCTGCAGCGCGTCCGGACGGCCGAACACATCGGCGATCACCGAGTGGTCGATCACCAGCTCGGCCGGGACCAGCGGATCAACGGTTGCGGGGTCTCCCCCGCGACTGGCGACCGCGTCCCGCATCGCTGCCAGATCCGCAAGCACCGGTACGCCGTTGGTGTCGTGCAGGAACACCCGGGAGGCGTAGACCTCGACCTCGCCGGTCGCCCCTGGTGTCCAGTTGCGCAGGGACTCGCTGGGCGATCCGTGCCGAAGTGCGTTCTCCAGCAGGATCCGCAGCGTCCGCGGCAGCTGGTCGGGCGCGACACCCCGCAGCGGCTGGAAGGCGACCGTGCGCTCTCCTACTGCCAGCTCGGCCGGCCGCGAATCCGCGATGGTCATACCGCGCCGATCGTGGCGGCCACCGCCGCGGCGAAGTCCGACGTACCGGCCGTGCCGCCGAGGTCCGCAGTACTGACGCCGGACCGGACTGTTGCTTCCAGCCCCTTTTCGATCAGGACCGCGGCCGCCTGCGCCCGGGGGTCGTCGTACCGGGTGCCGAGCCAGTCCAGCAGCATGGCGCCGGAGTTGATCATCGCGATCGGGTTCGCCAGGTTCTGCCCGGCGATGTCCGGGGCGGAGCCGTGCGCGGCCTGAGCCATCGCCCGCTCGTGCGAGGCGTTGATCGACGGCGCGATGCCGAGCGACCCGGCCAGCTCGCCGGTCAGGTCGGACAGGATGTCGCCGAACATGTTCTCGGTGACCAGCACGTCGAACGCCTCGGCCCGGCGGACCAGGTGCACGGTCATCGCGTCCATGTGGAAGTCGTCCAGCTCGACCTCGGGGTACTGCGCGCCGATCTCGCGGCAGATGTCGAGGAAGAAACCGGTGCTGGTGCGCAGCACGTTCGCCTTGTGCACCACGGTGACGTGCTTGCGCCGCCGCATCGCGAGCTCGAAGGCGGTGCGGGCGATCCGCTCGATCGCGGGCCGGGTGAAGATGCCCATCGCGATCGCCACGTCCGGGGTCGGCATGAACTCGCCGGTGCCGCGGTAGGTGCTGCGGTCGGCGTAGAAGCCCTCGGTGTTCTCCCGGACGACGACCAGGTCGATGCCGGGCAGCAGCGCCGGGGTGCCCTCGAATGCCTTCGCCGGCCGGATGTTGGCGAACAGGTCGAAGTGCTTGCGGATGGCGCCGCTCGGGTTCAGCTGGGAGCGGTGCGGCTCCGGGTAGGCGGCGCTGTCGTGCGGGCCGAGCAGCCAGCCGTCGAGCTCGCCGAGCGTCTCCAGGGTCTCCGCGGGCAGCGCGCTGCCGTGGGTCTCGATCACAGCTCCGCCGAGCGGCAGCGGCACCCAGTCGGCGGGCTTCGCGCCGGCCGCGGCGAGAGCCGCATCCATCACCTGGACGGTGGCCGGCACGATCTCCGGGCCGATGCCGTCGCCAAGCAGGATGCCGAGCCGGTAGGGCTCCGGGTGGGCGGTGGTGGCCACGCTGGGTCCTCTCCTCGAGTAATGCAGCTACTGTGCTTCGTTATAACCTGTTCCGTCAAGGGACCGAAGCGAAGCGTCTCAGGCCTTGAAATGCGCGGATCGTGCCTACTTGAGGGTTATAACGCACTGTGGAGTGACTGTCGAGATGATGTCGGCAGGCATCGCAGCGGCGGCTCGGCTGCGGTAGGTTATAACCTCCCCACCGCCTGAACGGAGGACCGATGGACGAGCAGAACGGGAGCCGCCCGACCAAGGCCGAGCTCGCGTACGGGCTGGTCCGGGACCAGATCCTGCGCGGTGAGCTCGAGCCCGGGGCAGTCATCCTGCAAGGCCAGCTGGCCCGTGAGCTGGGGATCAGCACGACGCCTCTGCGGGAGGCGTTGCGGCGGCTGATGAGCGACGGCCTGGTCGAGCTGGACGCCCACCGTGACGCCCGGGTGAGCAGCCTGAACGCCGAGGAGGCGCGGGATCTCGTCGAGCTCCGCCGGTCGCTGGACCCGCTCGCCGCCGGGCTCGCGGCGGAGCGGCGGACCCGGGCGGACCTCGAGCTGATCCGCGCCACCGCTGCCGACCTGGCCCCGCTGCGGACCGACCCCAAGGTCGAGGAGCTCAGCACGCACCGGCTCTTCCACCACGCGATCTACTCCGCCTCGCACAACGACCTGCTGGTCCAGACCCTCGACGGACTCTGGGACAAGGCGGACCGCTACCGGCGGCTGGCGCTGAAGGTCGAACGCAGCCAGGAGGATCTGGACCGCACCCACGCCGAGCACCTCGCCCTCGTCGAGGCGGTCGCCGCGGGAGACGCCGAGACCGCCGCTGTGGTGATGCGCGACCACGTGGATGCCAGCCTCGGGGCCAAGGCCGCCACTCGCCTGTACACCTCGGCCGCCGCCACGCCGTCCACCCCAGCGGCACGTGCGACCCCCCGCGCGACCGCAGTACCGTCGTCCGCGCGGCGCGGAGCCGGTGCGGCGGAGAAGGCGGTGCGCAGTGGGACCTGAACCGCTCTGGACCGGCTATCGGCATCGGGAGATCGATGCCGCCGGGTGGATGACGTTCTGGCGGCTGGACCCGCGCGAGCAGTCGTTCGCCCTGACCGACTGGGTCGGGGTGCCGGATCGGCCGGGCCACCGGTTGTGGTCGCGGGCGGCGACGCCGGCCGGCGTACGGGCCGCCTGGCAGACCTCTGCGGCCACGGTCAGCCTGGAGATCCGGGCCGAGCTGGACATCTACTCGCTGATCGCGCCGGTCGACTTCCTGGTCGACGGCGTCCTGCATGCACGCCGCCCGGTCGAGGCAGGCGAGCAGCGGATCACCGTGGAGCTACCGCCCGGGCCTGTGCGGTTGGAGATCTGGCTGCCGCAGGCGGGCGCGATCGGCGTACGGGCGGTGTTGTTCGACGGTGAGGCGGAGCCGCAGCCACCGGTCGGGCCGCGGTGGATCGCCTATGGCAGCTCGATCACCCAATGCACGGGAGCGTTCGGTCCGTCCGAGACGTGGCCGGCGCTGGTGGCCCGCGAGCACGGCTGGGACCTGATCGCGCTCGGCTTCGCGGGCGAGTGCCATCTCGACCCGATCGCGGCGCGGACGATCCGGGACACGCCGGCGCGACTGATCTCGCTGTGCCTGGGCATCAACATCTACGGCGGCGAGACGTTCAGCGGCCGGACCCTGCCCGGGCAGGTCGAGTCGTTCCTGGCGACCGTGCGCGACGGGCATCCGCACACGCCGATCGTGGTGATCACCCCCCTGCAGGCTCCCAACGTCGAGGGCAAGCCGAACGCTCTCGGCCTCACCCTCGACGACGTCCGGGCCTGTGTGGAGCTCGGGGCGCGAGCGCTTGGCGATCCCGAGCTGCAGCTGATCGACGGCCGCACTGTGCTCAGCATCGAGGAAGCCCAGGCCCTGTACGTCGACGACCTGCACCCGGGTCCCGAGGGCTACCGGCTGATCGGCGAGCGCCTCGCTCCCCTGCTCACCCTGCCGCTCTGAGGAGCTTGTCCAGCCTGGCGGCGAACTCCTGGTGCTCGGTGCCGAAACCACCGTGGTCTCCGGGGAACGCGGCCACTTCGGTTCCCAATCGCTCGGCCAGGACCCCGGCCGCCCGCACCCAGGGCTCGCCGTTCGAGCCCTCACCGACAGCCGGTACTACGCGCGTCGGCGCAGCGGCGAGCGCCGCGAGGTCCGGCTGGTACGCCGCGAACGGCGGCACCTCGTAACCCACGAAGAACGCAAAGTTCTGCTGCATCCGCGCCACAGTCTCCGCATCCGCCTCCGCATCCGGCCCGGGCGGCTGCTGAGCTTCCGAATCCGGCCCGTCGCCATCCGCACGGTCGGCGGCGAAGCCTGCGTTCAGCTTCTCGAGAGCGGCCCACGGACCGGCGGACTGGAAGGCCTCTTCGACTGAGTGGATCATCGTGCGCCAGTGGTCGCGGTCGTCCAGCAGCTCGAACAGCGGCGGTTCGTGGGCAACGAGTGTGCGGACCAGTTCGGGATGGCGAGCTACGAGGTCGAGCGCGATGATCGCACCCGAGCTGTTGCCGAAGACGTCAGCCGGCGCGTCCGCGGTGACACCCAGCGCCGCCAGCACTCGCGCGGCGTCGTCGCTGTGGACCTCGATGCTCTGCGGTTCGACCGGACCGTCGAGCGGACTGCGGGAGTTGCCCCGCCGGTCGTAGGTCACCACCGTGTACCGGTCGGCGAAGTGCTGGGCCAGATCGGCGTACCCGGCGGCGTCGTAGACCCCGCCGCACACCAGCAGCAGGACAGGCCCGGCCCCGCGGACCTCGTAGTACAGGCTCGCTCCGGGGACGGACAGGATGTCGGTTCTCATGGCACCTCCGCTGGACGGTGACCGGCCAAGCGGCCGGTCACCTCTTGGTCGGGACCACGATCAGCTTCTTGACATCCCGCCCGACGTCAGGACGCCAGGCTGGTGCCGAGTGCCTGCCAGTCGAGCACCGGGGCGGCGAGGTCGCGGATGGTGGCGAGCAGGCCGAGTCGCGCGGCGCGGACCTCCGGGTCCTCGGCCATCACCAGGATCTCCTCGAAGAACGTGGTGATCGGCTCGACCAGCACCTCGGCCGCCGTCACGAACTCGCCCAGCGCGGTCGGCGCCGTACCGACCTTCTGGACCGCCTCGTGCAGGACCAGCTCGGCCGGCTCGGTCAGCTTGGACGGGTCGTACTGCGCGGTCACGTCGGCCGGGACGATCCGGCGGACCCGCTGCAGTACTGCGACCAGCTCGGCGAACGACTCGTTCTCCACCTGGCGCTGGAGCTCCGCGAGGGTCTCGTCGGCGGCCGCGGGAGCCTCGGCGAGCGACAGCACGGCGGCGACCTGGAGGTGGTCGTCACCGCGGTCGATCAGCTGCTGCTCGTACCGCCGGACGGTGAAGTCCGCGACGTCGGCCAGCGCGGACTCGGACACCTCGATGCCCTGGGCGCCGATCTGCTCGGCGGCCGCGGCCAGACCGGTGGACAGCGTGATCGCCCGGAGCTCCGGGTGCTCGCGCAGGATCGCGACCACACCCGCGGCCGCCCGCCGCAACGCGAACGGGTCCGAGCTCCCGGTCGGCTTCGCGCCGACCGCGAACAGCCCGGCCAGCAGGTCGAACCGGTCCGCCAGCGCCAGGATCGCGCCCGGCGTGGTCGACGGCACCGGATCACCGGCGGCGCGCGGCAGCTCCATGTCGAACAGCGCCTGCGCGACGGCCTCGGACTCACCGGCACGGCGCGCGTACTCGCGGGCCATCGTGCCGGCCAGGCTGGTCAGCTCGACCACCATCTGCGAGCCGAGGTCGAACTTGGCGAGCTCAGCGGCCCGCCGCAGCGCGGTCAGGTCGTCACCCTCCAGCCCGGCCTTCTCCGCCAGCGCCTCGGCGACCTTGGCGATCCGGCCGGCCCGCTGCGCCATCGAGCCGAGCCGCTCCTCGAAGGCGAGCTTCTCCAGGCCCTGCTTCATCGCCTCGGGCGTGCTCTGCAGGTCGGCCCGCCAGAAGAAGGCGGCGTCCTCGTACCGGGCGCGCAGTACGCCCTCGTTGCCGTTGCGCACCGTTGCCTCGTCGACCGAACCGTTGGCGACGGCAACGAAGTGCGGCAGCAGCCTGCCGTCGGCGTCGCGGACCGGCAGGTAGCGCTGGTGCTTGCGCATCACCGTGGTGAGGATCTCCGACGGGAGGTCCAGGTAGTCCGGCGAGAAGTTGCCGAGGATCGCGGTCGGCTCCTCGATCAGGTTGACGATCTGGTCGAGCAGCGCGGACTCGCCCTCGATGTCGACGGTGCCGCCGACCTCGGCCGTGAGCCGCTGCGCCGCCTCGATGACCTGCGCCCGCCGCTTGGCCGGATCGGCCTCGATGCCGTGGATCCGCAGCAGGTCGAGGTACCCCTCGGCCGCGGCGATCTCGACCGCCGGCTGCGCGGCTGTGCGGTGCACCCGGGTGGTCCGGCCGGCGGCGAGTGTCGACACGGAGACCGGAACGACCTGGTCGCCCAGGAGCGCGACCAGCCAGCGGACCGGCCGGGTGAAGGAGAGCTTGGAGTCGTTCCAGCGCATGTTCTTGTCCGAGCGCAGACCGCTGACGATCTCGGCCAGCACGCCGCTGAGCACCTCGGCGGCGCCACGACCCGGATCCGGCTTGGTCACCGCGACGTACTCGACGCCGTCCACCTCGAGGTCGTGCAGCTCGGAGGTCTCGACGCCCTGGCCGCGGGCGAATCCGGCGGCCGCCTTCGTAACGTTGCCCTCGGCATCGAATGCGGCGGACTTCCGCGGACCGCGAACGACCCGCTCGGCGTCCGGCTCCCCCGCCTGTACTCCGGCGACGAACGCGACCACGCGGCGCGGCGTGGCATAGGTGGTGATGTCACCGTGCGAGAGCCGGGTCGCAGCCAGCTTCTCGGTCAGCGCCACGCGGACCGATTCGGCGGTCTTGGTCACCTCCGACGGCGGCATCTCCTCGGTGCCGATCTCGAACAGCAACTGCCGGGTGCCGCTCATGGTCGGGAACTCGGTCGGCTCCGGCGCGGCGGCCGGCAGCTCGGCGATGCCCAGCGGGTGCTCGAGCTCGGTCCGCCGCTCGGCCCAGAGCTGGGCGACCTCGCGGGCCAGGGTGCGCATCCGGCCGAACGCCTTCGCGCGTTCCGTCGTACTGACCGCGCCGCGGGCGTCGAGCACGTTGAACGCGTGGGAGCAGCGCAGCACCATCAGATGAGCGGGGACCGGCAGGCGCGCGTCGAGCATCCGCCGGGCCTCGTGCGCGTACTCCTCGAACAGCCGCCGCTCACTGTCGACATCGGCGTCGTCGAGGTAGTACCGGCTCATCTCGTACTCCGCCTGGCCGAACGCCTCGCCGTACGAGATGCCCGGGGCGTAGGCGATGTCCTTGAAGTGCGAGACGCCCTGCAGCGCCATCATGATCCGCTCGATGCCGTAGGTGATCTCCACCGACACCGGGTCCAGCGTCATCCCGCCGGCCTGCTGGAAATAGGTGAACTGGGTGATCTCCAGGCCGTCCAGCCAGACCTCCCAGCCAAGCCCCCAGGAGCCGGTGGCCGGGTTGGCCCAGTTGTCCTCGACGAACCGGACGTCGTGCGCGTCGGTGTCGATGCCGAGCGCCTCCAGGCTGGCCAGGAACAGCTCCTGCGGGTTGCCCGGGTCCGGCTTGAGCACCACCTGGAACTGGGTGTGCGTCTGCAGCCGGTTCGGGTTCTCGCCGTAGCGGGCGTCGTCGGGACGCACGGAGGGCTCGACGTACGCGACGCGCCACGGCTCGGGACCCAGCACCCGCAGGATGGTCGCCGGGTTCAGCGTGCCGGCTCCCACCTCGGTGTTGAACGGCTGCACCACCATGCAACCCCGGTCGGTCCAGTACTTCGTGAGCGCGAGCAGCGCGTCCTGCATGGTGAGCACGACAACCTCAGGTTCGGTCGGGGGGATCTCGGCGGCCGGGCCTGCCACCGCATTCGACCCCCGAGTCTATTCGCCCCCTGAAGTGCTTTCGTCACGCAGGACCGCCGGTCGCCCGCTCCCACCGCTGATCCACCCGGACCCGCGGGCCTCCACAGCCGCCGCGGTCTGCCGATCGCCGGGCCGGTCGCGTTGCCACAGCGTGGTGGCCAGCTCGCGTGCGGTCGCGGCGGCGAACGGCCAGAGCTCGGCCGATTCGTTGCGGCCAAGAGCCGTCTGTAAATGGTCAACAGCCAGGTCGAGCTCGCCGACCGTCCGGGCGAGAAGGCCGACATGGTGCCCGGCGAAACCGGCGATGGTGATCCCGGTGCCACCGATGACGACCCGATCCTCGTACGGCGCCAGCTGCGCATACAGCTCCCGGGCAGCCTCCGCGGAGCCCAGGGCGGACCAGAGCTCGGCGCGGATCGCGAGATGCGTCAGCCAGAGATAGTCCGGCGGCACGTCAGGCTGCTGATGCCACGGTCCCAGCGCCGCGGCGGCCTCTTCGATCCGCCCGGCACTCACCAAGGCCAGGGCGTGCCACTCCCGCAGCACCGCCAGCCCGGAGAAGGCGGCTGCTTCGGCAAGCGTCGGCTCGATGGCCGCCAGCGTGCCCCGGGCCAGACCGAGCGTTGCCGCCAGGGCCACGGGAAGCGAGGCGGCGCCGGCCAGTGTCGTACCTGCGTGGAACTCGGCCGCCGTCTCGATAGCTCGCTCGGCGTCGTCGAACCGGCCCCGGCCCACAGCCACGACCGCGTCAGCCCAGACGAGCGTGACCAGCACGGGCGCGAGCGAGTACGTCTCGGCCAGCCCGCGGGCGCGCTGATAGTCCCGCAGCCCCGCGGCCACCTCACCCTGCTCGAGCTGATCCCGGCCACGGAACACCAGCGCCCGCGAGACCGCCACCGGATCGTCCGCCGCTTCGGCAAGGTCCAGCAGCTCGCGAGCAGCCGACAACCGCTCGCCCAGCAGTCCCGGACGCTCGTAGGCGAGATGGCGGAGCTCCAGGATCCTCGCCAGATCCTCCGGGCTTCCGTACCTCCGGACGAGTGACTCCGCCTCCGTCGAGAGCGCCACGGCCCGTTCGACCGTGTCCGGCTGGTAGTAGATCTCGGCCGCCAGGGCCGCCAGCAGACGGGCCCGCACCACCTCGTGTCCCGGCGGAAGCTCCCGCAGGAGTCGCTCGAACAGGGCGACACCGGTGAAGTCGACCACCAGGTACTCGCGCCAGCTCCAGATCGCGTCGGTGGTGACTGCCACCGCGGCCGTCGCCGCCGCGACCACATCTCCGGCCTCGAGGGCGACCTCTGCAGCCTCACGCGCGGCGGCCCAGGCCTGGATCTCCTGCCCCGCCCGCTTCCGGGCCCGCGCCAGGCCGAGCAGTACGCCGTACCGGTCTGTGGCGGAGGCGGTGCGGTCCCGCGACACGGAAGTCAATGCCAGATCCTGCAGCCGAGCCGCCTCGGCTGGAGCGAACTGTCGCGCCGCGAGCTCGGACGCGCGGACGGCAAAGGTCCAGGCGGCACGCGCGTGGTCCGGGCCGGCTTCACCGTAGTGGTGGGCGAGCTCGGCCAGTCCGATCCGCCCGGTCCGCTGCTCCAGCAGCCCGGCGATCGCGGCGTGCAACTCGCGCCGTCGTCCCAGTGGCAACCGGACGTAGACGGCCTCTCGCACCAGGGCATGGGTGAATCGGAGATCGGGGCCATCGGCAACGATCAGTCCGGCCAGGAGTGCGGCCTCGGTAGCCGTGACCGCTTCGGCGGCGGTCAGGCCTGAAGCCTCCTCGACCAGATCGGGATCGAACGTGGCTCCGTGGGCCGCGGCCGCCTCCAGCAGCCGCCCCACCTCATCGGGCAGCTGGGCGATCCGCCGGCGCACCACGTCCCGGACGCCGTCCGGAACCCGCAGCTCGGCCGCACCCGTTTCGGTCAGCTGCCGCTGGTCCGCCAGCAACCGGATCAGCTCACCGACGAAGAACGGGTTGCCGTTCGTCCGTCGAGCCAATGCTGCCGCGACCGTCTCGGGGATTTCGATGTCGTGGTGGAGCCGCGCGTAGGTCCGGATGCCCGTCTCGTCCAGCCCGCGGAGGCTGATCCGGACCAGCTCCGCCCGGGCCAGCTCGGCCAGTACCTCGGCGACCTCCGGCGTGATGTCCGCCTCCGCATCACGGCTGGTGAGAACCAGCAGCACCGGCAGCCCGGTCACCATCAGCCCGAGCCGTCCCACCAGGCGGAGGGTGTCCCCGTCCGCGCGCTGCAGATCATCGAGCACCAGCAAGGTCGGTCCCGCCGCCCGCAACAACGCAGCCGTCGCCTCAGCCAACCGAAACACCGCAGTATTCGCATCCGGCACTTCCGCGGCCGGATCCGGAATGAGCGCCGCCAGCGGTGTTCTCACCTTCTCGGTGTCGGTCGTGGGGTCCAGGTCTGCCAATGCCTGCGACCACGGCCAGAAGGCCGGGGCTCCGGCGGTCCCCTCGCAGCGACCCCAGCCGGTGTTCAGTCCCATCGCCGCGGCCGTCGCGGTCAACGCACGGGCGAGACCGGTCTTGCCGATGCCCGGTTCCCCGGTGATCAGCACTACGTTCCCCCTCCCCGCGGCCGCCTCGACGAGGAGCCCGGCAAGCCGAGTCAACGGCTCCTCCCGACCAACCAGGTGATCCCCGCCGCCCGGCTGGCTGGTCGCCGTACCGGGGGCTGGGGCGGCGGTGCGGACGGCGCGCGGGGAGGCGTCCAGGGTGCGTTCCTGGTCGAGTATTGCTTTCTCCAGGCGCCTCAGTTCCGGGCCGGGGTCGACGCCGAGCTGGTCGGAGAGGATTCGCCTGGCTCGCCGCAACGCGTCCAGCGCGGCACCCTGGCGCTGGGATCTGTAGAGCGCCACCGCGAGCAGCCCCCACGCTGATTCCCGCAGCGGATGGGCGGCGGCCAGTTGCTCGATCTCGCCCACCACCCGTTCGTGGTGGCCCGACGCGAGGTCGGCCCGGAACCGGTCTTCGGTGGCGAGCAGGCTGAGCTCCACCAACCTGGCGGCCTCGGCTGCCAGCGCCGGCGCGACGGCGGTGAGATCGGCGTACGGGTCACCACGCCAGAGGCCCGCCGCTGCTCGGAGCAGTTCACCGGCCCGGCCCGGATCGGTCGCCAGGGCTTCGCGGCCGGCGCTCACCAACTCCTCGAACTCGACCACGTCGAGCTCGGCGGCGGCCAGTGAATAGCCCGGCGGCCGAGTGACGATGACCCGGGCCGGCGCCCGGGCCGCCCGGTCCGGCTCGAGCACGCGGCGGAGATTCGCCACGTAGGACTGCACCGATACCAGGACCTTCGGCGGCGGGTCCTCGCCCCACAGCTCATCCACCAGGCGGGACACCGGGACGACCCGGCCGCCGGACGCGATCAGCAGGCCGAGCAGGGCTCGCTGCTTCTGGCCACCGAGCTGGACCAGCCCCCCATCGGCATCGAGAACCTCCACTGGCCCCAACACCCGAAACCGCACGCCTCGAACCTAACCGGCCGGCAACCGGTTGTCAGCGGATGCCTCCAAGTCGGCTCCAGGCGACTTCCAAGGGCCCGGCCCCACGATCGGATCACCCGAGAGGAAGGAAGGGCGATGACGAACCGGACCACGGACGAGCAGCGGCTGCACGGACCCGGGCTCACCGACGTACGGATGATGAAGGTGGCGCACAGCAACTTCCGCCGCGAGCTGGGGCTGAGCCCGGCCGCCGTACGGCGGACCGCGGCCGGCGACCGCCGGCGAACCGCCGCGGTGGCGGACCACGTGGAGTTGTTCCTGTCGCTGCTGCATCACCATCACACCAACGAGGACGACCTGTTGTGGGAGGCGTTGCTCGAGCGCGTTCCGCACGAGCTCGCGCCGCTGGTGCACGTGATGCAGAGCCAGCACGAGCAGGTGGCCGAGCAGTTGGACCTGGCCCACCAAGCGGTGGACACGTGGCGTCGCACGGCATCAGGCACCGACGGCGAGCACGTCGCGACAGTCCTCGACAACCTGTGCACGGCCCTGTTCGAGCACTTGCACGCGGAGGAGACGCACCTGCTGCCGATCATGGCCAGGCAGCTGACGGCGGCGGAGTGGGAGGAGTTCACCGAGCAGGGGATGTCCTCGATCCCCAAGCGGAAGATGGTGCTGGGCTTCGGGATGATGCTCTACGAAGGCGATCCGGAAGTGATCGACCTCGAGCTTCGCAAGCTCCCCGCGCCGGTACGCCGCCTGCTGCCGCCGCTCGGCCGCCGCGCCTTCCGCCGCTACGCCCGCCGGATGCACGGAACCGCCACGCCACCACGCGGTGTCGGCCTCATCGCCTGACCCTTCGAACCCGAACCTATGAGTTGAGGAGAACCACCATGACCACGCACACCATCCCCGCCGTCGATCTCGTCGCCGCCCGGAGCAGGAACGAAGCGACCTGGAGCCGCTCCAGCAAGCTGCTGTACGCCGGTGACATCGAGGGCTTCATCGAGTGCTGGACCGAGGACGGCCGCTACGAGGCGGCCTTGCCGGTGCCTGGCCTGCCACCCGTCCTGACCGGCCACGAGACGCTACGCGCAGCCTTCAACGGATTGGTCGCACAAGCCCGGAGCATCGCCGTCCACGATGTCCTGTTCCACCAGACGGACGATCCCGCGGTCGCGGTCATCGAGGAGCGGATGGTCGCGGAGTTCCTCAACGGCGACACGGACGAGAACCGGCTGATCATTCGCGCGACCTTCCAGGGCGACCGGATCGCCGAGATGGTCGAGTACTACGGCCAGTTCGCCCACCAGGAGCTGCTCCGCAAGCTCGGTTTCACGTCCTGATCGCATGGTCCGGCCGGAGCCCTCGGAACCCCGGCCGTGACAGGCTGGCCGTCCGCACAATGGTGGGTTCTCGCCGTCACCGTCTGGCGGATGCTTCTGGCTCGGGGAGCCAGGCTCCGGGCGGGATCGACAGCCAGTCGTCGGCCGCGAGCTCGTCGACTGCCTCGTTGAGGGCATCCAGCGCGGGATGGACGAGGTCGGCTCGCCACATCATCGACCACGGGTAGAGAACCACCGGGTCCACGAGAGGTCGCAGTACGGCGCCTGGAACCGCGGGCTGGGTGGTCATCGTCAGGATCGGGGCGTCGCGGTCGCGGACGTGCTGCGCGAGTTCGTCGGCACCCTGGACGTGGGGATGAGCACCGCCGCCGTCGACGCCGAAGGGCGCGAGCAACTGGAGTACTGCGTGGTCCCACGCCGGCGTCGCGTGATTCCCGGCCCGGAAGCACACACCGGTCCCCCGCAGGGCCTCCAACGGTACGGCGGCGAGCTCGGCGAGCGGGTGCTGCTCAGGGATCAGGACCGCCAGCGGCTCATGTCGTACTACGCGCTCCCGCAGGCCGTCGGCCTGGGTGAGATTGCGGCCGAAACTCACGTCCAGGCGCTCGGACAGGAGCAACGGCACCGCCAGCTCGGTACCGGTGTGGAAGCGGGCGAAGAACTCCAGCTCGGGCGCGTTCCGCCGGGCCGCGGCGAGCACGAGCGCGGGAGTGAGCCCTTGGCCGACCACGTCGACGGTCAACGACGGAGCCTCGCCGCGGAGCTCGCGGACGGTGAGGTCGTGCAGGGCGAGCAGCTCGCGAGCGCGGACCAGGAGCTTGCGTCCCGAGGGCGTCAACTCGACGCGACGGGTGGTGCGGTCGAGCAGCCGGACGCCGAGGCGGTCCTCCAGCCGGCGGATGTCGCGGCTGAGCGCCTGCTGCGCGATGAAGAGCCGCTGGGCGGCGCGGCTGAAGTGCAGTTCCTCCGCCACCACGACGAAGTACCGAAGCAGCCGGATCTCGAGGTCGTCGGGCACCTCACCTTATTAACACACCAGCTGCGTGAATAGGCGCCCAACAGGTGTTGGAGTCCGGGCCGTCGGCTGCCTCATGGTCGAGGCATGGGAGCACGAGGACGGACCGCTGGCTGCTACGGCGTGACCGGCGTGCTGAACGCCTTGTGGGGCGCGACCTTGCCGGCCACCGACGCGCGACTCGATCTCGGCGCCGGGCGGCTCGGCGGCCTGCTGATGGCGCTTGCCGTCGGTGCCTTGGTGGCGATGCCGGTCGCCGGACGTCTGGCCGATCGGTGGACTGGTCAACGTCTGCTGCGGTGGACGATGCCGAGCGCGTCGCTGGCGCTGGCTCTCACCGCCCTCGCACCTTCGGCTGGCGTGCTGACCGTCTCGGCTGTCGTGCTCGGGATGCTGTCGGGCGCACTCAATGTCGCCCTGAGCCTGCAGGCGGTAGGTGTCGAACGTGCGACCGGCCGGCCGGTGATGGCGACGATGCACGGCACCTGGACCCTCGGCGCAGTCTTCGGAGGCGCCCTGGTCACCGCCGGCCTGCACGTCGGCGTAGACGTCCAGCCGCTGCTGCTGACCGGTGCCGCCGTCTTGTTCTCCACCACCCTCACCCTCAGCAGGAAACTGCATCCAGTCCCTGGCCCCGAGCCCGTATGCGAGCCCGCCCAGCCTGAGCCACGGCGGGTTGGTCTGGTGGTTGGGCTTGGGGTGGTGGGGGCGTCGGCATTTCTGACCGAGGGGGCGGCGACGGACTGGGCCGGGGTGCATGCGACGCGGGTGTTGGGGGCGACTCCTGCGGTCGGGTCACTCGTCTACACCGCCTTCTTCGTCGCGATGACCGTCGTGCGCTTCGCCGGCGACCCGGTGCGTGCGCGACTCGGGCCGGCATTGACGATCCGGATCGCCGGCGGAACCGCGACAGCGGGGTACGGGCTGGTCCTGCTGGCAGGCGCCACCCAAACCCCGCGGGTCGGTACGGCCATCGTCGGCTGGGTGCTCGCCGGCGCCGGCATGGCGGTGGTCTGGCCCGTCGTGGTCAGCGCGCTGGGCACGTCCGGCGCCTCTGCCCGCCGGCTGTCGACCGTTACCACCATCAGCTACGGCGGCGGCCTCGTCGGCCCCGCTCTGATCGGCTCGGTCGCCGGCCGGGCCGGGCTACCGACCGCCCTCCTGATCCCGGCGGCGCTCGCGGTCCTGGTAGCCGCCGCAGCATCCGCCGTCCTGAACCAGTGCCTCGCATCCGGCGAGACCGAAAGAAGAACCCCCACGATGAGGAGCACCTGATGAACCAGACCCTGACCGCCATGACCCTCGACGTCGACGACGCCCGCCTGTACTACGAACTGCGCGGTACCGGTCCGCTCGTCGTCCTAGTCGGCGCACCCATGGACGCCCGGTCGTTCGCGCCGCTGGCGGGGCTGCTCGCCACGGAGTACACCGTGCTGACGACCGACTCGCGCGGGATCAACCGCAGCCTGCTCGACGATCCCGAGCAGGACTCGACCCCGGAGCAGCGGGCCGGTGACCTCGCTGCCCTGATCTCCCACGTCGGCGCCGGGCCTGCCATCGCCTTCGGTTCGAGCGGTGGCGCGGTCAGCGTGCTCGCGCTGGCGCAGCGCCACCCCGACGTGGTCAGCACCGTGATCGCGCACGAACCACCGCTGCTGAACCTGCTCGACGACCGGGCCGAGCAGCACGCGCTGTCGGCGGAGATGCGCGCGTCCTATCGGTCCGGCGACGTGATCGGTGCCTGGCGGAAGTTCTTCGCGCAGGCGAACATCTTCCTGCCCGAGGACGCGATCGAAGGCATGTTCGGCGGCGAGCGGGATCCGCAGTCGGTCGCCGACGAGCGGTTCTGGTTCACGCATGAGCTGGGCGAGAGCGTCGGCTGGCAGCCGGATGTCGATGCCTTGCGAGACGGCCCTGTTCACATCGTGGTCGGCATCGGCGAGGACTCGGCCGGCCAGCTCTGTGAGCGGACCTCGACCGCGCTGGCCGCCGGGCTGGGCATCGTCCCCACCCGCTTCCCGGGCGACCACACCGGCTTCGCGGGAGACGCCGACGCCTTCGTCCCCACCCTGCGCACGGTCCTGACCGACAGCTGACGGCGGACTCTCGGGCGACCACAGGGTGAACTGTTGCGAGGCCGCCTACGGACCGGTGGACGGACGGGGCAGACTAGGAGCTGCCGGTGGGCCCGCGCGGTTCACCGGCCGCGACTGACCGGATCGGGTCGAGGCGGCACGGCGTGCCTCTTGACCTCAACACTGGTTGAAGTTTCAAGGTAGAGCCTGGAGGTGGGTTAGGCCGGGCGCCCCGACGGGCACCGGGTCCGCGCACCCCTCGGACTCGCAGCAGAACGGCCTCTCGGGGCCCTGACGAAGGAGCAGAGTTGACCACGTCGTACACGCTTCCGGACCTCTCCTATGACTACGGCGCTCTGGCGCCGCACATCTCCGGCGAGATCATGGAGCTGCACCACAGCAAGCACCACCAGACGTACGTGAACGCCCTGAACGACACCCTGGAGAAGCTGGCCGCGGCCCGCGAGAAGGGTGACTTCGGCTCGATCGTCGGTCTGGAGAAGACGCTCGCCTTCAACCTCGGCGGACACGTCAACCACTCCATCTTCTGGAAGAACCTGTCCCCGGACGGCGGCGACAAGCCGGACGGCGAGCTCGGCGCCGCGCTGGACGAGGCGTTCGGCTCGTTCGACGCGTTCCAGGCGCACTTCACCGCGGCGGCGACCACGATCCAGGGCTCCGGCTGGGCGATCCTCGGCTGGGACGCGCTGCAGGGCAACCTGCTGATCCACCAGCTGTACGACCAGCAGGCCAACCTGCCGGCCGGGCAGATCCCGATCGTGATGCTGGACATGTGGGAGCACGCGTTCTACCTGCAGTACAAGAACGTGAAGCCGGAATACGTCAAGGCCTGGTGGAACGTCGTGAACTGGGCGGACGCCCAGGCCCGCTTCGACGCGGCCCGCGCGAACGCCGGCGGTCTGATCACGCTCTGATCGAACCTCTCACGTCCGAAGAACCTCGGCCTGGTGGCCAAGGTTCTTCGGACGTAACGGGTGTGACCGCGGTTCAGCGCTGGCCGCGGCCGGAGGCGAGCCGCTCGACCGCCTTCTCGATCCGGTTCTGCCGGGTCGCCGGCTTCTTCGCCTCCTCGATCCCGAGCACGAACCAACTGCGCTGGCTGTACGACAGCCCGTCGAAGAACGCCCGTGCCTTCGGCTCCGCGTCGAGCGCCGCCGCGAAGTCCTCCGGTACGGCGACCTCCCGCGGCTCGGTGTCCAGCTCGAGCTCGACCTCGATCTCGTCCCCGCCGGCCACCCCGGCCGCTTCGCGGTTCTTCGCGCTCAGCGAGATCATGTACCGGCCGCCCATCACCGCGACGGTGTTGCGATAGGTGTACCCGGCAACGGTGACGACCACCGGCGGCTTCTTGCCCTTGCCGAGCGCAACGATGACCTCCTCGGGCACCTCGATCCCGGTCGTCGTGGTGCCCTGCAACGTGGTCCGGAACTTCATCGCGATCCACCTCCGAAGAACTCCCTCAGCACCGGCGCGATCGCCGTCGCCTTGATCATGTGGTTCTGCCCCGGGACCTCCCGGTGCGCCGCTCCCGGTACCGCCTCCGCGACCGCCTTGACGGAGGTGCGCATCCAGGCCGGGCTCTTGCCGCCACCGACGACCAGCACCGGAGCGGTCACCCCGCTCCACTGGGACGCGTCGAGCGGCTTGCCCCTGACGTTGTCGCCGAGGATCGCGGCGTCGTACCAGACGGTGTGCGCGACGGCCTTCATCGGCTTCCAGGCCGGCATCAGCTTCATCATCGTGACGACGAAACCGGGCAGACCGATGCCCTTGGTCATGAAGTACTTGATCGCGTCGCCCGGGCGGTCGGCGAGGCCGCGCAGGTCCTCGACCCAGGTCGGCGGGATCTTGCGCTGGTCGTCGACCACGAACGGCGCCTCGAACACGGCCAGCTTGGTCATCGGTACTCCGGCCGCCGCGGCCCGCAGCGCCAGCGCCCCACCGGAGGACGTGCCGTACACGTACGCCGACCCGCCCGCCTCCTCGATCACCGCGGCCAGGTCCTCCACCTCGCGATCGACGTCGTACTCCGCGGTGTCGCCGCTGTCGCCCCGGCCGCGCCGGTCGTAGTTGTAGACGGTGAATCCCGCGGCCAGCAATTCGGCCAGCTCGGGCATCGGTCCCTGCTCGCGACTGCAGAGCGCGCCGTCGACCAGGACCACCGCGGGTCCCTCGCCGCGCCGGTCGTAGGCGATCTTCGTTCCATCCTTCGAGACCACGGCGTTCATCCCCAGAACTCCTTCAACGCGGGCGCCAGTACGGCGGGGTCGACATTGTGCTCCTGGTCGGGCAGCACCCGGTGGCTGCCGTCCTTCAACTGATCCACGACGGCCTGGTTGCCGAGCTTCATCCACTCCCAGGCGGCGCCGCCGGTCAGCACCTGCGTCGGCTGGATGACCGCGGCGATCGCCTCGACCGGGACCGAGTAGTCGCCCATCACCGTCGCGTCGTACGCGAGCGTGTGCGCGATCGCCTCCTGAGCGGGCCACCACGGCGACGCCTTCGCCATCTCGACGAACTCGGCCGGCAGCCCGACCACCTCGGCCATGAAGTACTCCGCGGCCTTGTCCCTGCGACCGGCCGCCACGAACTCACGGTAGATCGACGCGGTATCGGCCGGTGGGCGCTCGCGAGTCCCTTCGAGGATGTACGGCGGCTCCCACAGCGCCAGGCGGTTCACCGGGCGGCCGGCGGCGGCGGCGAGCAGTGCGAGCGCGGCTCCGGACGAGGTCCCGTAGAGGTGCGCCGAGCCGCCGGCGACGGCGAAGATCGCGTCCAGGTCCTCGAACTCCCGCTCGACCTCATAGACCTCGGCGTCGCCGCTGTCGCCCCGGCCACGGCGGTCGTAGTTGTAGACGGTGTAGTTCTGCGCGAGCAAGGCGGCCAGCGGGGCGTTCGACATCCGGTCTACCGATCCACCGCAGACCAGGACGACAGCGGGGCCGTCGCCGAGCCGGTCGTACGCGATGGAGGTGCCGTCGGCCGAGATGACGTTTTCCATGGTGGTGCTCCTTCTCAGAGGGCCAACGTCTGGGTTGGCCCGGTGTGAGCGAGCCCGGTGCCGATCACCTGGCCGCACCACTGCGTCGAACATCGAAGGGCTGGATCGACACCCCCGGCCAGAAAGTTTCCAGCCCCCGCACCCACGTCGCTCGGGCGGTCGCGGCGACTAGCAGGCCGCCGCCCGGTCGAGCAGTAGGGCGCGCTCACGCTCGTTGCGGGTCAGGCCGGCCGCCTTCTCGAACTCCACCCGCGCCTCGTCGAGCCGACCCAGCTTGAACAGCAGGTCGCCTCGCACGCTGGGCAGCAGGTGGTAGTCCTTCAATGACGGCTCATCGGCCAGCGCGTCCACCGCGACGAGCCCCCGCTCCGGCCCGAAGGCCATCGAGATCGCCACCGCCCGGTTGAGCTCCACCACCGGCGACGGCGCCACCTGCGCCAGCACGTCGTACAGACCCGCGATGCGAGCCCAATCGGTGTCATCGGCCTCGGCGGCCCGGGCATGACAAGCTGCGATGGCGGCCTGCAGGAGATAGGGGCCGGGGTTCCCCTCGAGGGTCCAGGCGCGGTCGATGCTCTCCAGGCCGCGGCGGATCAGCAGCCGGTCCCAGCGACGGCGGTCCTGATCGAGCAGCAGGACGGGCTCGCCGTTCGGGCCGACCCGGGCGTTCGCGCGGGAGGCCTGGAGCTCCATCAGCGCAAGCAGGCCGTGGACCTCGGGCTCCCCCGGCATCAGCTCGGCCAGCAGCCGGCCGAGCCGCATCGCCTCGTTGCACAGGGCCGGACGCATCCAGTCGTCGCCGGCGGTCGCGGAGTACCCCTCGTTGTAGATCAGGTAGACGACCTCGAGCACCGACGACAGTCGCTGGATCAGGTCATCGCCGGTGGGGACCTCGAACTGCACGTCGGCCTTCGCGAGGTTGCGCTTCGCCCGCACGATCCGCTGCGCGATGGTCGCCTCGGGCGCCAGGAACGCCCGGGCGATCTCGTCGGTCTTCAGGCCGCCCAGCAGCCGGAGCGTCAGCGATACCCGGGCGTCCGTGGTCAGCACCGGGTGGCAGGCGGTGAAGACGAGGCGGAGCAGGTCGTCCTCGATGGTGTCCTCGAGGATCGCCTCCACGTCGTCCTCGACACTGTCGCCGTCGATCTCCAGCTCGTGGCCCATCTCCGCGAGCTTGCGCTGGTACGTCTCCTTGCGCCGGATCAGGTCGATCGCACGGCGCTTGGCGATCGCCATCAGCCAGGCGCCTGGGTTGTTCGGCACGCCCGACTCCGGCCACTGCTCCAGCGCCGCCACCAGCGCGTCCTGCGCCAACTCCTCGGCCAGGCCGACGTCCCGCACGATCCGCGCGACCCCGGCGATGATCCTCGCCGACTCGATCCGCCAGACCGCATCGATCGCCCCGTGCGTGTCCCCGTACGTGTCCGCTACCGTCACCCGACCGATAGAACCCCACCCCCGGCTCAACAGCAAGCGCCACCCCCCTGAAGCCGCCCGTCCGCGGGCACCTCGCCCGCGGGTGAGCGGCAGCCCGCGCTTGTGACGCGGGTCTGCTGGTCGGGTGCTGGTTGAGCTTGTCGAACGGTGGCAGTGCTTACTTTTGGTAGAGGTCTGAGTCCGGGGCGAAGTCGGCTTCCTCGACCACCTTGCGGAGCTCGACCTCGGCGTCGAGCGCCTCGGCCAGCCGGGCGGCCCACTCGATCGCCTCGTCCTTGTTGCGAACGTCGATGACGATGATGCCGCCGATCAGCTCCTTGGTCTCGGCGAACGGCCCGTCCGTGACCGTCCGCTTACCCCCGGACACCTTCACCCGAGCACCCAGCGCGCTGCGGTGCACACCCTCACCGATCAGCAGCACACCCGCCTTGGTCAGGTCGTCCATCAGCTTGCCGACCCCCTCGACGACCTCGTCACTGGGAAACCGCCCCGCCTCGGTGTTCTCGTCAGCCTTGTTGATGATCATGTAGCGCATCGCTGTCTACTCCCCTGGTCGAAGTCTCCGAACACTTACTCTCACGTCGACCGGACCACCACCAGATCGACACCCGACTTCCACAAGCTTTTAGCCGTACCGCCGAACAGCCAGCCTGACCACACCGACGGCCAGGCAGCCAGGCGTTGACCGTACCGACCGGCAGCCAGGCGTTGGCCGTACCGGCGACAGGCGGACAGGCGTTGGCCGTACCGGCGACAGGCGGACAGGCGGTCTCGCCGCACGGCAGAGCGGCGGGCAGGCGGGCAGGCGGGTGGGCAGGCGGGCAGGCGGGTGGGCAGGCGGGCAGGCGGGCAGGCGGGCAGGCGGGCAGGCGGGCAGGCCAGTGTCTTCGCCGTACCGACGGACAGCCGTACAGGCGCTCCCCTCGCACGGCCGGCGGGCAGGCCAGTGTCTTCGCCGCACCGACGGACAGCCGTACAGGCGGTCTCGCCGCACGGCCGGAGGCAGGCGGTCCGGGGGATGGTGAGTACTGCGAGATCGTTCGGATGAGCGGGTCGTCTGGAGCGAGGCGCACGAGGGAGCGCCGGAGGCCTTCGGCCTCGCGCCGCGGCTTGGCTCCGCAGGACCAGGTCCGGGGTGTTCGCGTCGCCACCGAGGACGGCCCGAGGGCACGCCAGATCAGCGGCCGCGATTCGCAGTACTGGGTGGGCGCACGCCGACTCGGCCAGCCGCGAGGTCCGGACGGTTGTGTCGGTTCCTCGTGGCGCCCACCAACTGCCGGCGCCGCGGCGCCACACGACTGGTAGTTCCGTGCCTTGTAGGAGGCGCAGACAGCTCTGTCGCGTGGTTCGCGGCGGTCCGGTCGGTGGCGGCCCGGTGAGCGGTGGCGGTCACGGGCCTGGGGAGGCGGAGTTGTCGGTTCCCCAGGGATTGAGGCGGATGGCCTCGGCTGCGGTGATCCAAGGGACGTCGGTGACGTAAGGCCATGCTCGTACGGCGCGCGTCGGTGCCTGTGCGAGCACTGCTGCCCCTGCAGATGCCGGTGTCTGTGTGGATGCGGGTGTGGGGGGCGGGGTCGCACCGCTGGCAGTGGACGTGGGACCAGGATGAGTGGCGGAAGAGATAGAGCAGGGGTCTGTGGCCGCCGCGGTGAGGGCAGGGCTAGCGGCAGTCGAGGTGACGGCAGCGCCAGTGGAGGCAGGGGTGTGCGCCCGGCCGGGTGTCCGGGTGGAGGTTGTGGTTGGTGGTGCTGGGGTTGGTGGATCACCGGGCGCGGGGAGCCGCAATGGCGTGCGGCGCGGCGCGGGCGGATCGGCCCAGGTGGGGAGGGATACGGCGACGGTGCCGTTGTGGATCTTGATGGTCCAGTGCCCTGCGTGTACGCCGCGATGGTGGGCTTTGCAGAGCAAGACGAGGTTCCACAGGGCGGTGGGGCCGCCGTCTGCCCAGTGAATCAGGTGGTGGGCGTCGCAGTGGATCGGTGGCGCTCCGCACACCACACAGCCCTTGTCTCTCCTGATCAGCGCCCGGCGCATTGCGCGGTTGACGAATCGTTGCAGCATGCCGACGTCCAGGGGCTCGGAGTTCGAGCCGAGCACGATCGGGATGATGCCCGCGTCACAGGCGAGCCTGCGGATCGCGCCCGCGGACAGGCTGCCGCCGTAGATGAGCTCGCCGGTACCAGTCGTGCGTTGATTCCCGTACGCCGTTGGGATGCCGGCAGTGTCGACGTCACCGAACTGCCCGGGCGCCGTACTGCCCTCGCTGGCGTCGCTGATGGTGTCGCCGTTGGTGTTCGAGATGGCGGCTTTGAGGTCGTTGTAGTCGATGGTGACCGAGATGGCGAGGTTGCGGTGGCCGGTGTCGTCGGCGCCTGCGGCGATGGCGAGCAGGGTGGAGAGGGCGTCGGCTTGGCGCTTGTCACGGGGGCGGGAATCCAGCTCGCCGTCGATGGTTTTGTGGGGCTTCGCGAGGGCGTGGATCGCGGTCTTCAATGCTTCGGCGTTCTCGTTGGCCAGGAAGCCGCCGAACTTGAGGCCGTGATCGGCCTCCTTCAGCCAGAGGTTCTCGCGGAGGTAGGCCTTGTCCTCGGCCGGTTCGGGGCCGTCGGTGTCGAGAGTGTCGCGGACTCGCTTGCCGAGCTTCTTCAACTCGATGGGGGTCAGGTGGCGGGCCGCCTTCACCATTTCCCTCTCCGCGACCTCCAGGTCCTCCACTGGCACCATCGCTGCGGTGGGGATCTTCTCCAACGCGGTGACGATCGCCTCTGCCTGGGCAGGATGCAGCACAACCGGCAGCGACTGTGGCGTTTCGACCACACCGTCATCGGCGGCATCGGCATCGAGGGCATCGGTGGGGTCGTGAACAGTCGCCGCGAGTGGGTCGGGAAGGGCGGCGGCGACGGCCGGATATTTGCTCAAGCCGGTGGCGAGCTTGAGGTCTCGGCCAACGTCGGCGGGGTCGAGGCGGTGACGCAGGGACAGCAGGTGGATGGTGTCGGGAGCGCCGAGTTCCTTGGCGTAGCCGATCTCGTCGAGGCGTTCGAGGATTTGCAGCCGATAGGTCAGGCGCGTGGAGATGTCGACGTGCAGTGCGTCGAGAGCGGTCAGCAGTTCGCTGCCGCTCATCGAGCACGGCGGTCGCAGATCCACGAGTTCCATACCCAGGAGCCTAGACACGACCACGGACAGTTTTCGAACTAGAAAGCCCTTATTTACAAGGATTCTAGCGATTGGCCGGAAGCGGTCAAGTTGTCCACAATGGCACCGCTGATGGATCCGATGACTGGCAGGATCAGGACAGCTCATCCACAGGGAAACGGCCGACCGCTGCGGTCTGGGCGTGGTCAACTGTCGGGCTGATCGGTGACGGGGTAGTTCGCCGAACTCACCAACCGCAAACTCCGCCGCTCCGCCCACCGCAGCGCCACCGAACTCGAAGCCGACGTCCGCCAATGGATCAACGAATGGAACGCCGACCCCAAACCCTTCGTCTGGACCAAGACCGCCGACCAGATCCTCGACACCCTCGCCCGCATACTGCCAGCGAATTGCCGACTCACGACACTAGGTCCGCCCATTCCGCCGTTCGAGCCGATACCCAACGGCGCTCAGTACCGAGCTTCGCGACTATGGTCTTGCTTGACCAGTTGCAGGTCTCGCCCACCCTCGCAGAGGCACTCGCGAACTCGAAGGTGCTCAGCAGCTGACGGGCTCGCGTGACATCAGGAGGTCTTGTGGCGGGCGCCGCCCTCGAGGTGGACTGTCTCGCCGGAGATGAAGCCCGCGCGGAGTAGCCACATCACCGTGTCGACGACGTCGTCGGACTCGCCGTACCGTCCGACCAGCGTTCCAGCGGCACTCTTGCTCAGCAAGCCGGCCTTGCCGTCGCCCAACCGGTCCCAAGCACCCGAGTCGACGACACCGGGCGAGATGGCGTTGACCCGCACCGGGGCGAGGTCCGCCGCGAGATGGCGAGCGACGTACTCGACCGCACCGTTGGCCACCCCCTTGACCAGCGAGCCTGGTCCCGGCCGCCACCCGACGACCCCGGAGAACAACACGATCGACCCGTTCGGGCGCAGCACCGGCGCGAAGTGCTTGGCGACCAGCATCGGTCCGATCACCTTCGCCGTGAACGCGGCCATCAGCTTGTCGTGATCCAGTTCGACAGCCCGAACGTCGTGGGGCGCCGAACCGGTCGTCACGATATGGTCGATCCCATCCGCGAGCCGGGTGGCCGCGGCGGCCATCGTCGTCTCGTCCTGCAGATCGATTCGCACCGCGGTCGCGTCGATCTCGGCCGCCAGCGCCTCGGCGGCAGCCAGATCACGTGCACCGATCACCACGTCGTACCCGTCCTTCACCGCACGCCGCGCGACTGCCGCCCCCAGCGCCCGTGCACCGCCGATGACCAGGATCCGTTCCACTTTCGTCACTCCCTCTCGTAGGATCGGATCTCACGGTATGGATTTGATACCGGTATCTTCAACGGAACTGGGAGCCCCCATGGGCAAGGCGTACAACGTGATGGCGGCGACCTGTCCGAGCCGAACCGTGCTCCACCGCATCGGCGCCCGCTGGACCGTGTTCGTCGTCAACGCCCTCGCCGACGGCCCCCGCCGCTTCACCGACCTCAAAGCACACATCCAAGGCATCACTCCGAAGGTCCTGACCGAGACCCTCCGCTCCCTCGAAGTCGACGGCCTGATCAGCCGGCACGAGTACGCCGAAAACCCGCCACATGTCGAATACGCCCTGACACCACTAGGACGCTCCCTCCTTGTCCCGCTCCGCGCCGTACGACTCTGGGCCGAACAACACGTCCCCGACATCGAAGCCGCCCGGGCCCGTCACGAGGACCAGACGTACGCCGACACGGTGTGAATGGGCGAGTCATGCTGGGCTGATTGCGCAGCCACAGCAGGCGGAGCGGACGTGCTGAGTATGGGAGTTTGCGGTCTCCCCATCCTTCCCTCGCAACTCCGCGTCCGTTCCGCCGCGCCAGCCGTGCCGAGCCCGGGCCACCGAGGCCCGCTGATGGATCCGATGGCTGGGGCCTGGTCAGCCGTCGGGTTGGTCGGTGGTGGGGTGGTAGGCGCAGGCGTCCTGGAGGTTCTCGGTCGGTGCGGGGGGCGTCGCCTTGCCGGAGGTTGCTGGCTTGCCGGGCGAAGTGTTCTTGCCGGGTGGTGTGCTCTTGCCGGGCGTGGGGCCGGCGCCGGCCGCCGCACTTGGGGGTTCCGGCTTGGCGGACAGTGCTTTCTCGACCGTTTCGCGGAGGCCCTCGTAGTCGGGGTGGAGGTACTTGAGGCGGAGTTTCGAGACGTCCAGGGCGACGTTCGACACGTTGGCCGACTTGACCTTAAAGGCGAGCTGGATCAGGGCGGGCAGGAGTTCCTGCGGGATGTCGGTACGGAGCAGGTTCTTTCCGGCCTTCGCGATGGCCTGGTACTTCGTGGCCAGGGTGGCCGGGTCGGCCGCGTCGACGATGCCCTTGATCGCGCAGCGCTGGCGGATCTGGCGCTGGTCGTCGTCGGCGCCGTACCGGCCGCGGGCGAACCAGAGGGCGCGGAAGCCGTTGAGGTGCTGGTTCGGGCCGGGCTCGATCCACTGGCCGGGCGGGATGTGCGAGCTGCTGATGCCGCCCATCGCCACCCGCTCGTTGACGTTGACGGTGATCCCGCCGAGCGCGTCCACGATGTCGTCGAAGCCCTGCAGGTTGACCTGCAGGTAGTAGTCGATCTTCAGCCCGGTCGCCTCGCCGACCGACTGCTTCACCACATCGGCGCCCTCGTTGTCGGACGGCCCGAGGATGCCGGGATGTGCCTCCGGGATGTTCTGGTACATCGCGGTCAGCATCCACTCCAGCCGGCCCTCGAGGCTCAGCCCCTCCTGCCCGAAGCCGTCCGGATAGAACCGGCGCAGCGGCGAGTCCTTCGGGAACGGCATGAAGGTCAGTTGCCGCGGCATCGAGATGAGCGAGGTGTCGCCGGTCTTCGTGTCGATGCTGGCGACGATCACCGTGTCGGCGCGAACCCCGATCCGCCTCGGACCGTCGTCGCCGCCGAGCAGCAAGAGGTTCAGCCGGGGCCGGTCCTCCCACGGGTCCTTCACGTTGACGGTCGACGGCCGGGTCGCGCTCTTGCTCTCGTCCTGGGCGACGAAGACGTTCTGCACCAGGTCGAGCTGGGCCAGCACGCTCTGTACTGCGAGCGCGGCCGGCGCGGCGATCGCGAAGGTGAGCGCCCCGACCAGTAAGGCGCCGGTGAACCGGGCACCGCGGCCAACAGTTGCCGGCCGCAACAACCGGTGCGAGCCGACGATCACCATGATCCAGAGCAGCGCCACCGCGCCGATCAGGACACTGGCGGCCAGCAGCCAGCGCGGCACCACTGCGGCAGCGAGCACCTCCTCGCGCCGGGTCAGCGCGACGTAGACGACGAGGCCGACCAGGCCGATCCACAGGGTCAGCACGAACGCCCCGAGCCGCTTGCGCCCGCCGATCACCAGGCCGAGCCCGGGCAGCAGCGCGCCGAACAGCGTCAACCACAGCGACCGCGGCAGCGACCGGTTCACCGGACGCCCCGCTGGGTTGCTGACCGGACTGCTCACGAGCGCACCACTCGCGGGCGCCTCGCTCGGCGGCGCCTCACTCGGGTGCGCCTCGCTCGGGGCCGGCTCGAGGCGGTCGCGGACCTGCTCAGCGGCATCGCTGCTCGGGGGCGCGTCGTCGCTCGGGGGCACGTCGTCGCCCGCGGGCACGTCGGAGGTGTCCGACGCATCGGAAGCGGTGTCGGATGCCTGGTCGGACACACGGCTGGAAGCACTGTCGGCGCGCTTGGCGCGGGATCGACGACCCATGGCCTCCCCTGTCAGCCCCGAGGGTTCGTGCGACAAGTACCCACGCCGCACACCTCTTCAGACGCGGGGCCGGGCCGAACGGTTTACCCCCACCTCATGTGTACCTCACCGACGGTGACAGCCGTGAGGGTTCGTTCACCCACAGTTCAACCGGCGACGTCCCGGTCACCGAAAGTCCACCTGCCCCTGCGGCACCCTGGACGGCTCCAGCGGGCGCAGCAACCCGGCCGCGAACCACGCCTCGACGGACTTCGCCTCCTTGGGGTTCGGCACGTAGACCACCCGGGCCATCCAGTCGTCGGAGTTGCTCCGCCGCCACTCCAGGATCAGCCCCGGCCACGGGCCGCGCTCGTACGCAGTACCGAGAACCCAGCAGTGGCGCCGCTTGTGATCCGGCGGCGGTTCGCGCGGATAGCGCCTGTTGCTCCCCATTCCCCAAGCATCGCACAGAGGTTCGAATACTGCGCAAGCCGCTGTCTGGGGTTGTGGACAGCGGCCTTGGTCACACCGGGATGCGGGCGCCGCTGACGCCGTCGGTCTCGGCCAGGAAGCGCAGCACAGTGGCGATCCGGGACGGCGGAGTCCACTTGCTGGTGTCGGCCTTGGGTCTGGCGGCCCGGTTGGCCGGGGTGTCGATGGTGCCCGGCAGGATCACGTTCACGCGGATGCCGTCCTTCGCGTACTCCGCGTTCAGCGCGTCGGCGAAGGCGAGCACGCCCGCCTTGGCGGTGATGTATCCCGCCGCACCCGAGAACGGCTTCAGCGCCGAACCACTCGACGTACAGACGATCGATCCGCCACCGCCGGCGAGCAGGTCCGGCAGGACCGCCTGCGTGATCAGGTAGGTCGGGCGCAGGTTCAGGCGCAACTGACTCTCGAAGTCCTCGATCGGCGTCTCGTGCAGGCGCCCACCGGACGCGAATCCGCCCACCAGGTTGAGCAAAGCCCGCACCGGGGCACCTTCATCCGCGGCCGCGACCCGAGCAACCTCAGCCGCGTCAGCAGGATCGGACAGATCAGCCACCACGGTCTGCAGCCGCTCGTGCGACCCCAACTCAGCCAGCGACTCCGCCCGCCGTCCCGGCACGACAACCCGCCACCCAGCCCTGAGAAACTCCTCCGTAACCGCCGCCCCCAGCCCACCCGTGCCACCAGCAACAACCACAGTCCGACTCATACCCGCACCCTAATCCGGTCGCACCGACGCGGGCGGAACACTACGGTCGAGCCCATGCGGATCCTGGTTCTCGGCGGTACGTCGTTCGTCGGCCGGGCGATCGTGAGCGACGCGCTGCGCCACGACGCCGAGGTCACCCTCTTCAGCCGGGGCAAGACCGGCACCGATCTCTTCCCCGAGGCCGCGCGGCTGATCGGCGATCGCGACACCGGCGACTACCGGGCTCTCGAACGCGGCCAGTGGGAGGCCGTCGTCGACGTCAGCGCCTACCAGAGCCGGGAGGTGAACGGCGCCATGGACGCGCTCGGCGACCGGGTCGGCCGCTACGTCTTCATCTCCAGCCACGCGGTCTACCTCCGGACCGGAGTGGCACCGGGATCGGACGAGTCCACGCCGCGCCGGCAGCCGTTGCGTGCCGCTGACCAGCTCGACAACGAGACCTACGGGCGCTGCAAGGTCGCTTGCGAGGACGACGTACTCGCCCGCTACGGAGACCGCGCCACGATCGTGCGGCCGGGCAAGGTCGCCGGCCCCTACGACTCCTCGGACACAGTCCTCTACTGGGTACGACGAGGCGCCCGCGGCGGGCGGGTGGCTCTTCCTGGCAGCGCGGACCAGCCGATCCAGCTCATCGACAGTCGGGATCTCGCCCGATTGGTGGTCCAACTGGTCGCTGACGACAGGTCCGGCGCCTTCAACGCCGTGGGTCCGCTCGAGCCGACCACCATCGGCGGCGTGATCCGGACAGCCGCCGGGATCGCCGGTCAGGACGTGGAGATCGTGCCGGTGCCGGCGGACGCAGTACGGGGGCCGTTGTTGTTGCCGGAGGAGGAATGGCCGTCGCGGCAGCGGAGTTCGGCGAAGGCGCGGGCGGCGGGGATGCCGGCCACTCCGCTGCCGGTAACGATCGCCGACGTGCTCGCCTGGGACCGGCATCGCGGTGAACCGCCGCTGCAAGCCGGGTTCTCAGCTGAGGAAGAGGCTGCGCTACTCGGCGGGCAGGGCTAGGGTTCGGCCGGCGTCGCGGGCGGCGTCGATACTGCGGGCCACCTCGCGCTGGCGGGCGCCCGCGCCGGGTGACTGTTGCCTCTAGCACCGTTTTCACAGCTCGCTGGGCCCGGGCCAGCAGCCGGCCGGACTTCCCATCGGTACCTCCCTATCGCTCAAACACTCAGCGTAGCGGGGCCCGCATCCGCTGCAACTTCACCGCCAGCCCGTCGAGCATGATTCCGAGGCCGAACTCGAACAACTGGTCCAGGTCGTAGTCGAACTCGAAGCTGCCGAAGTCGAGGGCGCGGAAGCCGGCCAGGTCGTGCTGGCCGATCAGCGCGACCAACTGGTCCGTTTGATGGCCACTCCACTCGTCCGCCGTCATCCCGGTGTCCTGCTCGGCCCGGGCTTCCGGCTCCAGGTTCAGCGCGACACCGCGGACGTAGCCGAACACGGTGATCGCGGCGTACAGCGAGGTGCTCGCGTCGACGCCGAACCCGGAGACGGCTCGCAGTACCGCGTCGGTGTGCACCAGCAGGTTCGGCAGGACCTGGGGGCGGCTGAGGCTGATCGCTGCCGGCAGCCAGAGATGAGCCCGGTACGCCGACCACTGCAGGCGGGCGGCCGTCTCGATGCCCTCGCGCCAACTCGTGGGCCGTTTCGCCGGGAACGGGAAGTCGCCGACCGCGGTTTCGACCATCTGCAGGACAAGGGCGTCCTTGCCGCCGACGTACCGGTAGAGGGCCATGGTGGAGACGCCGAGATCGGTGGCGACCCGCCGCATCGACAACGCCGCGAGACCCTCGCCGTCGGCGATCGCGATCGCGGACCGGACCACTTCCTCCCGGCTCAGCGACGGCTCCGGCGCCCGCTGCTGGGTTGCCGATAGGCGAGGCGGCGGGCCGACGACAGTGCCGACGCCGGGGCGGGAGTGGACGAGGCCCTCCTGCTGCAGCGTGGCGAGCACCTTCGTGGCCGTCGCCATCGCGATGCCGTGGTCGCGCACTAGTGCACGCGTCGACGGCGCCCGCTCGCCCGGACGCAGCTTGCCGCTCTCGATCGACCGTCGGATCTCCGCCGCGATCTGCTGGTACGGCGCTGCTTCTGCCCTCATCGGTCACCTTCCCGCACTAGTGCATCTGGACTCACCGAGCGTCAACCTGTGACCTTGTACGTGTACACCGTACGTGCACTACCCCACGGAAGGAAGTCCGCGAAATGTCGAAGACCGTCCTGATCTCCGGCGCCGGTATCGCCGGTCCCGCCCTGGCCTACTGGCTGCACCGGTACGGGTTCCGCCCGACCGTCGTCGAGATCGCCCCGGGGCCGCGTCCGGGCGGTCAGACCGTCGACCTGCGCGGCGTCGCTCGCGAGGTGGTCGAGCGGATGGGCCTGATGCCGGCCGTCCGCGACCGCCAGCTGCACGAGCGCGGCCTCGAGTACGTCCGCGCCGACGGCAGCCGGGCCGCCGCGCTCCCCGCCGAACTGCTCGACGGCGCCGGACCGGTCGCGGAGATCGAGATCCTCCGCGGCGACCTGTCCGCGATCCTGCTGGAGGCCACCTCAACCGGCATCGAATACCTGTACGGCGACGCGGTGACCGCACTGCGGCAGGACGACCAGGGCGTCGCGGTCACCTTCCAGCAGGGACCCGAGCGTCGCTTCGACCTGGTCGTCGGAGCGGACGGGGTGCACTCGCGAATCCGCTCGCTCGCGTTCGGCCCGGAGTCGGAGTTCGTGCAGCACCTCGGCGGCTACGGGTCCTTCTTCACCGTCCAGTCCCCCGAGCCGCTGAACCACTGGATGAAGATCCACTCGGCCCCCGGAGGTCGCTGGGTCGGACTCCGGCCGGACCACGACCCGCAGTACGCGAAGGCGCTGCTGAGCTTCCGGTCGCCGGTGCTGAGCTACGACCGGCGTGACGTGGAGCAGCAGAAAACCCTGCTGGAGAAGACGTTCGCGGGTGTCGGCTGGCACGCGCGCCACGTGCTGGACGCGCTGCGAGACGCGGACGACTTCTACTTCGACACCATCAGCCGCGTCGTCGTACCGGAGTGGTCGCGCGACCGTGTCGTGCTGCTCGGCGACGCCGGGTACTGCGGTTCACCGCTCGCAGGGCACGGTACTGCGTTGTCACTCGTCGGGGCGTATGTGCTCGCGGGTGAGCTGGCCAGGTCCGGCGGAGACCACCAGCAGGCGTTCCCGGCGTACCAGGAGCGGATGCAGGCCTACGTCGAGCAACGGATGGAACTGCCGCCGGGTGGCATCAGGATGGCCATGCCCCTCACCAAAACGGGGATCCGACTGCGGGACGCGTCGACCCGGCTGATGATGTCCCGCCCGTTCCGCGGCCTGATCGCCAAAGCCGCCATCGGCAAGCCGGACGCCATCGACCTCGATCCCTACCTGGCAATGCAGACGCCGGCCAAGCGAGGGCTATGAGTCCTTGGCCGGCCAAGGGACGTCAGCGGGGCGGAGAGAGTCGAAGCCGTCGCCGTTGAGCGCAGTCCAGGCCGCCAGTGAGCCCATGACCAGGGTCGGGTTGTGAAGGTCACCGGCGAGCACCGCCTTGACCACGTCGGCCAAGGGAGCCCACGCGGTCTCCATATCGGCCTCTTCGTGCAGGCGGTCGTAGACCTCGTTCGCCTCCGACAGGTCCCGGGCCAGGAAGATGCGGATCGCCTCGGTGGTCATCCCGGGCGAGGTGAACGCGTCGACCAGGACCCGCCAGTCGGCAGCCTTGGTCGCGGCCTCCTCCCAGAGCTCCCGCTCGGCCCCGAGCCGATAAGCCTCACCCTGTACGTCGAGCAGCCCCGCGGGTGGTTCCAGCAGCCGATAACCCACTGGGTGCCGGTACTGGCGGACCAGGAGCATCCGGTTGTCCTCGTCGAGTGCGACCACGCCGACAGCTCCCGGGTGGACCACGACATCGCGGTCGAACGGCTCCCCACCTGTGGGCGGGACCACCATGTCCCGCCGTACGGCGATCACTCGGCCGGTCTGGTGCACGATCTCGGACGACGCGACCTGCCAGGTCTCTTGGGCGTCGGCCAGACCGGCGCCGTACCGGAGCTCCGGGTGGTCCGTCATCGGGCCTTCGCCGCTTCGACCTTCGGCATCGCAGCCGTGGCCTTCTTGGCGGAGGCGACGTCCTCGACCGGCAGGCGGGACTCCCGCTGCCGGACCAGGGCGGCCGCGATCAGCCCGGAGAACAGCGGGTGCGGCTTGGTCGGCCGGGACCGCAGCTCCGGGTGCGCCTGGGTGGCGACGAAGAACGGGTGCAGCGCCTTGTCCAGCTCGATGAACTCGACCAGCTCGTTGTCCGGGGACAGCCCGCTGAAGACCAGGCCGGCCGTCTCGAGCTTGTCGCGGTACGCGTTGTTCACCTCGTAGCGGTGCCGGTGGCGCTCCTGCACCGACGGGGCGTCGTACAGGCCGCGGACGATCGAGCCGTCGGCCAGGTTCGCCGGGTAGAGGCCGAGCCGCATGGTGCCGCCGAGATCGCCGGAGCCGGAGACGATGTGCTTCTGCTCCTCCATGGTGGCGACGACCGGCTGCTCGGCGTCCGGGTCGAACTCGCTGGAGTTCGCCGAGTCCAGGCCGGCCAGATCGCGGGCCACCTCGATCACCATGCACTGCAGGCCGAGGCAGAGGCCGAGGATCGGGATGCCGGACTCGCGGGCGTACCGGATCGCGCCGATCTTGCCCTCGATGCCGCGGACGCCGAAGCCGCCCGGGATGCAGATCGCGTCCACGTCGCCGAGCAGCCGCGCGGCCGCCTCGGGAGTGGCGCACTCGTCGGAGGCGATCCAGCGCAGGTTGACCCTCGCGTCGTTGTCGAAACCGCCCGCGCGCAGCGCCTCGGCGACC
This sequence comes from Kribbella orskensis, assembly GCF_004342085.1. Taxonomy (NCBI): domain Bacteria; kingdom Bacillati; phylum Actinomycetota; class Actinomycetes; order Propionibacteriales; family Kribbellaceae; genus Kribbella; species Kribbella orskensis. The sequence continues at coordinate 63,067 of NZ_SLWM01000028.1, forward strand.
GACAGGTACGCGTCCGGCAGGTCGATGTACTTGCCGACCAGCGCGACCGTGACCTGGTCGGCCGGGTGGTGCACGACCTTCAGCAACTCGTCCCAGCGGGTCCAGTCGACGTCACGGAACGGCAGGTTGAGGCGCCGTACGACGAACGCGTCCAGGCCTTCGCCGTGCAGCACCTTCGGGATGTCGTAGATGCTCGGCGCGTCCGGCGCGGCCACCACGGCCTCGACGTCGACGTCGCACATCAGCGAGATCTTGCGCTTCACGCTGTCCGGGATCGGCCGGTCCGCCCGGCACACGATGGCGTCCGGCTGGATGCCGATCGAGCGCAGCGCGGCGACCGAGTGCTGGGTCGGCTTGGTCTTCAGCTCGCCGCTGGGTGCCATGTAGGGCACCAGCGAGATGTGCAGGAAGAAGACGTTGTCGCGGCCGACGTCGTGGCGGACCTGGCGCGCGGCCTCGAGGAACGGCAGCGACTCGATGTCGCCGACGGTGCCGCCGATCTCGTGCAGGACCACGTCCACGTCGGGACCTGCCATGGCGACCATGCGGTCCTTGATCTCGTTGGTGATGTGCGGGATCACCTGGACGGTGTCGCCCAGGTACTCGCCGCGGCGCTCCTTCGCGATCACCGACGAGTAGACCTGGCCGGTGGTGACGTTGGCGACCTGGGACAGGTCCCGGTCGAGGAAACGCTCGTAGTGCCCGATGTCCAGGTCGGTCTCGGCGCCGTCGTTGGTGACGAACACCTCGCCGTGCTGGAACGGGTTCATGGTGCCGGGATCCACGTTGAGGTACGGATCCAGCTTCTGCATGGTGACCCGGATGCCCCGTGCCGTCAGCAGACTGCCGAGGCTGGAAGCTGTCAGCCCCTTGCCGAGACTGGAGGCCACGCCACCGGTGACGAATACGTGCTTGGTCTGCTGCCCGAACGAAGCTCTGTCCACGGGCTTTTAGCCTACCGCCTGTCAAGCAGTGGTCGCGACGAGACCCGCGTAGATGTCCAGGAGATTCTTCGCCACCTCGTCCTCGTCCGGCCATCCAGCGGCCAACTCCAGCCCTTCTGTCCGCATAGCGGCCGCGGTCTCAGGTTCCGATAGAACCGTCCGTACTCCGGACGCCAGCCCGGCCGAGTCCCCAGGAAACGCCAGTACTGCGCTCTCGCCCACGAGCTCGGGCACTCCACCCACAGCCGTCGCCACAACCGGTACACCGACCTGCAGCGCCTCCTGCAGGACCAGAGCTCGGGCCTCCCAGTGTGAGGTGAGCAGGAAGACGTCAGCGGCGCCCAGGAGGTCCGCCACGTCGTTGCGGTGTCCCAGCAGCCGCACCGGCAGGTTCTCCGCGTCGATCCGCGCCTGCAGGTTGTCGCGCAGTGGCCCGTCCCCCACCACCGCGAACACCACGTCCGGCTGGGTGGCAGCAACGTCCGCGGCCACGGACAGCAGGGTCGGGTAGTCCTTCTGCGGAGCCAGCCGGCCCACAGTGAGCACCAGCGGCGCCTCACCGATCCCTAGAGCCTCTCGCACGTCTGCAGCGGGTGTTCGGACCTCCGGCATCGCGGGGGCCGCCACCGGGGCGAGACGGGCGTCCCGTGCTCCCAGGCTGCGCGCGAGCTCTACCAGGTCGCTAGATGCTCCAAGAGTCAGGTCGGCGCCACGAGCAACCAGCCGCTGGCCGAGCCTCATCACCAGGCCTCGCGGGCCAGGAGCGATCACCGCGTTGTGCCAGGTGACCACGAGCGGCCGCAGGTGCGACCGGTCGCGCACGGCAGCCATGCCGGCCCGGTAGCCGTGTGCGTGGATCACGTCGCAGCCACGGAGTCCGGGCGCCTGCCCGACCACCGTGGCGTCGCCGAAGTTGAAGTGCTCCACTGTGCCGGGCGGCGCGCAGACGACCACCTCGTGGCCGGCGGCGATGTATCGCGGCACGAGTGAGGCGACGTGCTGGCCGATCCCACCCCGGGCCTCCGCCAGCAGCAGGCCGATCCTCATTGCTTCTCCTCCACGGCGGTTGGGACACCCCGGTGCAACAACGCCCGGACATCCTGACGATCCACGGCAACCGCGACCACGGCGTACACGATCACGACGGCGAGGCCGGAGAGCACCGAGAACAACAGGGCGCTCCCCCAGCCGCCGTCGGCAGCAGGCAGCGCCACTGCCCACCCAGCGGCTCCGGCCAGTACTGCCCCGATCAGCGCGGCGACCGTGGCGCGCGGCAACCCGCTGAGCACACCAGGTCCGGCCACCCGCCGCAACACCACAAGCAGGACGACCGCGCCGGCGAGCATGCCGACGGACATCGCCGCGGCTAGTGCGCCTACGGCGTCCAAGCCGTCCCACTCCAATGTCAGGAGCACCCCCGCGATGGCCACAGCCAGCCAGGCTCCGCCGGTGACGAGGGCGATCTGACGGCCCGCATGCCTTGCGTAGAGGACCCGGCCGAGGTGCATGAGCACACCGAACCCGATGACCGCCGGACCGAACGCGACGAGCCCGGCGGCCAGCGAGGATGCCTGCCCCTCCTGCACAGCGCCATCGTTGTACGCGAAGATCCGCGCGACCGGGACCGCAGTACCGACGAGCAGTGCGGCACCTGCGCCTCCGGCGAGCATCACCGCTCGGGTGGAGGTCGCGGCATACAGATCGAAGGCTGCGGTGTCTGAGGACTGGTAGGCGGCCGCCAGCCGCGGGAAGACCGCAGTGGTGATCGGCACGGCCAGTACGGCGTATGGCAGCAGATAGACCGCGTTCGCCCACGTGTAGACGGCGATACTGCCTGCGGCGCCTCGGTGGTTCGCCAGGTAGGTCGTGACGACGAAGGCGGCCTGCTGCGCCACCAGGATGGCCAGACCAGCCGCAGCGAGTCTCCGCAGTACGGGACCGACGCCGGGGTCGAGACGCAGGGTGGGCCTGATCGGCAAGCGCAGGAACAGCATCGGCACGAGCACTGTGAGGGCGAGCGCGAAGACGCCGGCAGTGGTGCCCCAGGCAAGCAGATCGGCGGCTCCCCGCGACGCCTCGTCAGCCCTCGGAGCCATGGCGGCGAACAGGAAGTACGTGGCCACGACGACCAGGCTGGAGATCAGCGGAGCCAGCGCTCCCGCGGCGAATCGCTTGTGGGATTGGAGAACCGCGGTCGCGACCACGGCGATGGCGTAGCCGAAGACCTGCGGCACGAAGATCACCAGCATCCGGGTCGCAGTGGTGCCCGAGCCGCCGCATTCAAGACTGGTGTCGAGCATCGCGGCGGTGTAACGCCCGGCGAAAAGCCATGCCAGCAAGGCGAAAGGCGTCAGCAGCACCGCGGACCAGGTCAGCAGAGCACCGATGATCCGGCCCTGGGCAGCGCGGTCGCCACGAGCCACCGGCCCGGCCAGCACCGGGATCACCGCCCCTGCCAACGCGCCGCCGACGACGACCTCGAACACCACGTTGGGCAACTGGTTGGCGGTCGCATAGGCGTCCGCCAGACACCCCGCGCCCACCGTCTTCGAGAAGACCAGCCACCGGCCGAACCCGACCACCCGGGCCAGCACCGTGACCCCGGCGATGATCAGGGCGGCCCGGGCGATCCGGCCGCCCGTGCTCACCGCGCCATCACTGCTCGGTCATCGGGGCCGTCGGCCCCACTGGTCGATCCTGTCGAGCGCGGGCGTCTCGGCGATCACCTTGGTGAAGCTGACCTTCTCGCTGGCCAGGTTGAGCGCGACGACCGCGCCCAGCGCCAGCATCTTCAGCGGCCGCGGCAGCGACGCGGCCAGCGCCGTGCCGGTGATGGCGCCGAGGCCGTTGGCTCCGCAGTCACCGAGCATCGACCGCTCACCCAGGTCGGACGGCGCCGACGCGACGGCCGCGCCGATGACGGCCGACGCCGGGCCACCGGTGACAGCGACCGGCGCGCTCAACGCGGTGACCGCCTTGAGGGCACGTCCCGGGCGCAGATCCATCAGGTTCGTGAGGTTCGCGGTCCCGGCGATCAAGGCGCCGTCGGCAACGATCTCGGTGACCGCGCCGAAGCCCTTGGAGCGGCGGGGCAACAACGCCGCCGCGACCAGACCGGCCGCGCCGACCCCGAGGATCTTCACCGCGCCGCTGGTCACCTCGCCCCGGCGGAGTGCGCTCAGATGCCCGCGGAATCCCTTGGTTTCCGTCGCTCCTGCCAGGTCGTCGTACGCGCCGACCGCGCCGGAGACGGAGCCGGCCACGAGGGCGGCAGCCTTGACCCGGCTGTCGGACCGGCTGGCTGCGACGCCCGCCAGAGCGCCGAGTACGGCGATCGGGCCCTCCAGCAGCGTGACGGCCTCGCCACGGTGGTTCGTGCGCTCGAACGGCGCGCGGTTCTCCTTCGGCAACTTCGCGGCGGCCCGCTCCAAGCCCGCCGTCGCGGCAGCGGAGATCACCGCACCGAGCAGACCCATCTCAGTTGCCCTTCGCCTGGTCGGCGGACGGAGCGACACCGTTCTTGGCGTCGACCGCGCCGTACTGACCTGCCTTGCCGCTGGCCTGCTCGACCAGCGCGAAGACGACCGTCATCTGCCCGCTCGGGATGTTCGCGACATCTACGGTCGACAAGATCTTGGTGGCGGCCGAGTCGCCTCGCAGCGACTTCAGCATGCCGCCGTTCTGCGCGCTCTCCGGGACCCCGGCGACCACCGCGCCGCCACTGCCCTGGTCGAGCCCCTCGGCGAAGTCCACCGCGTCGTTGTACGACGAGTTGTCCGGGGCGGGCGTCGGCGGCTTGGCCGCGACCACGACGACCAGGCTGGCCCGCTCCTTCGGCGTCGGCTTCAGCGACACCAGCTTGGAACCGGTCACCCCGCTGAGGATCCGGGTGGCCTCGGTGTCCACCGGCTTGCCCTCCTCGCGGGCGGCGATGCCGCGGGCGAGCAGCATCCCGGCGCGCTGGTAGGTGTTGCTGTCCGGGTCGAAAGTGATGTCCGCTGTGACCAGCTCGTTCACCAGCGACTCGACCAGCTGACGCTGACCCGGGTCGAACAGCTTCGCGTCCAGCGACACCCGGGTGGTGACCTGGCCGCCGGCCGCCTCGATCGCGTCCTGGACCGAGTTGGTCATGTCGTTGTCGGCCGACGGCATCGTCACGACGGCGATCGTCTTGCCGGTCAGCTTGCCGTCGGTCAGGCCCGCCGTCACCTTGGCGACGTAGTCGTCGCGGTACTTGTCCAGCGCCTTGGCCTGGATCAGGTCCGCACGGGCGTCCTCGAGCGCGGCCCGGTCCTTGTCGGCCTGGCTCTGGACGATCTCGCTGCCGGTGCCCTTCAGCGGCCCGGCGCCCAGGACCACACCGGCTCCGAGGGCGAAGAAGATCGCCACGATCGAGACGATGTGGTAGCGAAAGTCGATCACGTGAACAGCTCCCGGATCCAGTAGACGAGGTCGTTCCAGCGCGCCCGCAGGATCGACCAGAGCACGTCGTCGGCTCCGATGGCGACCATCGCCACCCCGAGCGCGAACAGGCCGGCCGCGATCAACGCGACCACCTGGAAGGTCGAGACCCGGCTGCGGTACAGCCGGCCGACGCCCTTGGCGTCTACCAGCTTCGCACCCACCCGCAACCTGGTGATGAAGGTGCTCGCCATGCCGGAGCGTCCCTTGTCGAGGAACTCGACCAGTGAGTTGTGGGTGCCCACCGCGACGATCAGCGAGGCGCCCTTGGAGTCGGCCAGCAGCATCGCGACGTCCTCGCTGGTGCCGGTGGCCGGGAACTCGATCGAGTCGACGCCGAGCCGCTCGAGCCGCTCCGAGCCCGGCGCACGACCGTCCCGGTAGGCGTGCACGACGACCTCGGCCCCGCTCTTCAGCGTGCCGTCCTTCACCGAGTCCATGTCGCCGACGATCAGGTCGGGGACGTAGCCGTTCTCCACCAGCGCGTCGGCGCCGCCGTCCACCCCGATCAGCACCGGCCGGTACTCGCGGATGTACGGCCGCAGGGCGACCAGGTCCTCGCGGTAGTCGTAGCCGCGGACCACGATCAGCACGTGCTTGCCGTCCATCGGCGTGTGGATCTCCGGTACGCCGACGCCGTCGAGCAGCAGGTCGCGCTCGCGGCGTAGGTATTCCAGGGTGTTCGCGGTGAACGCCTCGAGCTGGGTCGAAAGACCGGCCCGCGCCTCGTCCATCTGCTCCGCGACGGTCTGGCTGTCCTGCGAGATGCCCTTGGCGACGACCTCCTCGCCGCGGTACAGCACGCCGTCGTGCAGCCGGATCCGCTCGCCCTCGTGCAGCACCGAGAACACCTCGCCGCCGATCCCGTCGACCAGCGGGATGCCGGCCTCGACCAGGATCTCGGGTCCGAGGTTCGGGTAGCGGCCGCTGATCGAGTCGGCCACGTTCACCACCGCGGCGACCCGGCAGTCCACCAGCGCCTCGGCGCTGACCCGGTCGAGGTCGACGTGGTCGATGATCGCGATCTCGCCCGGCTTCAGCCGTTTGGTGAGATTCTTGGTACGACGATCGAGCCGGACCACTCCGGCGATACCGGGCAGTTCAGAAGGGCGTGCTCTCCGCAGGCTGGGCAGTTTCATCGCGCTCTCATCCTGCCATGTCAAGAGCCCTCCACCCGCCTTTTAAGGGCCCGCGGAGCCTATTCACTGCCTGATACCCGGTGACAGTGCGTTAAATCATCCTTTTGGCCGATCCGGGTGCCACCGGGATCGTCGCTCAGCGCTTTCCCGTCGGCGACTCAGCGCTTCTTCTTCCGTGGTTTGGTGTGCCGCTCGGCCGCCAGCGCGAGCAGTTCCTCGGCGTGCGCCTGGGCGGCGTCGGAGTTCTCCAGGCCCGCCATCATCCGGGACAGTTCCTTCAGCCGGGCGTCGTCGTCGAGCGCGACCAGGCCGCTCGTGGTGACCGAACCGTCGTCACTCTTCAGCACCACCGCGTGACGGTCCGCGAAAGCGGCCACCTGCGGCAGGTGGGTGACCACGATCACCTGGGCCTTCTCGGCCAGCCGAGCCAGCCGCTTGCCGACCTCCACCGCCGCGCGGCCGCCGATACCGGCGTCGATCTCGTCGAACACCAGCGTCGGCACCGGATGCGTGTCGGACAGGATCACCTCGAGCGCCAGCATCACCCGGGACAGCTCACCGCCCGACGCCGCCTTCTGCAGCGGGCGTGCCGGGCTCCCCGGGTTCGCCGCGAAGCAGAACTCGACCTCGTCGGCGCCGAACGGCCCGGCCGCGGTCTCGTGGACCTCCACCGTCAGCGTCGCGTGCGGCATCGCCAGCCCGCTCAGCTCCTCCGACACCGCCACCCCGAGCCGCGCGGCCGCTTCCTTCCGGGCCGCGCTGACCTGCTCGCCGAGATCCTTCAGCTGCGCCTGGAGCTCGGTCTGCTCGGCGGTCAACTGCTCGACCCGCTCGTCGCTGCCCTCGATCTCGGCCAGCCGCTGGGCCGACCGCTTCGACCACTCGAGCACCTCGTCCACGGTGCCCTCGTCGGCGCCGTACTTGCGGACCAGGCCGGTAAGCACCGACCGCCGCTCGCTGACCACGGAGAGCCGCGCGGGGTCGGTGTCCACATCGGCCGCATACGACGAGAGCTCGCCGGCCAGGTCCGCCGCGAGGTACCCGAGCTCGCTTGCGCGATCGGCGAGCTCCGCCAGCTTCGCGTCGTGCTCCCGCTCGCCGTCGAGCACCTGCTTCGCCAGCTGGAGGAGTCCGAGCACGTCGCTCGGGCGGTTCGAGTCCAGATCGTCCGACGCGAGCGCATCCGCCGCCGACGTCGCCGCGGTACGGAGGCCGTCGGCGTACGCGAGGCGCTCCTCCTCGGCCGCGAGCTCCACATCCTCACCAGGCAAGGGTTCCAGCTTGGCGATCTCCTCCAGCCCGAAGCGCAGCAGATCCGCCTCGGCCAGCCGATCACGCTCGCGCGTGGTCAGGTCGATCAGCTCCGCCTCGACCTCACGATGCCGCCGGTACGCCGCTGTGTACTCCCCCAGCGGGACGAGCACCGGCTTGCCCGCGAAGGTGTCGAGGGTCTCCCGCTGCCGCGCGGGCTGCAGGAGCCGCCACTGGTCGGCCTGGCCGTGGATCGCGACCAGGTCGCCGGACACCTCGGCCAGCACCGAGACCGGCACGGACGCACCGCCCAGGAAGGCCCGGGACCGTCCCTCGGAGGACAGCTCGCGCGCGATCAGCAGCTCGTCGTCGTCGAGCTCGCCGCCACGGTCCTCGGCCTGCTGCACGATCGACCTCGGCACCGCGGTGGCCCGGCCCTCGACCCGCGCGCGGCGCACGCCGTGCCGGACCAGGCCGCTGTCGGCCCGGCCGCCGAGCAGCATGTTCACGCCCGTCACGACCATCGTCTTGCCGGCCCCGGTCTCGCCGGTGACCGCGGTGAAGCCGGGGTCGAGCTCCAGCGTGGCGTCCTCGATCACGCCCAGTCCGGTGATGCGGATCTCAGCGAGCATTGCTCTCAGGTCTCCTCTTGTGCGCTTCGGTTGCGCCGATGATTCAGCTCTGCCGCGCCCCGCCAGCCGAGGACCGGCAGGTCGAACTTGGCCACCAGCCGGTCCGTGAAGGACGCCTCGTGCGCCCTCGCCAGCCGGACCGGCGTCTTGCCGCGCCGGACATTGATCCGGGCACCCGGCGGTACCTCGACCATCCGGCGGCCGTCGCACCACAGCACTCCGCGCCCGTGCCACGCCGCCACCAGCTCGATCGACAGCTCCGAGGTCGGCGCCACCACGATCGGCCGGGAGAACAACGCGTGCGCGCTCAGCGGGACCAGCAGGATCGCCTCGACCTCGGGCCAGACGATCGGCCCACCGGCCGAGAACGCGTACGCCGTGCTGCCGGTCGGCGTCGCGACCACCACCCCGTCACAGCCCCAGCGGGACAGCGGGCGGCGATCGACCTCGACCATCACCTCGAGCATCTTCTCGCGGGCCGCCTTCTCCACGCTGGCCTCGTTCAGCGCCCAGGTGTCGAAGATCCGCTCGCCGTCGTGCCAGACGTCCACCGCCAGCGTCATCCGCTCCTCGACGGTGTAGCTGCGGTCGACGACCACCTCGACGATCCGCCCGAGGTCGTCCCGCTCCGCCTCGGCGAGGAACCCGACATGGCCCAGGTTCACGCCCAGCACCGGGGTGGCGTGCGGGCGGGCGAGCTCGGCGGCGCGCAGGATCGAGCCGTCGCCACCGAGGACGATGATCAGCTCGACGTCCTGGGCGGCCTTCTCCGGGTCGTCGGCGATCTCGACCGGATCCAGCTTGAGCGCCTCCGCCTCCTCGGTGAGCAGCCGCACGACCAGCCCCGCGTCGGTCAGCAACCGGTGCGCCTCGCGCGCCACCTCGACCGCCTGGTCGCGGCCGGTGTGCGTGACCACAAGCACCCGTCGCGGCTCGGACGCCGGCTCAACCACTGGTTCTCCCGCCTTCGATCGCCTTGCTCGTGCCGCCCAGCGGGTCGCTCGGTGGGTCGCTCCGGTGGTGGCTCGGGCGGCTCACTGGGGACCGCTCTCGATGGCGGTCCGAAGCATCGTCTCATCGAGCGGGGACGCCGAACGCCGTATCCACAGGAAGTACTCGACATTTCCTGACGGGCCGGGCAACGGACTGGCCGCCACTCCCGCCACTCCCCAGCCGAGCTCGGCCGCCTTCCGGGCCACCCCACGGACCGCGTCCGCACGCAACTCGGGGTCGCGGACCACGCCGCCCTTGCCGAGCCGCTCCTTGCCGACCTCGAACTGCGGCTTCACCATCAGCACCAGATCGCCCTCGGGCTTCACCACTCCGAGCAGGGCCGGCAGCACCAGGGTGAGCGAGATGAAGCTCAGGTCGCTCACCACCAGGTCGACCGGCTCGCCGCCGATGTCCTCCAGCGTCAGAGTCCGGACGTTCGTGCGGTCCATCACGGTCACGCGGTCGTCGGTCTGCAGAGCCCAGACGAGCTGCCCGTAGCCGACGTCGACAGCGATCACGCTCGCCGCTTCGTTCCTGAGCAGGACGTCCGTGAAGCCTCCGGTGGAAGCTCCCGCGTCCAGGCAGCGGCGGCCCTTCACCTGGATCTCGCTGAACGCCGCCAGCGCTCCGACCAGCTTGTACGCTCCCCGGGAGGCGTAGCCGGGGTCGTCGACCTCCGACGTGTCCACCAGGATGGGCGCGTCCGCACCCACCCCGGTGGCGGGCTTGGTCGCCACCGTGCCCGAGACCTTCACCTTGCCGGCCGCGACCAGCTCACTCGCGTGCTCCCTCGAGCGGGCCAGCCCACGCCGTACCAGTTCGGCGTCGAGCCGGGACCGCTTCACTGCCTTGGCCACTCAGACGCGGTCGCCGTGCTCGGCGTCCGCCTCCACCAAAGCGCTCTGCAGCCGCTCGTGCAGGTCCGCATACACCTCGGCATGCTCCCCGACCGGCCGCTCCCGCAACTCGTCCAGCCGCCCCATCGTCTCCTCCACCAACGGATGCACCCCGTCGTCATCCGCCACCCGCTCCGGCTCCTGCCGGTACTGCGGCTCCGGCTGCGGCTGCTGCGTCTGCTGGTACTGCGGGCCACCCGGCGGCGGCCCAGGCCTCGCCATCACCGCAGGCGAAGGCGAAGGCGAAGGCACTACAGGAGCAGGCTTCACCTCGGCTGCGGGCTCTTCCTCCAGCGAGGCCTCGAAGGCCTGCTCGGAGTCGTCCGCCGCCAGGAAGTCATCGGCCGGGGCCGGGTCGCCGTACATGGTGAAGCCGGCCAAGAGGGGGTCAGTGTGGGAGCGGGCCTGCAGAGTCGGGTTGACCCAGCCGGAGGTGTTCATCGACTCCGGTCCCGGTTCGGAGTCGTAGTCCGGCTCGGTGGGCTCGTCGGTGCGCGGGTCGGCGCCCGGCTCGACGTCGGGGTCGACCTCCGGGGGGAACTGCTCTCCGGGGTGTTCGGTCACGTCATGCCTTCTTCGCCGGGGCCTTCTTGGCCGCCTTCTTCGCCGTCTTCTCGGCCGCCGCCGCGCCGTGGTCGGCGCTCTTCTTCGCGACCTTCTTCGCAGCTGCCTTCTTCGCCGCGGGAGCCGGCTCTGCGAAAGGCGCCGAGGCATCGTGGACAGTCTCGGCCTCGTCGGCGTCGGCAAGCTCGCGCTCGAGGTTCTCGACCCGGCGGGTCAGCGCCGCGACCTCCTCGGACCGGACGAAGCCCAGCCGCGCGACGGCGCCCTCGACCTCGTTCGCCACGATCGCCTGCAGCAACTGGCGGTTGCTCTTGCTGGTGGCAACGATCTCGTCGGCCAGGTCGGTCACCTTGGTGCTCAGGCCGGTCGTCAGCGTGTCCGCGCCGGTCTGCTGCAGCAGTGCCTTCGCGGCCTGCTGGGCGCGCTGCTTCGTGACCTCGGTCAGGCCGCTCGCCAGCTGTATGTAGCCGCGCACCGCGTCCATCACCATGACTGCCTCCTTGCTGGTTCCTGTCCCAACGGCCCGGTCCGGGCTGGGTTCGGTCCCCGCCCACCAGCCCTCGTCCGGGCTTCGTTGCCAGCCACGTTATCGCGCTAGGACCGCAATACCACGTCAGCCCGACAGGCCGACCCGGTGCAGCGCCTCGTCGATCTTGATCGAGCCGGGAGCCGGACCCGGCTTGGGCAACGGCCGCCGGCCCCGCGAGGCTCCCTTGGCGCCCGTCTTCGCCGCAGACTTGGCCGGCGCGTCCACCGCGGCCCAGGTCGCCGACAGGATCGCGCGGAGCCCGTCGAACGGCTCGCCCTCTCCCTTGACCACCACAGCCCGATCGACCACCTCGGCGGTCCAGCCCTTGCACGTGTGCTTGCCGCCCTCGACCGTCACGCCCGGGTGCTTCTCGGCCAATGCGCCGAGCCCGGCCCCGACGTACGTCGGCCGCTGGTTCTTCGGGGCGGCGGCGAGATCGCGCGCGTCGTTCACCCCGGTGGCGACCCAGAGGCTGGCGATGCCGACCGCGTGCGCGCCGGCGATGTCGGAGTCCAGCCGGTCGCCGATCATCAACGGGCGCTCCGCCTCCAGCCGCTCGATGCTCGTCTCCAGCAACGGCGGTTCGGGCTTGCCGGCCACGGTCGGGTCCACCTCGACGGCGGCGCGGACCGCCTGCACGAGGGTGCCGTTGCCCGGCGCCTTGCCACCCGCGGTCGGGATGGTCCAGTCGAGGTTCGTGGCGTACCAGCGGGCGCCTTCGTTGATCGCGTGCGCGCCGTCCGCGAGCATCACCCAGTTCACGTCCGGGTGGAACCCCTGGACGACGGCGACCGGGTTGGCGTCGCTGCTGCGGACCGCCTCCAGCCCGTACTCCTCCAGTGCGGCGTACAGGCCCTCGCCGCCGATCACGAGCACCGGCGATCCCTTGGGGAAGTCCTTCGAGATCAGCTTCGCGGCCGCCTGCGCCGAGGTCACCACGTCCTCGCCGATCACGTCCAGGCCGAACGACGCCAGGTGCTCGGCGACCACCGAGGCGGGCCGGCTGGCGTTGTTCGTGATGTAGCCGATCCGCATCCCCTCCTTGGCGGCTTTGCGGAGGTTCTCGGGCGCCTCCGGGACGGGGTCCGGCCCGACGTAGACGACACCGTCCAGGTCGAGCAGCGCCACGTCGTACGCGGTGGCGAGCGGTTCGTCACACGCCGACAGCGGAGCGGGCGATTCTCGTGTCGTACTCATGCTTCCCCCCGTACGATGCCGCCCATGTCAGAAGCGTCCGCCGGTGTGTTGCGGCTCGAGCCGCTGCGGGCCTGGCGGTTCGTCGCGGGCAAGGTGAGCGCGCTCGGCGCGGTGACCTCGCCGCCGTACGACGTGCTGGAACCCGCTCTCGTCCGGCGGCTGACTGACGCTGATCTGCACAACATGGTGAGGCTCATCCTTCCACGCGATCCGGGCCTCGGTCCCAGCCGGTACGACGAGCCCGCGCGCAGGCTGTCCGGCTGGCAGCGCGACGGCGTGGTGATCCAGGACGTGAGGCCGTCGCTGTACGTCTACGAGCAGCAGTACGGCGACGCCGTGCTCTGCGGGCTGGTCGGCTCGCTCGGCCTGGATCCGGCCCGGCGGGTGGTGCTGCCGCACGAGGACGTGATGCCGCACTGGGTCGACGACCGGTTCGAGCTGATGGAGGCGACCGACGCCGACCTGGAACCGATCCTGCTCGCGTACGGAGGTGGCGGCGTCGCCAGTGACGCTGTGGACGCGGCCCGCGCGGGTGAGCCGTGGCTGGTCGCGGACACCGAGAACGGCGCGCACCACCAGATCTGGCGGATCGACGACCCCGCGGTACTGGCCGCGATCGCCCAGGAACTGGCCGGCCACGAGGCCCTGATCGCCGACGGCCACCACCGCTATGCGGCGTACCTGGAACGGAACCGGCGCGAGCCGAACCGCCCGGGAACCGAAGTCGGGCTGGCGATGCTGGTCGACAACGACCGCCACCCGCTCACCCTGGACCCGATCCACCGCATCGTCCCGGGCCTGTCAGTCGACCTGGTCTCCTCCCGTACTCCGGAGGGTTGGCAGGTGCTCCCCGGCCGGGTGGAAGGCGTGCCGGACCGCATCGCCATCACCGACGGGACCTCCTGGGTGACACTGCGCTCCACCGAGGGTCAGGTGACTCCCACGGTCGCCCTGCTGCACCGGGTCCTGCTGCCGGCGTGGGGAGTCCCTGCGGACGAGATCACCTTCCACCACGTGCTCTCCGACGCCATAGCCCTGGCGGGTCCTCAGCAGGCCGCAGTGGAGCTGGTAGCGCCCCGCATGGACCAGGTGCTCCAGTCAGCAGCCCGGGGCGTCATCCTCCCGCAGAAGGCCACTTCCTTCGGCCCCAAGCCTCGGGTGGGACTGCTCTTCCGCACGCTCGACTAGAGATTGCTCCAAGTCCAGCGCTCGATGCTGGATGATCGGCCATCGAGTCGGCCGCGGCTCCGCTGGTTGAGTATCCGGACATGACAGCAACCACTCAGCGGACGATCGTGCCGGCGCGGGCCGGACGAGCCGTCCGGGTCGCGCGTGGCCAGTTCGTCCGGGTCACCGATCTGGCCGGACAACAGGTCGGCGACCTCTTCGCCTTTCCCGGCGACCAGACCACCGAACACCTGAGTGCCTCGCACACCCGGCTCACCACGAGCAGGCTGTTCCCGGCGCTCGGCGAGACCTTCGTGACGACCGAACGGCGCCCGATCCTGACCCTGGTCGAGGACACGTCGCCCGGGTACCACGACCTGCTGGTGGCCGCCTGCGACCGGGCCCGGTACGACCTGCTCGGCGCACCGGATCACCCTTCCTGCGCAGACAACCTGACTACCGCGCTGGCCGCACTCGGGCTCGCGACGCCGGTGGTCCCGCAGCCCGTCAACGTCTTCATGCGAGTGCCCGTCGCGGCCGACGGAACCCTGGAGTCGTTGCCCGCAGCCACCAAGCCCGGCGACTCGATCACCTTCCGGGCGGAGCTGGACTGCGTCGTCGCGGTGTCGTCCTGCCCGCAGGACCTGACCTGGCTGAACGGTCCGGGTCCGACCGATCTCGCCCTCGACGTCCTGGAGGACCTCCGATGACCCACCCCACCCTCGAGCCGCTGCGACTCGGCTCGTTCGAGCTGCCGAACCGCCTGGCCGTCGCGCCGATGACGCGCGTCTCGGCCACCCCGGACGGCGTACCGACCGTCGAGATGGCGGAGTACTACGCCGGCTTCGCCGCTGGTGGGTTCGGGTTGATCCTGACCGAGGGCACCCACACGGATCACCTGTACAGCCAGGGATATCTCAACCAGCCGGGGCTCGTCACCGGCCGGCAGGTGCTCGCCTGGCAGGACGTCACGAGCCAGGTGCACGCGGCCGGCGGACGGATCGTCTCGCAGTTGATGCACGCCGGCGCCCTCTCCCAGGGCAATCCGTACTCCGAGGCCACGGCCGGGCCGTCTCCGGTGAAGCCACTCGGCGAGATGATGCCGGACTACGGCGGGAGTGGTCCCTGGCCGGTGCCGGGCGAACTGACCTCCGCCGACCTGGACGCGGTAGTCGCCGGCTTCGTGACCGCGGCGCTGAACGCCCGGGTCGCCGGATTCGACGGGGTCGAGGTGCACGCCGCGAACGGCTACCTGCTCGACCAGTTCCTGACGGACTACACGAACCAGCGAACCGACGAGTACGGCGGTTGCGTGTCGAACCGGATCCGGCTGACCACCCGGATCGTCGCCGCGATCGCCGCCGCGGTGCCCGCGGACTTCCTCGTCGGCGTCCGGTTGTCCCAGACGAAGGTCAACGACCTGGTCTACCGCTGGCCGGGTGGAGCCGCCGACGCCGAGGTGATCTTCCCGGCGGTCGCGGACGCGGGCGCGTCGTACCTGCACATCGCCAGCGAGGGCCGGAACTGGATCGACACGGCCCGTCTCTCCGGCGGCCAGACCATCACCGGGCTCGCTCGCCGGCTCACCGGGCTCCCGGTGATCGCCAACGGCGGTATGCACGACCCGGCCCAGGCCGCGCAGGTGCTGGCGGACGGCCACGCGGACCTGTTGTCGCTCGCCCGGGGCGCGCTGGCCAACCCCGACCTGCCGCGGCGGCTCGAGGAGGAGCGGGAGTTGGAGGCCTTCGACCGCAACTCCCTGCATCCCGATGTCACCCTGGCGAGCGCCCGGGCATGGCAGGCTGTCAGGTCATGACCTGGCTTGCGGGAGCCGCGGCGGTGGCGGCACTCACCTTCGACGTGGACGCGGAGTCGCCGATCCTCGCGCAGGGCGGCCACTACGCCGAGCACCTGACGACGATGTCGCACCAGTCGTACGGACCCGACGTCGGCGTACCGCGGATCCTTGACCTGCTGGACGATCTGGAGGTTCCGGCGACGTTCTTCGTACCCGGCTGGGTCGCGGAACAGCGGCCGGGGCTGGCGGCGAACATCGTCGAGCGGGGACACGAGGTAGCCCACCACTCCTACAGTCACCGGCCACCAACCTCCCTGACGGGGGCCGAGGAGCGGAACGACTTCGAGCGGGCCCTGGCGGTCTTCGAGTCCCAGGGCATCACCGTGAGCGGCCACCGGGCCGCACTATGGGAGGCGAGCCCGCAGACGCCTGGACTGGTCGCGGAGCACGGGCTGCTCTACGACTCGTCCCTGATGGGCGACGACCGGCCGTACCTGCTCAGTGCCGGCGGTGTGGTCGAACTGCCGGTGCACTGGTCCCTGGACGACTGGGAGCAGTACGCGTATCTCCCGGCTCCGCAGATCGGCTCGGTGATCGAGTCACCTCGCAAGGTACTGGAACTGTGGAAGGCCGAGCTGGACGGGATGCGGTTCTACCACTGCCTGTTCACGCTCTGCCTGCATCCGTTCCTGTCCGGGCGACCCGGGCGGCTGCTGGCTCTGCGCGAACTCATCGAGTACGCGCAGAACCGTGGTGATGTGGAGTTCGCCCGGTGCCGCGACCTCGCAGTACGGGCGTCGGCTGATGACTCGGTGGCTGTACGGCCCGTTTCGCCTGTGGTGGTTGACCCCTCGGTCTATCCCTGAGCCAGCTCGTCGGCCTCCAGCGCCAGATAGAGGTCCACCCGGTCTTCGGTACGACCGGTGTCGCGTCCGGTCAGCTCGGTGATCTTGGCGAGCCTGTTGCGCAAGGTGTTCACGTGCACGTAGAGCGCGGCGGCGGTGGCGGCGTACTGGCCGTCGTACTGGAGGAAGGCCTTGAGGGTGGTCTCCAGCTCGGCGTCACGGCGACGGTCGAACTCCCTGAGCGGTACGAGTACTCCGTCGGCGAAGTTGCGCAGGGTCTCGGTGTCCTGGAGGCCGAGGAGCAGGCGGTGTGTCCCCAGCTCATTGAACGAGGCAACCGCCTGGCCCTGGCGTCGCCGCAGTACCCGGCATGCTTCACGGGACTGGATCAGCGGCTGCCGCAGAGCTTGTGCTGTCGCAGCAGGCTCTCCTAGGCCGACTACCGCCCGCCTGCCAGGGAATCGCTGCGCTATCGAGCGGAGCAGCGCCTCTGCCAGCTCGTGAAGCTCCTTGCGCGGCCGCTGCAGTACTGCGACCACGTCCTGGCTGCCGCCGGCTACAACCACCGCGAGGCTCTGATCCAGGAAGAAGCTGCCCACTGTCTCCGACAACCCAGGCAGCGTCGACTCGTCGCCATCCGCGAACGCTGTCGTCAGCACCACGAGCTCACCGGTCGGGTCCACGCCGAATGCCCGCAGCCGGTCCGGTACCTCGGCAGCGCGCCGCGTCCCCGACAGGATCATGTCGAGCAGCTCGCTGGCGAACCGGAGCTCGATCGCCTGTACTGCTTGCTGTTTCGCCACCTCCAGGCTCAGGAACCGCGCCGCCTGGTCCAGCGCATCCTGCTCCTGACGACTGAGCTCGGTGACGGGCTTCAGGCAGACGAGCGCGGCATCGGTGTCCCCCACCGCTCCGACCAGGAACAGTGTCGCCCTGCCTTGCTCACCGGCCAGATCGACCTCCAGCGGCGGCGGATGCCTTGCCAGCCCTTCAGCGACGAGGCGCCGCTGCTCTGCTGACAGCTCGGCTCCTGCCGACGCGAGCGGCCGGGCCATCCGGTCAACGACCGCCAGCGGCAGCTCATGCTCGCGCCGCAGCACCGCCAGTACTCCGGATGCGCCGGCGCCGTGAGAGATGGCCTGGGCCAGCGCGTCTCCCCGTCTCACCATGCCCACCAGGGCGTCCCTGCGCTGGTCCGCACGAAGCGCCGAGGCCGCTTCGGTGACCGCGGTGAACGGCACCCTGGTGGAGATCTCCAGCAGCGGCAGTCCCAGCTCCTCGCACGCGTCGACCAAGGCCTGCGGGGTTTCCGGGGTCTGCGCGCGGAGGCCGAAGATGATGCCGGCGGCACCGGCCCGCCGTACGTTCCTGGTGAAGTCCGCCGCGGTGGTCTGCTCCTGCCACAGGCCGTTGGTCAGCACGATCTCGCCCTCGCGCACGTACGGCGACGGATCGGGCAGCTCGGTGTTGTGCACCCAGAGAGCCGCTCCGTCCAGGCTGCCGTCGGCGCCCGCGACGAGAAGCTCGAGCTCCAGGGACGGGTCTTGCAGGAGCGTGGCCAGGGTCAGCATGCTGTGAAGATATCCATCTGAGCTGCATTTCACTAGAGATCTGTCCACTGACCCCGGGGAGGTCCGGCTGGTTTTCTGAGCCATCACCGTGGCTTGTGTGTCGCAGGCCACCACCCCCTGGAGGCCGCCATGAGCACCGCCGAAGCCGTCCCGTTCGACGCCCACGGAGTCGAGCCGATCCCACCGTCCGGTCGCGACTCCAGCCCGCACGAGCAGTTCTGGATCTGGGCCGGCGCCAACCTGGCACCGATCAACTGGGTGCTGGGCGCGCTCGGCATCACCCTCGGGCTGAGCCTCCTGGAGACCCTCCTGGTGGTCGCCGGCGGGAATCTCATCGGCTGCGCGGTCTTCGGCCTGTTCAACGTGATCGGTCATCGCACGGCGGTCAACCAGATGGTGCTCGGCCGGGCGCCCTTCGGCCGGCGTGGAGCGATCATCCCCGGCATCGTCCAGTGCCTGCTGACGATGGCTTGGGTAGGAGTGAACACCTGGGTGGTCCTCGACCTGGTGATGGCCGTCCTCGCCAAGCTCGGCGTCTCTGGTGGTGTGGCCGTGGAGTACCTGGTCGCCGCGGTGATCATGGTCGTCCAGCTCGCCCTCGCGCTGTACGGCTTCTACGCCATCCGGACCTTCGAGAAGTACACGGTGCCCGTGACAGTGCTGGTGATGGCGGTCATGACCGTGCTTGCTCTGAGCCGTGCGGAACTGCACTGGACGGCGGCGACAGCTGTCGACCAGGGCGCGAAGCTCACCGCGATGACCCAGTTGATGACCGCGATCGGGGTGGGCTGGGGACTCACCTGGCTCCCCTATTCCGCCGACTACAGCCGCTTCGTCCGACGGGAAGCCTCCAGCCGTTCGGTGTTCTGGGCGTCGGCGCTCGGGATGTACGTGCCGACCGTCTGGCTCGCAGCACTCGGCGCCTGCCTGGCCAGCGCGGGCACCGGGAGCGACCCGTCGTCCCTGGTGATCAGCACCTTCGGCGCGATGGCCCTGCCCGTCCTCCTGCTGATCATGCATGGCCCGGTCGCGACGAACATCCTGAACCTCTACTCGTGCTCGCTGGCCGCGCTGTCCATCGGCATCAAGGTGGCGCGCTGGAAGATCACGCTGGCGGCCGGTCTGGTGGCGTCCGGCGTCCTGGTGGTCTTCGTCCGCGCCGACAGCTTCGCGCACGCCTTCGACAACTGGATGGTGTCGATCCTCGTCTGGATCACCCCGTGGGCGGCGATCGTCGCGGTCGACTACCTCGTACTCCGTCGTGGCCGCCTGCATGTCCCGAGCCTGTACGCCGCGGACTCGCAGTACGGGCTGTGGAACGTCGGGGCGCTGGTGAGCCTGGCACTGGGGTTGGCGGCCGGGTGGTCCTGGCAGTTCGGGCTGGTGCCTGCCATGCAAGGTCCGGTGGCAACTGCGTTCAACAACACGGACTTCTCCTGGCTCTCGGGATCAGTGGTGGCCGGTGGGCTCTACTACCTGGTCGGGCGACGTGCCAGGTCCCTGTCGGTAGCAACGCTTCGCCTGGAGAGCCAGTGAGCGTCCGTATCCTCACCACCGGCGGCACGATCGCCTCTGCCGCCGCTGTAGGTGGCGCTGTCAGCGTTGCCGTTGGTGGTGGCGACCTCGTCGGTATGGCAGAGCTCCCTGAGCCGGCGTCTGTCCGAGAACTGGTGTGTCGGCACAGCTTCTCCTTCACGCTCGCCGACCTCCTGGAACTCGTCACCCAGATCCTCGACGAGACCGGCCGCCACGACGGGGTGGTCGTCACCCACGGCACGGACACGATGGAGGAGACGGCCTACTTGCTGGATCTGCTGACTCCTGGGGATCAGCAGGTGCCGGTGGTGCTCACCGGTGCGCAGAGGCACGCGGGCGAGGCGGACTCCGATGGCCCGAGGAACCTGGCTGACGCAGTACAGGTGGCTGCTTCACCTGCTGCGCTAGGGCTTGGACCGTTGGTGGTGATGGACGGGCGGATCCACGCGGCTCGCCAGGCGGTCAAGGTGCAGACGCTCGCACCGGACGCCTTCGCGTCGTACAACGGCGGTCCGGTCGGCGAGGTACGCCGCGGGGTGGTGCGCTTCTGGTCGCGGCCGATCAGACCGCCTGGCTTCGCGCTGGAGAACCTTCAGTCGCTGCCGCGGGTCGACGTCGTGCCGTCGTATGTCGGAGCGGACGGAGTACAGCTGGCGGCTTGCCGCGCTGCGGGTGCCCGTGGGGTTGTGCTGGAGGCTCTCGGAGCAGGCAACCCCACGCCAGGGCTCTTGGAAGAGGTCGTCGCCACGACGGCTGCGAGTATCCCTGTCATCGTCACCAGCCGCTGCGCCAGCGGTCCTACTGCGGCCATCTACGGCTCAGGCGGAGGCGCCGCTCTAGTCGAAGCGGGTGCGGTGATGGCTGGCCCGGTGCCCACCTCGAAGGCCCGCATCCTGCTGGCAACGGCGCTCGCGGCGTCGTCGCTACCTCGCCTCCACTCCCACCTCGTCTGAGGGCCTATGGGCGGTGATAGAGGCTGAGGAACTCTTCGCGGAGGGGCTTGCGAGCCGCGCGGTGCCGCTCGGTGAGCCGGCCGAGCGAGAACAGCAGCTCGGCATCGCCCTGGTCAGCGGCGTCCCGCGCTTGCGCGCTGAGGGCATCCGCAGCCGCGCAGTGATCCTGGTGCTGCCCCAGCAGTTCCTGGTACTTCGCTGCGTGGGCGGCCGTCTCCTTGGCTTCCTCACCCAGGACGGAGGCGGCCGTGTTGGCCGCATAGCGCACGCGCTTCGCCAGCAACCGCACCTCGTGCCAGTCGTCGTCCTCGGTCCACGGCTTCAGCTGGTCGGCCGCGGCGGCGAACGCCTGTTGTGCCGACGCAAGCAGCTGAGGAAGCACCTCGACGGCAGGTCTCGCCGCCTTCTTGTTGAGCTCGGGCGCCGCCACCACCGCCTCGAGATCGTCCAGCAGCAAGCCGGTCCGGTCCCCCAGAACCACCTCGGCGGCCTGTGCGGCCGCCCGCTCCAACCCGACCGTCAACGTGGTCAGAATCGTCGCCACATGCTCCGGATCATCCTCACTGGTCGCATTCTCCCGAACCAGCTCCGCAATCACCTCGAGGTCTCGAGCCTCCCCACAACTGGCCGCCAGATAGGCCAGCTCCGTTCGCAGGTCCCTGGCCCACTCCCCGGCCAGCACCTTCCGGAACAACTTCAAATCACTCCGCAACCGCCGACAAGCGACCCGCACCTGATGAATCGCATCATCCTCCCCCTTCTCCACCATCCCCACAGCCCGCCCCAACCGCCCCGCGCCCTTCCCAAGCGCCGCAGAAACCAACTCCCCCACAAGCACCCCGTGAACCTCCGCCCCCGGCCCGCGCTCAAGCCCACCCGTTAGCTCGCCTACCCCGGGCAACGGCCGGCCCTCTACCTCGCCCGCCGCTCCGTTCTCTTCCGCAGCCGACAGTCGGCGTTCCACCCCGCTCACGCCCTCGCCGACTCCCACGCCGCCGTCCGACCCCGAACCCACGCTCTCCGCCATCCCCCCATTCTCTCCGCCCGCACACACCCCCGCGCCGTCCGCGCAGGCAAAAGCGGCCCGGACAGGCGGTGGGTTTGTCCCACCGGCCTGTCCGGGCCGCTCAGAACCTGTCAGTCCTTCGGCTTCTCTTCGTCTTCGTCCTGGTCGTCGACCTCGTCTGCAGGCGCTTCGGCCGGGAGGTCGTCCTCTGCGTCGGCTGCGACGTCGACCTCGTCGTCCAGATCGTCGTCCACGAGAACGTCATCCTCGTCGTCAGCAGTCGCTTTCAGAGCCTCAGCGGCCGCGGCCAGGTCCTCTTCGGTGATCTCGTCCTCGTCGATCTCGTCCTCGGCGGGGGCTTCGTCCTCCTCGGTGACCTCCTGGATGACGAAGTCGTCCTCGTCGTCCAGATCGGTGAACTGCAGCCCTTCGAGCTCGGCCGCACGCTCGGCAGCACCGGTGGAACCGTCCTGGTCGGCACCGGCAGCACGGTGGAACCAAACCAGCGCGTCCTCGGTGCGACCAGCTTCAGCCAGCGCGTCGGCGTACGCATAACGCAGGCGCGGCAGCCAGTCGGCGCGGGTCCGCTTGGTCAGCTCGGGGACCTCGAGCGTCTGGATCGCCGCCGCGGTCTGGCCCATGTCACGCCGGGCACCGGCCGCGACGATCAGCATCTCGATCTGCGAACCCTCTTCGAGGTCCTTGACCTGCTTCTCCCGCGACAGCGCAAGCGCCTTCTCCGGCCGGCCGAGCGCACGCTCGCAGTCCGCCATCGTCGGCAGCACCTCGTGGTTGCCCGTCATCCGCCGCACCGCACGGAACTCGGTCAACGCCTCGTCATAGTGCTCAGACAAGTACGCAGTAACAGCCACAGCCTCCCGTACGCCGCCCAGGCGCGCCGCGAGCCGTCGGGCGGTCTTGGCGTGCTGGTAGGCCAGCTCAGGATCGTCGTCCAGGAACCGCCCGGAAGCGACCAGGTGCTGTGCGACTAGGTCCGCCAGGCTGCGCGGAAGCGACCGGAGCTCGGCCTTCACCGACCGATCGAGCTCGGCACCGGTGATCCCGGCCGGAATGACCGGGTCGTCCTTGCGCGGACCGACCTTCTCCTCGTCGTGCCGGCTCGCACCACTGCCACGGCCACCACGCTCGTTACGCCGCCCACCACGCTCGTCCCGACGCGGTCCGCCACGGTCGTCCCGCCGCGACCCATCCCGGTCATCCCGACGCGGCCCGGAGCGATCTCCGCCCTGATAACCAGTCCTGTCGTCCCGACGCGGCCCCGAACGCTCACCACCCACGCGGTCATCCCCGCGCGGTCCAGTCCGCTCACCACCCCGGTACCCAGTAGGCCCTTCCCGCCGCGGCGCCGGACGATCCCCGCCCTGGTAGCCGCCACGGTCATCCCGACGCGGCGCCGAACGATCCCCGCCCTGGTAGCCGCCACGCTCATCGCGCCGAGGCGCCGAACGGTCGCCACCCTGGTAACCACCACGCGGCGCAGAACGATCCCCGCCCTGGTAGCCGCCACGCTCATCGCGTCGAGGCGCGGAGCGATCGCCGCCCTGGTAACCACCGCGGTCATCGCGCCGAGGCGCCGAGCGATCGCCGCTCTGGTAACCGCCACGGTCATCGCGCCGAGGTGCTGAGCGGTCGCCGCTCTGGTAGCCGCGGTCGTCGCGCCTAGGGGCGGACCGGTCGTCACGGCTGCTCGACGGGTACTGACCACGGAAGGGGTCACGCTCGCCGCCGGTGTTCTTGTCGTCCCACTTGGTGTTCCGACGCGGCGCGCGCTCATCGGAACGCGCTCCGGAGCGGTCATCCCGACGCGGGCCCGAACGGTCGTCACGACGCGGCGCGGAACGGTCGTCCGAACGCGGCCCGGAGCGGTCGTCGCGGCGAGGAGCCGACCTGTCATCCCGGCGAGGACCAGAACGGTCGTCGCGACGGGGAGCTGACCGGTCGTCACGGGACGAACTCGAGCTACGGGGACCGCTGCCGGCGCTGCGGGGAGCACCACCGCCTGCGCCACCGGTACCGCCACTACGCGGGACGCCGCCACTGCCGCCGGTGCGCGGAGCACTGCCACGGCTCGACGAGCTACCACGGCCAGCCGAGCTGCTGCCGCCGCGGCTACCGGAGCCGCCTGTTCCGCCAGATCCGCCCCTGAAGCCGCCGCCTGAGCGGTCGCCTCCAGTGGAGTCGGAACGCCCACCGCCGGCTCGGCCGGCACCGCCGGACGAACCACGGCCGGAGCGATCGCCCGGGCCAGAGCGAGGGTTGCGAGGTGGCGTAGCCACGGTGACTCCTATCGGTCGTACGAGGTGTTGACGCTCAGACAAAAATACAGGCACAAACATTAAGGGCCACCCGGTGTGGGTGGCCCTTAACAGTGTGAATGTCCGGCGACGTCCTACTCTCCCACGACCTCCCGGTCGCAGTACCATCGGCGCTGTCGGGCTTAACTTCCAGGTTCGGAATGGAGACTGGGTGTTTCCCCGACGCTATGGTCACCGTAACTCTATAGAAATATCAACCAACCACACTACAGTCACTGCACCCTCTCTCGAGGGGCATGGTGCTGGGGGTTGACCGTATTCCGGGAACCGTATAGCGGACGCGTACATCTTCGCAGCAAGTTTTGTTGACCACACGAGTGTGGTGTTGAGACAAGC
>NZ_SLWM01000029.1:0-79399 GCF_004342085.1 Kribbella orskensis
AGGATGAACTTCGGTGCACTCTCCATGATCCGCCCTTTCACTCCGCCAGGTTCCGGGTGCGCGCAGTACGCGTCAGACTACATTTCATCGCCTGCGTGACCACCTGAAGCAGGGCCCGAAGGTCCCGACTCGGGGTTCGTGGCCGCCCGGACCCGTGCGTAGGCTGGACGACCTGCCGGGCCTGGGTCCTTCGGCACTGGTGCACGGCCCAGTTCGGTTCTGAAGTGGATCCCATGACAGACGAGTCCGGACGGATCGCCGTGGCGGACCTGACGAAGGTGTTCGGATCGGTGCGGGCGGTCGACAATCTGAGCTTCACCGTGGCACCAGGAACCGTCACCGGTTTCCTCGGGCCCAACGGCGCGGGCAAGACTACGACGTTGCGCTGCCTGCTCGGGCTGGTTACCCCGACCGCGGGCACGGCCACCATTGGTGGTCTGCGGTACGCCGACCTCCCGCGACCGTCCGGCACGGTTGGCGCCGTCCTGGATGCGTCCAGCTTCCACCCGGCGCGGACGGCCAGGAACCATCTGCGCGTGCTCTGCGCGGCCAACGGATACCCGGTACAGCGTGGCGATGAGGTTCTCACTCTGGTCGGGCTGACGCCGGCAGCCGGGCGCAAAGTGAACGAGTACTCCGCCGGCATGCGGCAACGTCTCGGCTTGGCGGCCGCACTGCTCGGCGACCCGCAGGTGCTGCTGCTGGACGAGCCGGCGAACGGCCTGGACCCGGAGGGCATCGTCTGGCTGCGTAGGTTCCTTCGCCGGATGGCGTCCGAGGGCCGCACGATCCTGCTGTCCAGTCACGTACTCAGTGAGGTCGAACAGACCGTCGACGACGTCGTGATCATCGACAAGGGTTCGCTTGTGGGGCAGGGCGGGCTGGCCGAACTCGCCGACGGGCAGGGCCGCCCGGTGGTCGTCCGTGGCCCTGACCTCGACCGGCTGGCGGCCACCCTCCACAACCGAGCCGGCCTGACGCACCGCGACGGTGCCCTGGTGGTGACGGGGTTACGCCGCGAGGAAGTCGGGCACATCGCCTTCAGCGAGCGGATCGAACTGCATGAGCTCACCACCGAGCGCAGCGACCTGAAGGACATCTTCTTCGCCCTCACCGGTGGAGGTGCGTCCAGATGACGAACCTGGTCCGCGCCGAGTTCACCAAGCTGTTCACCACCAAGCTGTGGCTGTGGCTGCTCGTCGGCGCCGCCGGGCTGACCGCGCTGTTCGTCAGCCTGACCATCGGGCTCGAGGGCCGGGAGGACAACCCCAGCCCGCCGCTCAGCTCAGCAGAAGGCCAACAAGCACTGTTCAGTTCCGCCGGTGGCGCGGCGGTCTTCACCGTGGTGCTCGGCATCATCGCGATGACCGGCGAATACCGCTACCAGACCATCACACCCACCTTCCTGGTCACCCCACGCCGCGGTCGGGTAGTGGTCGCCAAGCTCATCGCCTACGCGCTCGTCGGCCTGGCCTTCGGAACCGTCAACGTGCTCGTGTCCCTGGCGATCGCCGTACCCTGGCTCGACGCCAAGAACGTCGACCTCTCGCTCACCGCGAACCGAATCCCTCAGACGCTGCTGGGAGTTCTGCTCGGTCTCGCGATCTTCACTGTCATCGGCGTAGCTATCGGCGCACTGGTTCGCCATCAGGTCGCCGCAGTGGTCGGAACGCTCGTCTATTCGCTCGTCGTCGAGTCCTTCGTCTCGCTCCTGCCGACGATCCGCGACTACTTCAAGTACTTCCCGGGCGGCGCCTTCAGCGGGCTGACCAACAGCTACGAGCCCGATGTCACCTTCCTCGCCGCATGGCAGGCCGGCCTGCTGATGGTCGCGTACGGCGTTGTGTTCGCCGTCCTCGGTATCACCCTCGCCATCCGCCGCGACATCACCTGATCCGGATCGTGCGGGCCGAAGGTCCGCCTGCTCGGTGACTGACGGCTCTGTCGGCGACCGGCCGCGCGCGGAGGCTGGTGGTGAGAGACCAATCATCGGGAGGAATCATGGCCACTACATCTGGTCCGTCGGCACCGGAGCAAGGTTCGGCCAGGCGATGGTCTGCGGGGAGAGTCATCACAGTGGTCTTCGCCACGCTGGTCGCGCTCGCGTCAGCATTCGGGCTGGTGGTCGGTGGAACGATGCTCTGGCTCGACCAAACCCAGCGTGACGCTGCGGGCTTCCTGACGTCGGACAGCGTGTCGATGCGGACCGCGGGGTACGCGCTGGTCAGCGACAATCTGACGGTCGACACCGGCACCGTGACCGGCGTACCGCGACGCCTCTTCGGGGACACGCGGGTGCGGGTGGAGTCGGCCGACGACGGACCGGTGTTCGTCGGCATCGCAAGCTCCCGCGATGTCCGCGGCTACCTCGCCGGGGTGGACTACTCGACGGTGCGGTCGCTCGGCCCGAACGGCACCCACTACACCGACCACGCCGGCACCGCGCCGTCGGTAGCACCCACCGACACGACGATCTGGCGGACACAGGCCAGCGGCACCGGGGTTCAGACGATCAACTGGGCAGTTGAGAGCGGCGACTGGACCATCGTGGTGATGTCGCCCGACGGCACCGCCGGGGTCGACGTCCAGGTGGACGCCGGCGCCACCGTACCGGCCCTCGACTGGTTGTCGATCGTCGTGCTGGTCAGCGCCGGAGCGTTCTTCGTGCTGGGCGTTGTCGCCCTCGTCCTGGCGGTACCGCGCGCCGGCCGGGCGGTGGGATGACCTGGAAGAACAGCAAGTGACTTCTCCTCGTCTTCGCGGTCGTCGGCGCGGTCGCCCACAGCATCGCTGAGCCCCGGATCAGGATGTCTGCTCGGCGTGTACAACGGCGACCGGGCAGGACGCGTGGTGGAGGACTCCGCGGGCGACGGAGCCGAGCAGCATCGCGGTCGTCCGGTGGTGGCGACGGCCGCCCACGACCAGGAGCTGGGCGTCACACTGCTCCGCGGCGGTGACGACGCCGTCGACCGCATGGCCGCGGCGGACGTCGACCTGGATGACCAGCTCGGGATACCTCGGTTGCCACTCGCCGGCGACGGCTTCCCCCCACCGCCGGGCGTTGTCGTCCCATTCCTGCTCGGCGCGGGCGATCGCGGCCGCGTCCCGGCTGTGGACGCTCGGCAGCTCCCAGACGTGGACCAATCTCAACGGCACCCCTCGCTCCGTCACCGCGGTGACCGCGAACTCGATCGACCCCTGGTCCGCGTCGGACCCACCCACCGCGACGACGACCGGACCGGAGTGATCGCCTGGCTTCCACCTGTCCGGAACAACGACCACCGGCACGGTCGCCACGTTGACGACCTCTTCCGACGTCGAGCCGATGAGCAGTCGCTTGAATGCGCCCGTCCCCCGCCGGCCGACGACGAGCATCGTGCTTCCGGCCGCCGCCTCCACCAGCGTTGTGGCCGGCCGGCCGCCCATCAGGTCTGCGTCGAGGTCCAGCCGATCGCGTCTGGCGTCCAGATGCTTCTGGACCTCGTCGACGAGGTCGACCGCCGCCTCGTCCACGATGGTCGGTTCCGAGTACGGCGCACGACGTACCGTCTGGTCGACCACGTAGACCGCCCGGAGGGGTTCATGCCGAAGGTCTGCTCCCCGCACCGCCCACTCCAGGGCACCGGAGTGATGCCACGAGCTGTCGATCCCGACGTAGATCACAGGTCTTGTCCTTTCCACTCGTTCTCCGACTCGATCGTCCGGCTGAACAGGCGGTCCGGGCAAGGGCCCTGGCCATCGACCGACGTGCCGAAGGACCCGGCTGCTGGGGACCGATGCCGCTGCCCGCAACCTCTGGAACCCGACAGGCTGAGATCACAGCATCCACGCGCCCGGCTCGAGGAGGAGTCCGCGGCCGACAGCTGGACCGAGCCAGAATCACAGCGGAGGTGACTTTGTGTATCGCCATAACGCACACGTTGTGCCGGTGCCTTGGGTGCGGCGGCTGGTGATCGATGCCGGCCGGGCTTCGAGGCGGCGGCATGCGATTCACGGACTGTTCGAGGTCGATGTCACCTCCGCCAGGCAGTTGTTGCAGGCGCGCCGGCTTGCCACTGGTACGGAGCTGTCGTTCACCGCGTTCGTGATCGCCTGCGTGGCGCGCGCCGTCGCCGCGGAGCCCGGTGTCCAGGCGTACCGGGACCTCCGTGGCCGGGAGGTGATCTTCGACAATGTCGACGTCGGCCTCCCGATCGAGGTGACGGTCGACGGCGCGCCGTTCGCGTTCACTCACGTCATCCGGGACGCCGGCTCGCGGACCGTCGAGGACATCCACCGCGAGATCCGTGAGATCCAGGCCGATCCGGCGCGTAGTCCATCGGTCCGCAAGGAATCCTGGGCGCGGGCCTACCTGTTGCTCCCCGCCGCCGTCCGCATCGGTCTCCTCGGTGCGCTGCACCGCTGGCCGAACCAGCAGCGCGCACTCGCCGGCACCGTCGGAGTCACCGCCGTCGGTATGTTCGGCGCCGGCGGTGGCTGGGGCATCGCGTTCCAGCTGCACACGCTCAGCATCGTCATCGGCGGCATCACGGTCCGACCCGCCCTCCGCGCAGGACAACTCGTCGAGCAGGAATGGTTGCAGCTCACCGTCAGCGTCGACCACGTCGTCGTCGACGGCGCACCCACGGCGCGGTTTGTCAGCAGACTGCGCAGCTTCCTGATGACCGCCGACGGACTGCCGGGCGCCGGAGACCTCCGGCGCCGGTAGGAAGGTCAGTGGTCGGCGAGGGGCTGGTGGACGATCGCAATCGGGCCGGCGGCATGCTGAAGCACGCCACGGGCCGTCGATCCGAGCAGGATCGCCGTGAGCCGACGGTGGCTGCGGCCTCCGATGACGAGCAGCTGGGCGTCCGCCTCCTGCGTGGCGTCAGTCAGCCCGGCCACCGGGTGGCTATGCCTGAGTTCGGTCTCGAAGGTGATGTTGGGGTACTTGTCCCGGCACTGCTGCGCGATCGCATCCAGCTGCTCGTTGTGGTGACGACGTGCCAACTCGACAGTTCCCGCGGTCGCAGCCGTATCTCCGGTGTACATCTTGGCGACGTCCCAGACGTGCACCAGTCGGATCCGCACCCCACGTTCGGCGGCCAGGCCGACCGCGAACGCGACTGCCGCCTCGCAGCGCTCGAGCTCGTCCACGCCGACTGCGACGGGCGCCACCTGATCCCCCGGGCGCCACTTCGGCGGAACGACGACCAACGCCGTACCGCCGAAGTGCGCCACCGCCTCGGCCGTGGAGCCGATCAGCAGCCGGCCGAGCACGCCGCGACCATGGCGTCCGACGACGAGCATCCGGTCGCCGGCGGTGGCTCCCGCCAGCGTGTGCGCCGGCGCGCCGGACAACACAACGGCCGTATGTTCCGCCTCTGCGTCGTTGCGGTGCAGATAGTCGCGGGCATCGGCCACCAACCGCTTGGCCGCCTCGTCCGCGCGCGCCATGTCGACGAACGGCCCAGCCGGCAGCATGTTGTCGATCACGTGCAGAACACGAACCGGATCGGAGCTGAGCCGGGACTCCTGCAGCGCCCAGTCGACGGCACCGTTGTCGGCCCAGCTGCCGTCGACCCCGACGGCGATGGTGGCTTGCTGCGTCATGATCGGTTCCTCTCGTTTCGGTCCTTCACTCGCTCGGGTGAGCCGCGAGGATCTCGCGCAGAGACTCGACGAAGCGCAGCGACTCGTCGTAGCCGCGCTGCCAGACGTTGCGGCCGAAGATCAAGCCGAGGCCACCCGCGTCCATCGCCTGCCGCGCCTTGGCGAGCATCGCCTCGTCGCCGGACTTCTCTCCGCCGGACACCAGCACCAGAGTCCGGTTCGCCGACCGCACCACGGCTTCGATCGCCTGCTGCGAGCTGAACTCGGCCCGGTACGCCGGTTTCACGCTGTCCTGCTTCTCCGGGTGCGGGAAGTTCACCTTCACCACGTCGGCGCCGAGCTCGCTGGCCACCCGGGCCGCGTAGTCGACCGCGTAGAACGAGTCCTTGCCACCCTTCGCCTCGATGGCCGCCCCACGCGGGTACGCCCAGACGATCAGCGGCATCCCGAAGCGGTGCGCGTCCGCCCTGATCTGCCGGTACTGGGCGAAATCCGCTTCCTGTGCGGGCGATCCGACGTACAGGGTGTAGCCGACCGCGTCGGCGCCCAGCCGGACCGCGTCCTCGACGCTCGCGTGCACCGGCGACAGGGCCTGGGCGTCGGCCGGGATGTCGGTCTTGCCGTTCAGCTTCAGGATCAACGGCACCTCGCCGGCGTAGTCCCAGTAGAACTTCTCCGCCAGCCCGATCTGGACCGCGATCCCGTTGAAGCCGCCCGCGATGGCCAGTTTCACGATGTACGCCGGGTCGGACGCCTGCGGGTTGGCGAAGAAGTCCCGCGGGCCGTGCTCCAGCCCCTGGTCGTACGGCAGGAAGAACGCCGTACCGTTGCGCAGACCGTGATCGAACAAGATCCGCCGCAACCGCGTCTTCTTCCCACTGTTCAAGCCCAGCTCACGCAACGGTGGTCGAGTTTGCATGGTCAACACTTCTGTCTTCCGGGGCGGGGTCAGAGTGACCGGGCGATGCGCTCGGCCAGGTCGAGCAGGCGGCTGGCGTAGCCCCATTCGTTGTCGTACCAGCCGAAGACCTTGATCAGGTGACCGTTGGCCTGGGTGAGCTGCGAGTCGAAGATGCACGAGGACGGGTCTCCGACAATGTCGCGCGAGACGATCGGATCCTCGGTGTAGCGCAGCAGGCCCTTCAACGGTCCGTCGGCTGCTTCGGCGAACGCCTGGTTCACCTGCTCGACGGTCGCCGGCTGGGACAGCTCGACGCACAGATCGGTCAGGGAACCGTCCTCGACCGGCACCCGGACCGCGACACCGTCGATCTTGCCCGCAAGCTCCGGAATCACCAGCCCGACCGCTCGGGCAGCGCCGGTACTCGTCGGGATCAGGTTGGCCGCACCGGACCGTCCGCGGCGCAAGTCCTTGTGCGGGGAGTCCAACAGCACCTGGTCATTGGTGTAGCTGTGGATCGTGGTCATCAGACCACGCTCGATCCCGAACGCCCGGTGCAGTACCGACACCATCGGAGCGACGCAGTTCGTCGTGCAGGAGGCGTTCGAGACGATGTCGTGTGTGGCCGGGTCGTAGGCGTCGTCGTTCACGCCGAGCACGATGGTGGCGTCGACATCCTTGCCCGGGACGGACAGCAACACCTTCCTGGCGCCAGCGGTCAAGTGCGCTCCGGCCGCTTCGCGGGTGCGGAACTTTCCGGTCGACTCGATCACCAGGTCGACACCGATCTCGCCCCAGCCGAGTGCGGCCGGATCACGTTCGGCGGTCACCCGGAAGGTCCGGCCATCGACGGTGATCGTGTCGTCGGTGTGGCCGACGTGCTCCTTCAACGGACCATAGGTGGAGTCGTACTTCAGCAGATGCGCCAGCGTCGCCGGCGAGGCGATGTCGTTGATCGCGACCACCTCGATCGCGTCTGACTCCCGCTCCAGCACACAGCGCAGGAAGTCCCGTCCGATCCGCCCGAACCCGTTGATCCCGACCTTGACACTCACGACGTCCCCTTTCCGTGGATTCACTGCCTTCTATTCCACGAGCCGGCCGGAGTGGTCAGCAGGGCCAAAGGTCCCCGGTCGCGACGCCACTGGACCCGGCAGCCGCGGGTACGGCGATGGGCCCGCCCGGTTGATGACCTTCGGCCCTGCTGACCGAGCGCCTGCTGCCGTGTGCTGGTGCCGACGATCCACAGACCGTGGACCGGAACGACGAGAAGGCGGAGAAACGACGATGAAAGCCGCGGTGGTCAACACCTTCACGGAACCCCTGGAGATCAAGGACCTGCCGATCCCCGAACCCGGCCCTGGACAAGTCCTGGTCCGGATCGAGGCCTCGGGCCTTTGCCACACAGACATCCACGCCGCCCACGGCGACTGGCCGGTCAAGCCTGGCCTTCCCTTCACCCCGGGCCACGAAGGCGTCGGCCCGGTTGAGGCCGTCGGCGACGGAGTACCGGTCGACCTGATCGGCAAGCGCGTCGCCATCCCCTGGCTGGCCACCTCGTGCGGGAACTGCCGGTACTGCGTCTCGGGCCGCGAAGCGTTGTGCGAGAGCCAGCTGAACAGCGGCTACTCCGTGGATGGCGCGTACGCCGAGTACGCCGTCGCCTTCGCGCACGGCATCGTCGAAGTCCCGGACGGAGTGTCGTCGTTCGACGCGGCACCGCTGACGTGCGCCGGAGTCACGACGTACAAGGCGATCAAGGTTGCTACCGTCACCCCGTCAGAGCGCATCGCGGTCTTCGGGATCGGCGGGCTCGGCCACCTAGCCGTGCAGTACGCGCGGCTCGTCGGTGGCCTCGTCACCGCGGTCGACATCGAGCAGAGCAAGCTCGACCTGGCCGAGGAACTCGGCGCGGACCACCTGGTCAACGCGGCCGAGACCGACCCGGCGGAGGAGATCCAGAAGATCGGCGGCGCCGATGTCGCGATCGTCCTGGCTGCCTCGCCGAAGGTCTTCCAGCAGGCCTACCGCTCGCTGCGCCGCGGTGGCCGGCTCGTGATGGTCGCCCTGCCCGCGGACAACGCGAGCATCGACGTACCGATCTTCGAGACCGTCCTCGGCGGCATCTCCGTGATCGGCTCCATCGTCGGCACCCGCCAGGACCTGGCCGAGGTCTTCGCCCTGCACGCGGCCGGACGCACCAAGGTCGTCGCCGAGCCCCGCAAACTCACCGACGTCAACACCTGCTTCGCCGACGTCCTCGCCGGCCAGGTACCAGGCCGCCTGGTGTTCCAGTTCTGACCACGACACGCAGAGCCCCTCGGTCGTGCGGCGACCGAGGGGCAGCGTGTGTCAGGAACCTCAGAGCGAGCCGCGCCGAAGTGCCGCCCACAAAGGGGACTTGAGCCTCTGTCACGACGCAGCCGGCCGTGACGATGCTGGAGCTGAAGGACGGAGAGAGGAGACGGCGATGAATGACAAGGCAGTTGTCGACCAGGCTGGGACCGACGTCGACAAGGAACTCCGTGAGCAGGCGATCGCGGAGCTGCGCAAGCGCCGCGAGCTGGTCGGCCACATCCTCACCTACCTGACGGTGAACACCTTCCTGGTGGTCATCTGGTACCTGACCGGTGCGGGCTTCTTCTGGCCGGCGTTCCCGATCTTCGGCTGGGGCATCGGCGTGGTCCTCCACGCCTGGGATGTGCTCACGCCACAACCGAGCGAGGCGGCGGTCCGCACCACGATGGACCGGATCGCGCGGCGCAGGTGATCACCTGCCCCTTCGGCTGACGGGCGGTCGTAAGGGTCCCCCGATGAGGTGACCTTGGCCTCTGCCCTCCTCCGGCACGCCGTTCGACGGTGAAGGTGTGAAGCGCGGAGTTTGGCGGCAACGGCTCGACTTGCCGGCACTGATCGACCACTGGGTGACCGAAGGAGTGATCACCCTGTCCCAGGCCGAGCGGATGCGAATTGACCTCGGCCAGCACACGGACCAGCCGTCGCAGCTGTCACCAGCGCCAGTGCCACGGAGGACTCAACCGCCACCCCCGGCTCGAAGCGAGCGTACGTCCCTGGTGATCGAGGCGCTCGGCTACCTCGGCGGTGTGATTCTCCTGATTGCCACCGGGCTTCTCACTGCGCAGTACTGGGCGAACCTGTCCGACTCGACACAGCTGGGCATCGTCGCCGGAGCGGCGGTACTGCTGCTGTTTGCCGGGCTCGCGATGCCGCTGCAGGCAGCCGGTGCAAGCGTCCGTCTGCGCGCAGTCCTGTGGCTGCTCTCCACTGTTGCCACAGCCATCTTCCTCGCACTGCTCGCCGCCAAGAAGCTGGACCTGCACGGCGAGGACATCACTCTGCTGTCCGCTGCCGGAACAACCGCGCTGGCTGCCGCACTCTGGTGGCAGCTGCGGACGGTCCTGCAGCACGTGGCGCTGCTCGCGAGTTTGCTGGTTGCTACAGGCGCGACCGTCGCGCAGTTCACTGACAACTCCAACCTGCCGGGACTGGCGATCTGGGGTGCGGGCGTGGTGTGGTTCCTCCTCGGCTGGGGTGGGGTCATCACGCCCCGCAGCGAGGTCTACGTCCTGGGGCGGTCGGCATGCTGTTCGGTGCGGTCTTCACCCTCCCCAGCGACGCCGGCATCGTCCTGGGGCTCGCAACCGTCGCGACGATCGTCGCCGTCGCCGTCCTGTTCCGGGACCTGATGCTGCTCGCCATCGGAGCTCTCGGCGCCCTCAACATCCTGCCGCCTGCGATCTCTGAATGGTTCCCCGGCGAACTGGCGGCGCCGCTGGTCCTGTTCGCGTTCGGCGGACTACTGGTCGCCGCTGCCATCTACACTGCCCAGCAGCGCCGGATCAAGCCTGACACCCCCCCCCGCGAACGCACGACTACGCGGTCGGCACTCCACGTGTCGCCGTGCCGGCCGCGGTAGTCACCTCGCTCGCTGTCACCGTTGCCGTGCTGATCCTGGCCTGATGATCAGCCGTGCGGCTTCGGTTCTCGACGAGGTCGAGCCCGTGTTCATTGGAGCGATCAGCTCACTGGCGGCCAGACTCCAGGTGCTTCTTGAGGCCGACCCAGTTGCGGCGCTCCCAGGCCGGTCCGATGAAGGACAGCACCGGCGACAACACCCGCATCGGTCCGACCAAACCCATGTCCCAGTCCCACCTCAGGCGCGTCCCGCCCTCGTCGTCCTCGAAGGTCACGGTGCCGTCAACCTGCAGGTACGACGAGCGCACCCCGGTGTGGAGACGGCGTGGTCGGTCGTACTCCAAGATCGTCAGCGTGATCTCACCCCTGGCACCCATGCCCTTCGGCTCGGCCACGAATCGGGCACCGGCGCCGACTGGTCCCTCGCTCAGCTTCTCAGCGCGGACGATCCGAGGGTTGTACCTCGGCTCGTTCCGCTCATCGGCGACCATGTCGAACACCTCGTCGATCGGGGCATCGATCAGGATCTCCCCGGCGATGTGGGTCATCGCTACTCCCTCCGGGCCTCGAGACTTGGACAGCGGCGCGATGCGGCTTCAGATGAACAGCAGTTGGGCGCCTTCGGTTTTCTCGATGAAGTCGGATGCGCTGATGATGCCCTCGACGTCGTCGTACAGGTCGTTCTCGTCAAGCTGCATCATGTCCGCGGACATCCGGCAGGCCCACAGGTGGCCACCGGAGGCGACGATCTGTTCGAGGAACTCCGGTACGTCGGGCACTCCTACCTGCTCGATCTGCTTCTTCATCTGATGGGTGGCCAGTGCGGTCATGCCGGGCAGGCCACCGAGTCCTTGCGGCAGGTGGGTGGCGGTGTTGCCGAGCATGGTGAACTTCAGATCGTGCATCCGCGACTTGGTGATCATGTCGAAGCCCCAGAAGGTGAAGAACAGATGCGTCTCCACGCCTTCGCCCAGGGCCGCGTTCGCCAGGATCAGGCCCGGGTAGGCCATGTCCAGGTTGCCCTTGGAACAGATGATGGCCAGCTTGCGTCCCTCGGCCTGGTCACCGAAGTCGGGAACCAAGGTCAGTGTCTCGGTCATCGCTTTCTCCTTCACACGCAACCGCGTGGCTTGGGCAGACCCGCGACGTACGCCATCTTCTTGGCCGGCTTGCCCGGGAACAGGACGAACAGCTGCTTGATCGGGATCCCGGCCAGCGTGGACACCCGGCGCAGCGTCGCGGTCTCGCCGTGCGTGGGGTAGTCGGACCGGAGGAACCTGATCGCCTTCCAGTGCTCGTCGGTCAGCTCGATGCCGATCTGGGCGGCCAGTTGTGCCGCGAGCGGCTCGGTCCATTCGTCGTACTCGGTCAGGAAACCCTCGGCGTCGACGTGGACGTCGGCTGTGCCGATGGTGAGGACAGGCATGATCAGTTCTCCTTGCCGGGTCGATGTTTGCCGGTCATGGACATTTGGCTCGGCAGCGGCAGCCACCGGCCGGGCAGCAGCAGGTGCCAATAGATCCACCGGAACGCCAACTTGCCCCAGTGGTTCCTGGCCGTCTCCCGGAGCAACCCGAACGGGCCGAGCCGCGGCAGCGGGTACTCGCCGGGCAACGGCTCGGTGTCGTAGTTGAAGTCGATCAGCAGTCCCCTGCCGTCTCCGGACTCGACGAAGCAGTTGGCGTGTCCGTCGAACTGCTCGGTCATCGCCGTGCCTTCGACGTACTCACAGAAGTTCTCGGTGAACACCTCGACCGAGAAGTGCGCCACCGAGCCGGCCTTCGACGTCGGCAGGTCGTTCGCGTCGCCGATCGCGAAGATGTCCGGGTACGCCCTCGACTGCATCGTCCGGCGATCGACCGGGACGTAGTTCAGCTCGTCGCCGAGCCCGGACCGGGCGACGAAGTCGGCGCCCATGTTCAGCGGAACCGTGACGAGCAGGTCGAACGGGATCTCGCGCTCGTCGTACGACACCAGCACCTTGCGCTCGGGGTCGATCCGCTCGACCAGGAAGTCGGTCTCCAGCGCGATCTTGCGATCCTCGAGCATGCCACCCAGTCGCTCGGAGGCGATCGGCTTGGTGAAAGCACCGGACAGCGGGGTCACGTACACGATCTCCACCTGGTCTCGTCGTCCCTGCTGCCGGAACCAGGCCTCGGCCAGGAACGTGAACTCCAGTGGCGCGACCGGGCACTTGATCGGCTGATCGACGATGTGCACGACCAACCGCCCGCCACGGAACGACTCCAGCGCTCCGGCCAGCGCGGACGCGCCGTCGTAGGTGTAGAAGTCGAAGATGCTCCGCCGCCACTCGGTGCCCAGCATGCCGGGTGTCTGATCCGGCCGGGGCGAGGTCCCGGTCGCGATCACCAGGTAGTCGTAGCCGAGCGCCTGACCATCGGTGAGCCGAACGACCTTGTCGGCCGGATCGATCCGGTCGACCGCGGCGAGCTCGAGCCGGATCCCGGGCCGCAGGAAACGCCGCCGGGATTTGCGGAGGTGCTCGGGACGGTGCTGCCCGAACGGAAGGAACAACAGTCCGGGCTGGTAAAGATGGACGTTGTCACGGTCGACGACAGTGATCTGCCAGTCCCGCATGGGCAGACGGCGGCGAAGCTTGTTCGCCGCCATCGTGCCCGCGGTCCCTGCGCCCAGGATGACCAAGCGCTTCACGACATCACCGCAGCCAGGGGTACCGGCGGACGATGTCGAGCTTGCCCCACCACCGGCCGAGACCCCACCAGGTGCCAGCAGCAACGAGTGCCAGGACGACCAGCGTGATCGCGCCGAGGATGTGGTCATCGATGACCGGGTTGTTCTCCGGCGGCAGGTTCGCGGTCCACATCAGCAGGTACAGCAACGCTCCAGAGACTGCCGCGATCCGCATCCCGATGCCCAACGTGAGCGCCAGACCGATTCCGGCCAGGCCGACCATGAACAGCGGGGTGACCCACCAGTCACCGACCAGGGACTGGTAGAAGTCCGCGAACGGACCGCTGGTTCCCTTGCCGAGGAACCCTGCGGTCGGGTCGCCGCCGTCGATCCAGCCTTTGCCCTCCGGGGTCGCGTAACCAAGACCGAACAGCTTGTCCACGAACGCCCAGAGGAACGTGAAGCCGAAGGCGATCCGCAGTACGGCCAGAGCCCGCCCGGCCGCAGTGGTGATGACCTGTTGCCGGTCACCGTCAGGTGCCATCACAGGGACCGGAATGTCGCGCCGGTTCGGGGTGGTGGTCATGATCTCGTCCTTTCCTCGTTCTGTACTTCGAGCATCCGCTTTCCCGCAGATCCGTAGGCAGAGGCCGTGGTCACCGGCCGAAGTGCCGAAGGACCCCTCCACCTCAGGACCGTTGCCCGCAGCCCAGCCGCGCCCCACGGACCAAGCTGAAGAGACGGCAGTGGTTCGGCGCTGTGAAGGGAGCACGCGATGAGTGGTAGCCCTGTGCTGACATTCCTCGGCGCGGCCGGGACGGTGACGGGCAGCAAGTTCCTGCTCGAGTACGAGAACCACCGGACGCTGATCGACTGCGGGATGTTCCAGGGGGAGGCGCGCTGGCGGCGCCGGAACTGGGACACCTTCCCGATCGAGCCACGTACGCTCGGTGCCGTCGTCCTGACCCACGCGCACCTCGACCACTGCGGTTACCTGCCGGCCCTGGTCCGGCAGGGTTTCCACGGCCCGGTGATCTGCTCGGCCGCGACCGCGCAGGTCGCCGCGATCGTGCTCCGTGACGCCGCGCACCTGCAGATGGAGGACGCGGTCCACGCCGGCACCGGAGGTTACTCCCGCCACGATCCACCGTTGCCGCTGTTCGACACCGAGGACGCCGAGCGGGCGATCAAGCTCTTCCGGCCGGTGCCGGAGTCCGGCCGGGCCGACTTACCCGGCGGTGGGGCCGTGACCCTGCACCGGGCCGGCCACATCCTCGGCTCCACCTTCGCCGTCGTCGAACTGGGCGGCCGGCGGTTGGCTGTGAGCGGCGATCTGGGCCGGCCGGACCATCCGCTTCTGCTGCCACCCGAGCCCCTTCCCGGCGCCGACGCGGTCGTGATCGAGTCGACTTACGGGAACCGGCTGCACCAGCCGCTGGACCACGCCCGGCTGGCCCGGCTGATCACCTCGACGGTCGACCGCGGCGGCGTCGTCCTGATTCCCGCCTTCGCCGTCGACCGCACCGCCGTGGTCCTGCGCGAGCTCACCGAGCTGACCCGCCACGAACTGATCCCGCACCTTCCGGTCTACGTCAACAGCCCGATGGCGCTGGCGGCGCTGAGCGTCTACCGGACCGCGATCTCGCAGAAATCGGCCGAGCTGCGACCGGAGATCCTCGGCGGCGACGACCCGTTCGATCCCGGCGACCTGCGGCTGGTGCACTCGGTCGACGAGTCGATCCGGATCAACAACCCCGGCCGGCCCTGCATCATCCTGTCCGCCTCGGGGATGGCCACCGGCGGCCGGGTCCTCTATCACCTGGAGCGTCTCTTGCCCCAGGCAAAGAACACGATCCTGCTGCCCGGCTTCCAGGTCGCCGGGACCCGCGGCCGGCAGTTGCTCGACGGCGCCCGGGCGGTCAAGATCCACGGGCACTACATCCCCGTCCGCGCCAGGATCGCCGACCTGCCGGAGTTCTCCGCCCATGCCGACGCCGACGAACTCGTCGACTGGCTGTCGAGCACCCCCGAACCGCCCGAGGCCGTGTACGTCGTACACGGCGAGGACGACGCCCGGCAGGCCCTGGCCGAGCGGATCGACGACGAACTCGGCTGGACCGCGGTGACACCTCGTCACCTCGAGCGCGTCCGGTTGTAGCGGGCCGTACCAAGGAGGACACCATGAGCACCGCCGCACCACTGACCGACGACGAGGTGGGCATTCTGCTCACCGCTGCCGTCCATGCGCCATCGATGGACAACACCCAACCATGGCGGTTCGAGGTGGCCGGGCCGGTGATCGACGTCCGGCTCGACGAGGAGCGGTTGCTGCCCGCCGCCGACCCGGCCGGCCGGGCGATGCGGATCGGACTTGGCGCGGCGGCGTTCAACCTCCGGGTGGCGGCCGC
Organism: Kribbella orskensis; assembly: GCF_004342085.1. NCBI lineage: Bacteria > Bacillati > Actinomycetota > Actinomycetes > Propionibacteriales > Kribbellaceae > Kribbella > Kribbella orskensis. The sequence continues at coordinate 15,490 of NZ_SLWM01000029.1, forward strand.
CATGCTGGGGCACGAGTCGGCCTTCACCATCGCGCCGGATCCCGCCGACCCGGCCGTGGTCGCCCGGATCTTCCTGTCCGAGCGCAACGGGCCGGTGCCGGGCCTGTCCGCGCTGTACGGCGAGATCACGCGACGGCACACGTATCGCGGCCCGATGGTCGAGCAGGCGATCCCACCGATTGTGGTCGGTGCACTGACGGGCGCCGCCGAGGCCGAGGGCGCGGTGCTGCACTGGCTGGACGAGGACGCCAAACGGCAGCTCGCCCAAGTACTGCGTGAAGCCGACGACCTGGACCTGCACGACGAGGATCGCCTCCATGAGCGGGCCGAGTGGATCGGCGGGAAGCGGCCGGACGACGGTGTTCCGGACACCGCGCTCGGACCTGTGCCGACCCGACCGGCCATGGTCCGGGACCTTTCGGCAGGCTTCGTCACTCCGGGCCGCGATCAGGCGGCTTTCGAGGAGCATCCGGTGATCGCCGTCCTCAGCACCGAGGACGAGGACGAACACGCGTGGGTCCGGGCCGGCCTGGCGCTGCAGCGGGTGTTGCTGACAGCAACTTCCTCGGTGCTCGCCGTCTCCTTCCTCAACCAGGCACTGGAGTACCCGGCGCTGCGCGGGCAGATCAGGCAGCTGGTCGGCGGGCACGCCTGGCCGCAGATGATCCTCCGGATCGGCTACCCGACCGAGGCCGAGGCGGGTACCGGCCGGCTCCCCTGGCGGGACACTCTGGATCGCTGGTTCTGACGTACGGCGAAAGCCCGGTCCGTCCGGACCGGGCCTTCGTGTGCCGGGGTCAGCGGTCCGCGGAGTGGAACCGCTTGTTCACGTCCTCGAGGTCGCGGGCGACCGCGTGGACCAGGTGGTGGGACAGCTCGGACAACGCTCGTGCCACCGCCAACTCGTCGCCGATCTCGGCGACCTGGGTGTCCTTCGGGTGGCGATGTGCACTCCCATGGCCGATCAACTGGGTCTTGTCGTTCGTGTGCAGCCGGGCCTCGGCGTGGATCAGCCCGGTCTCCTCGTGCTCGTCGATGTAGATGTCCACGCTCCACCGGTGCGTCATCGCCATCGGTGTTTCCTTTCTGTGCGACGTCCCGTGCCCTCAGACTGCGACCGTGGCCGGCGTACCGTCAGGGCCGAAGGTCCCTAGCTTGCGAAGCTCCGGCCGGTCCGGAGGGTGCGGCACGGAGCCACAGGGTGAGCGGCACCAGCGTGACTGCCGCGAGTACGACGAACAGGACCGCGCCACCCAGGGTCGCAACGTCCGAGGACGGAGCGGCGCGGTGGCCGAGCCACTGGTCTGTCGCGACACCGATTGCCTCGATCATCCAGAACACGAGGCCGGCGCCGCCGAGAAAGATGCCGGCCGGCCGCTGTCGCCACATCAGTACGGCGACGATCGCCAGGGCGGGCAGCCAGATCGCGAGGTCCTGGGCGTAGATCGGGTTGGTGGTCAATCCGGTCCCGTTCAGGAAGCCGGGCGGGTCCTGACCCAGATCCGGTACGACGAACCCCAGCCAACCGATCGCGTTGAGAGCGACCACGGTCAGGATGAACCCGGCGATGCCTCGGACGGGCAGCCGGCCGTCCGACACCATCGCAGGCAGCGGGTCGAGCAGCGCCCTGACCAGGGACCAGAACGCCAGTCCGTGCAGGGCGACGTAGGCAAGGAACAGCTCATTGAACGGGGTGGCGTACACCAGCAGCGCGGCGTTGTAGGTCAGGTAGGCGATCGCCCCGATCAGCGCGGCCCTCCCCCGGACCGACCCTCTCGCCGACGTGATCAGGCCGACCACCAGCACCGGCAGCGCCAGGGCGAACATGGTGAGAGCTGTTCCCCGCGCCGATCCGTTCATCACTGGTGTCCCGTTCAGGATCCCGTCGACGAAGAACGTGGGGACGGCCGCGACCACGACCAGTACGCCCAGGACACTGCACAGGATCCGCGTTCGGCGGCTCAGCTCCTCGGTCGCGCCGATGGCCACCGTGTGCGTCATTCGCATCGCCGCCTCCAAACGTCGCGCTGCTTCGACGCTCCTCCCCGGACCTGGATGCTCGTCAGGGCCGTAGGTCCCGGAAAGGAAGGGATTCGGGACCGTTTCTCACAGCACGGGACCTTGGGCCCTGGCCGGGACCAGGGCGACGGGCGGACAGTCGAACCATGAAGGACTGGATCCATCGGTTCGCCGGCTACGATCCGCCGGACGAGCGGCGGCGTGAGGCGCTCTGCACCGTCGGCAACGGGTACTTCGCCACCCGAGGAGCATGGGCGGGCTCGTCGGCCACGGACCACCATTACCCCGGGACCTACCTGGCCGGCTACTACAACCGGCTGACCGACGAGGTCGACGGCCACACAGTCGAGAACGAGAGTCTGGTGAACCTGCCCGACTGGCTGCCACTGACGGTCGCCATCGACGACGGCGACTGGATCACGCCGGACACCTGCGAGGTCATCGAACACGACCAGGAACTGGACCTTCTGCGCGGCGTACTGACCCGGCGTTTCCGGCTTCGCGATCCACTCGGCCGGGAGGTGAGCGGAGTTGAGCGGCGATTCGCCAGCATGGCAGAGCCCCACCTGGCCGGCCAGACGCTGGCCATCACAGTGGTCAACTGGTCCGGCCACCTCCGGCTCGGGACGGCGGTCAACGGAGCGGTCCGCAACAGCGGCGTCGAGCGCTACCGGAAGCTGTCCGGCCGGCATCTGACCGACCTCGCCCCAACGGTTGCTGACGGTGCCCTCATGGTGGCGGTGAGCACGTCACAGTCACGCCACCGGATCGCCGTCGGCACCCGGACCGTTGCCACCCACAACGGCTCGCCGATCGCCGGCTGGACCACCCGGACGGACTCGACGTCCGCGTACGCCGAGATCGTCGTACCCGTCGAGGCCGGGGACCTCGTCACCGCCGAGAAAGTGGCGGCGATTCACGGCTCGCGGGACGCGGGGATCACCGAACCCCTGCTGGCCACGCGCACCGCGCTGGCCGAGGCACCCAGCTTCGACGAACTGCGCGAGGCCCACGTACTCGCCTGGTCACACCTCTGGCAGCGGTTCTCGATCGAGCTCGAGGAGCCCTTCGACGGCACCCTGGCTGCTGTCCGGCTGAACCTCTTCCACCTACTGCAGTCGGTCTCGACGCACAGCGGCGACACCGATGCCGGCGTACCCGCACGTGGTCTGCACGGCGAGGCGTACCGCGGTCACGTCTTCTGGGACGAGTTGTTCGTCTTCCCGGTGCTGACGCTGCGGATGCCGGCCCTGACCCGTTCGCTGTTGCGCTATCGGCATCGACGGTTGCCGGCCGCCCGGCGGGCGGCTCGACAGGCCGGCTACCCCGGAGCCATGTTTCCGTGGCAATCGGGCAGCGACGGTCGGGAGGAGAGCCAGCGGCTGCATCTCAATCCGCTGTCCGGCCGATGGACCGAGGATGCGACCTTCCGGCAGCGGCATGTCGGGCTGGCGATCGCGTACACCGTGTGGCAGTACGTCGAGATGACCGGCGACCTGGAGTTCCTCGGCGATCGCGGCGCCGAGGTCATCGTCGAGGTGGCCCGGTTCTTCGCCGGGCTCGCCGAGTACGACCAGGGTCGCGATCGTTATGTGATCCGCGGTGTGGTCGGACCGGACGAGTTCCATACCGGCTATCCTGACCGGCCGGCCGGCGGGATCGACAACAACGCCTACACGAACGTGATGGCCGTCTGGCTGTTCGGAGTGGCCGCGAAGGCTCTGCAGCGGCTGCCGGCCTGGCGGCGGACGGACGGAACTGACCGAGTCGCTCGGCCTCCGACCGGAAGAGCTGAGCCACTGGGACGAACTGACCCGCCGCACGTTCGTCCCGTTCCACGACGGCGTGATCAGCCAGTTCGAGGGATACGAGCAGTTGACCGAGCTCGACTGGCAGAAGTACCGGACCAAGTACGGCGACATTCGCCGGCTCGACCGGATCCTGGAAGCCGAGGGACTCGACGTCACGGCCTACCAGGTCTCCAAACAGGCCGATGTACTGATGCTGCTGTATCTGCTCCGCCGCCGTGAGTTGCAGGAGCTGATGGAGCGTCTCGGCTACCGGCTCTCCGCCGAGACCATCCGCGCCACCATCGAGTACTACCTGGCCCGCACCTGCCACGGCTCCTCGCTCAGCGCGGTCGTGCACGCCTGGGGACTGGCGATGCTGGATCCGGATCGGGCGCTGGGTTTCCTCGAGCAGGCCCTGCACAGCGACGCGGGCGATCCCAGCCGGACCGGCACCACCGCGGAGGGCATCCACCTGGGCGCGATGGCGGGCAGCGCCGATCTGATTCAGCGCTGCTTCACCGGGTTGGGCGCGACGAACGACGTACTGCGGTTCGGCCCGCACTGGCCGGGCAAACTCGGCACCCTCCGGATGGTGATGCGCTACCGCGGCCACCGCATCGTAGCCGAGGTATCCGCCACCGGGGTGACCCTCACGGTCGACCCTGGCCCGGGTCCTGCGATCGCCGTCCGCTGCTCCGGCCGTACCCGGCTAGTGAAGCCCGGCGAGTCCTGCACGTGGCCGACCCGCGGCACGTGATTTCCGAGCGCCCCGCGACGGCGACCGCGCCGCCGATCGCCGCGAGCCAGACTGTCAACCCGAGCACGATCCAGCCCAGGTTTGGGCCGACGTATCGTGCATCATGCGGATCGCCTCGTTCCGCGGCGGCTGGGGCCGAGCACCGAGCCGAGCTCCCGGCCCAGGTCCACGCCCCATTGCCGGGCTCGCGCCAGCTCTCGCCCTTCGATCGGTCCGGTGGTGTCTTCGACGAAGAAGGTTGTCGGTGGCACCATCGCACGGAAGCCCCGTCGGCGCAGAAGCTTGGCGGCCGACCGGGCAGCCGAGCCCGGCAGCCGCCGGACCTTGGTGATGCGCGTGTCGAAGGTGACGGTCAGCGTCGGGGTCGTGCGGTTCGGAAGGGCGCCGAGCCACTCCCGGATCCCCGTCTCCAGTGGCATCACGACATCGCCCTGCTTTGCCGCGTCCGCCCGCGTCGAGGGCCGGCTCATGCTGAACGCGTGGGTCGGTCCGCCGACGACGAGCAGCCGGACGTCCGCGGGAATCTCGGCCGGCGCCAGGTCGACGCGGACCAGGTCGGTGTCGATCACGGTGCCGAGTCCGTCCCGGATCGCGGCCGCGACCTTCCAGGTGTTGCCGAACATCGATTCGTACACGATGAGGGCGCGTGGCGTGTCGGACATGGTCAGCTCCTTGCTTCGTTGGTGGTCGCCGTACGGTCCCGAAAGGCTTGTACGGCGGTGGGTAGTGTGAAGAACACCTGGTCGCGGCCGAGCCGGTCGAGGAACCTCGCGGCCGCGAGGTCGTCGGCCAGGTCCTGCTTGACCCGGGCCATCGCGAGCACGACGCCGCGGTCGGCCAGCTCCTGTCGCAGTGCGTCGAGCGCGTCGATCGCGGTGATGTCGATCTCGACGTTCGCCTCGGCGTTGAGCAGCAGCCAGCGCACCGGCTGCTCGGCGCTGTCGACCGCGGCCAGCGCACGTCGTCGGAAGTCCTCCGCGTTCGCGAAGAACAGTGGTGAGTCGTAGCGGTAGACGACCAGCCCTGGAATCGGGCGAGCGTCCGGGTAGTCGTCGACGTCATGCATGCCGGCGATTCCGGGGACGATGCCGAGGATCCCGTCGTGCGGCCGGGCGACCCGGCGCAGTACGTCGAGCACGGACAACGCGACCGCGACGAGTACGCCGTACAGGACGTCGAGCGCGACCACGCCGGCCGTGGTGGCCAGAGCGATGAGCAGTTCGGTACGGCGGAAGGCGGCGAACCGGCGGAACTCGGGCAGATCGATCAGCCGCAGTCCCGCGAAGACGACCAGGGCACCCAGCGCCGCCGAGGGGAACGTCGACAACAAAGGCCCGGCGAACAGCAAGGTCATCATCACGACCGCCGCGGTCACCAGCGAATAGACCTGGGTCTTCGCACGGGTCGCGTCGGCGATCGCGGTCCGGCTGCCACTGCTGCTGATCGGGAACCCGCGGAGCAGACCGGACGACAGGTTGCCGACTCCCATCGCCAGCAACTCACGATCCGGATTGATCCGTTCCCGGTGCCGCAGTGCGAAGGCGCGTCCGGTCAGCACCGTGTCGGTGTAACCGACCAGTGCGACACCCAGCGCCGGAAGCAGCAGCAGGCGCAGATCGCCGGCGGCCGGCTGCGGAAGTTCGGGGACGGGGATTCCGGAAGGTACTGCCCCGACGAGCTTAACGTCCAAGCCGGTTGCCCACACCAGGACCGATGCCAGCACCACTACGATCAGTGGCCCGGGCAGACGCGGCAGCCACCGCGCGGCGACCAGCAGCAGAGCCAACACCGCCACTGACAGGGCGACCGTCGGCGCATGCCACGAGCCGATCTGCCGCGCGACCGAGGCGATTTCCTCGAGCGACGAGTCGCCGGTGACCTTCACGCCGGTCAGCCGCCCCAGCTGCCCCGTCACCATGATGACTGCGATGCCGGCCATGTAGCCGACCAGCACGGGCTTGGACAGCAGATCCGCCAGGAACCCCAGCCTGGCCAGCCACGCGACGAGGAAGACCCCACCGACGAGCAGCGCCAGCACGGCCGCGAGCATCGCGTACCGGGTCGGATCCCCGGCCGCAAGAGGCCCGATCGCCGCAGCAGTCATCAACGCCGTCGTCGACTCGGGGCCCATGGACAGCAACCTCGAGGAACCGAGCAGGAAGTACACCAGCAAAGGACCGAGTGCCGCCCACAGCCCGGTGACGGCGGGAAGGCCCGCCACCTGCGCGTATGCCATCACCTGCGGGACCAGGTACGCCGCCACGGTCACGCCCGCGAGCACATCGGTTCGCAGCCACCCGACCTGGTAGTGGCGGAGCGTGGCGATCCCGGTCGTGGCCATCTCAGTACATCGGTGTCATGACATCGGCCCGGCGGTGCACCAGGAGCTGCTCCCGCTCGGCCGCGATCAAGTGATGCGGAACGATCGCCACCGGACACGTCATCGCCGCGACACAACGCCGTGCGACGGGGTCCGGGGCCGGCACGGAGCCGTGCGCACCCACGACGATCAGCCCGACGTCTTCGCTCTCGTGCAGAATCGCCTCCGCAGCCGGCCGGCTGCTGAGGAACCGCGTCACCCTCACCTGAGGGAACTCGCTGGTCCAAGCAGCCACCGCCTCGCTGATCGTTTGGTCGGCCCGGCTGATCCACGAGTGTTCGACGTCGTCGTCGTTCCAGGCGTGATCCGGTGGCAGGCCGGCCCGGACGACGATCAGGTCGCCCTCGCGGTCGGCCGCGGCCCGGAACGCGAACTCCATCGCCTCGGTCGACAACGGGGACCCGTCGACTCCGACGGCGACCTTGCGATCCACCGCGGACGGCCGCCACGACAGGGGTACGACGAGGACCGGGCAGCCTACCCGGGCAGCCAGGTTCAGATTCGTCTGAGCGGCCAGCAACCGCTGTGGACCGCGCTTGGGGGTCCGGCCGATGATCAGCATCCGCGCATGCCGGGCCACCTCCGCGAGCACTCTCGCCCGCGCGCCTTCCTTCGACACCGCCTCCAACTGCAGGCCGTAGCCATACCGATGCCTGACATGTCCGACGGCCACCCGCAGCCACGCATCCGCCAGCTCACCAGGTGGCTTCGGCAAGTCACTCGGCCGCATCCGGGAGAAAGTGCTGTGCGCACCGTAGGAAGCGGCCAGTACCAGCTCGGCACCAGACCGAAGCGCCTCCACGCACGCATAGTCGATCACGCGCAGCCCCTCGGCCGTGCCGTCCACCTCAACGACATCAGGTCCGCTTCGCACCCAGCCGTTCATCTCGCGCCTCCAATGACTCGCTCATTCCGAGCGTCGCGCGTACGCATCCCTGGACGGAAGAGGCGCGGTACCCACACCTCCGGGCCGGACGGCAACCGGCGGCGGGACCAAGGTCCCCTGCCGGTTACTTGCCTTGCCCGGACGTATCGGGCGGCTCAGGCGTTGTCCGGATGGATGTGAACGACGGCGATCGGGCAGGTCGCGTGGTGAAGGATGCCTCGGGCAACGGAACCCAACAGCCTCGCGGTCATCCGAATGGGCACCACATCGCGGCGGGAACTCGTCCCCGCCGGCTCGACCGTCAAGCTACAGATACAGGTGAGCGAAACCCTCGCAATCCTCCACACCCTGACCCGGGTCGCACAGCGCCTCGACCACGTGTGACCGAGGGTCATTTCTCCCAGCGGGTCCACCGCCGGGACACTTCGGCCCACTCACGCTCCCAGATGTCCGCGCGGCGCCGGTCCAGCGATCTCTGCGCGAGGACGAAGAGTCCGCTCAGCAGCAGCCAGGACAGCATGACCATGCTGAGGCCTGCCGACGCACCGAACGCTGCGCTGTCGGCGGGCTGTCGCGGCGGCGACGCAATGCTGCCGGATCGGTCCAGCCAGATCATCACGTCCGCACCCGCCTTGGTACCGATGAGGCCGTCGGCAATGCCCTCACGCTCGACGCCCTGTGCATCCTGCCAGCCGACCCGGATCGGCCAACTCACCTGACCTGGTGCGACGCCCGTCCCCGCGAAGGCGTCCTCGAGCGCTTGCGCACGGACCTGCTGGAGCTCAGCGCGCTCTACGGCCGCCGCGCGTTCACTGGCGTCGCGGACCGCCGTGCCCAGAACGGCTGCGGCGGGAATCATGAGCAATGCGACCACGACCGCACCGAGCCGCAGTATCGCCTCCACGCGATCGACCTGGCGACGGAGCGTATTGCGGCCGAGACCGAGCCGGCGGGCCTGCATCAGGACCCACATCTCACCGCGCCGCTGCTGGTTGGCACTCATCACGTTCCCCTAACACCTAGCTTGCGCCCTCCGTGCCCCTGCCGTCACTGCCCTGTTTCGGCGGGACCTCTGGCTCGGGACACGCGAGCAGTACGTCGGCGATCGGGCGGCGCGGGGTTGGTGGAACGAGTGGGCCGTACCCGAAGCGGATGATGGTCTGTGGGCGGCGCCAGGGGCCGAGCGGATCGTTGATCAGCCAGCGCAGTTCGTCGTGCTCGATCGCCTGATTCAGCAACGACGTCGACAGTCCCTGCGCGGTCGCTTCGAGCAGGACCCGCTCCATCGCCTGCCCGGCCCGGAGCCAGTCGACCCGGCCGTCGTGGCGGGTCGACAACACGGCCAGTTGTGGTTGCGGTTCAAAGGTCGCGACCGCCCGGTTCTCGTCCTCGGGGGTTGCGGCCATGTCCCGGACCGCAGCCGCGCCGCGCTCGCTCCGCGGCCCCAGCGCGCTGCGGGGAACACCGTCACCGGCGCGGGCCCCACCGACCCAGCGGCGCCGCTCAGCACTCCTGGCCGGGTCCAGGTCGTCGAGCACACCGGCATCGCTGCTTGCCAGCTGCAGCCATCTGCGGCGGGCCGGTGCTTCCGCCCACTCCAGCTCGGCGCCCTCCACCCGGGCGGTGAGTTCGAGCAACGACCTGATCTCCGGCGGGACGCGACGGTCACCGTAGGGCTGCCGGTTGGTCCGGCGCAGGTGCAGGTACGGCGCCAGTGCCCGCAGCTCCTCGGTCTCCGGTCCGGGCGCCAGCAACTCGACTTCCGCGACGAGATCCGGCCGGGACCGGTCGAGCACAGTCCTGGTGTCGGTGCCGTAGCCGAGCCGAGCAGCGGCGACCCGTAGGTTGAGCGCCGCGGCGCCGAGCGACAGGAACAGCATCCTCCGGTCGGGGTCCTCGGCCGGCAACTCCCGCGTGCGGTCCCGATGGACCTCCACCACCCAACCGCGGAAGCGGAACTGCCACGGCTGGGTGTTGTGCACCGAGGGCGCCGCGACGGCTGCCCGGAGCAGCTCGTCACGGACGTCCCCGGCCGGCGTCGTACTCACCGGGTGTCCTGCTCCGCACCCTCCATGGTGAAGAGCGCGACCTTCAGCGCGCCCGTCTCGCCGGCGCGGGCGAAGATGTCGTACGCGTCCTGCATCTCGTCCAGGCCGAAGCGGTGGGTGATGAGCCCGGGCAACGGCAGCCGGCCGGCTGCGAGCATGGCCAGCAGCCGCGGCGTCGTCACCGTGTCGACCAGGCCGGTCGTGATGGTGACGTTCTTGATCCACAGATCCTCGAGGTGCAGCGTCGCCGGGGCGCCGTGCACACCGATGTTGGCGACCGTCCCGCCGGGGCGGACCACCTGGGTGCACAGCTCGAAGGTCGCCGGGATGCCGACGGCCTCGATCGCGACGTCCGCGCCAAGGCCACCGGTGAGCTCCCGGACGGCGCCGACGACGTCCTCGTCCGGACTCAAGGCCAGGTCGGCGCCACGTTCGAGCGCGGCCTTCCGGCGGGCATCGGCCAGATCGACGACGATGATCCGGGACGGGCTGAACAGCTTGCTGGTGGCGATCGCGGCCAGGCCGATCGGCCCGGCACCGACGATCACAACCGTGTCGCCAGGCGATACCCGCCCGTTGAGAACGCCGACTTCGAACGAGGTCGGCAGGATGTCGGCCAGCAGCAGTGCGGCCTCGTCGGTGACGTTGTCCGGCAACTTGTGCACCGAACCATCCGCGAACGGCACCCGCACCTGCTCGGCCTGCGTCCCGTCGATCAAGTGGCCAAGGATCCAGCCACCGCCACCGAGGCACTGCCCGTAGTGGCCTTCGCGGCAGTACGCACAGCGCCCGCAGGACGTGATGCAGGAGACGAGCACCCGGTCGCCGGGAGTCAGTCCCCGTACTCCGGCTCCGATGTCAAGGACGGTGCCCACTGCCTCGTGGCCGAGGATCCGCCCGGGTTGCACCGTCGGTACGTCGCCCTTCAGGATGTGCAGGTCGGTGCCACAGATGGTGACCGCGTCGACGCGGATGATCGCGTCCTCGGGGTCCTCGATCACCGGATCCGGCACGTCCTGCCAGGTCCGTTGCCCAGGCCCGTGGTAGACCAACGCCTTCATGACAATCCTCCTCTTCGTAGTTGCTCAGCGCAGATGTCGTGAGTACCAGTCGTGCGCCGGGCCGGCCGGGGTGATGTGCAGCTTCGCGTCGATGGCGAAGGCGCCGGACGGAGCCGCCGTGAGTGGGTTGATGTCGAGCTCCGCGATCTCCGGCAGCGTCTCGGCCAGCCAGGCGACCCGGTGGAGCACGTCCAGCACGGCCGCTTCATCTGCGGGTTCGGCACCGCGGTAGCCGGCCAGCAACGGCGCACAACGCAGTGATCGCACCATTTCGGTAGCGTCGAGATCGGTGAGTGGCAGGCCCCGCCAGCGGCGATCGGCCATCAGGTCCGTGAGCACCCCACCGCTTCCGGCCATCACGATCGGACCGAACAACGCGTCGCGGACCATGCCGATGACCATCTCGGTCCAGGCCGGCGCCATCGCCTGCACGACGACGCGCCGATCACCGGTCGCCGCGACGATCTCGTCGTACGCCGATTCGACCGCGCGCTCGTCCACCAGGCCGACGCGCACTCCCCCGACGTCGGTCTTGTGGACGATCCCCTCGGCGGCCGTCTTGACTACGACGGGGTAGCCGACCAGCCCGGCCGCGGCCAGCACCTGCTCCCGGTCGCTTGCCCGGATCGCATGGACCACAGGGATTCCAGCACATTGCAGCAGCTGCTCGGCATCCTCCGGATCGAGCCAGCCCCCCTCCGGCCGCCGCTGCAGGAAATGTCGTACGACGGTCCGTGCGCCCTCCGCGTCGACGCGGTCCAGAGTCGGTACGACGCCCTGCGGCCGCGACCGCCAAGCGGCGTACCGGGCAGCGTGCGCGAGCGCACGAACGGCGCTTTCCGGGAACGGGAACACCGGCAAGTACGACCCGTTGGCCAGCGCAATCCGCGGCTCCGCGTCCGGCGCACCGATGCAGGTGACCAGGATCGGCACCTCCGAACCCGCTGCGGCGGCCGCGATCGCCGCGCAGGTGTCGGGAACGCTGCCGGCCCGGGTCGCGGCGTAGCAGACCAGGACAGAATCGGCCTCTCCACTGTCGAGCACCACGCGAAGCGCGCGCTCGAGAGTCTGAGGCGACGCCGCGGCGCCGAGGTCGACCGGGTTCCCCGCGCCGACCGCACCGGTCGCCTCCGTCAGCTCCTGCTGGGTCGCCGCACTCAGTTCGGGCACCTCGAGACCGAGCCGCCCGGCGGCGTCCGCCGCCAGCACACCCGCTCCACCCGCGTTCCCGATCACGGCCAGCCGATTGCCCTTCGGCAGCGGCCGTCCGGCCAGCACGCGCGCGGTCTCGATGAGTTCCTCGACCGTGTCCATCCGCAGTACGCCGGACTGTTCGAAGAGCGCGTCGACCGCGGTGTCCGGGGTGGCCGCGGCCGCGGTGTGCGAGGTGCCTGCTCGCCGGCCACCGGTCGAGCGGCCGCCCTTGACCACCAGGACCGGTTTCGTCCGGCCGACCAGCCGGGCGAGCCGGGCGAACTTGACCGGGTTGCCGAACGACTCCAGATACAACGCGATCACGTCTGTGCGCGGGTCGTCCCACCAGTGCAGGAGCAGGTCGTTGCCGCTGACATCGACCTTGTTGCCGAGGGAAACGAACTCCGAGATGCCCAGTCCGATCCGGCTCGCATGGTCCAGCACCGCGATGCCGACCGCACCGGACTGCGCGGCGATCGCGAGCGAACCGGCGACCGGAGTCATGTCCGCGAAGGTGGCGTTGAGGGCGACCTCGGGTGCGGTGTTCACGATGCCGAGGCAGTTAGGCCCGATCAACCGGATGCTGTGCCGGCGGGCGATCGCGAGAATCTCCTGCTGCAGCTCGTTCGCACCGAGCTCGGAGAACCCGGAGGTGAGGATGACCGCGCCCGCGACGCCCTTGTGGCCGCACTCGGCGAGAACGCTCGTCACCTGCACAGCGGGGACCGCGATAACCGCGAGGTCCACGGGTCCCGGCACCGCCAGGACGGACGGGTACGCCGTCACGCCGCCGATCCGGTCGGCTTGCGGGTTCACGGCGTACAGCTCGCCGCGATAGCCACCCGCGGCGAGGGCGCGCAGTACTTCGTGGCCGACGCCACCCGGGGTGCGGCCGGCGCCGATCACCGCGACCGCGGACGGTGAGAACAGCGGTCGCAGGGACCGATCCTCGGCCTGCCGTTCTCGCTCGGCCATCCGGTCCAGGGTCTGCGCGGAGTACGACGTATCGAGCATCAGCTCGACCACACCGCGGTCGAGGCGGTGCGTCTGCTCGAAGCCCGAATCGGCGAAGACCCGCAGCATCGGAGCGTTCTCCGCCAGAGTGTCGGCGCGGAGGCGGTCGATGCCGGCCTCGCGGGCGGCCGCGGCCAACTGCTCCAGCAGTAGCGTGCCGATCCCACGGCCCTGCACGGCATCGTCCAGCAGGAACGCCATCTCGGCCTCGCCGGGGCGGATCACTTCGTAACTCGCGACTCCGATCACGCGGCCGGCGCACTCCGCGACCAGCGCCTGATGCCCGGGGCTCTCGTCGGCGAGATGGTGCGCGTGCTCGTCGGCACCGCGGCGATCGAGGCTGAAGAACCGCAGGTACACGGTTCGGTCCGAGAGCCGCTGGTTCATCGCCTTGAGCGCGGCTTCGTCCTCGGCCCGCATCGGCCGGATGCGGACCACCGATCCGTCGGAGGCAAGAGCGTCCCACCCAGCGTTGGGGAAAGCCGGGTGGAACGCGGACGCCGCTGCAACGGGGCCCTGGCCTGGATCGGATACGCCGCCGGCCGGGTCAGTCACGGATGTCGTCATCTCGCTCCTTCGGTTGTCATGTCCAGCACACCGGCCGGCGCCACCCGCGGACAGGGGCCTTAGGACCGGACCCGACGGACCTTCGGCCCTGATCTCCCGAACGAAGGCGCGGGACGCTCGCACCACAGCCACTCGTCGAGAGCAGGTCCTGATGTCCAGGAAGGTGCTGGTGGCCTACGCCAGCAAGATGGGTTCAACGGCCGAGATCGCGGCAGCGATCGGCGCCGAGCTGCGCGCGGCCGGGCACGACGTGACAGTCCGCGACGCGGCCGAGATTCGGTCGATCACGTCGTACGACGCCGTCGTCCTCGGGAGTGCGATCTACGCCCGGCGGTGGCGACCCGACGCGGTCCGGTTCCTGCGGCGACACGTCGAGGAGCTGCGCGAGCGGCACGTTTGGCTGTTCCACAGCGGCCCGGTCGGACCGGACAAGGACGAGGCCCAGACGATGCCACCCAAAGTGGCCCGGCTCGCCGAGAAGATCGGCACGTCGCCGGCGACGACGTTCGCCGGCCGCCTGGAGCCCGCGACCGCCAAGGGCTGGCTGGCACGCCGGCTGGCACGCGGCGACATGGCCGCCGACTCGCGCGACTGGGACAAGATCGCCGCCTGGGCCGACGAGATCGCCATCGCCATGTCCGCCACCGAGATCGCAGACCAGCACCCGGACGACGAAGAAGCCTACTGAAGGGGCTCAGCTCCTGCGCCGGCTGTGGTTGCGCTCGAGCGCCAGTGCCCACACGGCCGGCGGCGATCACTGATCGCCTCATCGGTGAAGGGCGCCGGGAAGCACCGCTTGCAGGCCGCGAGTACGTCGGACGTTCGTCCTGACATCGCGGAACACCTCCTGGTGGGCGTGACCCGCAACGGCCCTGTGGGTCATTGGTCCCCTGCGGCGATGGCCTCCGACTCTGCCCTCTGCCGCGTGCGCTGGCGTCTTCTGGAAGCACACACAGGGAGGTGGCTGCCATGTCCGCACAGGTTCGCCCCACGATCGTGGTCGGGATCGACGGGTCGCGCGACGGTTTGCTCGCCCTGGACTGGGCCGCGGACCTGGCCGCCCGGAGGCACTGGGCGGTCCGCGCAGTGCACGTCGCCGACGAGGACCGGCCGGCCCGTCCCCTCGTGGCCGCGCCGGACATCGAGGACGGCGCCGAGGTACTGGAGGACGCCGCGGACGAACTGACCCGGCTCGGATTCACCGACGCGACCCTGGAGGTCCGCCATGGTCATCCCGCTGAGGTCCTGCTCGACCTCTCCCGCACGGCCGAACTGCTGGTGATCGGCCGCCGCGGCGGCGGCGGCTTCGCCGAGCTGACTCTCGGTTCCACCTCACAGGTGTGTACGGCGCTCGCCCAGACGTCGCTGGTCGTCGTACCGGACAGCTGGAAGCGCGAAGAGGTCGAGCTCGGCATGATCGTCGTCGGAGTCGACGGGTCGCACGCCTGCCAGGCCGCCCTGGGGTTCGCGTTCGAGATGGCCGCGGAGCGGGGCGCCGAAGTCGTCATCGTCCACGTACCGCGAGAGCCAGAGGACTTTCCACCGCCCGGCGTCTGGATCAACCCTGAGGACACTCCCTGGCAGCACGATGCCCGTCGACTGATCACTGAATCGGTGGCCGGCTGGCCGGACAAGTACCCCGAGGTGGTGTTCCGCACCCATTACCGCCCTGGACATCCCGTCCAGGTGCTGGCACAGCACTCCAAGGCTGCCGACCTGGTCGTCGTCGGTGGTGTCGGTCGCTCGAGGTTCACACCGCTGCGACTCGGCTCGGTATCGCGTGGGCTGCTCCACCACACGCAGTGCCCGGTGGCGATCGTCCACACAGAAGCGACCGCCTGACGGAAGGCCGGTGAGGGCTGGGACCTTCGCCTCTGCGAGTGGTACCCCCGCCGTATTGGCCGGCATCGATGGTTCGCCTGCAGCGGAAGCCGCGATCAGGTGGGCCGCGGCCGTGCGGCCGCGGCTCTCAGAGGATCCGGGCGACCCCGGGCACTCGGGTGATCAGAAGCCAGGAGGCGGCGTACGAACTCATCACGCCGCCGAGCGCGACGACCACGGCCTTGACCTCCGCGGGAAGGTCAAGTGGGCGAAGGGCGATCGCCAACCCGAGCAGGAACAGGGTTTGCAGCATGAAGGCGCCATAGGCACTGCGACTAAGCCGCGGTCCCCAGCGGTATCTCCGGTCCAATCGGTGCTGCGCGACGCTCAGCAGCCACACCGCCCCGAAGATGGTCAGCACGGCATCAACGACAGCGAAGGCCACCGCGGCCCAGTGCCAGCCGCCCATCGCGTCATCGACGAGCTCGAGGGAGCCCACGATGATCAGCAGGGTCATCATCGCCAGTGCGCCCAGCAGAGTGACATCTCGGCACTGTCGTGCGAGGCGAACCGGAACCGCGCTCACCCAGCCCTGGCGTGCCGCGGTGATGCCAAGTGCGAACGCCGTGATGCAGACTGGCCACTCCCAGAAGTTGAGGTCGGTGATGCCGCTCTCCGATCCATAGGGATAGACCAGCCTGATTGTGAACGAGGCCGGAGCTACGACGACTGCCGCAAGCACCAGGGTCCGCAGGGTGATTCGGCGAGTCGGGAGGTCCCTCGAAGGCGTGGCATGGGCCCACGCGGTCCAGCCGGCGTACCCCATCGAGAAGATCAGGAGGACGCCAACGAACCATAGCGGGCCAGTGTCGAGTCGCCGCTCGGCGCCCAGGTACTCCGCCCAGTAGGACCCGGGCGCATCCCCCAAGGGATGTTCCAGCGCATACGTCATGGTCGGCTGGACGACAAGAACGTAGAGCACGAACGGAATGCCGAGGCGCAACGACCGGTCGCGGAGGAAGCGGGCCGTGCCCTTGCGTTCGAGCGACGACGGTGTGAGGAGCCCAGCGACGAGGAACAGCAGGGCCATCAGGAAGAACCCGAACGGGCTCACCAGCACGAACAGCACGATCTCGGTCACCGGCGCCAGGGTGACTTCGCGCAGCTCGGTGTACGTCCACACCTCCACGGTCGAGGCATAGCCGAGAACGCCGTGCAGCACGATGACAGCCGTGATCAGGACGACCTTCAGGTTGTCCAGGTAGGGCCGACGCGTCGAGGCCCACCCCTCGAGCGAGAAGGACGTGCGGCCAGAGATGTGAGCGGCCATGAGTTCACGGTCCGGATGGTGCGGCAGTCCTGGTTGTCTTACGGCGCGGGATCGAGACGATCGTCCAGCCGGCGGTGAAGATCACGACGAGGACGACCCGCAGCCATTCGGACCAGTCACTGGTCCAGACCGCAGTAGCCAGCACCCAGGGGAAGAACAGTAGCCAGGCGCCGAGCTCGACGACCAGAGGCAGGTCCCGGATCCAGGTCGCCACCTCCTCGAGGCGGTCGGATCGCAGCAGGACATAGAAAGCCACCCACATCCCGACCATCCAGAGGAACCACAGCCTCGAGCCTGTCCGGCTACGGCGGCTGTCGGGCCGGCTGGCTCCATCCTCGACTACGCCGGCGGGCTTGCCGGACTTCGAGAGGTAACTGGACATGATGCCCCCTTCCGCCTGGGCCAGGAGGCGGCGGCACGTCCCACGAACGCCTCCCGTCGACTCCAGGATCGGCTCGATGGGTGCGGCGGTCATGAGTCGTACGGCCCGTTCTCGAAGGACTTTGAGCGACGCACTCCGACACCGCGCACCACCTCGCGCAGCACCGCCTGCACAATGCTCAGCCTGCACAGCTGCCCCGGCACAGTTGGGCCATCGGCCGATCGAGGTTCAACCGCAGCAAGGGCGGCAGCGGTGACATGCCCTCATCGCGCCGCTTCTGCCGATGGCGTCTCCGCTACCTGGTGGAGCAGGCCGATGATGTTGCCGTCTGGGTCGGCGAACATGGCGAACTGCCCGACGCCGGGGATGGTGGTCGGCTCGACGACGGTCTTCCCGCCGAGCTCGCCGGCCCGGCCGAGCATCGCCGCAAGGTCGTCGACCGCGACGTAAACGGTCACGTACGGGGGCATCTCGCCCACGGTCTGCAGCAGACCGCCGCCGATGCCGACGCCGTCCTCACCGGCCGGTACCAGAGAGTATTCCGGCCCTGCTGGCTGCAACTGCCAGCCGAACAACTCGCTGTAGAATGACGTCATCCGACCCAGACTCCGGCCGCCGATCTCGAAATGGATCACGGGCTTCGTCATCGCGCTCGCCTCCTGTGCGTGCCTCGGTGATTACAGCTCCACCGAACGCCCGCGGCGCGTTCCCGCCCAGGGCACAAGTGCTCGCGGTGGATGACCCAAGGTCCCTTCTCCGCGGGGTTCTGGTCAGGCACTGTGGTTGGGAGGGGGTGGACCCATGTCAGTGCGGTTGGCCGGAGCAAGACGACGGCGGGTCGCGCGGGAGGTTGTGGTCATCCTCGCCGCGATCGGCCTGTACTTCGGAGTCCGCGGTCTGATCGAGACCCGGGTCGACCTGGCATACCGCAACGCCGAGCGGATCATCGAGCTCGAACAGTCCGCCGGCATCTTCACCGAGCCCGAGATGCAGAACGCGATCGCCGACCATGGCTGGCTGGTGGACGCGGTCAGCAATTTCTACATTTACGGGCACTGGCCGGTGCTCTCCGTCACTCTGCTGTGGCTGATGATCCGGCACCGTCACGAGTACTCACGGTTCCGCAACGCAATGCTCATCTCCGGCGCGATCGGCCTGCTGATTTTCGCGGTCTTCCCCGTCGCACCACCACGGTTCCTGACTGGATACGGCTTCGTCGACACCGTCACCGAGCAGACCTCGGCCTACCGCGTGCTCCAACCGCCCGCCTTCGTCAACCAGTACGCCGCAGTGCCCAGCCTGCATTTCGGCTGGAACCTGCTGATCGGCATCGCCTGGGCGAACCTCGCCGGCCACTGGATCGCGCGGCTGTTCGGCTGGCTGATGCCACCGGCGATGTTGGCATCGATCGTGCTGACCGCGAACCACTACCTGCTTGACGGCCTGGTCGGCGGCGCCATCGCCCTGCTCGCCCTCGTCGCGGCCAACCACCTGGCCCGACGGCACCATCGTCCGCCCATGACACCCGGCCCACGGCCGGCACCCGCAGGCCGAGCAGAACGGCCGCCAGCCTCCAGCGGGGCGTCCACGACGCCTACCTCAAGATGCGGCGGCCGGGAAGCGTAGCTATTGTCTGACGCGTCAGGCACCCGGCAGACCGGATCTAACCCCTCACTCTCCGCTGTCCCGGGCGCCCGGAAGGAGTAGTCCGTGCAGCTCGGTCATGGGCACATTGCACAAATCTGGCGAATCGCGCACGCGATCGTCACCCACCGTGTCACCCGCATCACAGCACTGCTGGCCGCCGTCGGCCTCTCTCTGTGGAACGTCGACCGCGTGCCTCACACCGCGGTACTGCCCGCCATCGCAGGCCTGGTGCCGTTCGCGATCGGGAAGTACGTGCTGTGCCCGTTGCGCTGGCACGCGCTGTCCACCAGCGGCCAGTCGCGACGCTGGCACCTCCGCGCGTACGCGGAGAGTGAGATTCTCGGCCTCATCTCCCCCTGGCACGCCGGCGCGGACCTGTGGCGGATTCACCGGCTGGAGCGCATCGGCCTACGCCGCACGCCCGCCGTCTCGGAAGTCGCACTCGACCGTTTCGTCGGCGCAGTCGGGCTGATCGTCGCTGTCGCGGTCTGCGGGGTCACCATGCCCCCGGCCGTGCTCGCGGTCGCCCTCGGCGCGGCGGCCGTCGTACTCCTCGTTGCACTGATCGTGCACCGCCGGCGGCCCGGCCTGGCCGGACGCTGGCCATGGCCGTCACCGAAGGTGTTCACGGTCGGGGTCCTCCTGTCGATCGGCTATCAGCTCACAATCCTCGGACTGCTGATCGGGGCGATCCACGCCGTCGGCGATTCGGTGTCGGCGCTCCAGCTCGTCGCGGTGTTCGGGGCCAGTCAGCTCGCCGGAGTGCTGCCCGGCGTCCATGGCGCGAGCCCTCGCGAAGGTGCCCTGGTCGCCGGCCTGGCTTCCATCGGTGTCTCGTGGACGGCCGCCTTCGGCGCGGTAGCGTTGACGGCGTTGCTCTACTGGATCCCCGCCCTGCTGCTGGGGGGAAGTTGTATGTTCCTGCGCTGGCGCGGCTGGTTCAGCGAGCCGCGACCAGGTACGTCGTGAGTCCCCAGCTGGTCGTGGCACACCGGGCCGGAAACGACCTCGGCACGCTGCGGGCCGCACTCGATGCGGGCGCAGATCTGGTCGAGGCCGACGTCCACGCGTTCCGGCAGCGCCTCGAAGTACGGCATCTGAAGTCCCTCGGACCCTGGTGGCTCTGGGATCGCGGCGAGTTCGTCCGCCGTCGCGACACGCGATTGCTCGAGTTGGGTGACCTGCTGGCGGCGCTGAACGGTGACCCTCGCCTGCTCCTCGACCTGAAGGGGATCCACCCACGACTGGCGAGAAGGCTCGCGGCGGTCTTACCGGACAGCACAGTGACCGTATGCACACAGCACTGGTGGATGCTCGACGCTTTCCGCGACCTGCCGCACGTTCGCCTCGTGCTGTCGGCCGGCAGCCGCCGCGGTCTGCGCCGGTTGCGGACCCGCCTGCGCGCGCGGCCGGCCTACGGAGTCTCCGTACACCGCCGGCTGCTCACCCCGGACCTCGTCACCGAACTCCACCGCCGCGCCGAGCTTGTCTTCACCTGGCCGGTGGACACCGAAGACGAGCTCGGGAACGCACGCCACCTCGGCGTCGACGGTGTCATCGGCAAGAACCTGGGCCTGCTCAGATAACCCCGGCCATGGCCGCGGCCTTCCGGCGGGCGGCTTCGCCTGGCTCGTTCGCCACGGCGAGCCCCCCGAACACGGCCGCCGCGTTGAGGTTGAGCACGGGCGCGTCGGCGGGCAGCATCTCGGCTGAGCTGGTCTTGTCCTCCTGGATCCAGCCCGAGTCACGCTGGGAGATCGAGTCGCTGTGGTCGTTCCAGACGTTGATCGGCGCGCCGATCGCCCGGTTGGTCACGGTCATCACGATCGGCAGGCCCAGCCCGGACGCGTTGTACAGCGGCTCGGCCATGTACAGCAGGCCTTGGCTGGCGGTCGCCGTGTAGGCGCCGTCGCCGAGCGCCGATCGCCACCGACATCGCGGCGAACTCCGACTCCACGTTGACGACTCGCACGGTGCCAGCTCACCCGACTTCACCAGGGTGCTGAGTGCCTCGACGATATGCGTCTGCGGCGAGATGGGATAGGCACAGATCACCTCCGGGCGGCAGCGCGCGACCCCCTCCGCCACGCCACGTGAACCCTCAATCTGCCTGAGCACGAGCGGTCTCCTTGATCTGTGCGCGGACTCGGTCGTACGCGTCCTCGGCCGCGGCAACGTTGTTGGTGGCAACGGGTTCGGCGAATCGTTCCTTGATCGCCTCGAGCACGGACGACAGGTGCACCTGTCCGGTGAGCGCCGCAAAGGCAGCGAGCAGTACCGCCCCCGGCAGCGGGCGGCCCAGATGCATCAGTGCGAGCTCGGTCGCGGGGATCGTCATCACCCGATCCGGGTCGAACCTCCGGACGAACGCGTCCAGCCCGAGCTCGGCGAGACCGTACGACGTGTTGACGAGCAGATACCCATCGGTCGCCAGACCCTCGAACAGATCGACCTGGTGCACGAGCGTCGCGTCCTGGATGATCACCGCATCGGGACGGTCGACGGGTTCGTGGGTCCTGATCGGCTGGTCGTCGATCCGGCAGAAGCCGACGACCGGTGCGCCAGTGCGTTCCGACCCGAAGGTCGGGAATGCCTGGGCATGCCGGCCCTCCGCGAACGCTGCGACAGACAACAGCTCCGCGGTGGTCACCACACCCTGACCACCGCGACCATGGATCCGAACTTGGAACATGCCCTCACCTCAGTCCGATCCTCGCCGCACGGATGGGGTGCGGCGAGGGTCTTCCGCACACACCTGGCAGGCCTTAGAGCCCTGGTTCAGCCGGTGCGATCGCTGAGGCCCTCTTCCTTCCGTCACTTCCACGCTCCCCCCGGCCCTGCCAGTGCGGCAGGGCCGATGGACAGTTCTGTGGTGGTAAGCGCGGACTCAGGGCAGATCGGCAGGCATCGGACCCACGAAGTACGGGCGCATCATCTCGTTGTCCTCGTGCTCGACGATGTGGCAGTGCCAGACGAACAGGCCCGGGATGTCGAAGAGGGCCTTCACCCGAGTGATCTCGCCCGGGTAGGCGATCACCGTGTCCTTGAAGCCGGACTCGCCGGGATCCGGTCCGCGGGCCGGGCCGCCGAACGGCCGCCGGTCGACGAGCTGGAACTGCACTTCGTGGATGTGGATCGGGTGCGCGTCCTCGGTGAAGTTGTGCAACTCCCAGATCTCGATCGCACCGGTGTTCGGGTTCTCCGTGATCGCGTCGTCCCAGCCGAGGGCGACCGGTTCGCCGTCCGTGCCCATCGTGCCGAGCATCGCGGCGATCGGGCCGTCGAAGCCGGGCACACTGCTCGCCTCCTCGTTGAGCGAGACCGACCTGGTGGTGCTCGCCGCGCCGAGCGGCTTGAACGCGGGCAGCCGCAACCGTCCAGGAGGCATGCTGGTGTCACGCGAAGCCAGCGGTACGACGACGAGCTTCATCACCTGTCCGGTCGTCTGCGGATCGGCGACCGGCTCGGGCGGATCGGTGAGTTCGCCGAAGGGCTCGTCCGGGCCGAGGTTGACTAGGTAGAGCTCGGTTCCGGGAGCCAGTCCGGTGAAGTCCACGATCGCGTCGACCCGCTCGGCCGGGGCCATCAGCAGCTGCCGTTGCTGGACCGGTGCAGGCAGGAACCCGCCCTCGGTCCCGATCTGCCAGAACTGCAGCGCCGGCGTGACCGGCCGGGCGACCGGGTCGGACGACAACGCCAGGATCAGGAACCGCGAGTTACAACCGTTGAGCAAGCGGAACCGGTACCGCCGCGGTTCGACCTCGAGTGTCGGCCAGGTCTTGCCGTTCACCACGATTGTGTTGGCGAAGAACTCCGGGTTCCAGATCGGCGGTACGTCGCTGTCCGGTACATAGGGTCCGGCAAACTGGTCGAAGAACTCGCGGCTGCCCGGGTACGAGAGCGAACCGTCCTCCGTGAACGACCGATCCTGGATCGCCAGCGGGATCTCGTAGTACTTGGTGCCGGCCGGATCGCCGAGCTGCGGAGCCGGTCCGGGCATCACGCCGGTCGGGAGATCACCGGGACCGCGCCGCAGGAGGTAGAAGCCCGCCGGTCCGGCGTACACGTTCGACCGGGTCATACCGAGGGTGTGATCGTGATACCAGAGCGTCGCCGGAGCTTGATCGTTCGGGTAATCGAACACCGCGTCGCCCGGACGCCAGCTCGCCCCGATCGGTGACTTGGCGGCGAAGTAGTCGTAGAACGTGCCCTTCGTCGCGTACCCGGCCGGAATGTTCGTGGCGTTCGGGAGGTACCACGCCTCCGCGAAGCCGTCGTTGTGGGCCGCCGTGTGCGCGCCGTGCACGTGGGTGACCAGCGGCACCGGTCCGCCGTACGAGCCTGGCGGCTCCTCGAACACCGGTCGCGAGTCGCGGCCCGCGGTACCGCCGCCCGGGTTGGCCCAGTGCAGGGTCGGGTCGACTGGCAGCAGGTGCGGCAGGTAGTTGCCGCTGGCATCCATCAGGCCGTTGATCCAGCGTACCCGGACCGGTCTGCGGTACGCCGCCTCGATGGTGAAGGCCGGATAGTTGAACGTCGCCGGATAGTTGACCGAGCCGTAGCTCCACACGGTCGTGGCCGGCAGCCCGGCGGGCAGGATCTGCTGGCTGAACTGCCGCACCGCGATCTCGTAGTATTCGACGGCGCCCCGGGTGGTGAACGGCATCGCCGGCGGAATCACGAGCGAGGACTCGTACTTCGGGATGGTCAGCGGATTCAGCCCGTTCGCCTGAGCGCTGCGTACTGCCGCTCGAGCCGAACCCTGGAACTGCATCGGGACCACCATGGTCATTCCCGCGGCGCCGAAGACCTGCAGCATCCGCCGGCGAGTGAAGACCTGCATCACAAACCCCCTGCCCCCTGTGCCGGGCCTGACCGCCGGCACCCTCATCCCCGTGCCCCAGGTCTGTCGTCATTGTCCGCCACGATCCGACCGGAACCGGGAGGGCCGGAAGTCCCGATCCTCCGTGCCTTTCGGCCCGGGATCGGTTGACTGCGGTGGGCGGCGCCTGGCTCGTTCGACGGCGTACCCGGCCGCTTGGGTGCGGCGTTCAGGTCCAGTTTGCGGAGCTCCATCAGCCAGCCATCACCTGCTCCGGCGGGCCCGGGAGAGGACTTGGGGACCAAGGCCGGTGGACTTTCGGCCCTGATCGGACCGGCGTGTGATCCGTAGCGTGGAGGACGAAGGGGGCCTGCCATGGAACTCGCGATCCGGACCCGGCGGCTGACCAAGCGGTTCCGCCACCACCTCGCTCTGAGCGAGCTGAACCTGGACGTCCCCACCGGGATGGTGTTCGGCTACCTCGGTCCCAACGGCGCGGGTAAGACCACCACGATCCGGCTGCTTGCGGGGCTGATCCGGCCGACCTCCGGCTCCGCGATCGTCTTCGGCTTCGACGCAGCCGATCAGTACGACGCCCTGCAACGGCGCATCGGCTACCTTCCTGGCGACTTCGCCCCGTACCCCGATCTCACCGCGGCGCAGTACCTGCGCTACTTCGCGAACCTGCGTGGCGGCGTCGAGTCAGCCGGGGTGGACAGACTGGCCAAGCGGTTCGAGCTGGACGTCACGGTCAAGATCGGCACCCTGTCCCACGGCAATCGGCAGAAGATCGGCATCATTCAGGCGTTCATGCACGAACCCGACCTGCTCATCCTCGACGAACCGACCGCCGGTCTCGACCCGATCATGCAACGCGAGTTCCTCGCGCTGCTGCGCGAGACCCGGGACGCCGGCCGGACCGTCTTCCTCTCGTCGCACATCCTCGCCGAGGTCGAAGCCGTCGCCGACACCGTCGGCATCCTCCGGCGGGGCGAGCTTGTGACCACCCAGTCCGTCGAAGCGCTGAAAGCCCAGGCCCGCCGCCGGCTCGAACTGACCTTCGCCACCACTCCTCCGATGGACCGGATCCGCCAGGTCCCCGGCGTACAGGACATCTCGTCCGACGGCTGCACCGCGCACGTTGTCCTCACCGGCTCGACCGCCGAGCTGGTCAAGGCTGTCGCGCCGTACGAGGTGACCAATCTGGTCAGTCACGAAGCCGACCTGGAGTCGGTCTTCCTCGACTACTACGCGGCCCCGAGGTGATCGGCATGTTCCGCAACGTCTACCTGAAATCCCTGTACGACGCCCGGCGCGGCCTGTTCGGCTGGTCGGTCGCGATCGCATTCCTGATCCTGCTCGAGTCGGCGCTCTGGCCGTCTGTCCGGGACCTGAACCTCGACGAGATCTACGGGTCGTTCCCAGAGGAGCTGAGGAAGTTCTTCGACCTCGAGGCAATGACGACAGGTGCGGGCTTCCTGAACGCCGAGCTGTTCACCCTGCTGCTGCCGTCGCTGTTCCTCGTCTACGGCATCGGCCGTGGCGCCCGTGCCCTGGCCGGCGAGGAGGAGCGGGGAACGCTGGAACTGCTGCTCGTCACGCCGGTGTCCGGGGCGCGGATCGTGCTGGAGAAGGCGCTCGCACTCGCGACCTCTCTGATGATCCTCGGCGTGGTGCTGTTCGCGTCCACGATGGCCGGGAGTGCTCTGTTCGACCTCGGCATCAGCGCCGGCGCGGCCGCCAGCGGCGCCTTGGCGATGACGTTGCTCGGCCTCGAGTTCGCAGCCCTCGCGCTGGCTGCGGGCACCATCACCGGCCGTCGGGGTACGGCCATCGCGATCGGCGCCGTCGCCGCGACCGCCGCCTATGTCCTGTACGCCGCCGGCATGCTGCTCACGTCATTCGAGTCCTGGTTGCCGTTCTCGCCGTTCTACCAGGCCTTTCACGACGGTCCGCTCGGCGCCGGGCTCACCTCCGGCCACGGCTGGCTCCTCGTCGGCGCCATCGCTCTGACCGCGATCGCCCTGCCGGCGCTCGACGGCCGCGACATCGCCACCGCCCACGGCAGCTGACCCGACCCTGTTGGACGAGACCTTCGCCAGGGGGCCTTCGAAGAGAGGACCTTGGCCCCTGCTGGACCGCCGTACCTGGCGGGACAGTCGAAGTGAAAGGTCGAAGGAGGAAACCATGGCGTCACAGTCCGCTCCGGTCGTCGTCGGTTATGACGGCTCGCCGGCAAGTCAAACCGCGCTTCAGTGGGCCACGACCGAGGCCGCTCGGCTTCATGCACCGCTGCGGATCGTCGAGGCGTTCGAGGTCGTCTTCACGCGTCCGTCACCCGGCAAGGTGATACCCCTCGCCGCCCTGCGCACCGCCCGGGAGAGTGGGCTGAACGTGCTGGCGGACGGAATCCGCCTGCGGCACCCCGATCTGACGGTCCAGACGCTGCCTGTGGAGAGCGGCGCGGCCGAAGCACTGGTCGAGGAAACCGAACGGGCAGAGCTGCTGGTGCTGGGATCTCGCGGACTCGGCGGCTGGACCGGGCTGATGATCGGTTCGGTCGCTGTCCAGGTGACCACCCACGCACACTGTCCGGTCGTGGTGATCCCACCTGACCTGCGTCCCAGGGCGCACGAGGTGCCGACCGTGGTCGTCGGCGTCGACGGCTCGAAGGCGTCGGCCAAGGCGATCGAGTTCGCCTTCGACCAGGCCGAGGCACTCCAAGCTCAAGTGGTCGCTGTCCACGCCTGGACCAGCCCCGTCCGCACCTACGAGGAGGACGGACATTCGATCCTGCAGTTCGACGGCGAACACGTGCAGGGGTCCAGCCGGTTGCTCGTCGCCGAGTCGGTGGCCGGCGCCGCATCCGACCACCCGGACGTCCACTGGGAGACCCGGTTGGTCAACGGACCCGCGGCTCGCGCGATCCTGCGCACCGCTGAATCCGCAGACCTCGTCGTGGTCGGCAGCCGCGGGCGCGGCGGCTTCACCGGCCTGTTGCTCGGCTCGGTCAGCCAGGGCGTGCTGCACCACGCCCACTGCCCGACCGCGATCGTCCGCTGACCCAGGAGAACACCATGCCTCTCGACCAGCCTGAACTGCGGGACACCACCGAACAGTGGACCGCCGTACGCCGAGCCGTGGTCGCTCGCGACGAGCTGGTGCCGTGGCTGGCGGAGGCCTTCGGCGAGGTGGCCACCTACCTG
Organism: Kribbella orskensis; assembly: GCF_004342085.1. Taxonomy (NCBI): domain Bacteria; kingdom Bacillati; phylum Actinomycetota; class Actinomycetes; order Propionibacteriales; family Kribbellaceae; genus Kribbella; species Kribbella orskensis. The sequence goes on from NZ_SLWM01000029.1 coordinate 42,414, forward strand.
AGCGCCCACGGCATCGCTCCCAAGGGTTACCCCTTCACCCGATGCCACGCCGTGCCCGGCCACCGGTACGCCGTCGAGGCCGGGTTCCCGATCTCTGTGCGGATCGCCGGGAACGGCTCCGTGCGATCCTCGACGCTGCCCGGCGGCCGGGCCGTTGTCGCCTGGCACGCCGGGTCCTACGACTCCATTGCGCAGACCTACCAGGCAATCGACAACTGGCTGCAGGACGAAGGCGGCTACCGCACCGGCGATGCCTGGGAGACCTACCACGACCCGTCGAGCCGGGATCAGCCCGAGTGGCGGACCGAAGTGGTCCAGCCCATCGCCTTCGCCGGAGTCGACTCATGACGATCATGCAGGAGTACTCGCGGACAGACATCACCGAGCTGCCGCATCCCGGCCGCCGCAGCGCGACGAACGGCAAAGATGTCCTGGCCGGCACGAGCATCGTTGTCGGCGTCGACGGATCGATCATGTCCGAGGCCGCGGTCCGCTGGGCCGCCGCCGAAGCAGCGGTACGCCGAGCCCGGCTCAAGCTGGTGCACGCCTTCATCTGGCCACTCCTGCGGCTGCCACCAGGTTGTGGCGAGCTGCTCCTCAATCTGAAGGTCATGGCCGACAACGTCGTCCGCGAATCCCTGGAGATCGCCCACACGGCCGCGGCCGAGGTGCCGGCCGACGGCGGCAAGGTCGCCGGCTACCCGCTCCCGGTCCTGCTGGGCGAGTCGCGGACCGCGGACCTGTTGGTGGTCGGCAGCGGGGGTCCCGATTCGACCCTCGGCCCGCTGATCGGTTCCGTCAGCGCCGAGCTGGCGGCGCACGCCTACTGCCCTGTGGTCGTGATCCGACCGCAGCAGTCCGGGCAGACCGCCCATCGGGTCGTCGCCGGGTACGACGGGTCAGCGGCGAGCGAAGCGGCCCTCGACTTCGCCCTTGCTCACGCGAACCGGCACAACCTTTCCCTCCAGGTGATCACCGTCCGGCCGCCACACTCCGACGGGCACAACGTGACCGAGGACCTGCTCGCAACGATCAAGACCCGGCCGGCCGGCGCCTGTGCCCAACTGCTTTACTGCGACGGCCACCCCGCTGAGCAGCTGTTGCATCACTCGGCCGACGCCGAACTCGTCGTACTGGGATCCCGCGGCCGCGGCGGCTTCAACGGCCTGCCACTCGGCTCGGTCAGCCAGGCCGTACTCCAGCAAGCGGCCTGTCCCGTCGCCGTGATCCCCACCACCGCAGATCGCCGGTAACAGCAGAGAGAAGGGGTTTCGATGTCCAGGAAGGTACTGGTTACCTACGCCACCAAGATGGGAGCGACTGCCAGTATCGCCGCCGCGATCGGCACCGAACTGCGCAAAGCCGGCCACCAGGTCGACGTCCACGAGATCACCGATGTCAAGGCCGTCAGCGAGTACGACGCCGTCGTGCTCGGCAGCGCCGTCTACCTACACCGCTGGCGTCCGGAGGCGGTCGAGTTCCTGCGCCGGCACGAGGACCAACTGCGCACCCGTCGGGTCTGGCTGTTCCACAGCGGCCCGCTCGGCCCCGACAAGGATCAGCCGCAGACGATGCCACCTAACGTCGCACGGCTCGCCGACCGAATCGGCGCCGCGCCCGCGATGACCTTCGCCGGCCGGCTCGATCCGGACTCGGCGAGAGGATTCCTGGCCCGCAGGCTGGCGAAAGGTGAGCTGGCAGGCGACTCCCGCGACTGGCAGCGGATCGCCGACTGGGCCAACGACATCTCAACCACATTGGTTCGAGCGGGAACTTGACGAGGTGAGAACACGACGGCCGCGATTTCGGTGCGCTGGACGCCACTTCATCGTCCGTTGATGACTTCCGGACAACAGCGCAGGACGGTGCCAAACGTCGGCCAGGCCTTCGCGTGACGCGGGGTGGGTCAGTCGTTTGGGGTGCCGGTAGTGGCGAGTTGCTCCAGGTGGCTGGCGAGGGGCCGACAGCGCCCACGCCAGTGATTGCTGGGTCTTGCTGAGGTACTGGTCTTTGCGGTCAGGTGTGCGAGTCGGAACGGGATCATGCTCGGGGTCTTTCGGCACTGTCGGGGCCGGTCCGCCTCGTCGTATCACAGGCGTATGGCCGCATCCACCGAAGTTCAGATCCAGGTGTCGACCGATGGGCACGTGCCGCCGGGCACGGCCGACTATGCCCGCGCGAAGATCCGTGCCGTGCTCCGCCTGACGCATCGGCCGGTGCTGGCGGCGCGGGTCCGGGTGACCCGGCACGGCGATCCGGTGGTGCAGCACCCGGTAGTGGCGCAGGCGAATCTCGATTTCAGCGGCCGACTGGTACGTGCGCGGGCGGAGGGCGCGACCGCACAGGAAGCGATCGACCGGCTCGAGGACCGGCTGCGGCACCGGGTGGAACGGATCGCCCAGCACTGGGAAGCCCGGCGCGGCGGGATGCCGTCGACCGAGCCACACGAGTGGCGGCACGAGTCCGAGCACGCCCACCGTCATCACTGGTACCCGCGTCCTGCACAAGAGCGCGAGATCGTCCGGCACAAGTCCTTCACTTTGCATCGCTGCACGATCGACGACGCGGCGCGCGAGATGGAGATGCTCGGCTACGACTTCCACCTCTTCACCGAGTCCGGAACCGGCCAGGACGCGCGGTGATCTATCGCGGCGGCGAGACTGGTTACCGGCTCGCGATGATGACGCCCCCAGGACCGCACCAACTGGCGACCTTCCGGCTGCCGTTGACCATCAGCACGCAGCCCGCGCCGTCGCTGACCGTCGCCGACGCCGTGGCGCGGCTCAATCTGCTGGACCTGCCAATCCTGTTCTTCCGCGACGCCGACAGGAACCGTTGCGCCGTGCTCTACCACCGCGATGACGGTCACTATGGGCTCATCATTCCGGCGGACGAACCAGAAGATAGCCGACCCGGTCCGTCCCCTGTGAGCTGATGCACGATCTCGACGGCCACCGCCGGATGGACCCAGGACTTGGCCTCAGGTGACCAGCGCCCCTATCCGCGGGTGGGCCCGGAGTTGCACGCTGTCATTCGTGGTCCTGCGCGACCGGGATCGGGATGCCGGAAGGAGGCAGACGATGCCATTCATCGACCGCACGGAGGCGGGACGTCGGCTGGCTCGGCGACTGGACTCGCTGCGTGGTGAGGACGTGGTGGTTGTGGGGCTGCCGCGGGGCGGTGTACCGGTCGCGTTCGAGGTCGCCCGCGCTCTGGCGGCGCCCCTGGACGTGATCGTGGTGCGCAAGCTCGGCGTGCCCCACCAGCCCGAGCTTGCGTTGGGAGCGATCGGCGAGGGCGACGTGCGGGTGATCAACGAACGGATCAGAGGTGAGGCGCGGGTGACCTCGGCGGAGCTGAGCGCACTCGAACGCTCCGAGCGGGCCGAGCTGCGGTGCCGGGTGACCAGGTTCCGCGCCGGGCGCGACCGGATCCCACTGACCGGCCGGACCGCGCTGATCGTCGACGACGGCGTAGCCACCGGATCCACCGCCCGGGCCGCGTGTCAGGTCGCGCGGGCGCAAGGCGCCGCGAGAGTTGTCATCGCGGTGCCGGTGGGTGCTGCCGACGCTCTCACCGCCCTCCGCGAGGACGCGGACGAGGTGGTCTGCCTGGAGACGCCAGCCTGGTTCGCCTCAGTAGGACAGTGGTATCGCCAGTTCCCGCAGACCTCCGACCAGGAGGTCACCGAGTTGCTGCACCGGGCGGCACAACAGCGCCCGGAGCCGGCGGTCGCCGCCGTCGGCGGATCCGACCCGCCGTTGTGCGACAAGGACGTCACCGTCGTCGCGGACCGCGTCCGGCTGTCCGGGCATCTGTTCGTCCCCGAGGAGCCCGTCGGCGTGGTCGTCTTCGCACACGGCAGCGGCAGCAGCCGGCACAGCCCCCGCAATCGCTACGTCGCCTCGGTTCTGAACGAGGCCCGCCTCGGCACGCTGTTGTTCGACCTGCTCACCCCGGACGAGGAACTCGACCGGGACCGCGTCTTCGACATCGGACTGCTCGCGCACCGGCTCGTCGATGTCACCTCCTGGCTGAGTACCCGGCCGGAGACCGCCGGGCTCCCGATCGGGTACTTCGGGGCGAGCACCGGTGCGGCGGCGGCGCTGTGGGCTTCGACCGACCCACGCGCCGATGTCCGGTCGGTGGTCTCGCGTGGAGGCAGACCCGATCTCGCCGGCCAGCGGCTGGATGCGGTGATGACGCCGACGTTGCTCATCGTTGGCGGTCACGACGATCTCGTCCTCCAGCTCAACCGCCGCGCGCAGGCGGCCATGCCGTGCGAGAGCGAGCTCGCGGTCGTTGCGGGAGCAACCCACCTGTTCGAGGAGCCGGGTGCACTCCAGCAGGTCGCGGCGATGGCCCGCGACTGGTTCGCGTCGCACCTGACCAACGCGCCGTCGAGCTCGACGAGTTGAGCGACCTGCCGGCCGAGCCTCAGCCGACGCCAGCCCCTCGCGCAGATCGCCTCGACGAAGCGGCCACCGTGGCGTCGGGGGAGATGGCGGGCCAGGTCGGCTTCGCTGATCATGCCAACCAGCCGGTCGTCCTCCAGGACCTGCACCCGGCGGACCCGATGCTCATCCATCACCTCGAGCACGTACTCGATCCCGGTGTCGGAACGAACGAGGTAGGGCACGCCCTGGGCCAGCTCACCGGCGGTCGTCGTACGAGGGTCACCGCCGAGGGCGACGCACTTCGTTACGATGTCGCGGTCGGTGATGATGCCATGCAGGCGATCGTCGTCTCCGCAGATCGGGAGCGCGCCGACTTCCAGCTCTCGCATCCGCTGTGCAGCCACTTCCAGGCTGTCGTGTTCGCCGATGCAGGTGGCACCGACATGCATGATGTCTCGCGCGGTGGTCCTCCATTCCGGTGTCGAGTCCTAGACCTCCAGGCTGCGGTCCACACGCCGTCACCGTCAGGGCCGAAGGTCCCCGATCGACGGAGCGGCCGCACTCCACGAACGTCACGCCGCCCGATCCCGCCCACTCTCGCTCAGCCCTTGACCACGCCGATGGGCACGAGGCGGGCGACTGGACGGGCGAGCCCGGCGCGGTGGCTGGTAGCGACGACCTCGGTGACGTCCTTGTACGCCGTCGGTGCTTCCTCGGCGAGGCCGCGCCACGACGAACCGCGGACCATGATGCCGCGCTTCTCGAGGTCGTCGCGCAACTGCTGCCCGTTACCGATCGCGCCGCCTGGTGCCGGCTGGCGACGCGGCCCGCACCGTGGGCGGTGGAGCGAACGCGGACCGCCCGGCACACCGGTCAGAACATACGACGCGGTGCCCATGGTGCCTGGGATCAGCACCGGCTGGCCGACGGCCCGCAGCGGCTCCGGAAGGTCGGGGTGCCCGGGCGGCAGGGCGCGAGTCGCACCCTTGCGGTGCACGCACAGCGTCCGGGGCACACCGTCGAGGTCGTGTTCCTCGAGCTTGGCCAGGTTGTGCGAGACGTCGTAGACGAGGTCGAGCGACGCACCGGTTTCGGTGGCGAACACGCGGCGTACCGCCTGGCTCAGCAGTTGCCGGTTGGCCCGGCCGTAGTTGGCCGATGCGGCCATCGCGCCGAGGTAGGCCCGGCCCTCCGGCGAGTCGACAGGGGCACACGCGAGCTGGCGGTCGGGCACCCAGATGCCGTACCTGTTCATCGCTTGCACATCAGCCGGACATGGTCGGTGCAGATCTGATGGCCGAGACCACGCGAACGCAGTGAATCATCACGCAGACCTGGTCCCGTGCCAGGCCCATCGTCTCGGCGGCGACCTCGTCGTACACCTCGTCGACGACCTGAACCTCGAGGAAGTGGTTGCCGGAGCCGAGACTGCCGACCTGCTCCAGGCCACGCTCGAACGCCCGGTCGCTGACCTGGCCCGGATCCGCGTCGGAGACCGCACCACTGTCCTCGCAGCGTTCGAGATCCCGCAGTCCGCCGTCTCCTTGCGCCACGGCATACCGGGCCCCACCCCGAAGCACCTGCTCGAGCTCGTCGCGGCCCTGCAGCCGCCACACTGCACCACGGCCGACGCCGCGCGGCGTGGCCCGGTCCAGCTTGTCCATGATGGTACTCAGGTGCGACGCAACCTCGCACCGGTTCAAGTCACGGGCCGCCAGCAGCCTGACCCCGCACCAGATGTCAAAACCGACCCCTCCAGGCGACACCACGCCACCCTGTGCAACGTCTGTGGCGGCCACACCTCCGATCGAAAATCCGTACCCCCAAATGCACATCGGGCATCGCGAACGAGGCAACCACAATCCCAGGCAGCGTCGCGACGTTGCAGACCTGCTGCAGCGCCTTGTCCTGCTCCGCGTGCGGTAGCAGGGTTCGAGAGGCGAAGACGATGCCGGCCACCCGCATCCGGCCCTCCGGCTCGATCCGCAACCGATACGGCGTCTCCTCGACAATCCTCATCTCCGTCCCCCCTCGAGCCGTTCACCAGACGGACGGCGCCACAGCGCCGGTGGACTGCTGCCGCCGAGGGAATCGAACCCTCGCTTGACCCAAGCTCGACTGCCGCGAGCTGGCGTGGCTGCCAGACGTGTGCGGCGGTTCGAAATGCATGCTGCACCGCCACTCCATTGCCACCGACCTGGCCTCACTCGCGCGATTCCAGTCGCGATCGCGGCCGCAGTTCGGGGCCGGACGTCCTGGTCTGGGGAGCCTTTCATCATCCCGGTACATACGAGACGGTGAGATGAATGGATGGCCACGAGAGGAATGCGGATGGACCAGCCGAGGACGCAGATGGCGGGACATCGGACAATGCCGCATACCGCCGACCTGCGGGTCGATGCCTGGGCGGGCAGTCGTGAGCGGTGCATCGCCGAGGCGGTGCTCGGTACTGTCGAGAGCTTCTTGGACGTCTCCGCCGCACACCCAACCGGGACGCACCACTTCCAGCTGACGGCTAGCAGCGACGTCGACCTCCTGGTCGCCGTGCTGGAGGAGGTCGTCTACCTGATGGAGACCAGCGGGGAGGTGCCAGTCGATGTCGAGCTCGTGCCGCTGGACGCGACTGTCGGCGTCCGGTTCGCCACGATCGGCGCCGAAGCGCTGCCGCAGGTCGGCGCGGTGCCGACGGCCGTGTCGTTGCATGAACTGACACTCGCCGCCTCACCGGGCGGATGGTTCTGCTCAGTGACGCTCGATGTCTGAGCGGACCAACTGACGACGCGTCATCGACATGGACACAACGAGAAACCTGCGAGACGTTTTCCCTTCGCCGGTATTGTCCGGATCAGGTGGCTGGAGGTCGCCGTCGATCTTTCAACCGTCCGGCCTCTCAGTCTTTCGACTCCCTCGCGCGCCCCGCAGGCAATACTTATCGTGGTCGAGCCGCACCGTCGCCGACAGGCACCAAAGTCCCTAATCGGGCAGGCCCTCCGGCGTCGGCAGCGCGTCGCCGCTGCGACCCGCCACAAGAGCCTCCGGGAGTCTGGCTGCGGCATGTGCTTGGTGTTCGTCACGGGTTCGGGAGCCCGCCGACGAGCCGGCGTGCCTCGGAGTCGACCAGCTCCCGGGTGGCCGGCGACGGCCGGTGCCGTCCACCCGGGACCTGTTCGTGCTCAGGTGGCGGCAACACGGTGAGCGGGGCCGAGCTGCGCGGATATGCCCCAAGCGACCGACCATCTGCCCGGGCGATCCTGGTGACCATCTCGAGGTCCGACTCCGCGCTTGTCGACTGGGCGGTCAGGTCGAAGGTCCCCCCTCCTCGCTCCCACTTGGCCCTGTCCTGTTCAGTCGAGCGACGGTGGGCTGGGAGAGGTGGGGGGCCCGGCACCGAGGGAGGCAATCATGTGGCGGCAACCGCGAGCTGTGATTGCGCATTTGCCGATGTCGCTGGGGGCATCGGGTGTTGGGCACGGTGAGCTGTGATGGGGGGCTTTGTGCAGGCGGTGGCGCTCGATCTGGACGGAACGGTTGCCGATGGTGGGCTGTCGTCCGAAGCAATGGCCGCGGTTCGTGACGGACGCGACGGCGGGCTGGCGATGGTGCTGGTCACGGGGCGGATCCAGGCAGAGCTCGAGGACGAGTTCGGCAAGGTGGCCTGTGAGTTCGATGCTGTTGTCGCTGAGAACGGTGCGGTGTTGCTGATTGGTGACGAGGTTCGCGAGCTTGCCCGGCCGGTCGACGTGTTGCTCGCCGACTGGTTGGCGAAGCGAGGCGTGCCGGTGCGACGTGGCCGGGTGGTGCTGGCGTGCGAGGCTGCCGATGCGGACGCGGTGCATCACGCGGTCGACGAGCTCGGGCTGGACTGCCAGCTGCTGCGTAACCGGTCGGCGTTGATGGTGCTGCCCGCGGGCGTCTCCAAGGGAACGGGCCTGCTGGCCGCCCTGGGTGAGCTCGGCATCTCACCCCACAACGCGATCGCGGTGGGCGACGCCGAGAACGACCTGGCGCTGCTCGAGGCGGCGGAGGTCGGTGTCGCGGTGGCGAACGCGGTGCCGTCGCTGCGCCAGCACGCCGACCTGGTGCTCGATGAACCGGACGGCTGCGGTGTGGTGTCGCTGCTCACCGGCCCGCTGGTCACCGGAGAACTCTTGATCCGGCCGGCGCGGCGCCGGGTCGCGATCGGCCGGTTCTCCGACGGCAGCCCGGCGACCGTGCCGGGAGCACAAGCGAACATCCTGGTCTGCGGACCCACCGGGGCCGGCAAGTCGCATCTGGCTGGCCTGCTCGTGGAGCAGTGGGTGTCGGCCGGGTACACCGTGATGGTGCTGGACATGGAGGGCGATCACATCGGGCTCGATCGGCTGCACAACACCGTCGTCATCGGGGAGCACGGGCTGCCGAGTGTTCCCGAGCTGCTGACCATCGTACGTCAGCACGCGCTGTCGGTGGTCGTGGACCTGTCCGGAGTCAGCGAGCCGGCGAAGTTCGACTACCTGCGGACGCTGGCGGCCGTCATCGACGAGGTTCGCGCGACGTCGGGCCTGCCGCACTGGATCGTTGTCGACGAGGCTCAGGTGGCGCTCGCCGAGGGCGGCACCACAGCCGACGTGTTCCGCCCGCAAGACCGCGGCTACTGCCTGGTCACGTACCGGCCCGATCAGCTGACACCGTCCGTGCTGGCAGCGGTGGACTTCACCTTGGCGGTCACTGGGGCGGATCGCGTCGTCGCGGGCCAGTATGAGCAGGAGCCCGCGACGGCGACGCTGCGGGAGGCCGGTGGCCTGGAGCGGCCGTTCGTGGTCGCTGCCCGGCGCACGCCGCACCGGCGGCACTGGCACAAGTACGTCACCGAGCCCTTGCCGAGCCATCGCTGGTTCTACTCCCCGAGAAGGGGCCAGCCGGTGCGGCCGCCAATGTCGAGGACTTCGCCCGCCGCCTCGCCAAGGCCGACCCGAAGGTGATCGAGTTCCACCTCACCCGCGGCGACTTCTCCCGATGGTTCACCGGCACGATCCAGGACCGCCGCCTTGCCGACCTCGCGGCCGCCCTCGAGCGGAATCTCTTGAGGCACCGGGCCCTGGACATCGACCACGCGCGAGACCGCCTGGTGGACTACATCGAGGCCAGCTACCGTCTCGGCGGCGCGTGAGCCAATCATGCGGCGGCCGCGAATAGGCAGGCGGGCGGATTGTGGCCCAGTCCGCACGCTCCGCGTCCGGACAGTGCCAGTCACCGCCCGATGCGCTCGCGCGTGACGGGTGACCGGCTCGGGTACGGGCCGGTCACGTACCTGTTGACCTCGACGATGTTGCCGTCGGTGTCTCGGATGATGTGGCGCAGACCGTTCCAGCGGGCGACCTCGACCCCGATCGCGATCAGCCGTACTCGGCTGGCTCCGGACGCGAACGGCTCGGCGCTGTCGCAACGCCGGGTGTGCCAGGTGCCGTTGTCGTAGTAAGTCTCCACATCGGCGTGGAGCTCGACTGCGGTGTCGGATGCGTTGTCGGTGCGTGTCGTCATCGGGGCTGCCCTCCCACTCGGCCCGGTCCGCCCGGATCGCTGCTGGGCTCTGCGAGAACGGAACGCAGCACCTCACCATCCTCCGGCAGCCCCCGTTCACCGGCGGGATCGTGGGCCCGCTGCCTCTGGCACACCCCCAGACCTGGCCATCCGGAATCGACAGGGCCTCAGTGCCACACTGCATCACCCGCACAGCCCGAGCACTTGGGCCGAAGGTCCTCGGCCGGTCAGGTCATCAGTCCCAAGGTCAGCGCGGCTCGGTCGTGGCAGGCTCCACCGGCGGTGACCAAGCTTCGTGGGGGTCATGACCCTCCGGCTGTATTCCGCGCTCAGCGGGTGGTGAGGCGGTTCCGGACCTGGTTGGTCAGGCGCCCGAGTTCCGCAGATACGACAGGTACGACGGTCGAGGGTCGCTGGATGCGACGCACTGGGGCGGGCAACTGGTCGAGGTCGTGGCGGAATCGCCGCCGGGCTGCGGCCACCGCAGCATCCGGTGCGAGCGCGGGAACGACCCGGACCCCGTTGAGCATCTGCGGCTCCAGCAGTGGTTCGGCCTCCGCCGGACGCGGCTCATCGCGGCACGCGATCACGTCCCGCCATTCGGGTTCGCGGAAGACCTGCTTGCGGCCAGGCAACGTGACTTTGCCCGCCGACAGCTTCATCACCGGCCGGCCCGCGTACTCGACGAGCTTGTACGCCGTGTCAAGGTAAGGCGTGTCCGCCGAGGTGCCCACAGCGAAGACATCGATCGGCGCGTGTGCCACCACCAGCCGCTCGACGGCGTACTCGTCAAGACCTCCGCTCACCACGATCCGCGCCCGCTCGAGACCTGCGTCGTCAAGGATCCGCCTGGCCGTGTCGGACAGCTCGGCCAGATCGCCGCTGTCCAGCCTGATACCGATGTCGCGGCCGCCGGGCAACTGCCGGAGCACCTCAGCCGCCAGCCGGACGCCCTGCTCGGTGTCATAGGTGTCGACCAGCAGAATCACGGGGCCGGACGCGTTCCGGGCGAACGCACGGAAGGCAGCCGATTCGTCTGCGAACGCCTCCACGAACGAGTGCGCCATGGTGCCGACCGCCGGCATTCCATAGGCAGCGGCAGCGGCCACGTTGCTGGTCCCGCTGAACCCAACGATCGCGCCGGAGCGGACCGCCTGCATGCCGGCCTCGACGCCCTGGGCGCGGCGCAACGAGAAGTCGACGACGGGGATCTGGCCGGCCGCCACGATGCTCCGCGCCGCCTTCGACGCCAGCGCCGTTGCGAAGCTGACCTGGTTGAGCAGATAGGACTCCACGAGCTGCGCCTGCGGCAGCGGAGCGGTGACCTCCAGGAGCGGCTCGCCCGCGAACACGATGCGGCCTTCGGGAACGGCCAGCACGTCGCCAGTGAAGGACAAGTCGCGGAGGCGCCCGAGCAGTCCGTCTGGACGGCTGAATGCGTATCCGAGCTGCAACAGATCCGAGTCGTTGACCCGGAACCGTTCGAGATACGACAGCGCCTGCTCGAGGCCGGCTGCGACCAGGTAGCCGCGCTCAGCGGGCAGGTTCCGGACGAAGAGGCTGAAGGTGGCCGGGTCGGTCATGTGCTCGCCGAGATAGGCCAGGGCCATGTTGGCCTCGTACAGGTCGGTGATCAGTACGTCGGACATCGTGGCCTCCCGATCAAACCTCGGCATCGAGCTGATTCTTCTGCCGGGCTCCCGGCGTGGGGTGGCTCTGCCACTTTGTAGCTCGGCACCCGGCGCGGTCGTGTTCACTGCTCCCTATCGCCAGGCGGGTGTGCTCGCGAACGGCTGGCGCGGCGACGCGCCAGTTCTTGCACAATGCGGTCTTCCCGGACAGCCAGCTTGAGATCCAGTGGTGCGCCCGCTGGTCTGGAACGCTGCTCGCGCAGGGCATCCTCGATCTCGCTCAGCTCCTTGATCAGCTCCTCAGTCGTCATGCCGTGCAGATCATCCACGGCAACCCCCTAACAGTCGCCCTTCTCATCGACCTCTCGGTCACTCAACCGGCCAACCAGCCCCGCATCGAGCTACCCAGCTCAGACGTTGCGCAGACCCGGCGCGGGCCGTAGCCCCCGTCCCCGGCACCCATGGCGCGGACGCTTCATCATGGAGCGGCCCCTGGAAATCAATTCACGGGCCATCATTCGTTGATGGCGAATCACGTCATCGGGCACGCGCGCCGCAGTCCGGCGCTCGGTGTCGTCAGCCCAGGGTCATTCTTCCGCCCGGCCAGTCCTGCCCGACAAGGACTGGCCGCAGTGTGTGCGGAAGTTGCTCCAGTACATGTGTCAGCTGCCCGGGTGACACAAGGTTGTGAATGGCCGCGGTGACCGTGGCGGCGGCTCGTCGTACCTCCGGCAGCGAGATGATCGCCTCGGCGGCGAACCGCCGCTGGTACTCCTCGACGCCGTACTTCACCGGGACCCGGTGCGGATCCCAACCGTCGTAGTAGACGCCACGCAGCAATTCGGGTAGCTGTGCCGCGAACTGAGCGGTGGCCTCCACGGTCAGACGGTCTCTCAGCGTGTGCAGCCATGCCCGCAGTACCCGGTAGGCGAACTGCAGGTCCTCGGTGCCGAACTCTTTCGCCACACCGGACACCCACAGCTGGGCGGTGTGCACTGCGTGGTCGAACGCCTCGACCTTGGTGGCGGTCATCAGTCTCCTCCTTTGCTGCGCGGACGGCTGGGACGGTTCGGGGCGGACCGCCCCACCGCCGTCTGGTGGGATCTCAGCCTTTGACGATCGAGATGTGCTTCGCCGTGGGCTTGCTCGCCTCCGCGATCGGCACCCTGATCTCCAGGATCCCGTCGTGGTACGTAGCTCTCACGTCGTCCTCGGCCGCGCCGGTCGGTAGCCGCAGCGTGCGGGTGAAGGTCCCGTAGCGGAACTCCGAGCGCCCACCTTCCTTCTTCTCCTCATGCCGCTCGACCTTGACGGTCAGCAGGCCTTCCTCGATCGCGATGTCGACGTCCTTGTCCGGGTCGATCCCCGGCAGCTCCGCCCGCAGCACATACTGCCCGGCCTCATCGAACTCCTCGACCCGGATCATCTGCGCTCCGCTGAACGGACGGAAGCCCGGGAATGCCGGGAACTCCGCCTCCAGCCAGTCCAGCATGTCGGCGAACGTGCCACGTTCACGCCTTGCCAATGTCGTCACGACGACCGCCTCCTTCTCTGTGCCATTTCGTCGTGCTTCCAGCCCACCGCAACCGCCGATGCGCACACAGGGCCGATCGACCACCCTGCTCGGGACCAAAGCCCACAACCGCAAGCCGATGCGCCGGACGACCGCAGCTGGCCCACAAGGGACGGGGCTGGTGCCGCCCTAACCGCTGACAGGCCACAGTGCTGACAGCGCGCAGGGCACGCCTCCATCGTCAGGTTGGGATCTCGATGCGTTCGGTGTCTGCGGTCACCTCCCGCACATCCGGTCCGTTCGGCGGCGTTACTCCGGAAGGCGGGTTCTCATCAGCCGGCATGGCGCCGACGCAGTACACCGACATGGACCACCGCGGTCGGGTACTCGCCCGCCGCAGGGCCGACAGCGCGTGTGCAACAGCCGCTGGCGACCGCAACGGCCGTCCGCCGTGCCGACCTGCGATCCGACCGCAACGCAACGCAACGCGCGGGAGGCGATCCCATCCAGCTCCGGATCGAGCTCTGGCCTGACTTGTCGCGGCGTGCACAACCGCCACCTACGCACCGGCGCCTGCGGCAGACCGTCCACCTCGCCTCCCGGCCACAGACCGGTCAACCCCGCATACAGCAAGGTTCCGAGACCTCGTGCGTCCACCAGCGTGAGGTCGCGTGCCGTCACACCGGCCAGCGCCGCCCGGATTGCGACACCCCGCACCTTCACCATTCCGGCCCCGCCCCGGATCACCATCCGAGGGACGAGGCGAAGATGCGCCACCCCCTCGCGATGGGCCGCAGCGATCGCCGCCGCGACTTCGCCAATCGCGTCGACGACGGTCAGTTCATCGAGCGGCCCGGTCGCCAGCATCTCCGGGAGCGGCGTACCCGTGACCCACTCGGAGACGGCATAGGGCGGGTCGAACCGATCGTTCGCGTCATAGATCTGCACCAGTCGCGGATCCACTGCCCGGCTGGCTGCCCGCACCGCAGCCGCCACCTGACAGCGACGCGGAGAGTCCGGCGCGAACAATTCCACCGCAACCGTCCGGGCGAGCAACTCGTCTCTCGCAGTCCACAGGCCGAAGCCGCCTCGGCCGCCCGCCTTGGTGTCGAGCCGGTATCGACCGTCTATCGAGAACCCTTGACGGGCCGCTGCCCCCGCGTGGTCGAGATCACGACGTTCGCCACCAGTCATCTCCGCCCCCACCAGAAGTCTTGTCGCTGCCACAGCCCCTCACGACAACCGGCTGGACAATCCCCGTCGCGGTGGAAGGTCGCCCTCGCCCCGCGCTGTCCGGGCGACCGGCGGCATCTGGACTGTGGTGATCATGTACCGCACCCGTACCGGACCCGTTACATCCAGCGTCTTCGAACGCGGGCAGCCATGGCAGGGAAGAAAGTCCCACGGATCGAGACCTCATGCTCTGGCCGCTCACACCGCCCGGTCAACGCACATCGAGGTAGTGGCCCAAGGCAACCGCGAAGATCGACGACTACCTCGACGTGCTGCCTGCGTTCTACGAGTAACCCGCCGAGCCTGGATCCACTTGCGCACCGCCACCCCGATCGTGAGTCCACCTTCGCCACGTCGAACGACCCGACGAATCAGCGTGAGACTCAAGCCGCGTGACACGCCGATCCATCTAGGCCACTCCTTCGAGGCGATGCTCAGGCGAGGCTAGCGGTCAGCAACACCACCGCCGAGCTGGTCAGCAGCACGGGAAAAGCCTTGAATCAGACGACGCGCGTGCGGGCGCCGGTGAGGGCCGTCAGCACCACGGTTCGAGCAACGCCACTGCGGTGACGCGGTAGGTCCACTCGGCGGCGGCCGTCTCGCCGCCTGCGGCGGTGACCACGATGATCAGAGCAGCGAATGACCACATCGTGACGGCTTCAGCCAGCCACTCCTGGATCAGCACCCGACGGTTGTCCGCGGAGATCTCCCCGAATCCGGCGATTCCTCTGTTGCCTCGGGTAGCTCCGCCCGGCGGGATTCCATCTGACCGAGGCCGCGCTCTCTACCGCAGTGCGCAAGGTCCTCAGTACTCCGGGGGCGTGAGTCCTGACCAGAGCGCAGGGCTGAGGGCCCGTAGCGGTGGAGACCTTTGGCCCTGCGATCCGGGCACCATCGCACTGCCGCCGCGGCGCCGCGCGCGGGATCGTGATTGCGTTGTGGATGTTCCGGACGTCGCCCGCTCGGCGACCGAGTTCAGGGTGGTGACCGCAGATGACACCCTTCATGTCCGGCTTTCCGTGGCTCCTCTGGGCCTGGCCGTGGCCGGACGACGCAGATTCCCAGCACGTCCGCCCGGCCCGCCCGGCCCGTTCGGGGCGCGCCCGGCGCATCTTCGGCAGGCGGCGTGCACAGAACCCGACACAGGACCAGGCACGGGAGCCATCCGGCAGTTCTGATCCATGCGCCGACCTCGCGCCGTGGCCCGGCCTGCGGTTGCTACTGCCGTTGACCGAGGACGAGCTGATCACGTTCGGGCGCGACCTCGAAGACGCGCACGACGTCGTCGGCCGGCTCCTGGCCGAGTGCTGAGCCCGATGCGGATCCAGCTCGGCAAGGCCCACACCCGCCACGTCCAGCTGTCCGGTCGTACGAACGAGACGCCCACGTCCGGCGGCGGGTGTCTTGTATCGCCGCCAGGTCGCACAACGAGGCCGCCTCAGGCGATGGACCTGCGCTCGTGCACGACCGCGACCGGGACGGTGGCGTGATGCAACACGCCCCGCGTGACCGACCCGAGCATCAGGCCGGACATCCGGTGGTGGCGGCCGCCGATCACGATCAGCTGGGCGCCGGTCGACTCGGCGGTGTCGAGCAGAGCGGGCACGGGGTGTGACTGCCGCAGTTGCTGGTCTAGGTGGACCTCGGGGTGCTTGCGTTGCCACTGCTCTGCGACGCTGTCCAGCCGATGCCGGGCCAACTGCTGCCACTGATCGTGCATGCCGCTGATCGCGGCGGCGTCCCAGGTATACGGCGCAGGGAGGTCCCAGGCATGCACCATCCACAGCGGCACGTGATGCAAGGCTGCCATCTCGAACGCGAACTCCAGCGCCGCGTCGTTCTGCTCGTATTCATCCACTCCCACGACGATCGGAGCGTGCTCGTACCGGGCCCGCTGCCAGCCGTCCGGTACGACGACGACCGGCCCGTGGCCGTGGTTGGCCACGGATTCCGAGGTGGACCCGATCAGCAGCCGGGCAAAACCGCCGATGCCGCGCCGGCCGACAACCGTCAGCTCGGCCTGTGCGCTCAGTTCGGCCATCCGCCGGTCCGGCGCCCCGATCAGGACATCGGCGCCAAGGTCCAGCGCCGGGTCCGCGGCGGCGACGTACTGCTCGAGCTCGTCGACGAGCCGGCTGTCGGGCTCGGGAATCACGGCCGGCACGATCAGCTGGCCATCGACCTTCACCGGCGCGACATGCGTATGCACCCGCTGGTCCACCACGTGTACCGCACGCAGCGGCATCCGGCGCAGCACGGCCTCGTGCAGCGCCCAGTCAAGAGCACCGGATCGGTGCCAGGCCGCGTCGACACCGATGACAATGTCATTCGTCATCACGATCAGCTCCTCAGCTCGTCTCAAGTCACCCGCGTCGGCCCTCATCACTGCGACACCGCGGCTCCGCACTGATCGCTTGCGCGATGCCGGCCGAACCGCACACCACGCGCGCATAGGCGACCTGCACTGTCCCGCACGTCGCGCCTTCGCGCGTCTGCACCTCCAGGGCATCGCGTGATCCGGGTACGGCGGCAGGGACCAAGGTCCCAGGCCTCTGGTCCGAAAGCCTCGGTCCCGCCCTGACGATCGGCTGCCCGCGGACGACAACCGCGGCTAGCGCCGCGGTCAACCCGTACGACGCGGCGCTGTGGCCGGGAACGAGTTCGCGCAGGGCAGTGGAGCCCCCGGCGTGTCGGTGACGATCACCCCTTCTACGAACACCCTCGCCCCGATCCGACATCGCCGCCGGAATCATCGACAGCACCGATCAGTGCGCGCCCACCGGGATACCGGCGATCCGGCCGAGCCGGAGCATTACGTTCATCGTCCCCTCCGCGCACCATGGCCCTCTTCGATGATGCCCGCCGAACGAGTGCGTGGACATGGGCCCGTGGCTGGGCTGCCGGGACAGGCGGTCCGCCGCACGTTCGCAGCTCTGACCGGCGCGCTGCTCGGCCTCGTGCATGACTTTTCGCCGTCACGCGCCGAATGGCACAGCCGGTCGCCCGGCTCGTAACATTCGGCGTGACGCTGTGCCGAACAGGTCAGTTAGCCGTCAGCTTTTGATGTCCCTCCCGCCCCGCTCGGTGGCTGGGTTTTGGGCAGCCAGGAGAGGCCAGCGAGCCAGGCGAGTGTGCCGCGGTACGCGAGCCTCGGCTCGGCGACGGTCGGCTCGTCGGCGAGGCCTGGTTCCATGCGCTCGAACTCGGCGGTGACGGCAGGCGACAGGGCGTCCCGCAACCGGCCTCGGGCCTCCGTCAGCAGCAGTGCTGCGCGGAGGCGGGCTGCTGCGTCGAGGTCCCCGCGGCCGAGTTCGCGTCGGACATCGGTCAGCATCTCGAACAGACGGATGAACAGCACGGGATCGGTGACGTCGGACGTCGCCTGCCTCCGTCCCGTCCGGGTGGCCCCTGTCGTCATTGCGTCCTCCCTGGTCCGCGCTCGTCCTCTGCTGCCACCATTCCGCCGGGCGACGATTGGTGGCAGAGGCGAAAACCGCGGCTCCGCGGTGCCGTTCGGTACACACCGATGGGCACTTGTCCCCTGTTCTCCGCGGCGCCGCCCGGGCTGAGCTGTAACCCCAGGAGGTGACAGCCATGACGATCCTGAACGGCATCGACGACGCCCGGGCCGGGAGTGCTGGCTGGGTTCGCGGTCGGCACCGAAGTCACACTGACCGTAGCCCTTCCGGGCGCGGAGGTGCCGGACCTGGCCCAGTGCAGCGCCCTGCCGCACCTGAGGCCGCTGCTGGCCTGGGAGCAGGAGCATCCGGCCCGGGTGCTGGCGGTGCTTGACCGGACCGGCGCGGACCTTTCCGTGTACGCCGCCGGAAGTGCTGAACCACTCGCGACGGCCGTGACGGGTCCGGACGACGAGATCGAGCGCAACGCACCGGGCGGCTGGTCCCAGGGGCGCTACCAGCACCGTGCCGAGGACTCCTGGGAGCACAACGCTGCCGCGGTCGCCGAGGTTCTCGCCCGGCTGTTGCGGCGCTACGACGCTCACATGCTGCTGCCGGCCGGTGACGTCCGGGCGATGCAATACCTCCAGGAACACCTGCCGACGTGGATCCACGCCGACGTGGCGGTACGCCGGCTGCGGGGCGGCCGCAGCGAGGACGGCCCCGCAGGACGGCTGGCCGAACAGGTCACCGTACAGACACACTGGATCGTCGCGGAGCAGATCGAAGGGCTGCTCGCCGCGTCCGCGTACTGCTGCCCGCCGGCCCGGCAGGACAAGCCCGGGCCCGGTTCGGTTCTGGACCGGCCGACGTCGCGTTGGACCCAGATCCGCTCTAGCGGGCCGGCCTGAAAGCGTACGAGGCCTCCCTCGAGGATGTGGCGATCCGGGCCGCACTGCTGACCGGCGCAGAGGTCCGGCTCGTCCCAGACCGGCCGAACGCGTTCGCCATCGCTGCGCTGTGCCGATTCATCCCCTGAGCACGTCGGCGGTGACCGGTTCCAGCCCAGCGAGCACCACACCCCACGCAGCAACTCCGGCAGGCCCACGGCGCCGGTAGGCGAACGGCCGACCGAACGGCGCACGGTCAGAGCCGTACCTTCCCGAGGTCAGAAGGGCAGGACGCGGCCGGACGGCGTCCGCAGATCGAGCGTCGCCGGCCGGCGCGGGCGCCGCGGCCGCTGGACCATCACCTGACTGCGTCTCATGACCGACCCCTCTCCGCCCCGCAGCCTCGACGATCCCTCGGCCGCTCGATGCCACTCAGCCTGCCGACTCGGATCTGCTCGCGGCCAGGTACACAAGTCCCCAGTCCGCAGGCCGAACCCGCCGCCTCGAAAGGACCTTCGTCCCCGACGAGCTGGACTCCGACCGAGCGCTGGCGTTTCTCGAGCTGGCCTGGCGTGGCGACTCCGGTGATGCGACACCCTCGTCGTACCCAGACTCGACCGGCTCGCTCGTTCGGTCCCTGGTGCCCGCGCGATCGGTCAGGCCGTCGCTGCGACGAACGTGCCCCCCGACAGCGGTCGGGGCGACTACTCCGGCTGATCGTGGCTTGTCCTTCAGCGAAGTCAGGTTCGCTACTTCTGAGGGGGTCAGCCTGGCCGGCTGGTACATCCCGTCGAGGAACCGCGCCGCCGTCGTCCTGGTGCACGGGGCGGGGTCCACCAGATCGAGCGCCCTCGAGCACGCCGTCGTACTGGCACGCCACGGGTACGGCGTGCTCCTCTTCGATGCCCGAGGCCACGGTCGCAGCGACGGCCGCGCCATGGACTTCGGCTGGTACGGCGACCAGGACGTCTCCGCAGCCGTCTCGTTCCTCCAGACCCAGCCGACCGTGAACGACGAACTGATTGCTGCCGTCGGACTGTCCATGGGAGGCGAGGAGGCGATCGGTGCCGCCGCTCACGACGGACGGATCCGTGCTGTCGTCGCCGAGGGTGCGACCAACCGGGTCAGCGCCCACACGGCCTGGCTCTCGGACGAATACGGCTGGCACGGCACTATGCAGGAAGGTCTGGGCTGGCTGACCTATGGCATCACCGACCTCCTCACCGCCGCTGAGCAACCGATCGCACTGCGAGACGCCGTCGCCGCAGCCGCGCCGCGCCCGGTGCTGCTCATCGCCGGCGGCGACAAGCCTGACGAAAGCTACGCAGGCCGCTACATCCAATCCGCCTCCCGCCACAGTCGACCTGTGGATCGTCCCCAACACCGGCCACACCGCCGCGCTCAACAGCCACCCCACGCTGTGGGAACACAACGTCACCATTTTCCTCGCCAACGCCCTCCACCTCGATGAGATCGAGCCCACCCCATGACCGAACAAATCCGATCAGCCGCCTCCAATGAGGACATTCGTCCCACCGGTGAGGGGCGGATGGCTCTGCTGCTGGGGGTACCGGTCCGGTGTGATGGGAACCTACGCAGACAACCGGAGGCGACCCATGATGAGCGAGAAGGAGCGGACCGGCAGCGGTCCCGACGCGACCGGCGGTGACCTGGCCCGACGGGTCCGGCGGCGCCGTGGCGCGCTGGGCCTCAGCCGCGAAGAGGTCGCGACCCGGGCGCGGATGGAGCCGACCTACCTGGATCGCGTTGAGAGCGCGCCAGTCGCGATGACGGCGGGTGCGCTCATCCGGTTGGCCGATGCGCTCGACACCAGCATCACCGATCTCTTGGGGTCGCAGCCGAACCGTCCTCCGGGCCACGGCCGCGCCGCGTTGCACCCGGTCCTGGACGACCTGCGGGAGCAGGAGTGCCGGCAGTTGATCGAGGCCGGTGGCGTCGGACGGGTCGCCTTCGAGCTCGGCGGCCGGCTGAGCGTCGTACCGGTCAACTTCGCGATCCACGATGGCTCAGTGGTCTTCCGTACTGCGCCGACGACCGCGATCGGGCGGTACGGCACCGGCCCGGTGGCCTTCGAGGTCGATCGCATCGACGAAGGCATGCATGAAGGCTGGAGCGTCCTGATCTCCGGAACTGTCAGGCAGGCAGGGCCGGAGGAGTCGGAGAAGCTGCGCGCGACCCTGACTGTCGAGCCCTGGGCCGGCGGAGACCGTGAGGTCTACCTCGTGATCACACCGGAGCAGGTCCATGGACGCCGCATCCGCGCATGGTGAGGCACCGACCGGACTGAGGACCTTCGACTCTGGTGCGTCATCCTGCCGATCGGCGACTCTGGATCCGATGACGACTCAATCAGTGCGGTGGACGTTGTTTGGTGCGTTCGACCGCGTAGACGGCCGCCTCGGTGCGGCGCTCCATGCCCAGCTTGCGGAGCAGGCCGGACACGTAGTTTCTTCACGGTCTTCTCCGCCAGGAACAGGATCTGGGCGATCTGCCGGTTCGTCTTGCCCTCGGCGATCAGGTCGAGGATCATGCGCTCCTGCTCGGTCAGCGACTTGTACCGCGGGTCGTCGTCCTCCTCGGCCGGATGCCGCAGCCGCTCGAGTACGGCGGTCGTCATCGCGGGGTCGAGCAACGACTCCCCCGCCGCCAGCCGCCGTACGGCGCCGACCAGATCGGTGCCGCTCAGCTGCTTCAGCAAGTACCCGGACGCGCCGGCCATGATCGAGGTGAACAGCGCCTCGTCGTCGGAGAACGACGTCAGCATCAGGCAGGCGGGCGGCGCGTCCATCGCCGACCGGATCTCCCGGCAGACGGGGTCGCGGCCCGCCCTGCAGCCACACTAGACCGCAACTTAGCTCTCAAAAGGCACCGATGACTCCCACACCACGCCGGTTCGACCACACCGGGATGCAGATCCTCGACGACACCGAGTCCCTGGAACTGCTCGCCTCCGTGCCGATCGGCCGCCTCGTCTTCACCATGGGCGGACTCCCCGCGGTCCGGCTGGTGAACTTCGCGCTCGACGGGGACACGCTCATCTTCTCGACGACGGACGGCGACAAGTACCGCGCCGCCGAGCGCGGTGACGTCGTCGCCTTCGAGGTGGACGAAGTGGACCTGGACAGACACCTGCGCTGGACCGTGACCGCCATCGGGCACCTCTCGGTGATCGACCCCGAGGACGCTGAGCCGCTCAGGCAAGATCTCATGCTCCGCCCCTGGGCACCGAACCGCGACACCTACCTGATCCGCCTCGCCATCGAGTCCCTGGAAGGCCGCCGCCTGGTCCCCTGGACCCAGCGCCTTCACCACGAAGTTGCTCCGGCACAGACAAGGTGAGCTCCGGTGACCGACCGGGGAGCCACCGCAAGCGAGCCCACTCCACCGTCAAACGGGAGCCGCCGCCAGGAACCAAGTGGACAGGGCCAGGACGATCCACAGATCCGCCTGGCCCCCTCCGTTCATCACCTCGGTGTCCGCGACCACCCCGAGACGCCTGCGACGCAGTAGCTTCGCGGCCGAACGGGCAGCTTGCGGACCTTCGTGACTCGCGTGTCGAAGGTCGCGAAGACCGCCGTCCCGTCGGCGGACTCCATCCGGTCGACGCGCGGCCGGCGGACCGCCGTCGGGTCGATGGCGACCAGGCCGGAATCAGCAGCCAGGTCCGGCCGCTGGTGATGCCGTAGTCGGCCAGCAGCATCAGCAGACTGACCGTCGACAACTGCCGCGCGGCGAGTTCGCCGGTCGCCGGCAGATAGACAAGGTCGCGCCACCGCCACCGCCAGCGCGGGCGCCGAACCAGCCGACCGCCCAAGCACGGCGGAAGGGCTTGATCGACGTGGTATGAGTGGTGCTCCTTCTGCTGGCCGACTTCCTGGCGGAAGGCCTCTACCGCGGTCGGCAGGGGCATGAAGACCCGGTCGATTCCGAGCCGATCGAGGAAGCCGGCGGCAACGAGGTCGTCGCGGAGGTCTGCTTGACCCTGGCCAGGGCGAGGACGATCCCTCGCCCGACGAGCTCTTCGCGCAACGCGTCCAGCGCATCCACCGCGGTGATGTCGATCTCGACGTTCGCCTCGGTGTTCAGCGGCAGCCAGCGGACCAGCTCGGGTGAATTGTCGATCGCTGCCATTGCCCGGCGGCGGAAGTCCTCGGCGTTCGCGAAGAACAGCGGCGAGTCGTACCGATAGACGACCAGCCCCGCCACCGGGTGCGCCTGCGGATAGTCGTCCACGTCGTGCACTCCGGCCGACCCGCCGGAACTCGCCGAGATCCACCAGTCGCAGGGCGGCGACGACCAGCGCGCCGAGTGCTGCGGCCGGGAACGTCGACAGCGACGAGCAGTGTGAGGATCATTGCCGCGAGGGTCACCGGCGAGTACACCTGGCTCTTCGCACCGGCCGCCGCCGCCACAGCCGTCCGGCTGCCGCTGCTGCTGACCGGAAATCCCTGCAGCGCTCCGGCGGAGAGGTTTGCGGTGCCGAGGGCAAGGAGTTCGGCGTCCGCGTCGATGCGCTCCCGATGCTTCGCGGCGAAGGCGCGTCCAGTCAGGACCGTGTCGGTGTAGCCGACGAGCGCCACGCCCAACGCCGGCAGGATGAGCATCCGGAGGTCGCCAAGGTCGACCCCGGGCAGCATCGGGGCCGGCAGTCCTGAGGGAACGGAGCCGACCACGGCAACGCCGTGATCGCCCAGGCCGGTGAGAGCGGTGACCACAGCCGCAAGCGCCATCACCAGCAGCGGTGCGGGAAGTCGTGGTTTCCAGTGCGCCGCTGCCAGCAGGAGCGCGAGAACGACAGCTGACAGGACAACGGTCGGCAGGTGCCAGATGCCGATCTGGCGCGCGGCGTTCAGCAACTCGGCAGGCGGACTGTCCCCTTCGACAGTGGTGCCGGTCATCCGGCCGAGTTGCCCGGCGATCATGATCACCGCGATGCCTGCCATATAGCCGACCAGCACCGGTCTGGACAGGAGGTCAGCGAGGAACCCGAGCCTGATCAGCCAGGCCAGGAGGCAGATGACGCCCACCATCAGCGCCAGCGCCGATGCCAGCACCACGTAGCGCTTCGGATCTCCACCGGCCACCGCGCCGACGGTGCTGGCCGTCATCAATGCCGTCGTGGATTCAGGACCGACGGACAACAGTCGTGAGGACCCCAGCACGACGTACACGGCCAGCGGCCCGAGGACTGCCCACAGACGGGTGACCGCCGGCAGTCCCGCCAGCTGGGCGTAGGCCATTGCCTGCGGCACCAAGTAGGCGGCCACTGTCACGCCGGCGATCACGTCGGCGCGCAGCCAGCTCGGCTGGTAATTCCGCAGGCCGCGGAGGCCAGTCGCGATCATGGCCGGATCAGTACGTCGGTACTACGACGTCGGTGGCAGGGTGGATCTGACGAGCACGCTGATCGCGTTCCTTCGCGGTCACGTGATGCGGCACGATCGCAACCGGGCAAGCCATCGCGGCAACAGCGCGACGCGTGACGGGATCGCCGACCGGCAACAGCCCAGCGCGGGCGCCAAGGACGACCAGGCCGACCTCGGCGCCTTCGTGCACCAGCGCCTCGACCACCGGGCGGGCGGTCAGGAAGCGGGTCACCTTGACCTCGGGGTACTCGTCGGTCCAGCCTGCCAGAGTTTCGGAGACGGTCAGGTCCGCCCGCCGGACCCAGGAGTTCTCGACCCCGGCGCGGTCCGGGTCGTGCCGCGGTGCGTGCTGTGCGTGCACCACGGTCAGGTCGCCCTCGCGGTCCGCGGCGGTCCGGAAGGCGAACTCGACCGCCTCCAGCGACAGCGGTGTCCCATCGATGCCTACGGCAACCCTTCGGTCGATCACGGATGGTTTCCAGGTCAGCGGGACGACGATCACCGGGCAGCCGGTTCGTGCGGTCAGGAAGATGTTGCCCTGCGCGGCGACGAGCCGGTGCGGGCCCCGGGTGCGGCTCCGGCCGACCACGAGAAGACGAGCGTGCCGGGCGATCTGCGGCAGTACCTTCAACCGCGACCCCTCCTCCGACACCGCCGTGACCGCCAGGCCGTAGCCGTAGTGATGCCGCACGTGCGCGACGGCCACCCGAAGACTCGCGTCGGCGAACTCTGCGGGAGGCTTCGGCTGATAGCCCGGCGCCATCGCGTTGAACGAGCTGTGCGCCTGATACGGCGCGGCGATCACCAGCTCAGCGCCGGAACGGATCGCCTCCAGCGCGGCATAGTCCACGACGTGGAGCGCTTCGGCGCTGCCGTCGACCTCGACCACCACCGGTCCGGTCCTCGCCCAAGTACCCATGTCAATCCTCCAGTTCTCTCACCTGGAGCGTCTCGCTCGGCCACGGTGTGGCGTCAGTGCCGTCGGGCAGCGCTCGACAGGACTGATGGCAGCGCTCCGCGGGACGTTCGGCCCACGGAGCGGACGAGCTGGTCACTCTCAGCGAGCGAGCGCGGTTCACAACCGCCACGTCCCGCCCGTACGGTAGGTCGCATGGGTGGGCGAGGTGATCACACCGGGTCATGGGACGAGGGCGCGCTGGAGTTCGCCGGGCTGTCCAGAGTCCGGCTCGACGCCCTCCTGCAGGAGCTCCTCGGCCGAGTCGACGAGATCATGGACTCCCAGGAGCGTCTGCGCGCTCTGCTGGACGCGGTCGTCGGGATCGGCGCCGACCTGGACCTGAACAGCACCCTGGACCGCATCGTCAGAGCCGCCTGCGAACTGGTCGGCGCCCGGTACGGCGCGCTCGGGGTAGTCGGCTCGGACGGCAAGCGGCTCGTTCGCTTCATCACCCACGGCGTCACCGCGGAGGAGATCGCCGCGATCGGGCCCTACCCGGAAGGCCATGGCATCCTCGGCCTGCTGATCGACCAGCCCACGCCCTTGCGGCTGAACGACCTGACCCAGCACCCGCGATCGTTCGGCTTCCCGGCCAACCACCCTCCGATGCGCAGTTTTCTCGGCGTCCCGATCCGTACCCGCGACCATGCCTTCGGCAACCTGTACCTGACCGAGAAGGCGGAGGGCGCCGCTTTCACCGAGGACGACGAGCGCACCGTGGCCGCGCTCGCGACCGCCGCCGGTGTCGTGATCGACAACGCCCGCCTGTACGCCGACACCGAGCGCCGCCGGCGCTGGCACGAGGTGACGACCGAGATCACCCAGCTGATGCTGAGCGACTTCGATCCCCAGCAGGCATTGCACCTCATCGCCTCCCGGGCCCGGGAG
The DNA here is from genome assembly GCF_004342085.1 of Kribbella orskensis. NCBI lineage: Bacteria > Bacillati > Actinomycetota > Actinomycetes > Propionibacteriales > Kribbellaceae > Kribbella > Kribbella orskensis. Next base: position 68,229 of record NZ_SLWM01000029.1, read on the forward strand.
GTGTCCTGTTCGATCGTCGGCGCCGTCCTGCTGCTGGACGACGGCGACCTTGTCGTCGAGGTCATCGACGGACCGCCCGCCTTCACGCAGTACCTCGGCCGGCGGGTTCCCGCCGACTGGCCGATCCTGAACGACGTCCTGGGCGGCGACGAGCAGGTGGTGGTCGAGAACCTGGCCCAGCTCGCCAAGGAGACCGGCCAGCTCAGCGAGGTGCCCGAGCTCGAGGAACTGGGCCGCACGATTCTCGCGCCGCTCCCCGCGGGGCCGCGCAGTACGGGCGGGATCCTGATGGTCGCGGCGGCCCAGGGGACCGTGCTGGCCGTGACGGCCGGGACCGACCTGGTCCGGATGTTCGCCAACCAGGCGACGCTGGCTCTGGACCGCGCACAGGCGCAGCGGGATCAATCCGTGCTGGCGGTGCTGGAGGATCGCGACCGGATCGCCAGGGATCTGCACGACCTGGTCATCCAGCGGCTGTTCGCCACCGGTCTGCAGCTGCAGGGCATGCACAGGATGGTCCGGCCGGAGGTGCAGGAACGGATCAGCCGGGCGGTCGAGGACATCGACGCCACCATCCGCGACCTGCGGGCGGCGATCTTCGAGCTGCACCACCAGCCGGACAAGAAGTCCTTCCGGGCGGATGTCCAGGCACTTGTCGAGGAGTACGCCACGGCGTTGGGCGTCCGCCCGGAGCTGATCTGTACCGGTCCGCTCGACACCACCGTGCCGGCGTCCGTTCGATCGCAGATCCTGGCCGCGATCCGGGAATCGCTGTCGAACGTCGTCCGCCACGCTCAGGCCTCAACGGTCAAGGTCGAGGTGCTCGTGACCGGTCAGGACGTCACCGCACGGGTCTCCGACGACGGGATCGGGATCGGCTCGTCGGACCGTCGAAGCGGCCTGCGCAATCTCGAGGAACGCGCCGCCGCACTAGGCGGCGCCGTACGGCTGGAACCCAACCAGCCGCACGGCACCGTGCTGGAGTTACGCGCGCCCCTCAACGCGCCCTCCAGCTGATCAGGTATCAACCGTCGGCACGTGGACCACGGCGACCGGGCAGATCGCGTGCTGCACGACCCCTCGGCCGACGCACCCGAGCAGCGCCGCGGTGAGAGGGCGCCGGCGGTGCCCGCAGACGACGACGAGCTGGGCATCCGCCGACTTCGCGGCCGCGAGGATGCCATCGACGGGATGATCGCGCCTGACGTCCACCTCGATCTCCAGCTCCGGATACTTGCGCCGCCACTGGTCCGCGATTGCCTCGCAGTGCTGCTGTGCGGTCTGGTTCCATTCGTCGCTGATACCTGCGACGTTCATCGGGTCCCAGCTATATAGACGGACGGCAGGTCCCAGACGTCGACCATTCGCACCGGGGCGTGCCGTTCGGTCGCTGCGGTCGCCGCGAACTCGATCGCCGCCACCGACTCCCCCGAGTCGTCCAGTGCGACGACGACCGGCCCCGAGTGGTCGCCGGGCTTCCATTCCTCCGGCACGAGGACCACCGGTACGGTGGCTCGGTTGGCCACCGCCTCCGAGGTCGAGCCGATCAGCAGCCGCTTGAACTTGCCCACTCCCCGTCGGCCGACGACCAGCAGCTCGCCCTTGGCGGCCAACTCCACCAAGGTCATGGCCGGTGGGCCGACTACCAGGTCGGCGGTGTGAGCCAGCAAGTCGTCCCGGCTCTTCAGCTTCTGCTGGACCTCTTGAACCAGGTCCATGGAGGCGTCGTCGATGACGGTGGGCTGCCAGTACGGCGAGTGCCTCAGCTTCTCCTCGATCACGTGCACCGCTCGGAGCGGGACCCTGCGGAACAGAGATTCCTGCAAGGCCCACTCCAGCGCACCCGTGTCACGCCAGGAGTCGTCGACGCCTACGTGGATGACGGGTTCTCTGGCCATGGTGTCACCGCAGCCAGGGGTACCGACGGACGATGGACAGCCGCGACCACTGCTGACCGAATCCCCAGACGTTGCCAGCAGCAACGAGTGCGAGAGTGATCAGGGTGATGGCGCCGATGATGTGGTCGTCGAGCACCGGGTTGTTCTCCGGAGGCAGGACGGCACTCCACATCATCAGGTAGAGCACGGTGCCGGAGACGGCCGCGATGCGCATCCCGATCCCGAAGGTGAGGGCGAGGCCGATGCCGACCAGCGCGATCATGAACAGCGGGGTGACCCAGAAATCGCCGACCAGGGAGTGGTAGAAGTCCTCGAACGGGCCGGCTGCTCCCTTGCCGAGGAATCCTGCCGTCGGGTCGCCGCCATCGATCCAGCCCTTACCCGACGGGGTCGCGTAACCGAGGCCGAACACCTTGTCCACGAAGGCCCACAGGAACGTCAGGCCGTATGCGATCCGGAGCACCGCCAGCGCACGACCCGCGGCCGTGCTGATCCGCGGCAGCTGATCGCCGCCAGGCTCCATCACAGGTGCGGGAACGTTGCGCCGGTGCGGTGTGGTGGTCATGGTCTTTCCTTTCGTTTGAGGTGTCACCTTGATGCTGGTGCCGCGAGATAGGCGACCGGCAGAGCCTGTGGTCACCAGCGGAGGTGCCGAACGGCCCCTGTGATCGCGACCGTTGCCTGCTGTGGGCCAGGGCGGGTCCGGCCAGGCTGGGAGTGCGGCAGCAGTTGCCGCCCTGGCAGGTCGAGGAGGCCCCCATGAACGACGACCAGCTGTCCATGGAAGAGATCGACGTACTGCTCAGAGCCGCGGTCGCGGCGCCGAGCATGCACAACACGCAGCCGTGGCGCTTCGAGGTGAACGGTCACGTGATCGACGTGTTCCTGGACGGCTCCCGTTCGCTGCCGGCCGAGGATCCCACCGGCCGGGCGATGCGGATCGCTGCCGGTGCCGCGACGTTCAACCTGCGCTGCGCCGCCGCGTCGATGGGCTACTCCAGCTGGTTCGGCCTCGCACCGGATCGGTACGACCCCGACCTGGTGGCGCGCGTCGTAATCGCGCCGACCGACGAGCCGGACAAGGAACTGACGGCTCTGTCGACTCAGATCCCTCGCCGGCACACCAGCCGCGAGCCGCTCCGGCCCGTGCAGCTGACCAACGACGACCAGGTCGCCTTGAGCCGGGCAGCGATGGCAGAGGGAGCCGAGCTCAGCTGGCTGCCCGCGCCCGGGGATCAAGGCCGTCCTGGATCTGCTGCTCGACACCGACCTCCGCGAGATCGGAGACTGGCACCGCCGCGCCGAACGCGCCCACTGGGTAGGCGGCGATCGAACGACGGACGGCGTACCGAGCTCTGTGCTCGGGCCCAGGTCCAGCAGCTATCCATCGCCGGTACGCGATCTGGGCACCCGGCCAGCGGATCAGACCCGGCCCAGTACCAGCTTCGAGACCGAACCGGCGCTGGCCGTGCTGTCCACCGGTGGAGACACCCGGGCTGACCAGGTCGCCGCCGGCATCGCGCTCGAACGGGTTCTGCTGACCGCGACCCGCGATGACCTGAAGGCCTCCTTCCTGAACCAGCCGCTCGAGTTCGACGATCTCCGCCGGACCGTTCAGCAGACCACCGGCAAGCCGGGTTTCGCCCAGATGGTGATCCGCTTCGGACACAGCACGGTGACCGCCACGACGCCGCGGCGCCCGGTCGAAGCCGTTGTTCACACCCGTACCGAGGAGCTCTGATGACCGACATCCGTGTCCTGCAGGCAGAGATCGCGCGCTGGGAGAAGGATCTTGCCGCCCTCGAGGAAGAGCGCACGGCCGAAGGGTGGACCGAACCGGAGACGCTGCTCTTCATCGTGCAGCGCACGATCGGGACCTATCGCCGCCAGGTTCTCCCCCGGATCACCGCCGAGCGTGCCCTGATGCTGCCCGCCTTGCCGGACAGCCGGGCGGCCGAGGCGTTGACCGAATACAGCGCGATCGTCGCCGACGAGATCAATCAGCTCGTCGACCGGCTCGATGAGCTCAGACGGGAGCTGGTCCGCTCCGGCCAGACCGCTCAGCTCCAGCTCCAGGCAACGGAGACGCTTGCGGGCCTGCGAGCACTGGGCCGGGTGGTCCTTCGCTTCGGCCAGGAGGTCGAGATCCCGAGCCTGACGGCACGGCTGACGCCCGAGCAGTCCGATCAGCTGACCACGGCCGTCCACGCGTACGAGAAGGATCTTCGATGACGGGCGCGGTGCTCACCTTCCTCGGAGCGGCGGGCACGGTGACCGGTAGCAAGTTCCTGTACGAGGAAGAGGGCCAGCGCTATCTCGCCGACTGTGGGATGTTCCAGGGCGAGGCGGTCTGGCGCCGCCGCAACTGGGACGACTTCCCGATCGCACCCGACACCCTCCGGGCCGTCGTCCTGACGCACGCCCATCTGGACCACTGCGGCTACCTGCCGGCCCTGGTCCGGCAGGGTTTCCGGGGTCCGGTGATCTGCTCGGAGTCCACCGCGGCCGTAGCCGCGATCGTGCTCCGCGACGCGGCCCACCTCCAGGAGGAAGACGCGGTGCACGCCCGGGCCGGCGGCTACTCCCGCCACGATCCGCCTCTCCCGTTGTTCGACACCGCGGACGCCGAACGAGCGATCGCCCTGTTCCGCCCGGCGGCCACCGACGAGCGCACCCATCTCCCCGCTGGGGCCACGGTGTCCCTGCACCGCGCAGGCCACATCCTCGGCTCGACCTTCGCCGTCCTCGAACGGCACGGGCACCGCCTGCTGATCAGCGGCGACCTCGGCCGTCAAACGCACCCGCTGCTGCTGCCACCGGTTGCCCCACCGGCGGTGGACACGATCGTGATCGAGTCCACCTACGGCAACCGCAAGCACGCGCCGCTGGATCGCGAACGCCTCGGCCGCCTCATCACGGCCACCGCGCACAGAGACGGAGTGACCCTGATCCCCGCCTTCGCGGTCGACCGCACCGCCATCGTCCTGCACACTCTCGCCGGTCTCGCCCGTGACGGCTTGATCCCGAGAATGCCCGTGTACGTCGACAGCCCGATGGCGCCGGCCGCCCTGGACGTCTACCGCATCGCGATCGAGGAGAAGTCGCCCGAACTGCGAGCCGACCTGATCAGTGACGGCGACCCGTTCGACCCCGGCGACCTGCGGCTGGTCCACAGTGCCGAGGAATCGCAACGGATCAACAACCCGGGTCATCCGTGCATCATCGTCTCCGCCTCCGGCATGGCGACCGGCGGGCGAGTGCTCCATCACCTGCGGCATCAGCTTCCCGACCCGCGCAACACGGTCCTGCTCACCGGTTTCCAGGTGCCCGGCACCCGCGGGCGCAGTCTGCTCGACGGCGCCAGATCGGTGAAGATCCACGGTCGCTATGTCCCTGTCCGGGCCCATGTCCTGGACCTGCCCGAGTTCTCCGCCCATGCGGACTCCGACGAGCTGATCAGCTGGCTCGCCTCCGCTCCGGAGCCGCCCGAAACCGTGTACGTCGTTCATGGCGAACCCGATGCCAGGCAGACCCTGGTCGAACGCATCAGCATCGAGCTCGACTGGCTCGCAGTCGCGCCACAGCACCTGGAAAGAGTCCGATTATGGTAGATCATCGCGAACCTCTGCTCACCGCGGACGAGGTCGGCATCCTGGTCAGTTCCGCCGCCACCGCGCCATCGATGCACAACACCCAGCCATGGCGTTTCGAGGTCAGCGGCCGGACGGTCGACGTGATCCTCGACGAGGAGCGCTCGCTGCCAGCCGAGGACCGGGCCGGCCGGATGATCCTGATCGGGCTCGGCGCAGCCACCTTCAACCTGCGGGTGGCAGCGGCGATGCTTGGCCACGAGACCACCTTCGCCACCTATCCCGATCCCGATCGGCCGGAGATCGTCGCCCGGGTGTTCCTGGGTGGACGGCAGTCGCCCGCACCACCGCTGGGCGCTCTGTACGGCGAGCTGCGGCGTCGGCACACCTACCGCGGACCGATGCTCGCAATCGACGTCTCGGCTCGGGTCCTGTCGCTGATCAGTAGTTCGGCACGGGCCGAGGGCGCCGACCTGTGCTGGCTGGACCGCAACTCCAGCAGGGATCTGGTACGGATCCTGCGGGAGGCCGACGAGCTGGACCTGCACGACGAGGACAGGCTGATCGAGCGAGGCCGCTGGATCGGCGGCGACCGTTCGGAGGACGGGGTGCCCGAGCATGCACTCGGGCCGCTTCCCGCCCGGCCGGCGGCGTTCCGCAACCTCTCGGCGGGCTTCGACGACCAGTCCCGCAGCGCCGGAGTCTTCGAGGTCGAGCCGAGGATCGCGGTCCTCTGCACCGGGGAGGACCGTGGTTCCGAGTGGCTCCGCGCGGGGATGGCGCTGCAACACGCGCTCCTGACGGCAACGTCGTACGGCCTGGCCGCGTCGTTCCTCAACCAGGTGCTGGAGTACGTCGACCTCAGGTCGCGCGTTCGGGACCTGGTCGACCGCACAGTCCGGCCACAGATGGTCATCCGTATCGGCTATCCCGCCATGACATCCGGGACTACCCCTCGCAGACCCTGGCAGCAGACCTTGGCGGACTGGAAGTGACACATACGAACGCGGGAACACCTTCCAGCCTCCGTCTGTTTCACTGGTCGCGGCGGGTCCAGTCGGGGGCGACCTGCTCCCACTCGCCGGCCCACTCGCGAAGCCGGCGTCGGTCCAGGGGGCGGCGAACCGCGAGGGTCAGCAGCCAGAGCAGGAGCCACGAGCCCAGCACCGTGCCGAGCCCCACCCCGCCACCGAGGGCGGCGCTCTCACCGGCCGATGCCGGAGGCTTCACGACCTGTCCGGACCGGTCCAGCCAGATCGTCACCTCCGAGTTGGCCATCGTCCCGAGATAGACCTTAGTCCGGCTCTCGCGGACCATGCCCGCCGGATCCTGCCAGACGACGCCGACGGGCCAGGTCAGCTGGCCGGGCACGTCGCCGATTCCGGTCGGAGCGTCCTCGATCGTCCTGGCCTGGACAGCCTGAAGCGAGCTGCGCTGCTGGGCGGCGTGGTTCTCCCCCGCCTTCCGGACCGACGTACCGACTGCTGCGCCGACCGGGATCGTCAGCAGGCACGCGACCAGGGCGAGCAGGACGAATCCCGCCTCGAGCCGGTCCACCGGACGCCGCAGCGGGTTGCGGCCGAGTCCGAGGCGACGCGCGTGCATCAGCACCCACAGCTCACCCGACCGCTGCTGAACGCTTCTCATCTCTGCCCCCTCTGGTTCGGATCGAGGAACGACCGGCCCGCCGGGAAGCGGGCTTCCGTCTTGATGACGGCGGATCTCGTGGCCTCGGCCACTGTCTGGTGTCCCGTTCCCGGCGAGCCGGTCGGCTCTCCTGTGCTTCCAGCATCGACGCCGGACCACCGGCTGTTCAGAGTCGAAGGTCCCGAACCGGTAGGACAGTGGACCGAGAGCCTCCAGGCCCTGCATGAGGTGACCTTGGCCGTGGAGCGGTTCCGCGACGGCCACCAGAGTCGAAGCATGAGTAACACCCCGATGCCTGGACCGGTGATGCCTCGGCCTTCACCGGCCCCACCCTGTCCGGCGACGAGCTGAGATTCGCGCCACGGTGGCCGATCGGACTGCGCAGGATACGAATGAATGCGGTACCGCGGGCATCACCTCACCATGCGGGTCTCCGCCGACGGCCTCGCCGTCGCCGGCCGCGCCGAGTCGGTCAGGGTGCGCTGCCACGGCACGACGAAATCTCTCGCCGCCGGGCGAACCGTCGAGTGGCCGGCACGCTGAGGCCTGAAGGGCCTGCCACGACGGGACCAACAGCCCTGCCCTGCGTGGCGGAGTGGAGACAGAGTCGGGGCAGATCATCCAGCTCCGAGGAGGAACCATGTCGTCACAGACCGCCCCGGTAGTCGTCGGGTACGACGGCTCGCAGGCAAGCACCGCAGCGTTGCGCTGGGCCACGGCCGAAGCCGTTCGCCGGCATGCGCCGCTGCGTATCGTCGAGGTTTTCGAGCTGGAGATCGTGAGCCGCCCCTCGCCCGGAAAGGTCGTGCCACTGGCAGCGCTCCGGACCGTTCGTGAGCGTGGACTCGAAGCCTTGGCAGACGGCATCCGGCTGCAGTACCCCCGACTCGACGTACAGACCCTGCTGCTCGAGGGCACTCCCGCCGCGTCACTGATCGAGGAGACGGCGCAGGCACGGTTGGTCGTGCTGGGCTCCCGCGGCCTCGGCGGATTCAGCGGGGCCGTCATCGGTTCGGTCGCCGTCCAGGTCAGCGCGCACGCGCACAGCCCGGTCGTGGTGGTGCCCGCGGACCAACGGCCGAGCCCGCACACCACCCCCACTGTGGTCCTCGGCGTCGACGGCTCGAAGGTGTCCGCGCGGGCGACCGACTTCGCCTTCGAGCAGGCCGAGGCGATCGGCGCCCGGTTGATCGTGGTGCACGCCTGGCGCAGCCCGCTCTCGACCTACGAGCACGGCAAGGGCGAGCTCGTGTTCGACGAGGCCGAAGTGCAGAAGGCGGCCGAGGTCCTCGTCGCCGAAGCACTCGCGGGGCCGCTCGCGGACCATCCGGACACCGAGGTCGACGTCCGGCTCATCCCGGGCCAGCCGCCCGGGCGATCCTGCAGGCTGCCGAAGGCGCGGACCTGGTAGTGGTGGGCTCACGCGGTCGGGGCGGTTTCACCGGCCTGCTGCTGGGCTCGACTAGCCAGCACGTCCTGCACCACGCCCACCGCCCTGTTGCCATCGTCCGCTGACCGATCCGCTGCGCTGCACCGCTCAGGCAACAAGCCGGCGGTGCAGCCGGGCAGGAGTGGGGACCTTCGGCTCTGCTGGGAGACGAACCGAGCATGTGTGCTGGAACCGTCCGGCAGAGGAGACGAACTCATGCACACCGCCCTGATCGAGACCCGGACTCTCGCGCCACAACCCGCCGCGGTCCGGCGGGCAGTCCTCGAATCCACCAAGCTGACCGACTGGCTGCCCGTCGCCCTGGTCGAGATCGCCGAGGCCCTCCGCCTCCGCAGGGACGTACCGAACGGATTCCCCTTCGCCCGGTACAAGACGATGCCCGACGGGGTGATCGCGGTCGAAGCGGGTTTCCCGATGCCGATGCCGATGCCGGTGCCGACCGACGGCCTCGTGCAGGCTTCCAGCCGCCCGCCGGGCCTGTCGCGGTAACGATGTACCTCGGCCCCTACGACACGATCGGCACCGCCCATGACCTGGTCCGCGACTGGCTCCGCCGCCGCGGCGCCTGCGGACACCGGCGGCTGGGAGGTCTACCACCACCCGCCGACCGGCGACCCCGACAACTGGCGCACGGAGATCGTGCAGCCCTATCGGCTGACTACCCCAGCAATACGTCGCTGATCGGGCGGCGTGGCGTCGGTGGGACCGGCGGGCCGTACCCGAAGCGAATGACAGATTGCGGGCGCGTCCAGCTGCCCAGCGGATCGTGGACGAGCCAGCGCAAGGTGTCGTGCTCGATGGCCTGGTTGAGCAGCGAGGTCGACAGCCCGTTCGCCGTTGCCTCCAGCAACACTCGCTGCATCGCCTGACCGGCTCGCAACCACTCCGCCGGACCATCGCGGCGAGTCGCCAGGATGGCCAGCTGCGGCTCCTGCTCGAACGTCGCCATCGGCCGGCCCGAGTCGGCCGGCATCGCTGCCATGTCCCTGGCCGGCGAGTCCGGCGACGTGGCCCGCGGGCCCAGGGCGGTGGACGGGATCCCGTCCGCCGTCCGGTCGCCACCCACCCACAGCCTGCGTTCCTCGGAACGAGCGGCGTTCCGATCGTCCTCGAGATCCGCGTCGTTCGTGGCCAGGTACAACCATTTCAGCCTGGCGCGGTCGCCGATCCACTGCAGTTCGGTCCCTTCGAGCCTCGAGCTGACGTCGAGCAGTCGCCGCACCTCGTCCGGTACTCGCCGATCCTGGTACGGCTGCCGGTTCGTCCGCCGCACCTGCAAGTACGGCGCCAACCGGTAGAGCTCCTCGGTCTCTGCCCCTGCCCCGACGAGCTCGACCTCCGCGACCAGATCCGGTCGCGCGCGATCAAGCACGCTGCGGACCTGGCTGCCGTAAGCCAGGTGGGCCGCCTCGACCCGGAGGTTGAAGACGGCCGCCCCCAGGGACACGTGGAGCATCCGGCGATCCGGATCCTCCGCGGGCAGCTCACGCGCACGGTCGCGATGGACCTCGATCACGCAGCCGTCGAAGCGGAACCTCCACGGCTGCGTGTTGTGCATCGACGGCGCCGCGACGGCTGCAGCGCCGACTCGTTGCTCACGTTGTCCGGCAGCTTGTAGACAGACCGGTCGGCGAACGGCACCCGGACCTGCTCGGCCTGGGTTCCGTCGATCAGGTGCCCGAGGATCCAGCCACCGCCGCCGAGGCACTGACCGTACCGGCCCTGCCGGCAGTACTCGCACCGGCCGCAGGAGGTGATGCAGGAGATCAGCACCCGGTCGCCGGACGTGACGCCACGGACGCTGTCACCGACCTCGGTGATGGTACCGACGGCCTCGTGGCCGAGGATCCGGCCGTGGTCGACGGTCGGTACGTCGCCCTTCAGGATGTGCAGGTCGGTGCCGCAGATGGTGACGGCATCGACGCGCACGATGACGTCCTCCGGGTCCTGGATCACCGGGTCGGGCATCTCTCGCCAGCTCCGCTGTCCGGGTCCGTTGTAGACAAGCGCTTTTATGGTCGGTCGACCTCCATTGCTCGGAGTTCTCTGTCCCCTCGACACTCCGCTCTCCGGCGAGTGGCGGGCAGGGCAGAAGCTCCCCTCGTGGGCGGGACCTTCGTCGGGTCCTCAGGAGGCGTTGAACCCTGGCGAGGCCATCGGGCCGGCGCTGGACTGGAGTGAGAGCACTGCCCTGACGAGAGGTTCTGCCATGTGTGCACATCACCGCCCGACGATCGTGGTCGGCATCGACGGATCCCGGGACGGTCTGCTCGCTCTCGACTGGGCGGTCGAGCTCGCCGCCCGCCGCCGCTGGGCAGTGCGAGCGATCTATGTCCTCGCCGAGACGCGCCAGGCTCAGCCGCTGCCCGCGGCGGCCGGGATGGATGACGGCACCGAGGTGCTCGAGGACGCAGCCGACGAGCTCGAACGACTGGGCTTCACCGACGCGACACTGGATCTCCGCCTCGGCCATCCCGCGGAGATCCTGCTAGCGGCGGCCACTGATGCCGCACTCCTGGTGACCGGCCGGCGCGGCGCCGGCGGGTTCGATGAGCTGGTCGTCGGCTCCGTCTCGCAGGTCTGTGC
>NZ_SLWM01000030.1:0-77917 GCF_004342085.1 Kribbella orskensis
GTCGAGCTTGCTCGATCCCGAAGGGACGCGAAGCGCTCTTGACGCACACCGGCCCGACTAGCACCATCACGCAGCCCGGGGACGCAACCACCTCCACGTATGCCGCGGAAGCACCCGAACCTGCGCCGGGGAACCACCCCCTGGCGCTCGACCCGCTCACCCCGTCCAAATATCCGACGAAGCCGCCGGGCTCCACGTGGATCCGGCGGCTTCGCGGTACGGCGTACGGCGGGTCAGGCAGGCAGCGTGGTCTCGATCAGGCCAGTGATCTCGTCTGACTCCGGGAGGGTTTGGGGGCGGAAGCGGGCGGCGACTGTGCCCTCGGGGGTCAGGAGGAACTTTTCGAAGTTCCACTGGACGTCGCCGGAGTTGCCTTCGGCGTCGGGGGTTTGGGTGAGCTCGGAGTAGAGGGGGTGGCGGTTGTCGCCGTTGACCTCGAGCTTGTCGAGCATCGGGAAGGTGACGCCGTAGGTGGTCGAGCAGAAGGTCTCGATCTCCTCGGCCGTTCCGGGCTCCTGGCCGCCGAACTGGTTGCAGGGCACGCCGAGCACGGTGAAGCCGCGGCTGGCGTAGCGCTTCTGCAGGTTCTCGAGGCCCTCGTACTGCGGGGTCAGGCCGCACTTCGAGGCGACGTTGACCACCAGGACGGCCTTGCCCTTGTAGGCGGACAGCGAGGTCTCCGCGCCGGACAGGGTGCGCAGCGGGATGTCGTACAGGCTCATGCAGATCCTTAGGAGGTAGGCAGACGGCGGGACAGGAAGGACTCGGTACGGCTCCACGCCAGGGCGGCGGCCTTTGGGTGGTGGAAAGCGGGCATCGGGTTGTCGAAGGCGTGGCCGGCACCGGGGTACCGGTAGATCTCGTTGTCGGGGCCGTTCACGGCCGCGACGATCTGGTCGACCGTGGCAGGGCTCAGGTAGTCGTCGGCGTCGCCGAAGTGGTGCAGGCTGACCGCGTCGACCTTCGGCGCGAGGTCGAGCAGGTTGGGCAGGGCGGAGCCGTAGTAGCTCACCAGGACTTCAGGCGAGGACGCAGCGGCAACGTTGAAGCCCAGTCCTCCGCCGAAGCAGAATCCGACCACGCCGACAGCGGTCTCACGGCTGCGCAGATAATCCAGCGCCGCCACCGAGTCCGACACAGCCGTGGACCAGTCGAGCCGTCCCATGACCTCGAGGGCGCGGTCGAGCAGATCCGGAGCGTCCTCGTCCAGCGAGACGTCGTCCAGCCGCCAGTAGATCTCCGGCGCAACCACGTAGTAGCCGAGTGAGGCCAGATCCTCGGCCCGCTGCTTGATGTACTCCGAGACCCCGAAGATCTCCTGGAGCAGCAGCAGGCCCGGACCAGAGCCGCCTGCAGGTTCCCAAACGTGTGCCGGCATCAACCCCGTGCCGGTATCGATCTCCAAAGCCACAGAGGCGAGCCTACGTCGATCCGGCAACAGCAGTTACCTGGCGTCCACAGACTCCTTCCGGACCATGTCGGTGTCGGCCACAGGAGCAGGCTTGATGTCGGCAACAGGCGCCGGCATCCAGGCCGCGCACTCGGCGATAGCCGCGGTCAGCAGGTCGAACAGCCGCTCGTCCGGGTTCGACACGCAGGCCTGGGAGATGCCCTCCACCGCGCACGACACGGCTCGCGGCGCAGTCCGGCGGGCGAAGTCCGGCGTACCGCGGTGTGGTCGTGCGGTGAAGGCCCGGGCCCACTTGGTGGCCGCCGGGACCGAGTCCAGGGCTTCCTTGGACGCGGGCTCGAGGCTGTCGAAGGGACGCCCGTCCATCGCGGCCAGGTGCCGCTCCCCCACCAGCAGAGCGACAGCGAGGATGTACTGCCTCTCCTGTGACACCACTGGCAGCGCCCGCTGGATGCAGACCGCCGTGACCCGCGGTACGACGTGCGGGTCGTCCGGGGTCAGGCCGATCACCGAGGGGATCAGTGGAGCCAGCCGAGACCGGCCGGCGTCCGTCGTACAGTCGTTGACGTCGCGGGCCACGCCGGCCAGCAACTGGTGGGTGCAGGCCGGGTGATCCGACCACGGCTCGCCTGCCAGGTACGACGCGAACTCCATGAAGCAGGCGCCCTTGCGGGGATTCCGGTGTTTGCCCCGGGACAGAACCGGGACAGCGAGATCGAAATTGTTCATTGCGGCTCCAGAGAAGTCTCTCGTCCACTCAGCATGCGCCGGATCGCGCCGCGACGCCACGGGTTACCGGAACTCGGCCCACCGCACCAGACCGAGTCCGCCACCACAGTTCAGCGGGTCTGGTCGGTCGGCCGGATCAGGATCTCGTTGACTGCGACGTGCTCGGGCTGGGTGAGCGCGTACAGAACAGCGCCGGCGATGTCCTCGGGCTGGAGGGTCCGCATGGACTCGGCCATGGTCTTGGCCATCGCCTGGATGTCCGGGTCGGTGATGTGGCTGGCCAGTTCGGTCGAGACGAATCCAGGCTCGACGACGATGACGCGGACGCCCTGCGTAGTGACCTCCTGACGCAACGCCTCCGAGAAGGCGGTGATGCCGAACTTGGTGGCGGCGTACACGCCACTCGCGGCGGAGGACGCACGCCCCGAGGTCGAGGAGATCTGCACGACTGCGCCCTTGGATGCGAGTAGGTGCGGCAGCGCGGCATGGACCGCGTACATCGATCCGAGCAGGTTGGTCTCGACCATGCGCGTCCACTCCGTGGTGTCCGCGTCCAGGATCATGCCGCTGAGCATGACGCCCGCGTTGTTCACCAAGGCGTCGAGGGCGCCGAAACGCTCGATGGTCGCCGCGACCGCGTCCTGCACCGACTGGCGGTCGGTGACGTCCAGTTCGAGGACCAGTACCTCGCCGGGAGCGTCCTCCGCCAGTGTCTTCAGCCGATCGGCCCGACGAGCCCCGACAGCCACCCGGGCCCCGGCCTTCGACACGGCGAGGGCCGTGGCCTGGCCGATGCCCGAGGACGCGCCGGTGACGAGAACGACCTTTCCTTCAAGGGTATTGCTCACGTTCTTCCTTCCAGGAGTTCGATGAATCCAAAAGTGACCGCTTGGTCATGTTCAGCGTAGCAGCTAACCTGACCGGCCGGTCATGTTGAGTGGTAGGCTTCACACCAGGAGGAAGAACAGATGAGCGAGAGGGCAACGACGCCGGGCCCGAGAGCGGACATGGTGCGCAACCGGCGCCTGCTGATCGGGGCCGCGACCGAGGCGTTCGCCGAGTGCGGGGTGGACGTGTCGATGGGCGAGATCGCGCAGCGCGCCGGCGTCGCCAAAGGCACGGTGTTCCGGCATTTCGCCTCGAAGGAGGACCTGCTCGCGGCGATCACGCTCCAGTTGCTCGACCAGCTCATCGGCTCGGCAAACCGCCTGCTGGAGGCCGACGACGCAACCGAGGCGCTTCGGGAGTTCATGACCGCCGGCGTCGAGATGCTTGCTGCCGACCGCGCGTTCTGTGAGGTGGTCGGACGGCCGTCACTGCAGAGTTCCGAGGTACGGAAGGCGATCGCACGCCTCGCCGACGTCGTAGAGGTACTCACGGCCCGGGCTCGTGAACAAGGCGCCATCCGCAACGACATCACCGGAACGGACGTCGTGCTGCTGCTCGGCGGCATCCACCAGACAGCGGCACCCGTGCTGGACACGCAGCCACAGATCTGGCGCCGGTACCTCGAACTGGCCTTCGACGGGCTGACCACCACCAACGCCCGCGAACTGCCACATCGGCCACCCGACCGCCTGCAACTCACAGATCCCCTGGGCTGAGCTGATCTCCCGGGCTGACCTGATCTCCCCGGGATCTTGTGAGGAGTCGCACAGGCGCGCCATCTTGGGGCGATGTGTTACCGACGGGTAGCATCAGGCTTGCTTCCAAGTCCTGGACCACAAGAGGAGGGCCTCGTGCCCCGTGAGATCCGCGATGTCGTGTTCGTCGACGGCGTTCGCACCCCGTTCGGCAAGGCCAAGGGCCAGTACGCCGAGACGCGCGCCGACGACCTGGTGATCAAGTGCATCCGTGAACTGCTGCGGCGGAACCCGTCGCTGCCCCCGGAGAAGGTGGACGAGGTCGCGATCGCGGCCACCACCCAGATCGGTGACCAGGGCCTGACCATCGGGCGGACCGCCGCTCTGCTGGCCGGTCTGCCGAACACCACCCCCGGCTACGCCATCGACCGGATGTGCGCGGGCGCGATGACCGCCGTCACCACCACCGCCGCCGGCATCGCGTTCGGCGCGTACGACGTGGTCGTGGCGGGCGGGGTCGAGCACATGGGCCGGCACCCGATGGGCGAGGGCGTCGACCCGAACCCGCGGATCATCGCCGAGAAGCTGGTGGACACCTCCGCGCTGGTGATGGGCTCGACCGCGGAGAACCTGCACGACCGGTTCCCCACCATCACCAAGCAGCGCGTGGACGCGTTCGCCGTCGCCTCCCAGGAGCGCGCGGCCAAGGCCTACGCGAACGACCTGATCCAGCCCGACCTGGTGCCGATCGCGACCCGCTCGGCCGAGCTCGGCTGGGGCTACGCGACCACCGACGAGCCGATGCGCCCGGGCACCACGATGGAGGACCTGGCCAAGCTGAAGACTCCGTTCCGCCCGCACGGACGGGTAACGGCGGGCAACTCTGCCGGTATCAACGACGGCGCGACGGCGTGCCTGCTCACCTCCGCCGAGACGGCCGAGGAGCTCGGTCTGAAGCCGAAGATGAAGCTCGTCTCCTACAGCTTCGTCGGCGTCGAGCCCGAGGTGATGGGTATCGGCCCGGTCCCAGCGACCGAGAAGGCGCTGAAGCTGGCCGGCCTGACCATCGACGACATCCAGGCCTTCGAGGTGAACGAGGCGTTCGCCGTCCAGGTGCTGGCCTTCCTGGAGCACTACGGCATCGCCGACGACGACCCACGCGTGAACCCGTACGGAGGCGCCATCGCCTACGGCCACCCGCTCGCCTCATCCGGCGTACGGCTGATGAACCAGCTGGCCAAGCAGTTCGAGCAGCGCCCCGACGTCCGCTACGGCCTGACCACGATGTGCGTCGGTCTCGGCATGGGCGGCACTGTGATCTGGGAGAACCCGAACTTCGAGGGGAACAAGGCATGAGTGACCTGCAGCAGCTGATCGACGCCGCTGTCGCGATCGAGACCGACGAGGTCGTCACGCTGGCGCCGAGCCGCGACGTGGTGCTGCCGAACAAGGCCGGCACGATGGCGCTGATCACTCTCGACAACGGGCACGACCACACCAAGCCGAACACCTTCGGGCCGAAGGGTCTGGCCGAGCTGAACAAGGCGATCGACGCGGCCCTGGCCCGCGAGGACGTGGTCGCCATCGGCGTCACCGGCAAGCCGTTCATCCTGGCCGCCGGCGCGGACCTGACCGGCGTACCGAAGCTGACCGATCGGGAGCAGGCGCTCGACCTGGGCCGGATCGGGCATGGGGTGATGCGCAAGCTGCAGGACGGCGGCAAGCCTTCGTTCGCCTTCGTCAACGGTGTCGCGCTGGGCGGCGGTCTCGAGGTCGCGCTGCACGCGCAGTACCGGACCGTGTCGGTCGCGGCGGGGATGATCTCCACGCCCGAGGTCTTCCTCGGCCTGATCCCGGGCTGGGGCGGCAACTTCCTGCTGCCGAACCTGATCGGCGCGGACAAGGCCGTCAAGGTCGTGGTGGAGAACGCCCTCAACCAGAACAAGATGCTCAGCGGCCCCGAGGCGGTGAAGTTCGGCATCGGCGACGTGTTGCTGGACTCCGCCGACTTTCTCGAGCAGTCGCTGCTGTGGGCGAGCAAGGTGCTGACGGGTGAGGTCACGGTCGAGCGGGCGGAGATCGACCGAGGCGACGCCTGGGACGCAGCTGTTGCCCGAGGCAGGGGCTTCGCCGACCTCAAGGTGAGTGGCGCGGCGCCCGCGCCGTACCGGGCACTGGATCTGATCGCGGCGGCCAAGGACAGTGACAAATGGGACCGCGACTCCGCCTTTGCGGCCGAGGACGAGGCGCTCGCCGACCTGATCATGAGCGAGGAGCTGCGCAGCGGCGTCTACTCCTTCGACCTGGTGAACAAGCGGGCCAAGCGTCCGGCCGGTGCGCCGGACAAGTCGCTCGCCCGCCCGGTCAGCAAGGTGGGCGTCGTCGGCGCCGGCCTGATGGCGGGCCAGCTCGCGCTGCTGTTCGTACGCCGCCTCGAGGTGCCCGTGGTGCTGACGGACCTCGACCAGGAGCGGGTCGACCGTGGCGTCGGCTACGTGCACGGCGAGATCGACAAGCTGCTCGGCAAGAGCCGGATCCGCCCGGACAAGGCCAACCAGCTGAAGGCGCTCGTCACCGGCTCGGTGGATCGCGCCGTCTTCGCGGACGCGGACTTCGTGATCGAGGCCGTGTTCGAGGAGCTCCAGCTGAAGAAGACGATCTTCGCCGACCTGGAGAAGATCGTCCGCCCGGACGCGATCCTGGCGACCAACACGTCCTCGCTGTCGATCACCGAGATGGCGGCCGACCTGGCGCACCCCGAGCGCGTGGTCGGGTTCCACTTCTTCAACCCGGTCGCGGTCCTGCCGCTGCTGGAGGTCATCCGGGCCGACCAGACCGACGACGCGTCGCTGGCGACGGCGTTCGCGGTCGGCAAGACGCTGAAGAAGTCCTGTGTGCTGGTCAAGGACGCCCCGGCCTTCGTGGTCAACCGGCTGCTCACCCGCTTCCTCGGCGAGGTCAGCGCCGCGGTGGACGAGGGCACGCCGATCCCGGCGGCGGACAAGGCGCTGTCGGCGCTCGGTCTGCCGATGCCGCCGTTCGTGCTGCTGCAGCTCGTCGGCCTGCCGGTCGCGCTGCACGTCGCGGAGACGATGAACTGCGCCTACCCGGACCGGTTCGCGGTGTCCGAGAACCTCGCCAAGGTGGTTGCCGCGGGCAAGAGTTCGTTCTACGTCTGGAGCGCCGAGGGCAAGCCGTCGGTCGACCCCGAGGTCGAGGCGCTCGTCACCGTCGGGGACAAGCCGTCCACCGCCGAGGAACTCCGCAGCCGGGTGCTCGCCGCGCTGGCCGAGGAGATCCGGATCCTGCTCGACGAGGGCGTCGTCGCGGAGGCGCAGGACATCGACCTGTGCCTGCTGCTCGGCGCCGGCTGGCCGTTCCACCTGGGCGGCATCACGCCGTACCTGGACCGCAGCGGCATCGCCGAGAAGGTCAACGGCAAGCGGTTCCTTCCCAGGGGCGTCGCCAGCCTCGCCTGACCAAGAACTGCTGGGGGTCGGTGCGGAGCCGGAAGCCCGCGCCGTCCCCCAGTAACCTTCTCGCTACCCCTTGAACTTCTTCACCGCAGCGGTGAGCTGGGCTGGCGTCTGGCCGGTGTGTTTCTTGATGATGGACGCATACGTCGTTGGGCTGAGGTCGTGTAGAGCCAGGTCCGTGTAGAGGGCGGCTACGCCCTTCTTGCCTAGCTTCGAGGCTAGGTATTCCGTGGCCCACCAGGCCTGGCCGTAGGAGCGGTCGCCGTTCTGGTCGAACTCGGCTTCGCCGGGCAGCACCTTCATCGAGGGGAGGTACTTCGTTCGGACGGTCCTGCGGTACGGGTCGACGGTCCAGTGGGGGTCGTCCTCGATCGCGTGGCTGCGGACGTACTCCGCGACGCCCTCCACCAGCCAGATCGGCGTGCGGATCCCGATCGGGACCGTCGCCACGTGCGTCATCTCGTGCACCAGCAGGTCTTGCTCGAGGTCCTTGCGGACGGCCGGGTTGACCACGATCCGGCTGCCGACCGGCGCCACCGTCTTCAGCCCGAGCGGCTCGCCGTCGTACAGGGTGACCGCCTTCGCGGCGATCGTCCAGCCGGCTCCGGTGCCGGCGGTCCAGACCGTCGACAGCACCCGCGGCTCGGACATCGCGACCACCATGACGGCACCGTTCCATGGCCGCGGCCAGTGCCGGCGGACGCCCTCGACCGCGTCCTCGGAGACCTGCGCGATCTTCTTGCCGAGGGCGGCCTCGCGCTTGTCGACCACCACGACCACCTTGTCCTTGCGGACGACGGCGATCTCCTGGTAGTCCCACGGTTGGCGGTGGCCGTCCTCGCTGAGCGTTTCGTCGATCGCGTCATCCGCGACCAGGATCCACCGGCCGGCCCGCTGGACGAAGGTGTAGCCGAGGTCGGTCTGCACCGGCTTCGGGTCGAGCCCGGTCAGCCGGTACCGCATCATGACCCGAGTCGAATAGGTGGTCGGGCCGAATTTGTCCACCTGTGCCGGCGCCTCGCGCTCGTCCGCGACGAAGTACCGCAGGCTGGCGAACTGGAACTTCCGCAGGTTGGTGAACAGCAGCTTCTGCCGGGAAACCAGCTTCGGCTGCTTGGGGTCGACCGCGGCCAGGAAGGTCTTGAGGTCACCCTTGACGACCGCCGTCGAGCGCTGCGCCAGGATCGCGTCGAGCTGACGCTTCCGAACCGCCGGGTCCACTCCTGGTTTCCGGGCCTCGGCCGCGACCGCAGTACCGCCCGGCGCGACGCCCTGGTCGGATCTGGTCGCCACCACGAAGCCCGCGGTACCGACCAGCGCAAGCGCCGCAACTCCCGCCAGCAGCCGCCCCCGCTGGTTCACCATGTCCCGCACCCCTCGCCCGCCCCAGTCCAGCCGCTTGGATCCTACTCCAGCAAACCTTTCGACCGGCGCAGCCCGGCTGTGCCAGGTTCTCCCCCGTGACGCCGCTAGGCCCTGGTGCTCTCGCCGGTGCGTTCCGTCTCGCCCACCCGGCTCTTCCGGAAGCCGTAGAACGCGTAGACGATGAAACCGAGCACCATCCAGATCGCGAACCGCAGCCAGGTCTCGATCGACAGGTTCAGCATCAGGTAGACGCAGATCACCGCGGACAGGATCGGGATCACCGGGTTGCCCGGCACCGTGAACGACCGCTCGATGTCCGGCCGGCGCTTGCGCAGCAGCGGCACCGCGATCGAGACCAGGGTGAACGCGGCCAGCGTGCCGATGTTCACCATCTCCTCGAGCTTGCCGATCGGGGTCAGCCCGGCGACGATCGCCACCACCAGCCCGATGCCGAGGGTCAGCCGGTACGGCGTACCGAGCTTCTGGTGCGTCTTGCCGAGCCTGGACGGCACCAGGTGGTCGCGGCTCATCGCGAAGACGACGCGCGCGGCGCCGATCATCAAGGTGAGCACCACCGTGGTCAGACCCGCCACGGCACCCGCCGAGATCAGCGTCGCGAAGCCCGGCCTGCCGACCGAGCGGAACGCCTCCGCCAGCGCGGCCTCGCTGCTGATGTCCTTGTAGTTGACCATGCCGGTGATGACGATGCAGACCAGCACGTACAGCACCGTGCAGATCGCCAGCGAGCCGAGGATGCCGCGGGGCAGGTCGCGCTGCGGGTTCTTGGCCTCCTCCGCCGTGGTCGCGACCACGTCGAACCCGATGAACGCGAAGAACACCAGCGACGCGCCCGAGACCAGGCCCATCAGGCCGAAGGTCGACGGGGTGAACCCGAACATCGCCTGGAACAACGGCGTCGTGATGGTGACGTCGCCACTCTCGGCCGGCACGCGCGGCGGGATGAACGGCGTCAGGTTGTCGCCCTGGACGTAGAACAGACCGGCGACGATCACGAAGAGCACCACGAACAGCTTGACCGCGACCAGCGCCAGGTTGACCCGCAGCGACTCCTTGATACCGATCGTGGCCAGGATGGTCAGCACGATCACCAGCAGCATCGCCAGCACGTTGACACTGCTGTCCGGGCCGATCGAGTCCGGCCAGCCGAGGCCGATCTCCTCCAGGAACAACGCCGCGTAGGTGGACCAGCCCTGCGCCACCACGCTTGCCCCGAGCATCAACTCGAGCAGCAGGTCCCAGCCGATGATCCAGGCGAAGATCTCGCCGAGGGAGAAGTAGGAGAACGTGTACGCCGAGCCGGAGACCGGCACGGTCGAGGAGAACTCCGCGTAGCAGAGCGCGGCCAGTCCGCAGCAGATCGCGGCGAGCACGAACGACAGCGCGATGCTCGGACCGGCGTAGGCCTGGGCGGCCCGGCCGGTCAGCGTGAAGATGCCCGCGCCGATGATGACGCCGATGCCGAAAACCGTTAGGTCGAGGGCGGTCAGCCGTTTCTTGAGCTGGTACTCCGGTTCGTCGGTGTCCGCGATCGACTGCTCGATCGTCTTCTTCCGCAACAGACTCATCTGCACGCCTCCTCGAACTCGGACGGATCAAACCGAGCCTGCCCCTCTGACAGTGCGAGGTCAAACCGCCACTCAGCGTTGTGGTTCGTACTCCTTGAGGTACACCCACAGCGACGCCTCGTTGAAGCCGGTCCGGGTCAGCAGGATCCGGTCCCGGGACGCCAGGTCGGTGCCGTGCCGGGCGAGGTCCTCGTACAACTCCTCGACCGCGGGCAGCCCCAGTCGGCTGACCAGGAAGCGAACGGCCAGCCAGCTCACGCCGTACACGTCGGCGGTGTTCTGGTAGAAGCCTGCGTCCGACGGCAGCGCCGGCAACGCCGGCAGCGCGTCGTCGATGATCTCCTGCTCCCACTTGCCGACCTCGCCGGGCCCGCTGATCGCCTCGATCCCCCGCCAGGACACGTACTCCGCGGCGCCTTCCGCCAGCCAGAGCGGCTCGTACCCGCCGAGGTCCGCCGTGGCCACGTGAGTGATCTCGTGCGACAGCAGGATCTCGTCGACTCGATCGCGCTCCTTGGGGTTGATGACGATGTACGCGCCGGCCACGGTGCCGTCGGCGGTGTCCTGGCCCGGCAGTGAGGAGAAGGTCGATCCCGCGCTCGCGGCCGACTCCACATCCTCGTCGCTGAACCGCGCGTCGCGCACCTCGGTCTCGTCGAGCGCGGCGATCAGGACGGTGCCACGCCAGCGCCGCGGCCAGTACGCCGTAACCTGGGTGAGCCCCTCAGCGGCCTCGGCAACGATCGTCCGGCCGCGCTGCGTGTCGCCCTTCTCGACCAGCACGAGCACCCGCGGGCCGCGGTGCACCTCGATCCGGCCGAGATCCCAGGCCTCCTGATGAGCCCCCGGGCCGAGGTCCTTGTCGAGGTCGTCATCATCGGCCATGATCCAGCGCCCGCCGCGGTTGACGTAGGTGTAGCCGAGCTCGGTGGTCACCGGGGTCAGGTCGACGTTGGGGATCTGGTAGCGCATCAGCACCCGGACCAGGTACGTCGAGGGGCCGTGCTCGCGAGCCGCGGCGGCGTCGAACCGCTCCTCGGCCTGGCTGTAGCCGATCTCCTGGAAGCCGATCTCGACCAGGTTCGCGAACAGCACTTTCTGGGCCTGCCGCAGTTTCGCGTTCGCCGGGTCGACGTCCTGCAGGAACAACCGCTCGTCGACGGTCCGGACCGCCTTCGCACGGCGCAGCAGGATGGTGTCGATGGCCACCCGCCGGGCAGCGATCGCGGCGGCGGTCTTCGAGGGCGGTTTGGTGCCCTGGTTCGGCCGGATGGTCGGCGGAGTGACGGTCGCCGTGGGCCGGCTGCGGGCATCCTCCTGCCGCTGCTCGACCGCGTAGGCGACGCCACCGGACACCAGGGCCACGGCAACAACCAGGCCCAGCCAGCGGCGGGGCCCGTGGGGCGGGGCGCCAGCGCCGGGCGGGGCGGCGCTGGGTGGTGTCACACTCACGTCGGGTCGATTCCTCCGGTCCGCCCGTCTGTCACAGCCCCGCTACCCTACTCGCTTATGTGAGATCCACCACCGACACGCCGGGCATACAACAATGCCCCGATCAGGCCGCTGCTGCCCTGAGGGCTTGGAAGAGGGTTGTTTCGGTGATTCCGACATGTTCCAGCATGATCCTGTTGCGCTCCGCCTGGGTAGAGCCCAGGGCGGCCATCTCCTGGTAGAGGGTGCCGACCTCCGTTCCGCCGTACTTCGTGAACAGGTAGTCCACGGCGAGCCAGGACAACGGGTACGAGCTGGTGGAGTTCTGGAAGAAGAGGTTGTCGGCGGGCAGCGACTTCGCCTTCGCGAGGTACTTGGTCCGGACCTCCCGGCGGTAGTTGTCCAGCGCCAGGTTCGTCGCGCCGTCCATCGGCAGGAACTCGACGTACGTCGCCGCCCCCTCGACCAGCCACCGCGGCGCATACGGCCCGTACGGCGCGGTCGCGACGTGGGTGAACTCGTGCGCCAGGGTGCGGGCGTCCACCTTGGACCGGTTGCGCGGATTGATCACCACGTAGGAGTCGGCCCGCTCCCCCGTCCCGCTGACCTCGCCCGGCAACGTCCGGTAGACCCAGGTGGCCATCGCCAGCGCGTCCTCGGCGTTCATCGGCAGGGTGTAGTCGGCGCCGCGGACCACCTTGTCGTCGAGCGCGATCACCACGCCCGAGCCGGTCCAGCCGCCCGGCCAGCTCTTGCTGACCGCCTTCACCGCGCTCCCGGCCTTCGCGAGCAGGCTGTCCGCGAGCCTGGTCTGGCCGCGTTCGACCACGACGAGCACCCTCGGAGCGCGCTTGACCAGGACCTCCCCGATGTCCCAGGCCTCCTGGTGCGACCCGCGCGGCAGCAGGTGGTCCAGGTCCGTGTCGGACACCAGCATCCAGCCGCCGCCCGGCTTCTCGGTGAAGGTGTAGCCGAGCATCGTCCGGACCGGCTGCGGGTCGATGCCCTTGATCTGGTACGTCATCGCCACCGCGACCAGATACGTCGACGGGCCGTACTTGTCGACCAGCGTCTGGTCGAACTGCTCGCGCAACTGCTCGTACCGCAGGCTCGCGAAACCGAACTGCCTCAGGTTGCTGAAGAGCAGTTCCTGCCGGGCGACCAGGCTCTTGTTGCCGGGGTCGACGTTGGCGAGGAACGCGGCCGGCTTGTTCAGCCTGACAGCCTCCGCACGAGCGGCCAGCACCTTCTCCACCCCTGCGGAGCGCGCCGCCAGGTCGAGGCTCGCAGTACTGCCGGGTCCGCTGGCTGTCGCTTTGTCGGGGCGGTCCGAGGCGCCGGAAAGGTGCAGGGCCAGCCCACCTGCGGTGGCACCCACAACAAGGACCAGCGACAGGAGCAGCGGCCAGAGGCGCCGTCGCCGCGCAGCCGCGGACTGACGCGCCCGGCCGGGCTCAGGCCCCGCCCGGCCTGCCGCTCGCGGTGTCTGGCTCACTGGTGATCGCGTCCCCCTGATGCTTGGCGATCATCTCTATCACGTCCCGAGCCAGGCCCTGGCCCGTCAACCCGATCGCGGTCAGCACCGCGTCGCGCTTGGCGTGGTCGAGGAACTGCTGCGGGATCCCGAAGTCCCGGACCGGTGTGGTGACGCCGGCGTCGCGCAGCGCCTGGCAGATCGCCGAGCCGCAGCCGCCGGCCCGGCCGTTGTCCTCGATCGTGACGACGAACTTGTGCTTGCCGGCCAGCTCGACCAGCTTCGGATCGACCGGCTTCACCCAGCGCGGGTCGACGACCGTGACGCCGAATCCCTGGTCCTGGAGCCGGGTGGCCACGTCCACCGCGGTGGCGGCCATCGAGCCGATCCCGACCAGCAGGACGTCGGCGCCGGCGGTGACGCTCGTGCCGGTCTTGACGAGCACGTCGCAGTCCCCGACGCGGTCGACCGCCTCGATGTCGGGGAACACCTCGCCCTTGGCGTACCGCAGTACGGTCGGGGCGTCCTCGACCTCGATCGCCTCGTTCAGCAGCTCGCGCAGCCGGGAGCCGTCGCGCGGCGCGGCCAGCCGGAGGCCGGGGACCAGCTGCAGCAGGGACATGTCCCACATGCCATTGTGGCTGGCTCCGTCGTCACCGGTGACCCCGGCCCGGTCGAGCACGAAGGTGACACCGCACTTGTGCAGCGCGACGTCCAGCAGCAACTGGTCGAAGGCGCGGTTCAGGAAGGTCGCATACAGCCCGACGACCGGGTGCATACCGCCCATCGCGAGACCCGCGGCGCTGGTGACGGCGTGCTGCTCGGCGATGCCGACGTCGAAGATGCGGTCCGGGAACTCCTGGGCGAACGGCGCGAGCCCGGTCGGGTGCAGCATCGCCGCGGTGATCGCGACCACGTCCGGCCGGCGGTGCCCGATCTCGACCAGCTCGTCGGCGAAGACCTCGGTCCACCCGCGCGGCTTGTTCTTCGGCCGGACCTGGTGGAAGTTGTCCTCCTCGTCCTGCTCGGCCGCCGCGTACCCGAAGCCCTTCTGGGTCACCGCGTGCACGATCACCGGGCCGCCGAACGCCTTCGCCTTGGCGAGCGCGTCCTCCATCGCCTGACGATCGTGGCCGTCGACCGGCCCGACGTACTTCAGGCCGAGGTCCTCGAACATGCCCTGCGGGGCGAGCATGTCCTTCAGCCCCTTCTTCACCCCGTGGAGCACCTCGTACATCGGCGGGCCGACGTACGGCGTGCGGCCGAGGTTCCTCTTGATCAGGTCGAGGATCTTCTCGTACCGCGGGTTGGTGCGCAGGCTGGTCAGGTGGGTCGCGAGGCCGCCGACGGTCGGGCTGTACGAGCGCCCGTTGTCGTTCACGATGATGACCAGCTTCAGGTCCTTGGCGGCGGCGATGTTGTTCAGCGCCTCCCAGGCCATCCCGCCGGTGAGACCGCCGTCGCCGATCAGCGCGACCACGTGCCGGTCCTCACCGCGCAGCCTGTACGCCTTGGCCAGGCCGTCGGCGTACGACAGGGAGGTCGAGGCGTGGCTGTTCTCCACGACGTCGTGCTCGGACTCGGCCTGGCTCGGGTAGCCGGACAGGCCGCCCTGCTGGCGGAGCGAGTCGAACTGCGGCGCGCGGCCGGTGAGCAGCTTGTGCACGTAGGTCTGGTGACCGGTGTCGTAGACCAGCCGGTCGCGCGGGGAGTCGAACACCCGGTGCATCGCCAGGGTGATCTCGACCATGCCCAGGTTCGGGCCCAGGTGGCCGCCGGTCCGCGAGACCGTCTCCACCAACACGTCACGGATCTCCGTGGCCAGCTCACGGAGCTGATGATCGGTCATCCCCCTGAGGTCCGCTGGTCCTCCGACCGTCTCCAGCACGCCCATCGAGCTCCTCCGCAGGTTGTCCTCGAATGCTTGAGTGTATGCACCTGTCCGCCGGTTTCCGAACGTGACCTGCGGGGTCGGGCGAATCTCACACTCCGGGACACCCTCGCGTGGAGCCTGGTCGCTCGTGATGCCGGCCTCACCTACAGTGATCGGCATGGAGCCAGACCGGGGCGGCGGGGTGGGGAAAGATCTCAGAATGGTGAGGACACTCTTCCGCAAGTACGACGGGCGCCCGCACCGATTGCTGGAATCGATCAGGCTCGGCGAGGACGAGCACGGCCTCTGGGTCGGCTCCGTCCCCGGCTCCCGCGGCCAGCGCGCCGACGGCAGGTGGGTCTCCATCGACCACCACCGGGTTCGCCTCTACCCCCGCGGCGAATGGTGGAGCGCCCTCTTCAACGACGCTCCCCACCCCACCGAGGTGTACTGCGACATCACCATGCCCGCCGAGTTCGGCGTCGACTCGGTGACCACCGTCGACCTGGACCTGGACATCCGCCGGTACCGCGACGGCCGGGTCGAGGTCATGGACGAGGACGAGTTCGAGTCCCACCAGCAGCTTTACGCCTACCCACCCCAGGTGATCGCCGCAGCCCGCGCCTCCTGCGCCTGGGTTGTCGCCAACATTTCCTCGTCGGAACCCTTCACCACTGTCTACAAGACCTACCTGACCCAGCTCAGAGCACTGACGCCCGCCGGCTAGCAGCTCCAGCGCCGTCTACACCGCCGCCCCAGTCAGCACAACCGCTGTGCGCCTGGCCAGCCGACCTAGGCCGCGCTGAGCGGCTCGATCAGAACACGCTCTAGCGCAGATTCCAGATCCCAGAGCACGCGCTGCTCGGCCTGGTCCTCGAAGCCGACCGGCGCCCCAGCGCTGCTCGTTCGCGCCAGCCACTCAAAGAGCACCAGCGCTTGGTCACGAGACAACCTGAGCGAGAATTCGTCAGCCACCATCAAGACCTCCGTCTTCGGGCCCATTTGCGCGCGCTTGCCAGCGTCCATCACACGCCACCCACCAGTTCGATGAACCAATCTGCGGTTTGCGAGGCTGCTTCCTCGTCATTGTCAGGCTCTAGGACGCAGTGCACGGACGCGGCGACCGTCCGTGGTCACGAGTTCTCCGCGGTCGAACGAATCCAGGTAGGTCCAGCACATCCGCTCGGTCGCGGTCGTTGTTCCTCCAGTAGGTCTCGGCGATGGCGACAACGGGTCGTACCTCTCCGTGATGCAAGCTCACCGCGGGCGTCGGTGCCCTTCGTCGTGCCGTTGACCGCCGCAAGGGCCTGCTTCGACCACCGGATCCCCTGAATCGCCTACCTCGAGAAGGTCCGCTCCCTGGCCCCCACTTCGTGAGCTGCGGCCGACTCGATCAGCCGTACGAGGACAGCGGTCATCACTGCGGGTCGGCGCCTGCCCGGTGGCACCATTGAAGGCAGGCACGGGGCGGACCTGCTGCAGAGCTGAGGTGGCCGGGATGACCGAGCCAGGTGGGCACTCGATGACACTGGGGCAGACGGATCTTCGCGTGTCGCGGCTTGGCATCGGGGCGATGGTCTGGGGTGACATGTCGACCGCACCGCGGTGGAATCCTGCTCGTAACGTCTACGGTCCGACCAGCACAGCCGAGGAGCAGCGAGCGGCGCTGGAGGTGAGCCTGGCTGCCGGCGTGAATTTCGTCGACACCGCGGCGATGTATGGCAAGGGGGCTTCCGAGCGCCGGGTGGGTGAGCTGACCACGGGCGAGGACGTTGTGGTGGCGACGAAGTTCCCGTTCGGATTCTTCTCCCGTGCCAGCAGCCTGCCAGCCACGTTGGAGGACAGCCTCGCCCGGCTGCAGCGGACGAGGATCGACCTCTATCAGGTCCATTTCCCCGTCCGGTGGATGTCCATCCCGACGTTGATGAACCTGATGGCAGACGCCGTCGAGGCGGGGAAGATCCGCACAGTCGGGGTGAGCAACTACAGCGCCGGACAGATGCGAACCGCCCATGCCGAACTCGCTCGGAGAGACTTGGCGCTCGCCTCCAACCAGGTGCAGTACTCGCTGCTGCACCGGGCCCCCGAGAATGACGGCGTACTCGGCGCGTGCCGGGAGTTGGGCATCACTCTCATCGCCTACATGCCGCTGGCCTCGGGTGCGCTGACCGGCAAGTACTCGGCCGCCACCCGACCGGCCGGATGGCGGCGCTACAGCGGCGCATTCCGCGACAAGAACCTGGTGAATCTGAAGCGAGTGGCCGATCTGCTCGGCGAAATCGGTGGCCGCCACGAGAGGAGTCCTAGCCAAGTCGCCCTGCGGTGGCTGATCCAGCAGGACGGCGTGCTGCCCATTCCCGGCGCCAAGAACGCAACTCAGGCCGCCCAGAACGCCGGAGCACTCACCTTCACGCTGGACGACGAGGAAGTGGAAGCGCTCAGCCAAGCGACGAGGGCGAACGGTCGGTGAGCTCGAGTAGCCCGATCGCGTCCAGCGCGATCCATGTGCCGCGACCTAGCCGGTTGAGGGTCTGGCACATCCACAGGCAGTCCTTCGGCGCGGCAGTGCGGAGTCGTAGCTGGTGTGTCTGCATCAGTGCCATCCGCAGGGCGGTCAGCCGGCCGGTCGAGCGTTCGACCGTGGCGAAGTACAGCAGGCGCAGGTCGTCGCGGTACTGCTCGTAGCCGGCGATGCCTTCATAGTCGTCGATCAGGTCGCCGCAGCCGTAGAGCACGAGCCGGTCCCGATAGATCTCGATGGACTGCGGATGGTGTGCGGAGTGTCCATGGACCAGGTCCACACCGCCGTCGACCAGCCGGTGAGCGAAGCGGACCTGTCTGGGCGCGACGGCGTACGTCCAGTTGGGTCCCCAGTGGACCGAGGCGATGACAACGTCGCCGCGGCGCTTCACCCGTGACACCTGCGCGGTGATCGCGGCCGCGGTGTCGTCGGACAGATCGGGAAGCAGGGAGATACCGGGACGGTTCGCCGTCGCGGCCCAGCTCCTCGGTACGCCGCTCGACGTCGTGCCGAAGGAGAACACGACGACCCGCCCACCATCGCCTGGCACTATCACGGGCTGGGCTGCCTCCTTCGCATCCCGACCCGCTCCTGCGACTGAGATCCTTGCCCGGCTCAACACGTCGAGGGTCTCCTCGAGTCCGCTGATGCCGAAGTCGAGGACGTGGTTGTTGGCGAGCGAGCAGACGTCCGGCCGGGCAGCAGACAGGGCGGGCAGGTTGTCAGGGCTCATCCGGTAGTGGACGCCCTTGCCGGTGGCGAAGTGCTCGCTCCGGGTGACACTGGTCTCCAGGTTCACCAGCCGTATGTCGGGCCGCAAGCGGTCGAGGATCACCAGGGCGTCGCCCCACGGCCAGGAATAGCCGACGGGCCGCGGGATCGGACCGTTCACGGCCTCCGCCAGCTCGACGTAGGTGCGGGCGTCGCGGACGGAGCGCTCACACAACGTCGGGTCGCCCGGGTGTGGAAGGATCTGGTCGATCCCTCGGCCGAGCATCACATCGCCGCCCAGGAACAGCGTCACAGCGCCGTCGAGCACAGTTCCTTCTAGATTCCGCCGTGCTGTCGCCGGGGGCTAGGAGAGCATGTGCGGGGCATGGTCAGGCTCGTGTTCCCAGCGCAGCCGGCTCGAACCGAAGCCCGCGGCGTGGACGCCCTCGTGGCCGATCGGCCGGCGGCAGTAATAGTGCGGCGAATAGAGATCGCGGCAGGAGTCCTGGTATCTGGTGTAGGCGAACTCGAGGTCCAGCCGGTTGTCACTGCTCATGAAAGTCGCTCTCGTGAAGATCTGCCCCCTCATCTGCAGTATGGCCAGACCATCGTTACCGCCGTATTTCGCCGCGGTCACGAGTAAATCTCCAGCGCGACGGGAGCCGGGCTGGTGGCCCCGCTCCCGTCCTGCCGGCTACTTGATCAATCCGTGCGGGTCGAGCACGTACTTCCGAGCCGCTCCCTTGTCGAACTCCGCGTACCCCTGTGGCGCCTGGTCCAGCGGGATGACCGTGGCGTTCACGTTCTTCGCGATCTGCGTGCGGTCGTTCAGGATCGCCATCATCAGTTGACGGTTGTAGCGCATGACGGGGCATTGCCCGGTCGTGAACGCCAGCGACTTCGCCCAGCCGAGGCCAAGGCGGATGGACAGCGAACCGGTCTTCGCGGCATCGTCACTCGCACCGGGGTCTCCGGTGACGTAGAGCCCCGGGATGCCGACCGCGCCGCCGGCCCGGGTGACGTCCATGACCGCGTTCAGCACGGTGGCCGGACGCTCGGCCTGGGCGTCGGAGCCGTGGCCGTGCGCCTCGAACCCGACCGCGTCGATGGCAGCGTCGACCTCGGGCGCACCGAGGATCTGTTCGACCTGGTCCCTCGGCTCGCCCGCTGACACATCGATCGTCTCGCAGCCGAAACTGCGAGCCTGTTCCAGCCGCTCCTTCTGCAGATCGGCCACGATCACGACTGCCGCGCCGAGCAGGAACGCCGACGTCGCCGCGGCCAGGCCGACGGGTCCGGCACCTGCGACGTACACAGTGGAACCAGTCCCGACGCCGGCGGTGACGGCGCCGTGGTACCCGGTCGGGAAGATGTCCGACAACATCGCCAGGTCGCGGATCTTCGCGAGCGCCTGGTCCTTGTCGGGGAACTTCAGCAGATTCCAGTCGGCGTACGGCACCAGCGCGTACTCCGCCTGGCCGCCGACCCAGCCGCCCATGTCGACATACCCGTACGCCGAACCCGGTCGGTCCGGGTTCACGTTCAGGCAGACGCCGGTCTTGCCCTCCTTGCAGTTGATGCATCGCCCACACGCGATGTTGAACGGGACCGACACCAGGTCGCCGACCTTGATGAACTCGACGTCCCGGCCGACCTCCGCCACCTCACCAGTGATCTCATGGCCGAGAGCGAGTCCTGGTGGCGCCGTGGTCCGGCCGCGCACCATGTGCTGGTCGCTGCCGCAGATGTTGCTGGCGACGACTTTGAGGATCGCCCCGTGCGGGACCTGCCGTCCCACGTTGGCGGGATTGACCCCTGGACCGTCCTTGAGTTCCAGGCTCGGGTAGTCGATCGTCTCGACCGCCACTTCCCCTGGTCCCCTGTAGATAACTGCCCTGTTGCCTGGCACGAGTAGTGCTCCTCTCCGGGGAAGGCTCCGTCGCTGAACGCTGTGGAGCCTGCGATAAGGCCTGTTGCGATGTCCGATGGAGCAGCGGCATCACCAACTCATACATCCGAGTTCGACCAGGCCTCGCTGTTTCGATCGCGGACCGCGACCGCCCTGTGGTTGAGCGATGCGGTCATCGCCTGCCCCGTACCAGGTGAGTCCCCACACGACAGCGAACCTCTGCTTGCAAAGGTCGGCGTCGTTCCGAGG
Organism: Kribbella orskensis; assembly: GCF_004342085.1. Taxonomy (NCBI): domain Bacteria; kingdom Bacillati; phylum Actinomycetota; class Actinomycetes; order Propionibacteriales; family Kribbellaceae; genus Kribbella; species Kribbella orskensis. Next base: position 20,319 of record NZ_SLWM01000030.1, read on the forward strand.
GATTGATCCCGACGCTAGTCCCGTCCACCGGACGCGTCAACGCGCTCCCGTTCGCTATCCGGGTGTCCGAAATCCCAACCAGTACTGGCTGCTCCGGACGCAGCAACCTGACTTCGAGGGAGCCGGCGAACAGGTCCGGGGACTCAGCGGCCGAGGAGTTTGTAGCTGGCCTCGGTGGGGGTCTTCTGGGGTTTCCACCAGGTCGGGTTGGTTCGGTACCAGTCGATGGTGGCGGCCAGGGCGGTGTCGAAGTCGGGGTACTTCGGCGTCCAGCCGAGCTCGGTGCGCAGTTTGGTGGAGTCGTTGGAGTAGCGCAGGTCGTGGCCGGGCCGGTCGTCGACCAGGAGGTAGTCGTCGGCGGGGAGGTCCATCAGCGTGAGGATCTTCTCGACGATCTGCCGGTTGCTGCGTTCGTCGCCCGAGCCGATCAGGTAGGTCTCGCCGATCCGGCCGTCGGCGATGATCCGGTGCACCGCGTCGTTGTGGTCGTCGACGTGGGTCCACTCGCGGACGTTCTCGCCGGTGCCGTACAGCTTCGGCTTGTCGCCCACCAGGATGTTGGTGATCTGGCGCGGGATCAGCTTCTCCACGTGCTGGTACGGGCCGTAGTTGTTCGCGCAGTTCGACAGCGTCGCCGCCACGCCGTACGAGCGGACCCAGGCGCGCACCAGCATGTCGGAGCTCGCCTTGCTCGCGGAGTACGGACTCGACGGGTCGTACGGCGTCCGCTCGGTGAACTGGTCCTCCGAGTCCAGCGGGAGATCGCCGAACACCTCGTCGGTGGAGATGTGGTGGAACCGCTTCTCGTGCCGGCGGACCGCCTCGAGCAGGGTGAAGGTGCCGACGATGTTCGTCTGGATGAAGGGCGACGGGTCGTTGAGCGAGTTGTCCACGTGCGACTCGGCGGCGAAGTGCACCACCAGATCGATACCGCGGACGAGGTCGTCGACCAGGTCGGCGTCGCAGATGTCGCCGTGCACGAAGGTGATCCGCTCGGACACCGGATCGAGGTTGCGCCGGTTGCCGGCGTACGTCAGCTTGTCCAGCACGGTGAGCTCGACATCCGGGTCGCGGCGGACCGTGTCGTGCACGAAGTTCGCACCGATGAAGCCGGCTCCCCCGGTCACGAGCATCCGCCTCATGCGGTGAGGATATCCAGTACGGCGGTGACCGTCGCCGCCGGTACGGTGACGCCATGCGTAACGTCCGGGTGGTCTACCGCAAGTACGACGAGAGACTGCACTGGCACCAGTGGATGCAGTACCTCGGCGAGGACCAGTACGGCCTCTGGCTCGGCGCACCGCCGAACTCCGTGTCGCAGCGTGGTTCCGAGCCTGAGGTGACCCATTCGCAGGCGCATGTCCAGCTGTTCTCGCGGGATCGCTGGTTCACCGCGATCTTCAACGACGAGCCGCGGTCGACCGAGATCTACGCCGACATCACCACGCCGGCGGAGTTCAGCGACGACGTCGTCACCATGGTGGATCTCGACCTCGACGTGATCCGGAAGCGCGACGGGCAGGTCATCGTGGACGACGAGGACGAGTTCGCCGAGCACCAGGTGCAGTTCGGCTACCCGCCCGAAGTGATCGCCCAGGCCCAGGCGACCTGCGATTGGCTCGTCACCGCGGTGACCACCGAGGAGCCGTTCCTCACGGTCTACAAGACCTACCTCGACAAGGTCCGCTGACCTTCACGGGACCCGGTGGAGGGTCAACGTCGGGTTGGTCAGGGTGAGCGGAGCCGGCAGGCGGCCGTTCTGACCGGCGTACATGTCGGCGACCGGTGAAACAGGAAGAGCGACTTCCCGGCCGGCACGTCGACGGCGATGCCGGGCAGCTCGATCGACCGGCGGGCGTTGTGGACGACCCGCTTCTCGCGCAACGGCATCGTGTTGTTCTGCACGATCCTCGCGTCGAGCGGCGTCGTGCCGACACTCAGCGCGAAGAAGGCGCCGGAGTCCGGCAGCAGCGAGCTCACCTTGGCCTCCAGCTGCGGAATGCCGGCCACGGTGATCGGCCCCTTCGCCACCTCGAGGTTGAGCGGTACGCCGAGTCCGGTGGTCGTCACGAGCCGGCCCAGCTGGTACCGCTTGTTCGGCGCCAGGTTCCGTTGGGTCAGGCAACGACCATCGGCGGTGGCGAGGTGGTAGCGGCCGAAGCCCGACAGTTCGCTGTCCTGCTTCTTGAGGTTGAGCGCCATGAACCGCTGCGCCAGCGCCCCGAAGTTCGGGCTGCCGAGCGCGATCGAACAGGGATCACCAGGAGTCGCGAAGCCGGGCGGCAGCACGCTCGGCAGCGCGTGCCCGCCGTTGTAGCCGACGAACAGCGATCGCGACCGGGCCCGGGAGGTGAGCGCCTTGTCGAAGTTCTGCAGCCCCTGGTTCAGGTTGAAGAGGTTGTCCGAGATGCCTTGACCGATCAGGACCGGGATGTCCAGCTTGCGCCCGTGCTTGACGTGCCAGGCCGGGCCGTTCTTGGCGAAGAACGCGTCCAGGTCCCGGCCGGCCTGCCCGGTCGGCCAGGTGCCCGTGGTGATCAGAGCGACGAAGCTCGCGGACACGGCCGGCGGGAGGTGCGTGCCGCCGCCCGCGAAGAGGATGGTCAGCCACATCGTCCGGGCCGCCTCATCCGGCGCGAGGCTCTGCTTGAGGTCCCACCAGGTGACCTCGGGCGGGAGCGCGTCGAACCGCGATCTGCCCTTGTCCCGCAACTCGGTGAACGCGCCGGCGAACTGATACCCGCCTCCGTACGAGCCGCCGATCGCGCCGATCAGCGGATCGCCCGGCCGCTGCTTGGTCACCCAGTCCAGGCCGGCCACGAGGTCGACCAACTTGATCACGTCGCGTCCTTCGAGATCCGGGTTCATCACGTGCGCGACGCCGGTGCTCTCACCGAAGCTCCGCTGATCGAAACTCAGTACTCCGTACCCGGCGTCGAGCCAGGACTTGAACGCGGCCGGGTCCTTGGTCCGACTGCCACCCCAGCCGTGGCTGTGGAAGATCAGCGGCACGGTCTTCCGGGCGGATGCCCCCTCGGGCTGGAACAGCGAGTAGCAGATCCGCACCGGGGTCGCAGTACTGGGCTCTGGGACGCTCGCAACGCAGCCGTTGGTCGTCACGACAGCGCTGCTCGCGCCCTGCGCGGTGGCAGGCAGGAGGGTGGCGGCCGCGAGCAAGGTCAGGGCTGTGGTGACTCGGAAGGCTGCGTGGCGGCGGCGCATGACCCCCAGTGATCATGTTGTTCCGGTGCGCACACGCTAGACGACCTCGGTCCGGGAGAACAGATCACACTCCCCACCCGTTCGCGGAGCCTGCGCTCCGCTGTGGGCGAACCAGGTCACGAGCGGGGTCCCCGCCTGCCAGAATGTGCCGGTGGATATCGCGATCGAGATCGTTGCCCTGGTCGCCGTGGTCGCGGCCGGTGCGGCGCTCGCCCGGCGGATCGGGATCTCGGCTCCCCTGCTCCTGGTCGTCGTCGGCATCGGGCTCTCGTACCTGCCGTTCGTACCGCGGGTCGAGCTGTCCCACGAGGTCGTGCTGGTCGGGTTCCTGCCCCCACTGCTGTACTCGGCGGCGATCAAGACCAGCCTGGTCGACTTCTCCAAGCACCGCCGGTCGATCGGCCTGCTGTCCGTCGGCCTGGTCGCGTTCACCACCGTGGGCGTGGGTCTGGTCGCCTACTGGTTGTTCAACGTGGGCGCCGAGGCCGATGGTCAGGAACACCTCCCGCTCTGGGCCGCCTTCGCGCTCGGCGCCGTCGTCGCTCCCCCGGACGCGGTCGCGGCCACAGCGATCGCCAAGAAGGTCGGACTCCCCCGCCGGGTGGTGACGATCCTCGAGGGCGAGAGCTTGGTGAACGACGCGACCGCGCTCGTCTGCCTGCGGACCGCCCTCGCGGCCGCCGCGGTGACGCCGACGGTCCTCGAGGTCGGTCTCGACTTCCTCCGCGCGGCCGGCGGCGGCGTCCTGGTCGGCTTCGTCGTCGCGATCGTGCTGGCCAAGATTCGCAAGCAGTTCACGGATCCGGTGCTCGACACCACGCTCAGCCTGACCGCTCCCTTCATCGCGTACGTCGCGGCCGAGAACCACTACGTGCACGCCTCCGGGGTACTCGCGGTCGTGGTGACCGGCCTGATCCTCGGGCACAAGGCGCCGATCATCCAGTCGGCCGCCTCCCGGATCTCCGAGCGGACCAACTGGCGCACCATCCAGTTCCTGCTCGAGAACGCCGTGTTCCTGCTGATCGGGCTGCAGACCCGCTGGATCCTGGACGACGTCTCGATGAGCCCGCTGTCGGCCGGGACCATCGCGCTCGCCACCATCGGGGTGTTCCTGGCGGTCGTGCTGCTCCGGCCGATCTGGGTCTTCCCGACGACCTACCTGTCCCGGCGGATCCTCGGCCGGTCCCGGCCCGGACCGGTGACCTGGCAGAGCCTGGCGATCATCTCCTGGGCCGGGATGCGCGGTGTGGTCACCCTGGCGGCCGTGTTCATCCTTCCGGAGGCCACGCCGCACCGTGAGGTTCTCGTCTTCATCGCCCTGGTCGTCACCGCCGGGACGCTGCTGCTACAGGGTTCGACGCTGCCCTGGCTGGTCCGCATGATGCGGCTGCCGGGCCCCGATCCCGCCGAGGACGCGCTCCAGGAGGCGGCGGTCCTGCAAGGCGCGCACAAGGCGGGCGAGGAGGAACTCGACCGGATCGCCGGCCCGGACGACCCGCCCGAGGTGATCGACCTGCTCCGGCAGCGCGGTGAGGCCCGCGCCCTGGCGGCCTGGGAGCGGCTGGGACGACCCGAGACGGAGTACGAAACACCCAGTGAGGCTTATCGTCGGCTCAGGACCGCGATGCTGCAGGCTGAGCGGGAACACATCCTGAAGGTCCGGGACGACGGCCTCGTCGCCGACGAGGTGTTGCAACGGGCCCAGATCGCACTCGACATCGAGGAGTCCATCTTGGACCGGGCAGAGGCCGACGACGTCGGCGGACAATCAGAGGACCTTCGCGTACCGCCGTCGCCGGCCGGCGCCTGCGAGCACCTGGAGAAGGCGCCGATGGTGCTGACCCCCAACACGCCCGAGGGCTGCGAGGAGTGCCTCATCGACGGCGGCACCTGGGTACACCTGCGGCTGTGTCTGGGTTGCGGCCACGTCGGCTGCTGCGACTCCTCGCAGGGACGCCACGGCAGCAAGCACTTCTCCAGCACCCAGCATCCGGTGATGCGCAGCTTCGAGCCGGGTGAGAACTGGCGCTGGTGCTTCGTGGACGAGAAGCTCGGCTGATGGCGGACTGCCTGTTCTGCTCGATCATCGCCGGCTCCACACCCGCTCACCTCGTACTCGACACCCCCGAGGTGGTCGGCTTCCTGGACGCCCGCCCGGTGTTCAAGGGCCACACCCTGCTGGTGCCGCGCGAGCACATCGCGACGATGGTGGAGATGCCCGACGAGCTCACCGTGCCGCTGTTCGGCGCCGCCCGCTCGGTCGCGGCCGCGGTCCGTACGGCGTACTCCGCGCAGGGGTCGTTCGTCGCCGTGAACAACGTGGTCTCGCAGTCCGTGCCGCACCTGCACGTCCACGTCGTACCGCGGACCAAGGGCGACGGCCTGCGCGGCTTCTTCTGGCCCCGCACCAAGTACGCTGACGACGCCGAGGCGGCGGAGTACGCGACGAAACTCCGCCAGGCGCTGGAGGGGTAGCTGCTCAGGTCACCGGGCGGTCCAGGCGGGTCTCCAGTCGCCGGAGGGCGCGTTCGACGGCGGCTCGGACGGCCTGGTCAGGGTCGTCCTGCAGCTCGACCACAGCCTCGGCGTGCTCGAACTCACCGGCCGCGCCGATCGCCCGTACTGCGGCCGCGCGGACGCGAGGTAGTTCGTGGTCGAGCATCGGCAGGAGCGAGTCGACCAGCTGGCCGAGCTCGCGTTGGGCGGTGATGCGGGCGACGTGTTCGCGGACCCGCCAGGCCGGGTCGTCGGCGGCTACGAGCAACGCGTCGACCACGTCGTCACGCCAGACGTAAAGGAAGGCCCGAGCGGCCCAGACCCGGACCCAGTAGAAGTTCACCGGGTCGATCGACGCCCAGCCGCCGGCCGACGGCCCCGTGATCCACTTCAGCTTCGGCAGCAGCGGGCCGAACGCCTCCTCCGGCGAGACCTCGCTCGTCAGCAAAGCGACACACCAGTCGATCACCTCGTCAGTCCCGTGCTTCGCGCACGAACCGCGGATCACCTCGCGCGGATGCTCCCGCTCCCGGACGGCCATAGCTCAGTAAAGCGCGCCGGTCCGACAGTTTCCGGACATCGACCGAGAGATGCGGGCCGCTCAGGCGATCGACCGGATGATCACGACGATCGAGGAGAGCGCCGCGAGGAGCAGCACCGCCTGGCGGAGACGGGGGCCGTGCAAGCGTCGTTGCAGAGGAACTGCCAGCGCGAAGCCGATCGCCAGGCCCGGGATGAGCGACGCGCCGTACAGGAGTTGGTGGTGCGTTAGCTGCCCGCTGACGGCGAGGGCGGAGAGGGACACGATCGAGCCGACGAGGAAGAACGCGGCCAGAGTCGCTCGCAGGCGCGGCCCTTGCTCATGCTGCAGCACCAGCGCGGCAGGCGGCCCGCCGATCGACGCCGCCGTACCGGACACCCCGGCGACGGCTCCCGCCGCGATCAGGCCACGCCGACTCGGCCGCAGCTTGAGGCGCCAGGCCGTGAGGGCCACGGCCCCCAGCACCACCACGCCGACCACAGCGCCGATCGCCCGGGCCGGCACCCAGGCGAGCACGAGGACACCGAGAGGAGTAGTCGCGACCCGGGCACCCGTCAGCCAGCCGGCCTGACGCCACGCGACATGCCGCCACTCGTGCGCCAGCGTCATGGAGGGCATCACCATGCCCAGCACGAGCATGGCTCCCGGCATCAACGTCGGGTCGAGCAAGGCCACCACCGGCGCCGCCACCAGCGACAGCCCGAGCCCGAGCGTCCCCTGGACCATCGCGGCCACAATGACAGCGAAGCCGCCCAGCAGCAGGATGTGTAGATCCATGCTGCGGGCGGCCTCTCCGTCGGAATCAACCTGTACGACGTACGCCGTACAGGGGCAGGGGTCAGCCGGCGATCAGCGAGCGGAGCACGTACTGCAGGATGCCGCCGTTGCGGTAGTAGTCCGCCTCGCCCGGGGTGTCGATGCGCAGGACCGCGTCGAACTCCTTGACCGCGCCGTCCGTGCCGGTGACCTTGACCTGCAGGGTGCGCGGGATCTCGCCGTCGTTCAGGGCCGTGACACCGGTGATGTCGAAGGTCTCCTCGCCGGTCAGGCCGAGGGACTCCGCGTTCTCGCCCTCCGGGTACTGCAGCGGCAGGACGCCCATGCCGATCAGGTTCGACCGGTGGATCCGCTCGAACGACTCGGTGATGACCGCCTTCGCGCCGAGCAGCGCCGTACCCTTCGCGGCCCAGTCGCGCGACGAGCCCGAGCCGTACTCCTTGCCGGCCAGGATCACCAGCGGCGTACCGGCGGCGACGTACGCCTCGGAGGCCTCGTAGATCGACGTGACGGGCGCGTCCTCCTTGGTGAAGTCGCGGGTGAAGCCGCCCTCGGTGTCCGGCGCGATCTGGTTGCGCAGCCGGATGTTGGCGAACGTGCCCCGGATCATCACCTCGTGGTTGCCGCGGCGCGAGCCGTAGGAGTTGAAGTCCTTGCGGTCCACACCGTGCTCGGCCAGGTACTTGCCGGCCGGGCTGTCGGCCTTGATCGATCCGGCCGGGGAGATGTGGTCCGTGGTGACCGAGTCGCCGAGCTTGGCCAGCACCCGGGCGCCGGCGATGTCGGTGACCGGCGACGGCTCCTTCGCCATGCCGTCGAAGTACGGAGGCTTGCGCACGTACGTCGAGTCGGCGTCCCAGTCGAACGTCTTGCCCTCGGGTGTCGGCAGCGACTGCCAGCGCTCGTCACCGGCGAACACGTCGGCGTAGTCCTTGGTGAACATCTCCTTGTTGATCGAGGAGGCGATCACCTTCTCCACCTCGTCCGCGGCCGGCCAGATGTCCTTCAGGAACACGTCGTTGCCGTCCGTGTCCTGGCCCAGCGCGTCGGTCTCGAAGTCGAAGTCCATCGTGCCGGCCAGCGCGTAGGCGATCACCAGCGGCGGCGACGCGAGGTAGTTCATCTTCACGTCCGGGTTGATCCGGCCCTCGAAGTTGCGGTTGCCGGACAGCACCGAGACGACGGCCAGGTCGGCTTCCTGCACGCCCGCCGAGACCTCCTCGGGCAGCGGACCCGAGTTGCCGATGCAGGTGGTGCAGCCGTAGCCGACCAGGTGGAAGCCGAGCTTCTCCAGGTACGGCGTGACGCCGGCCTTCTCGTAGTAGTCGGTGACGACCTTCGAGCCGGGCGCGAGCGACGTCTTCACCCAGGGCTTGCTCGACAGGCCCTTGTCGACCGCGTTCTTCGCCAACAGCGCGGCGGCAAGCATCACCGAAGGGTTCGAGGTGTTAGTGCAGGAGGTGATGCTGGCGATCACGACGTGGCCGTGGTCTAGCTCGACCTCCTGGCCGTTCAGGCTGATCTTCGTCTTCTTCGACGGCCGGCCGTTGGCGCCATGCGGCACGTGCGGCTCGTCGTTCACATTGCCGTGGCCGTTCGGCGCGTCGCTGGCCGGGAAGCTGCCGGTCTCCGACGGGTCGACGTCCAGCTCTTCGGTGGCGTAGTCGGTGAGCGCGCCGCGGAAGCCTTCCTTGGCCTCGCTCAGCGCGACCCGGTCCTGCGGCCGCTTCGGGCCCGCGATCGACGGCACGACCGTGGACAGGTCAAGCTCCAGGTACTCCGAGAAGCGCGGCTCGACCTCGGCGTTGTGCCACAGGCCCTGCTCCTTGGCGTAGGCCTCGACCAGGGCGACGTCGTCGTCACTGCGACCGGTGAGGCGCAGGTACTCCAGGGTCACGTCGTCGATCGGGAAGATCGCGCAGGTGGAGCCGAACTCCGGGCTCATGTTGCCGATCGTGGCGCGGTTGGCCAGCGGGACCGCGGCGACGCCGTCACCGTAGAACTCGACGAACTTGCCGACCACACCGTGCTTGCGCAGCATCTGGGTGATCGTCAGCACCACGTCGGTCGCGGTGGCGCCGGCCGGGACCGAACCGCTCAGCTTGAAGCCGACGACCTTGGGGATGAGCATCGAGACGGGCTGGCCGAGCATGGCCGCCTCGGCCTCGATGCCGCCGACGCCCCAGCCGAGCACGCCGAGGCCGTTGACCATCGTCGTGTGCGAGTCGGTGCCGACGCAGGTGTCGGGGTAGGCCTGGCCGTCGCGGACCATCACGGTGCGGGCCAGGTGCTCGATGTTGACCTGGTGCACGATGCCGGTGCCCGGCGGGACGACCTTGAACTCGTCGAACGCGGACTGGCCCCAGCGCAGGAACTGGTACCGCTCGCGGTTGCGCCCGTACTCCAGCTCGACGTTGCGCTCGAACGCGTCCTGGCGGCCGAACACGTCGATGATGACGGAGTGGTCGATCACCAGCTCGGCCGGAGCCAGCGGGTTGATCTTGGCCGGGTCGCCACCGAGCTCGGCGACCGCCTCGCGCATCGTGGCCAGGTCGACGACACACGGCACGCCGGTGAAGTCCTGCATGATCACCCGGGCCGGGGTGAACTGGATCTCGGTCTCGGGCGCCGCGTTCGGGTCCCAGTTGCCGAGCTTGGTGATGTGGTCGGCGGTGATGTTCGCGCCGTCCTCGGTGCGCAACAGGTTCTCGAGCAGCACCTTGAGGGAGTAGGGCAGCGTCTCCGCGCCCTCGATTCCCGCCAATCTGAAGATCTCGTACGACTGTCCGCTGACCTCGAGTGCACCCTTGGCACCGAAGCTGTCGACGCTGGCCATCAACCTGCTCCTCCATCCGGTCCTGTTCCGCTGAAGCACATCCTGCCGAGCCACCGGCCCGGCCGGGAGATCAGGCTGCCCTAACCTCCCACCCCGCAAAGTCTCTCGACATCAAGATACACGACATCGAGTCATCACGTCGCACCCAGTTCACCGCATCACGCCCGCGTACTCCCGACAAGAGGGGCCCTCGCAGGGTCCGCCGCGCTGTACGCCCTGACCGGGCTAGTGATGCGGCGGCCGGCGAGGGGCGGAATTACGAGACGTGCGGGAGGACCTCGGCGGCGATCAGGTCGAGGTGGTCGAGGTCCGCGAGATCCATGATCTGGACGTACTGCCGCTGTGAACCCGCCTCGGCGAACCGGCCCAGCCGGTCGACGACCTGCGCCGGAGTACCGGCGACCGCGTTCTCGATCAGCTCGTCGGCGTCACGGCCGATCGCCGCGGCGCGCTGCTTGACCTGCGCGTCGTCCTTGCCCACGACAACGGTGTGGGCGGTCGAGAGCGCCAGGGTCTGCGGGTCGCGCCCGATCGCCCGGCAGGCCTCCTGGACGCGATCGAAGAGCACCTGCGTCTCCTCGACCGACCGGAAGCCCGCATTGAACTCGGCCGCGTACTTCGCCGCGAGGGCCGGCGTCCGCTTCTTGCCCGCGCCACCGACGATGACCGGCGGGTGCGGCTGCTGCACCGGCTTCGGCAGCGCCGGGGAGTCCTTGAGCTGGTAGTGCTTGCCGGCGAAGTCGTACGTCTCCCCCAGCGGCGTGTCCCACAGTCCGGTGATCAGCTCGAGCTGCTCGGTCAGCAGGTCGAACCGCCCTGGCGTATCCGGGAAGTCGAGGCCGTACGCCGCGTGCTCCGCCTCGTACCAGCCGGCGCCGAGGCCGAGCTCAGCGCGTCCGCCGCTCATCTGGTCCACCTGCGCGACCGAGATCGCGAGCACACCGGGGTTGCGGAAGGTGGCCGAGCTGACGAGGGTGCCGAGCTTGATCCGGCTCGTCTCGCGGGCGAGGCCGGCCAGCGTGATCCACGCGTCGGTCGGACCGGGGAGGCCGTTTTGGTCCCCCATCACCAGGTAGTGGTCGGAGCGGAAGAACGCGTCGAAACCGCACTCCTCCGTCTTGCGCGCGACCGCCAGCAGGTCGTCGTACGAGGCGCCTTGCTGGGGTTCGGTGAAGATCCTGAGCAACATGCGGACAACGCTATCTCGCCGTCGTGTACAACTTCTCCAGGTATGACGGCTGCCAGTCCGGGCCGCGGTCGTTCAGCCGCCGGACCAGCCGGAGTACGTCGAGCCGCGGCTCCACCGGGTTGTCCCACCAGTCGGGCACCTGGTCGTACCACCGGTCGATCCGCACGGTCCGCCCGGCCGCATCGACGCGCGCGAAGAGCCAGCCACCCTGCTCCCCCTGCGACTCGGCCAGCCACAACTCCCCGAGCAACCCACTGAGCCGCTCAGCCCCGTACTGCGGGTCGTCGACCTCCGGCGGCTCCAGATCGAACCGGTAGGACGGCGCCGCCGGATCCAGCACCTGCACCTGGATCGTGAACCCGGACGGCACGATCTTCGTCCGAACCCGGCACCACTCCCGCAGGGCCTTCAACGCCTCGGACTCCTTGGGACGCGGACGAGGCCGCTCGTACTCAGCCCGCATGGCTTCCTCGATAGACCCAGGCTCAGCCTCAACCTCAGCCGCCTCACCCCCGACAATGCCCAGCCCCGGAATTTCCACCGCCGAACCGGCCGGCGGCGCCACCAACTCCTCCCGCCGCCCGGCAGCCTCCGCCCGGTCCGGGACCCCGTCAACCTCACCATCACCATCAGACGCCCAGGCAACAACGCCAAACTCACGAACCGCTTCAAATGCCGCCTGCTCCGGGTCAGGTACCACCTCACGTTGCGCCTGGTGCAGGTCAGGAACCGCCTCAGCCTCCGCCGCCTGCTCCCGGTTTGCGGCCCAGTCGGTGTCCGCCTCAGCCTTCGGCGCCTGCTCCGGGCTCACTGCCCAGGCAGAGCCCACCTCAGCCTCCGGCATCTGCCCCGGGTTTACTGCCCAGGCCGAGTCGGCCTCAGTCTCCGATGCCTGGTCGGCGGAGACTTCCTGCTGCCAGGCCTCAACCTGCACTTCAGCTTCAGCGGTCGACCGGTCATCGGCGCCGGGTGCGAAGTCCCCTATCGGCCCGAACGGCTGCCGCTCCATGGTGTCGTCAAGCGCAGAGCGCTGCCAGAGAGGACCTGCCTCCGCCGATCCCAAGCCTGCTTCGTGCACCGCCGCATCCGGCTGCCGAGCATCCGGCTGCTCGCGATCGAGCTGCTCGCGATCCAACTGTCCGCGATCGAACTGTCCGCGACCGGCCTGTTCGCGATCGGGCGCCGGCTCGCCGGAATCGTCAGCGGCAGGATCCGCAGAGTCGTCCTGGACGGCTTCGAGCTGGGCTGTGATCTCGACCGCGGACTGGTCACCCCAACCACCGTCAGCCTGGTCTTGGGGCGCTACAGCTTCCGGCGCCAGGGCTTCCGGCGCCGCAGCTTCCGGCGCGGGGGCTTCCTGCGCGACGGCTTCCGGCGCGACGGCTTCCGGCGCGACGGGCGGCTGCTGGTCGGGTTGCTTGGTTCGGCCGGGCTCGTGGAAAGGGCGAGGGCCTATCTGAACTGGCGCCGCGAGGGACCTGAGCGCGGCCAGCTGCTCGGCGTTGTAGCCGGTCATCGGGCGTAGGTCGTCCAGGTTGAACGGTTCCTCGACATCCGCCTGAGGGGCCTGTGACTGCCCCTCGGCGGCCCCCTGCGCGGCACCCGACGCGTCGGCCTGGTGATCGGGCGTGGAAGGAGCCTCGGCCGCGTACGCGGCGTTGGTCCGGGCGGGATCGTCGATCGCCTCGGCGGGTGCGACCGGCTCTGGCGCGGTGGCGACCGGGTCCTGGGCGGCGGGTGACGTCGGAGTGCGGCCGGGCGCCGGCGCCGTGGTGGGGGGCGGGAGATCGGCGAGCTGGTCGGCGGTCCAGTCGGCGTCGCCGAGGATCTCGTCGTGGAATAGTTGCCCGTCGAGCTCGTAGGCGTACTCCCCCGGCTTCAGCTCCTCCGGGGTGATGCTGCTGAAGCCATTGGGTGGGAGGTCGCGGCCGGTGGGGCCGTCCGCGGTGGCGAAGGGCGACGGGCCGGAGAGGTAGTACTCGTCTTCTGCCGGGTCGCCAGAGTTCGAGTCGGCGTCCAGTACCGCGGCGATCTCAGCCGTCGGGGCGTCTTCGGTGCCGTTCTCAACAGACTCGTCGCTGGAAGCCGCCTCGCCCGCGGAAGACTCATCAGCGGAAGGCTCGGCTTCGGCCTGGGCTCTGACGAGGTGTTCCTCGGTCGGCGGCTCCTCGGCCTCTTGCTGGGCGGCGTCTTGCTGGGCGGCAAGGTAGCCGGCGACGTCCTCGACCCATTCGCCGTTGATCCAGGCACCGCCGACCCACTCGCGCTCGGCCGGCGGCTGCTGCCCACGCCTGGGTTGCTGAACAGGTTGCTCGTCGCTCACCTGCTGCGAGGCCGCAACCTGCTCGTCGTCTTCCGCATCCGGTAGGACGTCGAAGGCGTCTGTTGGTCCGTCGTAGTCCGGCTGGTCGTCTTCCGCATCCGGTAGGACGTCGAACCCGTCTGTCGGCCCGTCGTAGTCCGGCTGGCCGTCTTTCGCATCCGGTAGGACGTCGAACGCATCTGTCGGTCCGTCGTAGTCCGGCTGGTCGGGGATGTATTCCGCTTCGTCCGCCGGGACCGGGTCGACCACGCCGGTGTCGTCGTCCGGGGTGGCGGCCGGCGGCCCGTCATCGGTGGCGGCCGGCGGCCCGTCGTCGGTGGGGGCCGGCGGGGCGATGTCGTCCTCGACGATCGGGGTGGCGGCGGTGTCGTCGGTGAAGGGGGTGAACTCGCTGGTCGCGTCGTCGGCGGCGGACCAGGCCGACGGCTCGGACTGCCCGTGCTGATCCGGTTGGGCCGACTGCTCGCGGGCATTCCAGTCCCGCGGCGCGTCAGGGCGTACGTCGGGGGTGTAGGTAGCCGCGGCGGGAGCGTCGGCGAAGAGGCTGGCGTAGAAGTCCTCGCCCTCGCCTTCACCACCGACGCGCGGCGGCTCCGAGGACGGCAGCGGTCCTAGTGGCGCCGGCGTGCTCTGCGCGTAAGCCGTCGGCTGGAACCGGGGCGGCTCGGCAGGCGGTTGAGGGCGCGGCGGCTCAGCAGTCTCCGGCTCCGGGCCGACCAGACCGAGGCGGGCAAGAGCCTCGCCGTCGTCCTCATCCCGCTTCTTGCGCCGGAATCTCCGCTTGCGCCCGGTGACCCCGTAGTCGTCCCCTCGAGCCGCCGGAGCCTCAGCCCCGTACTGCGACTCGGCTGGCGGCGGCGCGTACGGCGGCTCGGGAGCGAACGGCGAATCCGGCCGGAACGGCGACTCCGGGGTCAGCGGCGGTTCCGGCGCGAACGGCTCGGCGCCTCCGATGACCAGGCTCGCGTCGTACCCGATCGGCTGACCCGTAAACGGGCTGATCCCCGGCGGAACGACGAAAAGCTCCTCGTCCTCCTCATCGTCATCCGCGTACCGAGCCGCATCCGACTCATACCGGCCCCCATCCGGCTCATACCGACCGGCATCCGCCTCGTACTGACCGGCGTCCGCCTCGTACTGACCGGCGTCCGGCTCGTACCGGCCCTCGTCCGGCTCGTACCGGCCCTCGTCCGGCTCGAACCGCGGCTCCGCTTGGGCCTCAGCAGCCGGCGGAGGTCCAGCCGGAACAGCAGCAACGGTAGGAGCCGCCGCAGCAGGAGCGGCAGCCGGAGCAGGAGCGGCAGCCGGGCCCGCAGTACCGATCACAGGATCAGCAGCCGTGCCATTGAAATGCCCTGCCGCCACCAAGGCGGCCCGCAGATCCGGCTGCTGCGGCGATCGCGGCCCGATCCCGAGCCGGTCGAACAACTCCTGCAGCGCGTGCGGCGTGAGCCCAGTAGAGCCCGCGGTACGAATCAGCCGGATCCCGATCGGCAGCAACTCGTCCAGCCCACCGGGATAGTCGGCCCACCCCGCGGCCCACTCGATCATCTCGCGTGCGGCTTCCTCGTCCGAGGTCACCCACTCCGCGATCGGCAGGAACCCGTCGTCCAGCGGCTGCCACGGATCCCCCGGATACGAGGCGCGAGCCCACGTCCCCTTGAAGCTCCCGTACACGAACCCCAGCTGCCCCGCCGCGATCCGCCGCTTGACCTCGGGCTGCCCGATCCAGTCCGGCGACCCGGCCAGCAGATCGGCCTCGGCTGTCCGGCTGTGCTGGGTGTGGAACCCGAACAGCACCGCCCGGCCGCCCTCGAGCTTGACCATGCGCAGGTCGCTGCCGGTCTCGTCCTGGTGGTACCAGCCGTTCTCGTCGGCGTACCAGCGGCGGTCGAATCCCGTCGCATGGGCGACCGCAGCCAGCGCGCTCCAGCGGGCGCGCAGCTCCTCCGGGTCGTCCAGGTCGACGAGCGGCATCGGGTCTCCTGCTCAGGTGCCAATCCAGCTCAGGCGGCCCCAGCTGAGGGCCCGCTCCGGCTCCGGGGTCAGATCCAGGCCAGAACGGTACCCGAGACGCCCACGACCCACTAGTCAGGTCGTGGCTCGAGCACCGCCACGCACTCTATGTGATGCGTCATCCCGAACAAATCGAACGCCCGCAGCGAGCTGATGCCGTAACCGAGCTCCCCGAAGGTCTTCAGATCCCGGGCGAGCGCGGCCGGGTCGCACGCGACGTACGCGATCTTGCGGGGCGACAGCGCCGCGATCCGGCGTACGACGGCCTTGCCCGCGCCGGTGCGAGGCGGGTCGAGAACGACCAGGTCGACCGACTCCAGCCCCTGCCCGGCCGCGTTGTTCAGCACCTTGTCGACGTCGCCCTGCTCCAGCGTCACCGCGGGCAGATCGTGCAGGTTCCGCCGCGCGTTCTTGACGGCGTCCCGGTCCCCCTCGACAGCCAGTACCGCGCACCCCGCCTCCGCCAGGAACGCCGCGAACAGGCCGACCCCGGAGTACAGGTCCAGCGCGGTCTCCCCCGCAACAGGCTCGAGCCCGGCCAGTACTGCGTCCACGAGCATCGACGGAGCCGCCGGGTGGACCTGCCAGAAGCCACTGGCCTCCACCCGGAACCGCCGGTCGCGAACTACCTCGACGACGCGTCCGGCCGAGTTCTCGTCGGTCAGGACGGCGGTCTTGCCCTCCGACGACACGACCGCCTGGACCGAGGAAGCCCCGGGCCACCGCTGGTCGAGCACGGGCGGCGTGTCCGGGTGGGCGATCAGGCACCGGTCGATCGGAACCAGGTCGTGCGAGCGATGAGCGAACATCCCGGGCCGGCCGCCGACCACGGCGTACCGCATCCGGGTCCGCCAGCCGAGCCCGTCGTCGCCCGGTGACTCCATCACGACGTTGCGCTCGATCCCGCCGATCCGCCGCAGCGTGTCCGACACGACGGTCGCCTTCAGCCGGCGCTGCTCGACGATGTTCGCGTGCTGGAAGTCGCAGCCGCCGCAACGCCCCGGTCCGGCGTACGGGCAGGGCGGTTCGATCCGGTGCGGCGACGGGGTGAGGATCTGTACCGCGTCCGCCCGCAGGTACTTCGCGTTCTGCTCGGTCACCCGGGCGTGCACGAGCTCCCCCGGCAACGCGTGCCGGACGAACACCACCTGGCCCTCGTAGCGCGCGACGCAGTGCCCGCCGTGCGCTACCGGTCCCACCTCGAGCTCGAGTAGCGTCCCGACGATCTCTTCTGCCGTCACCGGTCTCCTGAACTCTTGCGCGCGCCGCGCCGTACCTGGCCGGCTACGCGTTCTTCACGGTCCTGCCGCTCCTCAGCCGCCTGCGAAGAGATCAGCTGGTACGGAACGGACGTAACCATCACACCAGGTGTGAACAAGAGCCGGCCCTTGAGCCGCAGTGCGCTCTGGTTGTGCAGGATGTGCTCCCACCAGTGTCCGACCACGTATTCGGGGATGTAGACCATCACCACGTCCCGCGGCGACTGGCGCCGGATGTCGCGGACGTACTGCAGGATCGGCCGGGTGATCTCCCGGTACGGCGAGGCCAGCCGCTTGAGCGGTACGGGGATGTCCCGGCGGTCCCACTCGGCCTGCAGCAGGTCCGACTCGTCACGGTCGACATCGACCGTCACTGCCTCCAGTATGTACGGCCGGGCGGCCTTGGCGAAGGCAAGTGCCCGCAGGGTCGGCTTGTGCAGCTTGGAGACCAGGACGATCGCGTGCACCCGGGCCGGCAGCATCAACTTGTCGCCGGCGTCGACAGCCATCTCGCGGCCGACCGTGTCGTAGTGCTTGCGGATCCCCTTCATCAGCACGAACAGCACGGCCATCGCGATGATCGCGATATACGCGCCGTGGGTGAACTTGGTGACCAGCACGATCACCAGCACGATGCCCGTCAGGGTCAGGCCGACCGCGTTGATACTCCGCGACCGCATCATCTTCCGGCGCTTGGCCGAGTCGGTCTCCGTCTTCAGGTACCTGGTCCAGTGCCGGATCATGCCGAACTGGCTCAGTGTGAACGAGACGAACACCCCGACGATGTACAGCTGGATCAGCTTCGTCACCTCGGCGTCGAACGCGATGATCAGGCCGATCGCGCAGAGCGCCAGCAGGATGATGCCGTTGCTGTACGCGAGCCGGTCGCCCCGGGTGTGCAGCTGCCGGGGCAGGTACCCGTCCTTCGCCAGGATCGAGGCCAGCACCGGGAAGCCGTTGAACGCGGTGTTCGCGGCCAGCACCAGGATCAGCATGGTCGCGCCGATCACCAGGTAGAACCCGGCCGGGAAGTTGGAGAAGACCGAGTCGCCGATCTGGCCGATCACCGTCTTCTGGGTGTAGCTGTCGCCGACCGGTTCCCCGTTGAGAAGCAGCTGGGTCGCGGGATCCTCGGCGTACCGGAGCTTGATCTTGTCCGCCAGGAAGATGATGCTCATCAGCATCGTGATGGCGATCGTGCCGAGCAGCAGCAGGGTGGTCGCCGCGTTCTTGCTCTTCGGCTTGCGGAACGCCGGTACGCCGTTGCTGATCGCCTCGACGCCGGTCAGCGCGGCACACCCGGACGAGAAGGCCCGGGCCAGCAGGAAGGCCGCCGCGAGCCCGCTGAACACCTCGTGCCCGGGCTCGGGCCGGATCTCGTACTGGGCGCTGTCGGCCAGCGGCAGGTTCCCGGCGGTGAGCCGGATGATGCCCCAGATCGCCATCCCGATGATGGACGCCATGAAGATGTACGTCGGGACCGCGAACAGCGCGCCCGACTCCCGGACACCGCGCAGGTTCAACGCCGTCAGGATCACCACCAGCGCTACCGCCAACGGGACCTCGTGGCCCGCCAGGAACGGCAGGGCCGACTTGGCGTTCTGCACCCCCGAGGAGATCGACACCGCGACGGTCAGCACGTAGTCGACCATCAGCGCGCTGGCCACGGTCAGGCCGGCGTTCGGGCCGATGTTGACCGTGGCGACCTCGTAGTCGCCGCCGCCGGAGGGGTAGGCGTGCACGTTCTGCCGGTACGACGCGACCACGACGAGCATCACGAAGGCGACCAGCAGGCCGATCTTCCAGGAGTACGAGTAGGCCGCCAGACCGGCCAGGGACAACGTCAGGAAGATCTCGTCCGGGGCGTAGGCGACCGACGACAGAGCGTCACTGGCGAACACCGGGAGTGCGATCTTCTTCGGAAGCAGCGTCTCGCCGAGCTGCGTACTGCGCAGCTTGCGTCCGATGAGGATGCGTTTGCCGATATCGCTTAGAGCGGGAGTCACACCGGTGATGTTAGAGGGATGCGAGGGCCGGTGTAGCGTCTATCCCTGCCGAACCGATGCCAGCGGCCCCTGCGAGAGGGGCAAGGAGTGATCACGGAGTGCACGTCGTCATCATGGGCTGCGGCCGCGTCGGGTCGACGCTCGCCCGAACGCTCGAGAAACGCGGCCACACGGTCGCCGTCATCGACCAGTCCGCAGACTCCTTCCGCCGCCTGAGCCCCAACTTCTCCGGCCGCACCATCACCGGTATGGGTTTCGACCGTGAGGTGCTGATCGAGGCCGGCATCGAGGACGCCGAGGCGTTCGCGGCCGTCTCGAACGGCGACAACTCCAACATCCTCGCCGCCCGGGTGGCGCGGGAGAACTTCGGCGTCGAGAACGTCGTCGCCCGGATCTACGACCCAGGCCGCGCCGAGGTCTACCAGCGGCTCGGCATCCCCACCGTCGGCACGGTGAGGTGGACCGTCGACCAGATGATCCGGCGGTTGCTGCCGAGCGGTTCGGAGCCCGAGTGGCGCGACCCGTCCGGCACCGTCCGGCTGGCCGAGGTGCACGTGCACTCCGGCTGGGTCGGTCGGCTCGCCCTCGACATCGACAAGGCCACCGGCGCCCGGGTCGCGTTCCTGACCCGGCTCGGCGAAGGTCTGCTGCCGAAGGCGGACACGGTCATCCAGGAGGGTGACCTGGTCCACGTCGTCATGCTGGAGCGGGACGCGGACGCGATCGAGTCCCAGCTAGGTACCAAGCCTGAGGAGCTGTGATGCGGGTAGCCATCGCCGGCGCGGGGAACGTCGGGCGATCGATCGCGGCGGAACTCCTGGAGAACGGCCACGAGGTCCTGCTGATCGACAAGGACCCGCGCGCGATCAAGGCCGAATCCGTACCGCGCGCCGAGTGGTTGCTCGCCGACGCCTGCGAACTGTCCTCGCTGGAGGAGGCCGCGCTGCAGCGGTGCCAGGTGGCGATCGCGAGCACCGGTGACGACAAGACCAACCTGGTCGTCTCGCTGCTGGCCAAGACCGAGTTCGGCGTACCGCGGACCGTTGCCCGGGTCAACCACCCGCGGAACGAGTGGATGTTCAACGAGGCCTGGGGTGTGGACGTGTCCGTCTCCACCCCGCGGATCATGTCGGCGCTGGTCGAGGAAGCCGTGTCCGTGGGCGACCTGGTCCGCCTCTTCACCTTCCGCCAGGGCGACGCGAACCTCGTCGAGCTCACCCTGCCCGAGGACTCCCCGATGATCGGCCTCCGCGTCGGCGACATCGACTGGCCCATCGACACCGCCCTGGTCACCATCATCCGCGAAGGCCGAGTCCTCCGCCCCGACCCCGACGGCACCCTCGAGCTCAACGACGAACTCCTCTTCGTAGCCGCCGACGAGACCGAAGAACAACTGGAAGACATGCTCTCCCCCCACCACCGCCGCCCCCAGTAACCCGCCGGGCGCCTACTCCGGGCACGGCTGTACCGAACGACAGGAAAAGGTCGCTCGCGACACCAACCTCCGCACCTGCCGAGACGGTCGAGGCGCACCGAGCACGCAGTACGTCCCTGCGTTCCGTACGCCGCCCGCCCAGCTTCAGCAATTGGACGGGGACCTCGGGCACTTCTCGGGAGGCTCGGGCAGGGGCGAGGTGTCCGAGGTCTCGTGAAGGTGTCCGAGGTCCCCTTGCCTGCGCCGTGCTGCCCAGGGCTGCGGCGCAGGGGATTTGGAGGACGTGCTGGGTGAGGGAGAACCGCCACCCAGCACGTCCGAAGGGTCGCGGCCGCCCGGACCGCGACGCCACCGCGCTTACTTCAGGCCGAAGGCCCTGGTGATCTGCTGGTTGATGGTGGAGCCTGCGCCGTCTTCTGCCTGGGTCCGCAGGGTGACGAAGGAGGCCGAGCGGGGTGCGTCAAGCTGGGTGGTCCAGCCGTTCGACGTGTGCTTCACGGAAGCCCGGCGCCAGGTCTTGCCGTCGTCGTACGAGATGTCGACCGATGGCTGGCGAAGGCCCGTCGTCGACGAGTCGACCGACCACTTCGGGGAGATGGTCAGGTCGTCGCGGCGACCGGCTCGGCCCGCTGCGTCGGTGTCGACCGAGTAGTCGAGCTGGATCAGCGACACCGGAGCCGCCTCGGCGAGAGCACCGGAGTTGAAGCCCCACTCGGTCCGGGTCGCGGTCGAGTACGGGTTCGGGAAGGTGCCGCGGGTGTTGTCCACCACCAGCCGATAAGGCAGGCGCTCGGGCTTGAGGCCGGTCACGCTCAGCTGGTCGCGGTCGGCCTCGGACACCAGCGTCGAGCCCTGGAAGAGGCTCACCTTCTGGGTGAGGTCGAAGTTGCCGAACGCGGTGCCGTAGTGGTCACCGCCGGAGCCCCAGCCAGGCGCAACGATGGCGAGACCATCCTCGAGCCGCCTCGGCGACA
Organism: Kribbella orskensis; assembly: GCF_004342085.1. Lineage (NCBI taxonomy): Bacteria > Bacillati > Actinomycetota > Actinomycetes > Propionibacteriales > Kribbellaceae > Kribbella > Kribbella orskensis. The sequence continues at coordinate 41,393 of NZ_SLWM01000030.1, forward strand.
GGTCCTTGCTCAGCCGCGGGCGCTGGATCGGCCCGAACCACTGAACGGCCGTACGACTACCGGCCCGATAAGCGATCCAGCCCGCGTCGGCCTGCTGGAGCTCCCGCACGATCTCCGCGTGCCCCTGATACGGCACGCCCGCGGTGACCCATTCGGTCCGCTCCCCCTGGGCGGCCGTCCCCCAGGTGTTCATCGCGGACTCCCAGTCGACGTTCCACACGTCGTACCGGTTCTCTGTCACCTGGCCCTGGCGGAAGTTCCGGTACGAGAGGTCGAGCCGGGCCAGGTCGCCCGAACCCGGCCGGTATGACGGGTCGGCCGGCACCTGGTCCGAGAAGTGCGACACGTCGTACTGGTACGCCATCGCCGGGTTCGAATCGACGGTCAGCGTGCGCTTGCCGTGTTCCAGCTGGGAGATCAGCTGCTCGCCCTCGTCGTGCGTCACGGTCGCGACCGTGATCGGCGGCGGGTTGGGCGCCCAGATCGAGTCGCCCCACGGCGACAGTTTGCCGATGCCGTCGTTCACCACCACCAGCAGCTTGGCGCCGGCGGTCGCAGCAGCAGTTGCCTGGTCCTGCAGCGAGACGCTGTCATTGCGCCGTACTACGACCGCCTTGCCCCGCTCGCCGACCGTCTTGCTCGCGGCCGGGCCGCCGTCGCCGGCGAACACAGCGTCGAGCTGCTGCTTTCCCTTGGGCAGCGGAGTCGCCGCCTGACGGACCCTCAGGTCAGGGAACGACAGGGACGAAGCGGCCAGCGTCAGAGCGGGCTGCTCCATCCGCCAGCGAGCGCCGGCGGTGAAGGTGCCGTCGGTGACCTTTGCCGTGGGCAACACCCAAGCGCTGTCGTAGCTGGGATCCGGCCAGCGGGACGATCCGACCGAGAAGTCCCGGCCGAAGTCGCGATAGGTGTTCACCCGCACCTCACCCAGGCTGGTCGCTTGCGGAGTCACCACCTTCAGCTGCTGGGCCTTGCGCGCGTCGTACGTGACAGTCCGGTCCTTGTCGAGGTGGATGTCGAGCAGCGTCAGTACTGCGAGACCTCGCGACGACGGTCCGTTCGCACCTTGCACATCCGCGGTCAGCCAGGTCGTGTAGTCGCCAGGCGGAAGGCGAAGCTCGGTGCCGCTCTCCTCGACGGTGAACTGGCCGTACGAGCCCCGGCCGATCAGGATCGCGTCACCGGCCAGCGGGCGGCCGCTACGGTCCTTGGCGTTCAGGGTGAGTTGGTAGCGCTCGCCTTCCCGGCCGATACCGATCATCGTGCTCAACTGCAGGCCGTTCGCGCCGGTAGCGATCAGGCGGCCGGACAGCTGCTTGTCCACCGGTGCGACATCCACCTTGGCGGTCAGAGTGACGTCCGCCGTCCCGTGGGCAGGCACGGTGACCTTCGGCGTCGACAGCGTGAACAGGCCCGCCGGGGCGTCGTTCACCTGGGTAGACAGGTCCAGCACGACCGGCGCATCACCGGTGTTCGTATAGGTGACCATGCGGTCGACGGACTTGCCGGCCGCGACGGGCCAGCCGTAGAAGCCGGAGTACGCGCTCGACGTGGCGAACACGGACGCCTTGCTGGTCGCGGCGATGTCCAGCCGCCCGTTGCCGCCCTGATACGGGATGTACTGCGGCGTCGGCTTCGCAGTACTCACGATCGCGTTCTTGAGCTGCTGCCCGGTCCAGTCCGGGTGCTGCGCGGCCAGCAGGGCCACGGCTCCGGCGACGTGCGGCGTCGCCATCGAAGTACCGCTCATCAGCTGGTAGGAACCGGTGCCTTCGGCCGCGTACTGCGAGCGCGCGGCGAGGATGTCGACGCCAGGGGCGGTGATGTCCGGCTTCAACCCGCCGTCACCCACGCGCGGGCCCCAGCTGGAGAAGTCGGCGAGCTTGTCGGCGCCGTCCACGGCACCCACCGTCAACGCCGCGTCGGCGACACCGGGCGCGGTCGCGGTGTAGTACCCGGGTCCGTAGTTGCCGGCGGCAACCGTGAAGAGAGCTCCGGTCTCGGCGGACAGCTCGTTCAGCGACTGGCTGATCGGGTCCGTGCCGTCGGTCGGTCCACCGCCGAGGCTCATGCTGACGACCTTGGCGTGCTGGTCGCGGGCGGCCCACTCCATCCCGGCGATGATCCAGGACTCCTGGCCGCTGCCCTCGTTGTCGAGCACCTTGCCGATGTGCAGCCGGGCACCGGGCGCGACACCGCGCTCGACTCCGCCCGACGCGTCGCCCGTGCCGGCGATGGTGGACGCGACGTGGGTGCCGTGCCCGTGCCGGTCGGTGACGTCCAGGTCCGGGACGAAGCTCGTCGACGCGGTCACCCGGTCGTCGAGGTCCGGGTGCTCGAGGTCGACGCCGGTGTCCAGTACTGCGACGTCGACGCCCTGGCCGATGTTGCCGCCCCGCCAGACCTCCGGCGCGCCGATCTGCGCCGTACTGTCGGCGAGGTCGGCCTTGAACTTGCCGTCCAGCCAGACCTTGGCGACACCACCGGTGAAGGTGGCCGCGCCGGTCGAGCGGGCGGTGCTCCCGGCAGTCAGTGAACGCCAGAAGTCAGCGGTGTCGCTGGTGCTGAGGGCGGCGCCCTGGATGCTGCTCAGGGTGCGCTGCTTGCGGGCGCCGTCCGGCACGGGCTGCTGGCGCGAGCGGGTGGCGGCGTCCGTGTACGTGACGATCAACGGGAGGTCGCCGCGGTAGCCGTCGGCGAGCAACCGGGTCACGTTGAAGAGATCCTCGTCCAGCAACTTCGCGGCGAGGTACCGGCTCGCGGACCGCGGGTAGACATAGGTGTCGTCTCCCTTGACCCGCAGATCGTGATCGGCCAGGCGGCCGTCCGGACCGGTCACTGTGTAGTTCTTCTTGCCGTCGGCGCCGACGGTGACCTTCACCTGGTCGCCGGTGATCAGGGTGATGGTCTGCGGCGCGACCTGCCCAGCCAGGACGTCGTACGAGCCGGGCGGAGCGGATGGGGGCGACGCAGCGGCGGAACCGCCGGTCACGGACGCGGCGACGGCAAGAACAGCCGCCGAGAAGGCAGTCAGCCTCCGACCGCGGCCAGAGCGTGGTGTCACGGATGCCTCACAGGGTGTCGACGAAGGGTCGCGAAATCGTAGGCTTCCTTCACACCCGCAACTAACACTTTCCCCTGACCACTTTGGCCACGTCACTGTTGCGACACCGGTGGTACACCCCAGGCCGCCGCGAGGTAGTCAGCCCGTCGGCTCGCTTGGGAGGTGGTCAGGCGGCCCGGCTGGCCTCACCAGAAGTCCACTCCGCGCCGCCACACCAGCTCCGTGTACTGAGCGACAGGAGGACGTCGCCCGCGACGAGAACCTCCGCACCTACCCAGGCGGTTGAGCCGCACAGACAACGCAGTACTTACCTGTCACTCCGTACGCCGCTCGCGTGGGAGGTACTACTTCTTGTTGCCTCGGAGGAGGTGGGTTACGTGGTCTCGGGCTTCGTCCCATTTGTCAGGCGGGAGGGAGCCTCGGAGGACTGCGTAGGCGAGCCAGAGGGCCAGGGCGTAGAGGGGGAGGCCCATGCCTACCTTTGCGATGCCCAGGGCGTTGAGGCTGCCGGCGAGGTAGAGCGGGACCTGGACGACCAGGCGGATGGCGAAGAGGCCGACGAAGACCAGGGTGGCTCGGCTGAAGCCTTTGAGCATGGCTGGGTCTTTGCGCCAGGCCGTGCCGGTCTGGGTGATGACTCCGTAGAGCACGCCGAACAGCGGCCAGCGGAAGAGGACCGTCAGCAGATAGAGGAGGCCGTAGCCGAGGTTGATCAGGAGGCCTGGGAGGTAGACGTCTTCGGCCCGGCCGCTGCGGTTCGCCACCCAGGCGGAGATGAGGACGCCGACGAAGCCGCCGGCCACGTTGCGGAGGGGCTGCTTGCGGACCAGCCGGAGCAGGGCGACCGCGGCGCCGGAGACGACGGCGACGAGCAGGGCCAGCCTCAGGTTGTGGTCACTGGCGCCGTAGACGATCAGGAACGCGATCCACGGCAGGCCGATGTCGAGCAGCGCGCCCCAGCCACCGAGCGCCTGGAAGAAGTCCTTGTCGGTGGTCGCCGGCTTCTCGTCGGTCTTGGACTCGGCCTCGTCAGCACCAGCCGGCGCGTCCTCCGACGCAGCAGTACCCGCGGTACCCGCAGCGTAAGGCGAACCGTCGCCGGCGGATGAAGAGACGTCGGCATCCGGGCCCATCGCCTCGGCGGCTTCGAACTCGGGCTTCAGGATCTCGACGAGCTTCTCGTTCAGGTCCTCGTCGAGCTGGTCGCGGCGGCTGTCCTGGTTCTGGTCAGCCATGCGCGGCCGTCGGACGGAGCTCGTACTTCGGGTTGAACATCACCCGGTCCCCGTCCACGACACCGATCCGCCCGGACGCGATCAGCTCCGATCCGGGGTGGATGCCGGCGATCTTGCGCCGGCCGAGCCAGATCAGCTTGACCGTGCCGGTGCCGTCGTACAGCTCGCCTTCCAGCGCCGGTACGCCGCCCCGCGGGCTGAAGGTGATCGTGCGCAGCGTGCCGTACAGCGTCACCATCTCGCGGTCGTGACAACCGGTGATGGACCGCGCGCCACAGTCGTGCGCGTAGTCCTGGAGCACCTCGGCGTCCTGCTGGTCGCGGTCACCCGCCAGCCCCTTGAACGCACGCTTCCACAACCCCGCGGGTTTCTCGCTACCCATGAGCACAGTCTAATCCGCTCGCGAACGTGCACGGCCGGTATCCGGACATGTCCCTCAGGCCTCTTCCTCGGCGGCCGGCTGGGCGCCCGGGGGGAGCCGCAGGGCCAGCGACTCGCGCGGCGCCATCGGCTCGCTGCCACGGACCACGATGACGTTGCGCAGCGACTGCTCCATCGGCGGCGCGGCCTCGGGCTCGACCGCGGCGCGGCCCAGCACGGTGGCGCGCAGCAGCCAGCGCGGCCCGTCGATGCCGATCACCCGGGAGGTCTGGCTGAAGATCTGGCCGTCCGGGTCCTCGACCGGGACCACCAGCACGAGCTCGGTACCGAACGGGCCGTCGGTCTCCGACGCGGTGCCGCCCATCCGGGTCGCCTCGGCAGCGATCTCGCGGCGTACCTCGGTCCAGATGCCGGAGGTCTTCGGTGCGGCGAAGGCGCGCAGCTCGAGCGCGGAGTCCTCCAGCACCAGCAGGATCGCCTGTACGTCACCGCTCTGCTCGTCGACCTGCAGCCGCAGCTCCATGCCCGGCATGCCGGTGATCACCAGCGCACCCAGGTCGATCCGGTCCTCGGCCTCCAGCTCCGAGGCGTCCACCTCGCTGGAGTCGTACGGACCCGCGCTGCGGCCCTCCGGCGTACCGGCTTCCTCGGCGCCCTCATCTTCGACAGGGGCCTCGACCACGTCGTCGCTGCCGGCCGGGCCGGTCGCTTCGGCGTCGTCGTTCTTGGCCTTGCGGCGGAAGATCACTGCTCTTGCCTACTTCCTCGTTCGTGAGTCATGGCTACCGGGCCGGCAGATTTTCAGCCGCCGCAGTCTCGCGTATTCCGCAGGTCAACGGAGTGCACCTGATCAGCGTGTCACACCACCGAAACCGCCCGTCGAGCCGTATCCACCCTCGCCGCGGGCCGAGCCGGGCAGCCTTTCCACCTCGACGAACCGGGCTTTCTCGACCCGCTGGATCACCAGTTGCGCGATCCGGTCGCCGCGGCGCAGCGTGACCTCGGCGGAGGTGTCCAGGTTGATCAGGCAAACCCTGATCTCGCCACGGTATCCCGCGTCCACCGTGCCCGGCGCGTTGACGAGCGTGACGCCGTGTTTCGCGGCCAGACCCGAGCGTGGGTGGACGAAAGCGGCGTACCCGTCCTGCAGCGCGATGGCGATCCCGGTGCCGACCACGGCCCGCTCCCCCGGCTTCAGCGTGACGTCGCTGGTCGCGAGCAGGTCGGCGCCGGCGTCGCCGGGATGTGCGTACGCCGGGACGGGCAGGTCCGGGTCGAGTCGCTGGATCAGTACCTCGGTCATGGGTTCACCTCGTAGTCGTGGACCTTCTCGGCGGTCATGTCGGTGCCGTGCTCGATGAAATGCTCCGGCGGCACTACAACGAACACAGCTGTCGCCCGTAACGCCACACTTCCCTCGGGACCGCCCAGCCGCCCGATGGCCTTCGCGTACATCCGCCGTCCCTCGAAGCCGAGGCACTCCGCCCGCAGCGACAGCGTGGCTCCCACCGGCACCGGCCGGATGTAGTCGGTCTCGAGCCGCCCGGTGACCATCGGCCGGCGCAGCAACCAGGACAGACCACCTAGAGCCTCGTCGAGCGCCATCGCCAGTACGCCGCCATGCGCCAGGCCGGGGGCTCCCTGATGCTCCGCGGTCACGGTGAACTCACCAGTGATGGTCACGCCGGGCCCGGCTGTCGACACCAGCCGCAGCCCGGTCGGGTGGGAAGGCCCGCAGGCCACACAGTTCTCGTAGTGCGACGGCAGCACCGTGCCCGGCCCGGGAGCGTCGGGGTGCCGCTCGGGCGATTCCAGGTCGCGCTTCGGCGTCGCCGTACGCGTCGGTGGCTCGATCACGAGAGGCGACCCTACCGACGGACTCCGACAGGCCGCGTGCCAGGCTGGTCCTGTGGGTGACGCGAGGGCTGACGCAGGAGCCGGCTACCGGGAGCGGCTGAGCGTGCCGGTTCGCTGGTGGATCATCGCGGCCGTCGCCGTCCTGACGCTGTGGGTCATCACCGCGGTACCGGCCGGCAACATCGCCGGCTTCGCGGTCGCCGGAGTCGCCGCGGTCCTCCTATTAGTCCTTTTCATCCGGTACGGCGGTGCCGTGGTCGAGGTGGACGCCCAGCAGTTCCGGGCCGGCCGGGCCTCCATCGAGCGGACCTACCTAGGTCAGGCGGAGCCCCTGACCGGCGAGGACGCCCGGAACGCCTTCGGCCGCGACTGTGACCCCGCGGCATACCTGGTACTGCGGAGCTACCTGCCCGGGGCGGTCCGGGTGAAGCTCACCGACCCGCGGGACCCAGCGCCGTACTGGTTGATCGCCACGAGGAACCCGGAGCGGCTGGCAGCAGCTCTGACGACCGACAGCGTGGCAAGATCCTGAATGTCGGGGATCAGTAGCTAGGAGGCTGTTGTGGTGGGAGCCAAGATCGGCTGGAAGCTCGTACTGATGGCATTCACAACCGTGGTGTCGCTGGTTGCCCACAGGGCGGTCACCGAGGCCTGGAAGCTGGGCTCCGGCGGCGAGCCGCCGAAGGGCAACAAGGCCGGCTACGTCGAAGTGGTCACCTGGGCTGTGGCCAGCGGAGCCGCCGCGGCCGTCGCCAAGCGGTTCGCCGAGGACAGGGCAGCGCAGTACTGGCTGAAGTCCACCGGCACCCTCCCGCCCGGCTACGAGAAGGAGGACTCGCTCACGAAGGCCCTGGACACGCCCTAGACGAGGCCGAACTCCTGCTGGAGTGCCTGCGCGACCGGTCCACTCGGTCGGCCGCGGAGTTCGCCGTCGACGTACACGTCCACGAGGTCGTCGTAGACGGCCACCAACCCAGCTAGATCCCGGGCGTCCGACAACGGGTCCGGGTAGCTCCACATGAGGTTCTTGCGTCCCCCGGCCGAGAAGTAGATCGCCCGGCCCTTGTAGGCGCAAGTGGTCCGTAGTTCGCTCGGCTCCAGCTCCGCGACGATGTCCTCGCGCGGCAGGTAGAAGCGCGTCGGCAGGCTGGTCTCGAACACGAAGGTCGGCCGCGAGCTCTCCGCCAGCACCACCCCGTCCAGCTCGATCCGGACCGTCCGGGAGCTCCGCCGGACATCCACCCGGTGATACGGCTCCCGTGGGTGCGAGAGGACAGGCTGATCCTCTTCCAGCCACTCGTCGAAGGCGTTGAAGTCCAGTACGACGTACTCCGCCAGCTCCGGGTCGTCCGGCCGGAACCCGGCGCCGGCCAACCGGTCCTCCCCCACCTGCAGGTCCACGCTCTGGCCGTCGCTGGAGTGCGCGGTGAACGGGATGCCGGGGTGCAGGATGCCGTCCGGCGCCGGCACGGCCTCACCCGAGGACCGGGTCAGGTCGACGCTCAGGTCAGCCACCGGTACGGCGTACGAGGGAACCACGCGCCGCGGCTCCCAGACCAGCGCGGCCCGGGTGGTGTCGGCGATCACCCGCCCGCCGTGCCGGACCCGGATCCGCATCTCGGTCGGCTCGTAGCGCAACAAGGACAATCCTTCGGACCAGAGGTCCCGCATCTTCGTACTCATACTGCGAGATTAGGAGCTGACCGGCCTCGTGGACATCGGTAGAACCCGCTCCCGATTGCCTGTCTTTCGGCCCGGAGTCTCCCGGAGCCGGACAAACGTGGGCAGACATGACAAACGTGGGCGGACATGACGACGGGACCGGCCCCGTGAAGGGGACGGTCCCGTGCAACCGGTACGGACTCAGCCGAGCAGGGCGAGAGTGCTGTCGTTCTCAGGCAGCGCAGTCGCGGCAGATCAGCTGACCGTTCTTGGTGTTCGCGAGCTGGCTACGGTGGTGAACCAGGAAGCAGCTCGAACAGGTGAACTCGTCGGCCTGGCGCGGGAGCACCCGCACCGCCAGCTCTTCGTGGCTCAGGTCGGCACCGGGCAGCTCGAAGCTCTCGGCGGCCTCGGCCTCGTCCTCGTCGACCTTGCCGGAGTTCTTGTCGTGACGGCGAGTCTTCAGTTCTTCGATCGACTCCTCGCTGGAGTCCTCGTCCGTCTTGCGCGGGGCGTCGTAATCAGTCGCCATGGTGTTTCCCTGCCCTCTTCGTACCCGTGGTGTTGCCTGCTGAGCCCTTGAACGGGTAAAGCGGCCGAGAAATTCCGTGCCGGAACTCCTGGTCCCCCGAAACCCTTGACAGACAGGCTGGCAGCGGCATCGACACCGCCCCCGAGGCAGGGATTGTGCCTTATGAAGGGCCCTTCGCGCGCGTCGGGGTCCACCTTCTGGCCCGCGTGTCGCAGATTGAGACAGCACCGAACAGTCGAATGCTCGTTACTGCGTACTACGCGCACTAACGAGCAGTTTCAGGATCTGAGCGGATTCGCCGCCGCGAGGGCATCGTGCAGCGGGCCGAACACCGCGGGGGTCGCGGCGATCGACATCTCGGGCGAAACCGGCGCTCCGTGCAGTCCGCCGATGGTCGCACCCGCCTCGGAGGCGATCAGCGCGCCGGCTCCGTAGTCCCACGGGTTGAGGCCGCGCTCGTACACCGCGTCCAGCCGGCCGCAGGCGACGTAGCAGAGGTCGATCGCGCCGACCCCGATCCGCCGGATGTCGCGGACCTTGGTGATCAGGTGCTGCACAACTTCGGCCTGGACCTCGCGCCGGGCCGCGTCGTACCCGAAGCCGGTGCCGACCAGGGCCTTGCTCAGGTCCGGGCAGTCCGAGACCCGGATCGGCCTGCCGTCCACGAACGCCCCGCCACCCAGCGTCGCGGTGAACACCTCGCCCTTCGGGGCGTCGACGACGACCCCGGCCACGGTCCGGCCGTCGCACTCGACCGCGATCGAGACGGCGTACGTCGGGAGGTCGTACAGGTAGTTGACGGTGCCGTCGATCGGGTCGACCACCCAGCGCACGCCGCTCGAGCCGTTGACGTCGTCGCCCTCCTCGCCGAGGAACGAGTCGTCCGGCCGTGCCTCCAGCACCCGGGCCCGGATCAGCTCCTCCGACTCCCGGTCCACCGCGGTGACGATGTCGGTCGCGGTGCTCTTCGTGTCGGCCACCGTGATCGTGCCGCGGCGGCGCTCGACGATCAGGTGGGCCGCCTCGGTGGCCACCTCGACGGCCAGCTTCAGCAGGTCCTGGGGGTTCTCGGAGCTCATGCAGTTTCCTTAGGTGCCGATGCGGCGGTAGAGGCCTGGACGGCGTCGGGGGTGGTCGAGCCCGGGGCGGCGGGCCGGCGAAGGGCTGGGCAGCAGTCGGGCCGGCAGTCGTCCCAGCCCGGACCGAGCTTGCCGACGCAGGGGCGCTCCGGCTGCTCGCCACGCTCCGCGGCGGCCCGCTCCAGTACCAGGTCCCGCAGCATCGTCACGAACCGCGGGTCGGTGCCAGGAGTAGCCGCGCGAGCCATCGGGAGGTGCAGCTTCTCCGCGCTGGCGGCTGCTTCGGTGTCGAGGTCGTAGATGACCTCCATGTGGTCGCTGACGAACCCGATCGGCACAACCGCAACACCGGGAACACCGTCGGCCTCGAGATCCTCGAGGTGGTCGTTGATGTCCGGCTCGAGCCACGGCAGGTGCGGCGGCCCCGAGCGGGAGCAGTAGACGAGGTCCGTCCGGCGCTCGACCCCTGTTCGCCGCTGCAGTTCGGCGGTGATCTCCGCCGCCACGTCCTCGTGCCAGCTGGTGTAGGCGTTGCCGTCCGGACCACTGGTGGCGTTCATGGTGGTCGGGATGGAGTGCGTGACGTAGGCGATCGCGGCTCCCTCCGGCAGCCGGCTCAGCGCCTCGGCCGTGGACTCCACGAACGACCCGACAAAACCGGGGTGGTTCGCGTAGTGGCGCAGCTTGTCGATCACCGGAGCGCCCTCGACCTGCGCGGCGGCGTCGGCCAGGTTCTCCCGGTACTGCCGACAGCCCGAGTACGACGGGTAGGCGGACGTGACGATCACCACGGCCCGCCGTACTCCGTCCGCGGTCATCTCGCGCAGGGTGTCGGTGAGGTACGGCGCCCAGTTGCGGTTGCCCCAGTAGAGCGGCAGGTCGATGCCGAGCTCGTCGAAGGAGGTCCGCAGCGCGGCCAGCAGTTCGCGGTTCTGGTCGTTGATCGGGCTCTTGCCGCCGAACGAGTAGTAGTGCTCGCCCACTTCCTTGAGCCGGTCGTCCGGGATGCCCCGGCCCCGGGTCACGTTCTGCAGGAAGGGCAGCACGTCCTCGGGCTTCTCCGGACCGCCGAAGGAGAGCAGCAGGACGGCGTCGTAAGGGGTTGGATCTGGCGACACGTCGACGGGCATACAACGATGTTCTCAGGCCGGGCAGATACGGTGTGCACGGTCCCCCATGCTGAAGCCCTACGTACACCTGATGCGCCGTCCCGGTGCCGGCGCCTTCTTCACCGCCGGGATCGTCGGCCGTATGCCGATCTCGATGATCGGTCTGGGCATCGTCATCCTGATCGCCCGCGAGAAGGGCTCGTACGGCCTGGCCGGGGCGGTCTCGGGCGTCGCTGTCGTCGCCGGAGCGCTCACGGGACCGATCCAGGGGCGGCTCGTCGACCGGTTCGGCCAGCGGCGGCTCCTGCTCGTCGGGACGGTGCTCTGCACGATCGGGCTGGCCGGCCTGCTGTTCGCCGTCAACGCGGGCGCGCCGGCCTGGGTGCTCTACCTGATCTCGTTCGTTGCCGGCGGCACCCGCCCGCAGATCGGCTCGTTCGTCCGGGCCCGCTGGACCCATCTGCTCGGCCGGGGCCGCGCGCTGCAGACCGCCTTCGCGCTCGAGGCGGTCGGCGACGAGGTCGTCTTCATCCTCGGCCCGGTCCTGGTCGCCGTCCTCGCCAACCAGGTCAGCCCGTACGCCGCGCTGGGCGCCGCCGGGGCTCTCGGCCTCACCGGCGGGATCTGGCTGGCCCTGCTCAAGGCGTCCGACCCACCTGGGCGCGGGAGGTCCGAGGGTGCCGAGAAGGCGCCGCTCCCGTGGCTCTCGCTGCTGCTGCTGAGCCTCATCGGCCTGGGCCTCGGGGCCACGCTGGGCAGCGCCGAGGTGGTCACGATCGCCTTCACGGAGGAGGTCGGGCAGCCGGACATGTCGGGCGTAGTACTGGCTGTCTGGGCGTTCGGGAGTCTGCTCGCGGGGCTCTGGTACGGGTCGGTGCACTGGCGCGCGCCGGTCGAACGCCGGCTGCTGATCGGCACGATCGCGCTGGCCGTCATGCTGTCGCCACTCCCCTGGGTCGGCAGCATCCTCGCGCTCGGCGCGGTGCTCTTCGGGGCAGGGCTGACGATCGCGCCGACGATGGTCGCGGTGACGGCGTGCGTGGAGGAATGGGTCCCGCCGCAGCGGCTGACCGAGGCGATCACCTGGACCGTCACCGGCATACTCCTCGGTGTTGCCCCCGGCAACGCGGCGGCCGGTCATGCGGTCGACCTCTGGGGCGCCTCGACGGCGTACTGGGTCCCGGTCACCATCGGCATCGCCTGCGCCCTGGTCGCCAGCGTGTCCGTCACCTTCGCCCGCCCCCGCACCCGCTTCGCCCACAACTGACCCCAGGCCGGAACGCTGGCGCTTGCTTCAACTGAGTCCGGTCCAGGGCGAGACTTGAGTCTCCAGTGAGGGGAGACGGGAGGGTGTGGTCGTGAACGACGACGAGCTGTACTCGATCGGGGAACTGGCGCGGCGGACCGGGGTCTCGGTCAAGACGATCCGGTTCTACTCCGACCGCGGGCTCGTGCCGCCGACCGACCGCAGCCCCGCCGGCTACCGCCGCTACGACCTCGCTGCCGTCGCCCGTCTCGACCTGATCCGCACCCTGCGCGAACTGGGACTCGACCTGACCACGGTCCGCCGGGTCCTGGATCACGAGATCGCGCTCTCCGACGTCGCCGCGGCACACGCCGAGGCGCTCACGGTGCAGATCCGGACGTTGCGGTTGCGCCGGGCGATCCTCACCGCGGTGTCCGAGCGGGGCTCCACTCCGGAGGAGCTGAACCTGATGCACCGATTGGCCCGACTGTCCGAAGCCGAACGCGACCGGTTGATCGGGGACTTCCTCGACACCGTCTTCGGCGACGACCCCGAGTTCGCCGCGATCCGGCGCACGCTGACCGCCGAGCTCCCCGACCACCCCACGACCGTGCAGCTCAAGGCCTGGGTGGAACTGGCCGAACTCTCCCAGGACCTCGGCTTCCGTTCCGCAGTACGGCAGATGGCTGAGGACTACCAGGCGGGTCGTGGGCCGAGGCGCGTGCCGCTGCGGCCGGGCCTGGTCGCCAGGATTCGCGAACAGGTTGGCCCCGCGGTGCGGGCCGGGATCGACCCGCGCTCCCCCGAGGCCGACGCCGTACTGCGGAGCCTGACGGCGGACTACGCGGCTGCGGTCGGCGCGGCTGATGACGACCACCTCCGAGCCCGTCTCGCGGAACTCCTGCAGACCGCGAACGACCCCCGCTGGGCGCAGTACCTGACCCTGCTGGCGACCATCAACGGCTGGGCCGCTCCGGAGCCACTCGCGCCGATCTATGACTGGACGATCGAGGCGTTACGGCGTGCGGGGTAGCGGGGCGTTCCAGCCGCGGCGGATCGCGAGCAGCCGGATGACGAAGCAGACAGCGGCTGCGGCGATCGCGATCCAGGGAGCCGTGTAGCCGGCGGCATGCGCGGCGACCACGATGGTCGCGCCCAGGAAGGCGGGGGTCGCGTAGATCTCGCTCCGCAGTACGACCGGAACGCGGCCGGACAGGAGGTCGCGGATCACCCCGCCACCGATGCCGGCGATCGTCCCGACCAGAGCGGCCGACAGCGGCGGCAGCCCGTAGTCGAGGGCAATGCGCGCACCGGTCACACAGAAGAGCGCGAGCCCGGCCGCGTCGAAGATGTTCACCAGCCGCTCGACCCGCCCGATCCCGGGATGCAGGAAGAAGGTGAGCAGCCCGGCCGCCACCGGTACGACGAGATACCGCCAGTCGACCAACGCGGCCGGCGGGGTCGCCCCGATCAGCACGTCCCGGATGAACCCGCCACCGAGCCCGGTCACCATCGCCAGCACCAGGATGCCGAACACGTCCAGCTTCTTCCGTACGCCGACCAGCGCGCCGGTGATCCCGAAGACGAAGATGCCGACCAGATCGAGCACACGCAGCGCCACGTCTCCACTCACCCTGGCACCGTAACCGGGCGACCCGCCGCGCCCGGGCAGCACCGCCGAAACCAGGGGGCAGCAGTGGAGTACCGGGCACTAGGGCTCGCGGCATGACCGGTGCTCGACCGGATCGACGACCGCCGCCCGGCTGCACCCCCCGAGCTCCGGCGCAACTGGAGCTGAGGAACTAACTTGGAGGTATGAGCAAAGGGCCCACCACCAGGTTCAAGGTCGAGGTGCAGGACGGCGCACGGACGTCGCGGCGCGAGGACGTCGTGGTGACCGAGGAGCCGCTCGAGCTGCGGTTGGAGTGGCCCGGGCGGCCGCCGGAGCCGCTCGTGGTGACGATGCGGACCCCCGGCTCCGACTTCGAGCTGGCCGCCGGGTTCTGCCTCGGCGAGGGCTTCGCCGTAAGGGCCGGCGCGATCTCGACGGTCGCCTACTGCACGGACGTGAAGCTCACCCGCGATCAGCAGTTCAACACGGTCACCGTCAGCTTCGACGGGCCGCCCGACCGCGAACCACCCCAGCGGTACGGCGTCACCTCCGCGGCCTGCGGGGTGTGCGGCCAGCAGAGCCTCGACGAGCTCGCCGAGCGGAACTACGACCCGGTGGATCCGGTGGAGGTCCCGCTCGACGTCGTACTGCGGTTGCCCGATCTGCTGCGGGAGGCCCAGCCGACGTTCGGGCGGACCGGTGGGCTGCACGCGGCCGGGCTGTTCACCGCTGCCGGGGACAAGATCGTGGTGCGGGAGGACGTCGGCCGGCACAACGCGGTCGACAAGGTGGTCGGCTGGACCGTGCTGAACCAGCGCAGCCGGAAGGGCCTCGTCCTGGTCGTGAGCGGCCGGATGGGCTACGAGATCATCCAGAAAGCGGTTGCTGCGGGTCTCGGCATGATCGTCGCCGTCGGTGCGCCGTCCAGCCTCGCCGTCGACCTGGCCCGCAAGTTCGACGTCACCCTGGCCGGCTTCACCCGCGGCGAACGCTGCGTGATCTACAGCGCACCGGAACGCGTCCTGCGCTGACCCATCCGGCCAGGCCTCGGCTCCGAACTTCCTCCGACCAGTTTCGCCTAACGGGAGGATCCGGCCTTGTGAGCGAGGAGTCGACGGCCCTACCGTGGCCCGTCATGGTCGACCCGGAGGCCGGTACGCCGGCTGATCTGATGGCGCGCGTCGCCCGCGGTGACTCGACCGCGTTCGCGCAGCTCTACGACCTGATGGCGCCCCGCGTCTACGGCCTGATCCGGCGGGTGCTGCGCAACCCGGCCCAGTCGGAGGAAGTGACCCAGGAAGTGATGGTCGAGGTCTGGCGCACCGCGACCCGGTACGACGCCGACCGTGGCTCGCTCACCTCGTGGATCCTCACCATGGCGCACCGCCGGGCGGTCGACCGGGTCCGCTCCGAACAGTCCTCCACCGACCGCGAGCAGGCGGTCGCGGCGGCCAGCTCGACCACGGAGTACGACGAGGTCGCCGAGACGGTGACCACGAATCTCGAGGTCGAACAGGTCCGGGACTGTCTGTCCTCGCTGACCGAGCTGCAGCGGGAGTCGGTGACGCTTGCCTACTACGGCGGATACTCGTACCGGGAAGTGGCGGAGTTGCTCGACGCCAAGCTCGCGACGATCAAAGCGCGGATGCGCGACGGCCTGATCCGGCTGCGCGACTGCCTGGGAGTGACGGGGAGGTGAGGGCCATGACGACACCGGAAGTGCACGCGCTCACCGGACCCTACGTACTGAATGCACTGCCCGAGGACGAGCGGGTCGGTTTCGAGGCACACCTCGCCGACTGCCGGTCCTGCAGCGCGGAGGTGGCAGAGCTCCGCGAGGCCGCCAACAAACTCGGTACGGCGGTCGCTACCGAGCCGCCGCCCGCGCTGAAGGCGCGAGTCCTCGCCGAGATCGCCACCACCCGGCAACTCCACCCGCTCGTCAAACCGGACGGACCAGCTACCCAGCAGCCGACGCCCGTCAAGAAGGGCTTCAACCGCCGCTCGTTCTTCGGCCTGGCCGCGGCCGGTCTCGCCGTCGCCGGTGCGGGTGGAATCGCCATCGACCAGTACCGTGACAACTCGCGGACCAAGCTGCAGAACGAGGAGCTCGCGGCGCTGCTGGCCGAGTCGGACGCGCAGACCGTCCGCGGCGACGTCAAGGGCGGCGGTAGCGCGACCGTGGTCATGTCCCCGAGCAAGGACCGCGCCATCGTCTTGCTGCAAGGCCTCCAGAAACTGCCCGACGGCAAGCTCTACCAACTCTGGCTGATGGACAAGTCCCGCACCTTGCACTCGGCCGGCCTCGCCAGCGGCAAGGCATCAGACCAGTCCAAACTCATCCAGGGCGGCGTAGCCGACAAGATCGCCTTCGGCCTCACCGTCGAGAACTCCCCCGGCGCCACCACCCCCACACTCCCCCCAGCCGCCCTCATCGCGATGGCCTGACCTCGGCCATAAGGCGGGTCCCCCGGAAGATAAGGGGGTAAGCCTGATGTGAGTTCCTCACGGCCGCCAGATCGTGGAAGCAGACGGCGACCCTCGCCGTGAGGAGGAACCATGAAACACAGCTACGCCATCGTCGCCGTACCGGTGCTGGTCTGCGGCGCGGTCCTGGCCGGTACAACCCAGGCATCGGCTCGGGAGATCGACCCCGAGTCCGACTACCGCGGGTCCATCGTGGTCGTCGAGCAGCCGGGACCGACCAGACTGGTCCCGGTGGACGACACCGTCGCCGAGGCTCTGCAGACGGGCGCCGGAGCCGTTGGTGGCGCCGGACTGGTCATCGCGGGCCTCTGGCTGTACCGGCGACGTCATCCGGTGCTGGCTCACTGAAAGACGGCAGGACGGCCTTGGTCGAACTCAGCCACCAAGTCCGTCCGTGCCGTCCAGGCCGTCCAGGCCACCCGGGCCGCTCAGGCGTTCGGCCAGGGCGGCGACCTCCAGGCGGCTCGTAGTACCGGTCTTCTGCAGGATGTGGGAGACGTGCACACTCACCGTCTTGCCGCTGATGACGAGTTCCTTCGCAATCTCGCTGTTGGACCGCCCGGCCACCAGGAACGCGAGGATCTCCCGCTCCCGCGCGGTCAAGGCCGACAGCGGAGTGGCCGGTTTCACCAGTACGGCGACCGGCGCGCGAAGGCTGACCCGGCAACGCCGCGCGAGTGACTCGACGTTGTCCTGCAGGGGCATCGCACCGAGCTCGACCGCACAACGGTGCGCGTCCCGCAGGAGGTCCCCGACACCGGCTCCCGGCAGACCGGCTGCCACCATCGCTTCGGCACAACGCCACCTTGAGACAGCCTGATGCCAAGGTGCACCCGCTGTGCCACAGGCCTCGACTGCTCTGCGCCAGCGGTCGGGTTGATCCGGGTCGTCCCGGCAGCGGGCGAGTTCGGCGAGGAAAAGTGCCTGATGCATCGACTGGAAGTCCGAGTCCGGCCGACCCGTCGTGAAGGGCTCCCATGGCCAACCAGCGATCATCTCCTCGACCGCTGAAACGACCTCGGCGACGGCCACCAGGTCACCGACATCCCGGGCCATCCGCGCGGCCTCGGCGGCTGCGTGGGCGTAATGCGCCAGCAGGTAGTCATCCGCATCGGTGGGTGGTGCTCCGGGGATGGTGGTGACGCGGGTGCGCAACCAGTCGAGTGCCTCTCGCGGCTTCCCCTCGGCTACGAGTACCTCGCCGCCGCCGATGGCGATGATCTGGCGGATCCCCGGGAAGGTGTCTGAGATCAGCTCCCGGGCGCGGTCGAAGTGCTGCCGGGCTTCCGGCAGCCGGCCGCGGCGGACGGCCGACGACGCGGCGACGAGTCTGATCGCACCGCCGGCGATGGCTCGGCATCGAGCGGCCAGTGCCGACCGCAGGAGATCCTGGCACTCCTGCCATCGGCCGGCTTCCAGCAGGCCATCAGCCGCCAGAAGGGCCAGGAAGTAGCCGAACAGATCTCGACCGGGCGCCAGCATCTCGGCATGCCCTCGCAGCGCCACTTCCGTGGCCTCCGCCCGCCGGCCGAGACTCCGCATGGCAAACACCTGCCAGACGAATGCGTTCAGCAGATCGAACATCGCCCCGCAGGAGCGCGCCAACCGCTCGGCCTCCTGGGCATCGGCAATCGCGAGCAGTGGCGACCCGATCGTGAGCACCTTCGCCCGTTCGGCCAGAGCCGCTGCCAGTACTCGTTCGGAGCCGGCTCCACGAGCGATCCGTACAGCCTCCTGAGCATGAGCCACTGCCTCGGGCCGACCACTCCAACTCTCGGCCGAGCAGAGCACGGACAGAACTCGGGCACGTTCGGCGCTGTTCGGGAAGGGAACCGTCAACTCGAGCGCTTGGTAGATATCGCTGAAGACAGCCTCGATCGGTTCTGTCCGGTGCCAGCGCAAGATGCTCCGGTCGACGAGCAGGTTCGCGGCCGGAAGAGGTTCGCGATCGCGGTTCATCAGGTTCAGCACCCTGGTGAGAAGATCGATGGCAGCGTCCTCCCGCCCGACCCGTATGCAGACGGCACCTGCCTGGAGTACGAGTTCGATGCGATCGGCGGCCGTTCCCCGGACAGCCGCTGAGACCTGCTCCCAGATCTCGCAAGCGCGCTCCAACTGGATGGCCTGTTCGGCCGGGGCTCGCACATTTGCCGCATGCTCGGCGGCGATGATGGACCAGCGGTACGTATCGTCGATCCGCCCAGCTTGCTGGCTGTGGACCGCGAAGTCGGCCGCGTCGGCTTCCACCGCTACCGAGATGGCCTCCAGCACTCGGAGATAGGTGGCATGGATGCGGGCGGCCTCGCCCGGCGGCAGACCGTCGTACAAGACGTCGGCGAGGAGAGGGTGGCGGAACCAGGGCGGGTCGGCCGGGTTTGCTCGCAAGACACCGCGCTGCTGAGCTTCTGCGAGGCAGTCCGCCATCAGGCCGACGTCGAACCCGTGCTCCGAGGCGACTGCTGCCAGGGTGGACAGAGGCGTCGGGCGACCGCCGACGGCCAGTACCCGGACGAGCTGACGCGCAGGCCTCGACAAGCTGTGCCACGCGGCCAGCAGCGCGTCGCGGAGGCGGGCGGGCACCGTCGCTGGGAGGGCGGACTGCCCGCCGGACAGATCTTCGACGAGCAACTCGGTGAGATACGGGTTGCCGTCCGATCTTGCCTGAACCTGGGTCACGAGGTCGATGTCCGGGGCCTGCCCCAGCAGGTGCTCCAACTGGATCGCGGTCGCGGCCGGCTCCAGCCGCTCGAGATGGATCTCCTCGAAGGACGGCATCCGTCGCATGTCCGCGAGCCAGCTGTGCAGCGGGTGCCCGTCGCCGCGTTCCTCGTCGCGACAGGTCCCGAGCACGGTCAGCCGCTGGCCGCGGAAGCCGGTGATCAGGTAGGCAAGCACGTCCAGTGACGCCACGTCCGCCCAGTGCAGGTCGTCGACGACCAGGACCGTTCGATGACGCTCCGCGATCCGGTTGAGCACCAGGTCGATCAACGGGATCAGCCGGTCGGTCGCCGCGATCGGCGCCGTTCCCAGCATCGGCAGCAAGGTACTCAGTTCGTCGACGCCGGCCAGCACCTCCGTGCGTTCGGCCGGGGTGGCCTGGGCGAGCCAGTTCTGCAGGACACCGATAATCGGCGCGTACGGGACCGAGGCGCCGCCGAAGTGGACGCAGGAGCCCCAGAGGACCAGGAGGTCGGAACCATCCGAGGCCTCGCCGACCAGGCGGGTCTTGCCGACGCCGGCCTCGCCGTGGACGACCAGGGCGCACGGCTGTCCGTCTGCCGCGCGCTGGACCACACGGGCGAGCAGATCCAGCTCGGCACCCCGCCCGGCAAGCCGATGATCAGGCCGCACCCCCACAGGCCTCACCGTTGCAGTCTCCACCCGCTCCTGGGCATCCGCCAGCAGGTTTCGCGCCTAGAGTCCGTCCATGGATTACGAACTCCGAGCTGAGCTGATGCGGCGGGCGGAGGCTGATGGTGCGGCCGTGAAAGCGTTTCTTGCGGCTGCGGAGAGTTATCGGGATCTGCCGATCCTGAGGTCTGGAGCTCGGCCGGTCAGTCCTTGGCCGTACACGTTGCTCGAGTGGTCGCCGGTGGAAACAGCGCCGGGGCCGGTACGGCGTGTGGTTGAGGTTGTGCGGGGGAACGTGGCGTGGTTGCGGGAGGTTGTGGAGGGGCGTGGGTGGCCGGGGCGGTCGGTGGTTGGGGTTGAGGGAGTGGATGCTGCGTGGCTGATCCTGCAGCACGCAGGGTCCGGGGTGCCGACGTTGGGGACGGCGGAGAACCTGGCGTTTCAGGCCGCGGTGGTGCCGTTGTTGAGGGAAGCCGTCGGGTTTGGTGAGGCTCATCCCCGGCATCTGGCTCACGTGGTGGACTCGCTGTGCGAGCGGCGGGACGAGAGGCCGCAGTACGCCGTGCTGATGTCCGCCTATTCCGTCCGGGATGGTCGAGCGGTGTTTCCGGCCGGATTCGATCACGTGGGGATCGAGCGGCGGCGGGCGGGGGTAGGGCTGATCTCGCTGGCAGAGGAAGCTCGGCGGCGAGCGGAGGGCGAAAGGTTTCTCCCGGCCGCGGGACACGCGCCGGAGCCCTGGCCGGAGACCTAGGGGCCGCCACCAGGGATGCTGGTGGCGGTCCGTGCGGTCAGAGCCTTTCGGGCGAGCCGGCCAGCAGAGTGTCGATCTCGGTCCTGGTCGAGTCGGACAAGGGGCCGATGGCGATCGCGGCCGCGTGCTCGGCCACCTGCTCCGGAGTACGGGCTCCGGGCAACGGGATGATCACCGGGTCCAGCGCCCAGAGGTAGGCGAGTGCACCCTGGACGAGCGTCCTGCCGTCGGTGGTCAGGAGCTCCCGAACCGCCTCCAGACGACGGAGCCAGTCAGCCATGGGGTCGTCGTCGAAGTACGTCCACCACGGCGTGTCCCGCCGTACGTCGTCCGCGGCCGGGCGGTTCGACAGGTCGTACTTGCCGGTCAGCAGGCCCATCGCGAGCGGCGTCCGGGCGAGCACCGCGAAGTCCTGCTCGTGAGCGGCGGTGAGGACCTCGGCGCGGTGACCGAAGACGTTGATCTGCGTCTGCACGCTGACGGCGTCCGCCGACTTGCCGAAGGTCGCGATCATCGCCGGGTCGTCGACACTGGTGCCGAAGTTCTTGACCTTGCCCTCGGCAACGAGCTGCTCCAGCGTCGCGACCACGTCGTCAGCCGCGGCCGGCGTGTCCACGCCGCCGTGCAACTGGTGCAGATCGATCGCCTCGACGCCGAGCCGGCGCAGACTCCCCTCGCACGCGTCCCGGATGACGGCCGGCGTCACCTGCTGCGAGCTGGCCTTGCGGGTCGTCTCGTCGAACCGATTGCCGAACTTCGTCGCCACCACGATCTCTGCCCGCACGCTCTCGGGTAGCTGAGCCAGGGCCTTGCCGACCACCCGCTCGCTGTGGCCGGCGCCGTACACGTCGGCCGTGTCCAGCAGCCGGATCCCGGCGTCGACCGCGGTGTGGATCATCCGGATGCTGACCTCGTCGTCAACCTCGCCCCAGCCGGCGGGCCGCCCGCTGAACTCGAACGGTCCCCCGATCGCCCAGCATCCGACTCCCAGTGCGCTGGTACTCCGTCCGGTCCGTCCGAGCCGCCGTCCTGTCGTTGCTGCCATCATCTACTCCTCCATCCGCGGGCATGCGAAACCACGGCAGCACGCATGCCCGTGTGCCTGATCGTCGGTTGTCATTCGGTCAGTCGCGAGGCGGCGGTTGGTGCCCTCCTCCGCGACTCTCACTACCCCCACCCTGCTACCTGGAGTGGACTCCAGGTCAACCCCAATTCCCCTACCCTCGTCAGATGCGGCTCACCAGCAGAACCTGGGGCTCCGGCCCTCGCCTGGCCGTTCTGCTCCACGGGATGATGGGCTCAGCAGACCAGTTCCATCGCGTGGGTCCAGCCCTCGCCGACCGCGGCTACCGGGCAATCGCGCTCGACCTTCCGGGCCACGGCAATTCGCCGACGGCGCCTGACGCCGACCTCGCGTTGTTCGCCGCGTCGGTGGTGGAGTCGGTCGGGGCGCGACCCGAGCTGGCGATCGGACACTCGTTGGGAGCGGTGGTGCTGGCGGAGGCGTTGCCCGCTCTGCAGCCGTCGAGGGCCGTGTATGTGGACGTTCCGTTCGAAGGGCCGACGCCTGGTCAGACAGCGGACATGCTGTGGAGCAGGTTCAGCGAGGCGAAGGCGGGCAGGACGTTCGATTGGCTGCGGCAGAGTAAGCCGGGGTGGTCCGAGGAGGACTGCCGGGTTGAAGCCGAGGCTGCGCGGCAGTTCGATGTCGGTACGGCCGTTGCCCTGGAGGTTGCCTACAGCAATCAAGCCCGGTCTGCAGAAGTCACGACTACCGGGGTGCCGTCGCTGCTGATCCGAGCAGAGCCCAGCCACTATGTTTCCGCCGAAAGGGCGACCGAGCTGGAGGCCTGCGGCTTCACCGTGAGGTCGATCGAAGGAGCCGGACACAGCGTCTGGTACGGACACTTCGAGGAGTTCATGACCGCGCTCGATCCAACAGCTGACAGCAACGGTTAGGCTCCACCACTATGTCCGACCTGATTCCCCTCACCAAGGGTGCGCACGGCTTTGGTGGACGTAGCGATTCCGCGTCATGAAGGACGGGTCTGTGAGGTCTACCAAGCCACTGTTCTTGGGTGCGCTCGTCTGGCTGCTCCCCGCGGCGACCCTGTACTGGGTACTGGCAGGCACGGGAGTGGGAAACGGCGACATCCTCCGCTACTCGGCCTACTTCGCGGGCTGCGTGGTCCTGCCGGGAGTGCTGCTGCTGCGAGCTTTCGCGCCGAGCCGGCGGACCTGGCCGGAGGACGTGGGCATCGGCATCGTCGTGGGGCTCTCCTACGAGCTGCTGGGGTGGGCCCTGTTCACGGCCGCTGGGATACAGCAGTGGTTGGTGGCGTGGCCTGCGGCGGTGCTGATCGTCTTCGCCGCGGTACCGCGGTTACGGCGCAGCTGGCGGGCGCAGGACGCGCCGCGGTTGCCGCTCGCCTGGGGCGCCACGCTGGCGCTCCTCCTGTCGGCGACGTTGCTGCTGTACTACGGCGGCTCGGTCAGCGCCTCGCCGGTCCCCAAGTACGGCGGCGGCTACTACCAGGACATGCTCTGGCACCTGAGCATCGTGCACGAGCTGGGCCGCTCCGTCCCGCCGCAGATCCCGCAGGTGGCGGGCGAGACGATGCAGTACCACTGGTTCGCCGACGCGCACCTGGCGTCGGCCGCACAGATCGCCGGGATCGACCCCCGATTCGTGCTGTTCAGACTGTGGTTCGCCCCGATCATCATCGGGCTCGTCCTCGCGGTGGCGGCACTTGCGCGCCAGGTCAGCGGTGCCTGGTGGACCGCCCCGCTCGCGGTCGCGCTGACGACGGTCGTCCAGCGGCTCGCGATCTGGAAGTTCGTCGGCGGTCTCGGGGCCTCGCCACTCGTGTTCCTGAGCCCGTCACAGTCTTTCGGGACAACGATCAGTGTCGGAGCCGCGGCACTGCTGATCGGCACGTTGTACCGCGGTGCCCCGCGACTGTCCTGGGTGATCGTGCTGCTGGTCGTCTGCGTGTCCGCCGGCTCCAAGCCCACAGCTGTGCCGCTGCTGCTCGGCGGAACCGGCCTGGCGGCGCTGTTCCTGCTGGTGCGGAACAGGCGCATCCCTTGGCCGACCGTCGGCGTCGGCGTCGCACTGGTCGGTGTGACGGTGGCGTCGATGCTGACTGTGGCGGGCAGCACCGCGGGTACTCCGCTGCGCCTGTTCGGTGCCTTGCGGGCCTTCCAGGGATACACCGCCCTGACCGGTGACACCGCCCTTCCAGCGCCGGGCGGATGGATCGTCGAAGGACTCCGCGACGCCGACCAGCAGACGCTGACCTGGGCGATCGCGATCCTGGTGTCCATCGTGGTGAGCAGGGCGGTGTGGGTCGTGGCGTTCCTGGGTCTGGCACAGCGCCGGACCCGTACCGATCCGGCGCAGTGGTGGCTGGTCGGCACGCTCATCGCCGCCATGCTCGGATTCCTGGTCGTCGACCATCCGGGCTTCGGCCAGTTCTACTTCCTCGGCAGCGCGCTGCCCTTCGCCGCCGTCGCCGCGGGATACGTGATCCACGGCGCGGTCACCGGACGCCGCCGCGTGGCCCGCCGGGTGATCATCGCCGGTGGCCTGCTGGCCGGCGCGGCGCTCGCTCTGGCGATCAAGTCGTTCGGCAACATCGACGCCCGACCTGTCTCCCCGGCGGAGATCACGCGGGCGGTCACCGTGCCGATGCTGTGGCTTGCGGCGGCACTCGCGGTCGGGCTGCTCGGCTGGCTTGTCCTTCGCACCGTTCGTCCGCAGGTCCGTGGCCTCGGCCTGGCCCTGCTGATGTGCGTCGCGGTCGGCCTCGCCCTGCCCAGCCGGCCCTGGTTGGAGTGGCGCAATGCGGCGGATGCGCTCACCGGGGAGGCTCGGCAGCTCCCGGCCTCGGCGGCACCGCGGTTCACGACGGACGAGATCCAGGCCGCGCTGTGGCTGGAGCGCAACGCGGGACGGTACGACGTGGTCGTGACGAACACTGCCTGCCTGCCGCGACCGCCTCGTCCGGCCTGTGACGCGCGTGGGTACCTGGTGAGCGGTGTAGGCGGTCACCGGACGCTGATGGAGGGCTGGGCCTACACGCAGCAGTCGCTGGCCAACCAAGGCGAGGCGGACGGCAACTACAGGCTGCTGCCGTCGCCCTGGCCCGACCGGGTAGAGCTGACGACGAAGGCACTCACGGCGCCAACACCTGACCTGCTGGAGACCCTGCGCCGCGACTACGGTGTCCGTTGGGTCTTCGCGGACAAGCGGGCCGGCACGGTCGCCGAGCGCACGCTCGACCGACTCGCAGACCGGCGGTACACGCTAGGGCAAATCATCATCTATAAGCTCAGGGACTGAACGAGTTCGTTGACTTAGCGTGTCCAGACCCTGGACCATGATCCATCCCCGAGCGAGGAGATACCCAATGGAGGGCCTGAAAAGCGTTCTCAGGCATGTGCCCGCCTACGTCCTGCTGCAGCGCATCGTCGGCGCCGACCGCCTGCGATACCGCTGCATCGAGGAGATCCGGCCGGGTGAAACCGTCCTGGACGTCGGCTGCGGTCCTGCGTACTACTTCCCGCGTCTGCCCCAACCGGTGAAATACCACGGGTTCGACACCGACGCGCCGTACATCGACTGGGCCAAGCAGCGCTTCGGCGGTGAGAACGCCAGCTTCCACTGCGGGATCTTCGACGAAGCCGCTGCGCGGGCGCTGCCGCCGATCGACGTGGTGCTGCTGCTCGGGCTGCTGCATCACATGTCGGACGAGCAGTGCACCGATCTGCTCAACCTGGCCGCGAGCGTGCTGAGTCCCGGCGGCCGGGTGATCAGCCTCGACACCTGCTTCGAGCCGACCCAGGGCCGGATCTCGCGGTGGATGTCGG
This sequence comes from Kribbella orskensis, assembly GCF_004342085.1. NCBI lineage: Bacteria > Bacillati > Actinomycetota > Actinomycetes > Propionibacteriales > Kribbellaceae > Kribbella > Kribbella orskensis. The sequence continues at coordinate 66,634 of NZ_SLWM01000030.1, forward strand.
AGAACGACCGCGGCGAGTATGTCCGGGAGCCGGCGGCGTTCGAGAAACTCGCTCTGCAGTCGTTCGGCCAGGTCGAGGGCAAGGTCGTCAACGATGCCACCCATATTCCAGCGAGCTACTGGATGATGACGATGACGGCGCCGACCGGATCCTGGGCCGAATAGGGCCCTGGCCTCTCAGTGCCGGAAGGGCGGCCGCGCCGAGTGACGGGTGGGTACTCGGCCGGCCGGGTCTGGCCGAGGCGGGTGGGCCTGGCCGAGACGGGTGCGTCTGATCAGGCCTCGAGCTTGATGAAGGTCGCCCTGGGGACGTGTTCGTAGCGTTCGGGCATGCAGGTCAGGATGATCACCTGGCCGTGGTCGCCGGCGCGGCCGAGGAGGGCGCCCATGTCGCGGAGGCGGCCCTTGTCGGACCAGCCGAGGGCGTCGTCGAAGATCACCGGCACGCTGCTGTCGCCGGTGCTCACCAGGTGGCTGATCGCGAGCCGGGTGATGATCGCCAACTGCTCCTGCGCGCCGGTGGACAACGCCTCCACGCGCAGCCGGGCGCCGTCCAGCTCGCGCTCGGCGACAGCCAGGTCGTCGTCCAGCCAGACCCGGAAGCTCGGCCCGTAGACGCTCCGCCCGAGCGCCTCGATCCTGTTCTGCAACGGCTCGGAGTACTTCGTCTGCGCCTCGGCCCGGTGACGCCCGAGTGTCTCGTAGACCCGCCTGGCCGCATCGGCCCGCCGCTTCAGCGACTCGTGCTCGGCCCGGATCGCGGCCAGGTCCAGTTCGGCGGAGTCCCGCCGGGTCGCAAGCCCGTCCCGTCCCGACTGCTCCAGCCGACCCTCGGTCGTCCGCAACGAATCGCGCAGGACATCGCGCTCCCCCTGCAACCGGGTCGCCACCGCCAGCGCGTCGGCCAACTCGCCGGCGACCTCGTCGGCCCCGGCAGCATCCACCTGCTCCTGAACCGCCGTCAGCTCATCGAGCACCGACTCGACCTCCGCAGTCGCCTCGACCTCAGCGCTGTCGACGTCTTCGTCAGCCAGCACCGCCCTAGCCGCCTCCAGGGCCTCGACAGCAGCGGTCAACCGCTCCCCCGCCAGCTCGGCCCGCGCCCTCGCCTGCTGCGCCTCCGAGCGATCCTCGTCGGCCGCCTTGCGCGCCTGGGCCGCCGCGAACTCCGCGTCCGCGAGCAGCCGCTCCACCTCGGCCAGTTCGGACCGGGCGTCCTCCAGCCGGCGCTGCGCCACCGCGAGCTCGGCGACATCCATCGGCGCCGGTACCTCGAAGTCCTCGAAGTCGAAGGCGTTCTCGTCCGGCTCGAACTGCTCGAACAGCGACATCTGCCCCGGCACGGCTTCGACCGCGGGCTGCTTGCTCTCGCGCTCCTCGGCCGGCTCCTCGCCCTCGACGATCCCGAGCCGCGCCGCCAGCAAGGCGATCCGCTCCGCCGGGTCGCCGCCCGCGGTCAACGAGCGCTCGGTACGCCGGGCCTCCTGCAACTCGGCCGACGCCAGATCGCCCTTGCGCAACAACTCTCGCGCCGCCGGCAGATCCTTGACCCGTGCCTTCTTCAGCAGGTCCTTCTCGCGCCGGACCGCCTCGTCCACCCGAGCCCGCAGGGTCGCGGCCTCACCACCCGCGCGGACCTTGACCTCCACCTGCCCCGGTACGCCGACCACCAGCTCGCCGGACACCAGCAGCTCGATCTCGCCGTCTTCCGCGAGAGAGCCCGGCACCTTCTTCCCCGAACCCGCGTCCAGCCCGGTGCCCGACAACTCGACCGCCTCGGCACCGGCCCGCCGTACCAGGACTTCCGGTACTCCGGCGGCGAGTGCGGCGCGGGCCTCGACCACCTTGGCGCGGGCGTCCTCCAGCTCGGCGACGGTCGCATCGTCGACCTTGATGCCGTCGAGCACGGTCCCTGCCGCCGCGATGCGAACCCGTACGTCGACCAGCTCCGCCTGCTGGCCCGTCAACCGATCGAGCTCGGCGCGATCCATCAGCAGCGAGACGAGTCGCTCCGCATCCTGGACCTGCGCGCGCCGCTCGTCCTTCAGCTCGACGACCTCGGCCAAGGCAGCCTCCGCCGTGTGCACGGTGTCCGCGGCCTTGCGAGCGACCGTCTCCGCATCGGTACGCCGCTCGGCCAGCTCCGCATCGGCCTTGGTGAACCGCTCGACGTCGGCGAGCAGGCGCTCCCGCTCGAGGCGCGTGCGGGTGTGGTTCTCCAGCCGGGCCCGGGCCGTCTCCGCCCGGCTCCGGATCGAGTCCCGGCGGAGCAGGATCTCGTCGGTCGCCTTCTTGCGTTCGCGCAGGTCCTCGACCGACTTGAGGTGATCGCCGAGCCGGCTCGACAGGTCGTCCAGATCGAGGGCGAGACGCTCGGCCCGGCGGATGTCCGCGACCACCTCGTCCATCGCCTTCAACGCCTGCTCGGCGGCGAGCTCGGCCGTCGCCACCACGGCAGCGGACTTCGCGTACTCGCCGTGCGGGCGACCACCTCGGGTCCAGTAGCGGAGGTACTCGTGCTCCACCGCGGTCACCAGGGGCATGGACGCGCCGTCGACCGGCGTACCGGATTCCGCTGTCACCGCGGTGATCAGGGGCTCGGCATCGGCCGGCGTCGGCAGCACCAGGGACTGCCCTTGGCCGACCATCAACGTCTGCCAGAGCACGGGATCGACGTTCTCGGCGAACAGCCGCTCGGCCTCGTTGTGTGCCTCGCGGCCGGTCCAGGTCTGGCGCCGGCCGTCCGGGTCGACGATGGACAGCTCGGTGGACCGGTTCTTCAGCCAGCGCTTGGTGTAGGCGAGCTCGCGGCCGCCCAGCGTCAGCTCGACGGTCACCTCGGGGGCGACGTCCTGGCCGACCGGCTGGATGTCGCGGATCCGGGTCGACTTCGAGTCGTCCGGGAAGTCGAAGACCAGCGCGAACGCCTCGACCAGGCTGGACTTGCCGACCTCGTTGTCGCCGACCACCACGGTGGTCCCGATCGCGGGCAGGTCGACGGTACGGTCCTTCACGCCACGGAAGTTCCGCAGCGTCAGACTGTGCAGCCTCATCCCGCGTCCCGCGCCAGTCTGTGCATCAAGGTGAGGGCCGCGCCGGCGCCCTCGTCACCGCCGGCCAGCGCCTGGCGCAACTCCTCCATCGCCGCCCGCGCCGGACCGCTCAACTGCAACGCGTCCAGGTCGGCCGCGTCGGGAGCGGGCCGGACCGTCCAGAACTTGGCCCATCGCTCGACGCTCGCGAAGACCTCGCCCTGCGCGTCGACCATCGCGTCGAGCCTGCTCAGCAAAGGCAACGGCAACGATCCGTCCGCGGCCAGCCGGACGTAGGTCCGCTCCTTCTCCGGGAGCTCGGCGAACCAGTCCTCCAACGCCGTCAGCGACTCCTCGTCGTACAACTCCGCGTGGTGCTCGACCATGTGCCAGGCGCCGACGCGAATCGATTCCACCTCGATCTCGTCGGCCGTCAGCGTCACCTTCAGCACGTTGCCCGGATGGGTCTCCTCGGGCGCGGTGACCTCCTGCGTGCCCGAGAACCAGATCCGGTCCGTCACCTCGGTGGTGGAATGCCGGTCTCCCAGACCGATGTAGTGCAGCCGCCCGTCGGTCACCGCCGCCTCGAGAGACGTCTGGTCGATGGTCGGTACGTCGGACATCCCGCCACTGAGGCTGGTCAGCTGCCCGTGCGCGAGCAGGATTCGCTTCGTACCGGCCGGGGCCGGCGCGAGATCGGCGTACCCGGGGGCGGCGGGGTCGGACACCGGTCGCCGCGAGCGCCACGGGGCGCCGACGATCTCGACGCCCGGCACGATCTCCAGCGGCAGCGTGTCGGTCACGACCTTCACGTGCTCGGGCGCGTGGCCGAGCCACTGTGACGACGTCCAGAGCGAGCCCGGCTCGAGCGCGTCGTGGTTGCCCGGCAGGAGCACCACCGGCACCTCGATCCGCTTCAGCGCCTCACAGGCCCGCAGAATCGTCTGCCGCTCCACCTGGTTGTGCTCGAACACGTCTCCGGTCACCACCACGAAGGCGGCGCCGGTCTGGTTCGCCACCTCGCCGATCCGCATGACGGCGTCCAGTCGCGCCTGGGCCCACCGGGCCTGACCGTCCGGCCCCAGGAACCGGCGCATCATGCCCAGCTGCCAGTCGGAACTGTGCAGGAAGGTGATCGAGTCGTTCATCGCGGTGAGAACGCTAACCCGCCCCACCGACAACCACCCAACCAACACACCCACAACCCCCGGGATGCCCGCCATCCGAACACTTTTTCGGACTCCCTGCGGTGAAATGCGGTTGAGGGTGAACCGCACGGCGGCAAGGATCGCGGGTATGGACCTCTATCTCGAGACCGCGCGGCTGGTACTGCGGCGGTTCACCGCGGGGGATGTCGAGGTGCTGGTGGAACTGGATTCCGATCTCGAGGTGATGCGGTACCTGACCGGTCAGCCGACGCCCCGCGACGAGATCGAGCAGAAGGTGCTGCCGGGCATCCTCGCGACGTACGAGACGCATCCCGGGCGCGGCACCTTCGCGGCACACGAGAAGTCGAGCGGCGCCTTCATCGGGTGGTTCGGGCTGCAACCGACCGGGGAGCAGCGTGTGGCCGGCGTTGGCTACCGGCTGAAGCGGTCTGCCTGGGGCAAGGGCTACGCGACCGAGGGCACCCGCGCGCTGATCGACAAGGCCTTCACAGACCTCGACATCGAGCGGGTCGTCGCCGACACGATGGCCGTCAACACCAAGTCCCGGCGGGTGATGGTGAAGTCGGGGCTGCGGTTCGTCCGCGTCTTCCACCTGCACTTCGACGACCCCCTGCCGGGCACGGAGCACGGCGAGGTCGAGTACGCCGTCGACCGCGCGACCTGGGAGTCGACCGTGCGATCTGGACCGCGCGACCTGGAAGGCGGCCTCCTGAGATGATGCGGTGTGCCTGACGACCAACGCCCGTACGCCGTACTGGACATCGACGCGACCTTGTCCGACACCAGTCAGCGGGTCCACTTCCTGCAGAAGCGCCCGAAGGACTGGGGGTCGTTCTTCGCGCACGCCAAGGACGATGCGGTGCTCGACGAGGGCCTGGCGGTTGCCACCACACTGGCCGCGGACCACGACATCGTCTACCTGTCCGGGCGGCCCGAGCGGCTCCGGCGGGACACCGTCAAGTGGCTCGAGGACAACGGCTTCCCCGAGGGCAAGTTGCTGATGCGCGGCAACAACGACCGCCGTCCCTCGGCCGTGATGAAGCTGGCCCGGTTGAGGACGCTCGCGCAGGAGCGGCGGATCGCAGTACTGGTGGATGACGACGTCAAGGTCTGCGACGCGGCCGAGAAGGCCGGGTACACGGTGATGAGGGCGGACTGGGGGCTCGATGCCGAGACCCAGCCCACCCTCTTCGAGGCCCAGGAGTCCGAGGGCCGCACCTGACCGGTACTGCGTCCGGTAGCGCTTGTTGTTCATCGCGAGGTACTGCAGCGCGCCGGACGGCGAGGTGGCCACCCGGGCCTTCACCGCCGGGTTGCCGGTGACCGTCGGAATCAGCGCGGCGGGACCGACGTACCGGTGGTGGCGGAGAACGTGTCGTCGCCGGCGTCGGCGCTCAGCCGCTGGTTGATCACGTCGCCCTCCGGGAAGTAGCAGGCGACCCGGTGCTCGCCACCTGCGACGGGTTCCAGCACCGGCCGGGTCGTCGCGCAGACGTCCTCGGCCTTGTAGCACCGGGTGCGGAAGGGGCATCCGGACGGCGGATCGATGAGCGTCGGCACGTCGCCGGTCAGCACGATCCGCTCGCGCTTGGCGCCCGGCTCAGGCACCGGTACGGCGGACAGCAACGCGCGGGTGTACGGATGGGCGGGAGCCGAGTAGACCTCGGCCGCCGGTCCCTCCTCCACGATCGTGCCGAAATACATCACGGCGAGCCGGTCCGCGACCTGGGAGACCACCGCGAGATCGTGCGCGACCAGCACGTACGACAGTCCGAGCTCGTCGCGCAGGTCGGCGAGCAGGTTCAGCACCTGCGCCTGGACGGACACGTCGAGCGCGGACACCGGCTCGTCGCAGACCAGCAGGTCGGGCTTCACGGCCAGCGCGCGAGCGATCCCGATCCGCTGCCGCTGGCCACCCGAGAACTCGTGCGGATAGCGCTCCAGATGTTCCTCGGACAGGCCGACCTGCCGGAGCAGCTCGACCAGTTGTGCGCGGGTCGGGCGGATCCCCTGCGCGCGGAACGGCGTGGTCAGGATGGTGCCGACGGACTGCCTCGGGTTGAGCGAAGCCTGCGGGTCTTGGAAGACCATTTGGATCTTGCGGCGGACCGGCCGGAGCTTGCGACCGCGGACCCGGGTGACGTCCTTGCCGCCGATCTCGACCGTGCCGGCCGTCGGGTCCAGGAGCCGCGTCGAAACCCTGGCCAACGTGGATTTGCCCGAGCCTGACTCACCGACCAGCCCGACGGTCTCGCCCCGGCGTACGACGAGGTTGACGCCGTCCACCGCCTTGACGGCACCAGACTTTCGCCAGGGGGCGCCGCGCAGGCCGAAGTACTTCTTCACGTCCTTGAGGTGGAGCAGTTCGTCCGTGCTCACAGCATCACCTCCGGTCGGCGACCGAGGTGGCAGGCGGCTTCGTGGTACCCCTCGCCGGGTCGCGGAGTCAGCTCCGGGCGCTCGGTGATGCAGCGCTCTCCGACCAGGTGGGCGTATGCGCAGCGCGGCTGGAACGGGCAGCCGGTGGTGATCGAGCCCGGCGACGGCGGACTGCCCGGGATCGTGGCGAGCCTGGGCCGCGGCGGCACGTCCACCCGCGGCATCGCGCCGAGCAACCCGAGGCTGTACGGATGAGCCGCGCGATGGAACAGGTCCTTCACGGAACCACGCTCGGCCGCACGTCCGGCGTACATGACCAGTACGTCGTCCGCGACCTCGGCGACCACTCCGAGATCATGCGAGATCAGCACCAGAGCGGTGCCGAACTCCGCCTGCACGTCCTCCAGCAGCCGCATGATCTGGGCCTGCACGGTGACGTCGAGCGCGGTCGTCGGCTCGTCGGCGATCAGCACCTTCGGGTCGTTCACCAATGCCATGGCAATCACGACCCGCTGCCGCATTCCCCCGGAGAACTCGTGCGGGTACGCCTTGGCGCGCTGTTCCGCGGACGGGATGCCGACCAGGTCGAGCATCCGCACCGCGCGCTTGAGCGCCTCCTTCTTGGAGACGTCGTGGTGCAGGCGGTACGCCTCGGCGACCTGCCAGCCGACCGAGTAGTACGGGTTGAGCGCGGAGAGCGCGTCCTGGAAGACCAGCACGATGTCGTTGCCGCGGATCCTGCGGAGCTCCTCGCTCGACAGGCCGATCAGTTCGCGGCCGTCGAGCAGCACCTCGCTTCTCACGTCGGCGTTGGGCGGCAGCAGGCCCATCACCGCGGCCGAGCTGACACTCTTGCCGGAGCCGGACTCGCCGACGATCGCGAACGTCCTGCCCGGTGCGACGGAGAAGTCGATCCCCGAGGCGGCCGGGACGAGCCCGGCCTCGGTCTTGAAGGTGACGTGCAGGTCGGCGACCTCGAGAACGGGTCTTGGTGATCCGTTGTAGTGGGTGGCGGCTTGGTTGTTCGCGGTCTTGTCAGGCATGGCCCACCCTCGGGTCGAGCACACCGTGCATGACGTCCACCACCAGATTCGCCAGGATCACCAGGAAGGCCGAGAACAGCGTCACGCCGACCACTACCGCCACGTCCAGCTGAGCGACGGCGCTGATCAGCAACTCGCCCAGGCCCTGCATGCTGAACACCTTCTCCGTCAGGATCGCCCCGCCCAGCAGGGCGCCGAGATCCAGGCCGAAGATGGTCACGATCGGCACCAGCACGCCGCGCAGTCCGTGGATCGCCACCACCCGGCGCTCGCCCGCGCCTTTGGCCCGCGCGGTGGTGATGTGGTCCAGATTCATCTCCTCGAGCATCTGTGCCCGGGTCAGCCGGATGTACGCCGCGGCCTGGATCGCGGCCAGCACCAGCCACGGGGTGATCAGGTGCCAGGCCCAGTCGACCGGGCTCTCCGTCAGTGGCACGTACCCGTTGACCGGGACCATGTTGAGCCAGGACCCGAACACCAGGATCGCCAGCAGCCCGAGCAGGAACGACGGGGCCGCGATGCCGATGAGCGCGAACCCGACGGCCACCCGGTCGAAGAGCTTGCCGCGCTTGAGCGCCGCGCCGACACCGAGCGAGACCCCCAGGAGCAGCCACAGCACTGCGGCCCCGATCGCGATGGACGCGGTGACCGGGAGTCGGTCGACGATCAGCGTGGTGACCGAACGAGCCAGCGGGAAGGAGTACCCGAAGCAGGGCGCGTCGCACTGGACCGCAGCGGATCCCTCCCCGAAGGTGCGGCCGGCAACGATCCCCCGCAGGAAGGCGAGGTACTGCTGGATCACGCTCTGGTCGAGCTGCATGAAGTGCCGCGCCTGCTCCAGCCGGTCCGGAGTACAGGGCTTGCCGCAGCCGAGGCGGGCCGGGTCGGCCGGGATCGCGTAGAAGATCAGGTACACGGCGAGGCTCAGCGCGAGCATGACCAGCACGGTCGCTAGCAGCCTGCGGAGGACGAACCACAGCAGGTCGGGCATCAGGTCGTCCTCCGCAGCCGCACGTCGACGGCATCGCGGACGCCGTCGCCGAGCAGGGTGAAGCCGAGTACGGCGAGGAAGAGCATCATGCCGGGGAAGACCATGAACCACGGGTCGGTGCCGGTGTAGACCCAGACGATCGACTCGGAGATCGAGCGGCCGAGACTCGGTGTCGGCGGTGGCACTCCGACCCCGAGGAACGACAGCGCGGCCTCGGCGCCGATGTACCCCGGGATCGCCATCGTCGCGATCACCAGCACCGGGCCGAGCAGGTTCGGCAGCAGTTCACGGGTGATCACGTGCCAGCCGGTGGACCCGGCCGACCGAGCCGCCTCGACGAACTCCCTGGTGGCCAGCGACCTGGCCTGCCCCCGGATCAGCCGCGCGAGGCCGGCCCAGCCGAACACGCTCAGCACCAGGATCAGCAGCAACCAGCGCGGGAACTCCGCCGGCACGATGATGCCCAGGGCAATCATGAAGACGAGTTGCGGGAACCCGAAGAGGAAGTCGAGCAGCCGGGACACCACCCCGTCGTACCAGCCGCCTAAGTACGCGGCACTGATCCCGACCAGCGTGCCGACCACCGTGGTGATCAAGGTGGCGACGATCGCGATCGCCAGCGACGTCCGCAGCCCGAGCACCACGATCGAGAACAGGTCCCGGCCGGTCAGCGGCTCGACCCCGAACCAGTGGTCCGCACTGACCCCGCCGAGCGCACCCTTCGGCGCTCCGCCCTTGGCCGGATCGAGCAGATCGATGTTGTACGTATAGGCATCCTGGCCGGACAGCTTGACCAGCAACGGCGCGGCAACCGCGATCACGATCAACGCGGCCACCAGCCACGCGCCGAACCGGGCGCTGCGATCCCGGCGGACCCGGCGAAGGGCCTGCCGGGTCGGTGAGACGGTCGCGATGACCGAGGAACTCACGAGCACTCCTGACAACAATGGCCTCGACTCCAGCCGAATGACGGTAGGCCAGAGTCTCCCACCATCCAGGTCCCGTCTTGAATGACGAGAAAGTCAATCGTTCCAGTGGGGTTTAGGTGTATTCCGTCGCCGCTCCACCCACCGCTCTGTCGCTCCTCTTCGGTCGTCGCTTACGACAGCTGGAGGATCCGAATCCGGAGTCTCCTTGGGCAAGGCAATCACCGTTTGATTCGTTGAGCGACCGGAAGGACCTTGAGAGGATCCGTGCCTAGGACAGCCGCGATCCAGGTGTCGATGAAGCTGTGTGCGCGGTTCTAGCTGTACTGGATAGTCGCGTGTCCATCCGGGACACCACACGCTGCGGGCGACGACAGATGAGCCGCCGCCGAGGGGCGGTGGCCACAGGGACCGGCCCCTGCGCGAACACTGAAGGAGCAGAACACCTGCCGTTGTCGATGGCGACGCAGGAGCCGCGTCAGGGTAGGCGTCAGCGACGGAGAGCGGCGCGAGCACACAGGGCCCCAGCCCGGCGACACACACAAGCACCCCGGGGCGCCATATCCACGCGGCGCTGGCCAGACCGGCGCACACGCGTGCCACGGCCGAGTCCGGAGGCTTGGAAAGGTGACCGCCTGAATGTGTCGCCGTCGCCCACACTGCTGGGCGCTCCGCAAGCCTGCTGGGAGCTCCGCAAGCAACAGCCCCAGGCCGGCAGGTGACCCCAATCGCGGGCCGAGTATCGCCCGCCGATCGAGAAGGCTGTGCAGGCGCCGAGCCCTGATGCTGACGGCGAGCGGACACCTGCGGTGGCACCGTGCTGGCGCTGCGAAACGGCGCTGCCACTGCGAACTGCGTGCCACGATGCCGCCGCTGGGAACCGCGTGGCACGGTGCGGCCGCTGCGAAACTGCGGGCACGGCGCTCCCGCTGCGAACCGCGTGCCACGATGCCGCCGCTGCGAACCCTGTGCCACGATGCCGCCGCTGCGAACCGCGTGGCACGGTGCTGCCGCCGCACTGTGCCACTACAGGGCGAGCCCGTCCCGTAGGCCGACTGCGCACCTCCACCTGCGGCAATCTGCAGCACCGACTGTCGCGCCACAGCCGCCTCGCGCCCGGAGTACGGTCGGTGATCTCCGCCGCCGCGACGGCGCGCCCACCAGCCGGAGCCCTCCGGCCTGGAGTCACTCCCGCTGGGGGTCGCCTGCGACGGCTCGGGCGGTTCAGTGCAAGTTGCCAGCGAGGTCCTCACTGAGGTGGGCAAACGAGTCGTTGGCGGAGTGGTGGTCCGGTAGGAACAGATCGTTCCAAGGGCGGAGTGGTGTCCGTCCGCCCGGAAGCTCGGTCCAGGTCGTTGCATGGGTCGAACCGTGTGGCAGCGTCCTCGGTGGTGACCGTCGCTGGATTAGCGCCCCCGACCTCGAGCGCCGGGGCCGGATCACCGATCCCCGACCTCAAGCCGGACGCCTCGATCATCCAGGCGGCCGCGTCCGAGATCTCGCTCGTCGGAAGTGCGCTCGTCCCGGTCATCGATCGTGGTCGGTACCGGGTTGCCGGCGTGGTGCAGCGCCCTGGGACCCGGGGTCGGGTCGCCGGGTGGACGGGTGTGGTTGCCGGAGGCTGGATCGGGCGGGTCGGTGTCTGCCCACGGGTCGAACTGCGCGGCCGGGGTGTTCTCGGTGGTGGTGGGTGCCGGGTGGTGGGCGTGGTTGCGGGCAGCGCTGTCCGACGCTCCGCGGTCGCG
>NZ_SLWM01000031.1:0-62832 GCF_004342085.1 Kribbella orskensis
GGTGCGAATTGGACCCTAGAGAAGTCAAATTCTTCCAGTACGTAAGGGCATTCTCGCGTTCCGACCCGCTCCCTCAAACGCCCTCATCGGTGGATACGGTCTAAGTGAGGTCTATCCGGGTCGTGTGCCACAGCCCGGTCGCGGCGACTACGAGTCCGTAGAGGGCCAGGACTACGCCGCCTTGCCAGGGTTGGAGGATGTCCTGGTCGGTCAAGGTGATCTGCGTCAGCGCACTGGCCGATGGGCCCGGCAGGTACACGGTCCAGTCGGTCAGGGCTGGGATGCGGGTGACGATCGGTTCGGCGACGAACAGGTAGACCAGCAGACCGACCACGGCAGCGACCTGGTCACGCAGCAACGCGCCCAGCCCCACCCCCAGTACGGCGAAGGCGGTGACCGCGGCAATGACACTGGCCAAGGTTGCGGGGATCCCGTTGCCGACAAGCGTCGGATCGATCCCGCGTGTCTTCAGCCACGGCCACGCGATCGCGGTCACGACCGCGATACAGGCGACTCCATACGCGGCACCCACTAGCCCGTAGGTGATCAGCTTGGCGATCACCACGCGTGCCCGGTGGGGCGTGGCGAGGAAAGTCGTGGTCACGGTGCGATGGCGGTACTCGCTGGTGATGCCGATCGCCGCGAGGACCGCGACCAGCGTCTGCGCGCCTCCGACCGCGGTACCGAACAGCAGTCGCTGACCGGCCGCGGTCGCCAATGGCGGCGCGAGGGTGTCGGGGTCATTGTTGAAGGCGATGTTCAGGCTCGCGAACAACGCGGTCAATGCCATGGTGGCAAGAAGCAACCACAGCCACAGCCGGGTGGACAGCAGTTTGGCGAATTCGCCGCGAATCAGCCGGGTCATCAGGCCCCCACTTCCGAAGCGTTGCTGCTTGCCTGGTCCCGGTTGGCGGTGTCGCCGGTCAAGGTGAAGAACAGCCGTTCCAAATCGCCGTCGCTCTCGGACAGCCACTGCAGTTCCACGCCGGCGGTGAACGCCGCACTGCCCACCGCCGCCGCGTCCAGGCCACTGACCAGCAGCCGCCCGTCACCGTCCTGGTCGACCACCGCGCCAGCCCGGTCGGCGAGTGCGGCGCGCAGTCGTCGGGCTGGTGGGTGCGGACCTCAACCACAGCGCCCTGCGACCCGACCAGTTCGGCCATCGGTCCCTGAAACCGCAGCCGCCCCTTCTCGATGATCACGACATGATCGACCACCTGCTGCATCTCGGTCAGGACGTGACTGGACACCAGCACCGTCCGGCCCTGGCCGGCCAGCTCACGCAGCAGCCGCCGCATCCACACAATGCCTTCGGGGTCCAGCCCGTTGGCAGGCTCGTCCAGCACCAAGACCTGCGGGTCACCGAGCATCGCGACAGCCAGCGCGAGCCGTTGACCAGCCGACCGGTTTACCTGGACTACAACGCCACCACTCCGGTGGATCCGCGCGTTGTGGATGTGATCCAGGCAGCGCTGACGACGGACTTCGGTACCCCCTCCAGCGCTCACGCATACGCCGAGGGACCCGGTCGGTTGCTCGCGCGAGCGCGCGATCAGGTCGCCGCCCTGCTCCACGCGGCTGCAGCCACGATTGTGTTCACGGCCAGCGGCACTGAGGCCGACGCGTTGGCCGTCCGCGGTGCGGTGCTGGCCCGCGCCGACACCGTCAAAGGCCGACCGCACGTCATCACGCAGGTCACTGAGCATCCCGCGGTCCTGGCCGCATGTCGACGTTGCAACGGTGGCACGACGTTGACGTCACCTACCCGCCTGTCGACCGCTTCGGCCGCCTCGACCCCGGTGACGGCCGGGCCGCGATCACCCCCGAGACGGTGTTGGTGACCGTGATGCACGCCAACAACGAGACCGGCACCTTGCAGCCGATCGCCGACATCGCCGAGATCACCCGGCCGCGCGGCGTCCTCCTGCACACCGACGCCGCCCAAAGCGCCGGCAAGGTCGACCTCGACGTCGACGAGCTCGGAGTCGATCTACTCACCGCCGTGGGTCACAAGATGTACGCCCCGAAGGGCATAGCCGCACTCTATATCCGCGAGGATGTCACGCTCGAACCACTCATCGGCGGCGGCGGGCAGGAGCGCGGCCTGCGCGCCGGCACCGAGAACGTCGCTCTCGCCGCCGCCCTCGGGGCGGCCGCCGACCTCGCTGCACGTGGCCTCGCTGCCGATGAGGCCGCCCGCCTCACCAGGCTGCGGGATCAACTCCAGGCCGAACTCACCGAGCGGCTGCCCGCTCGCGTCCACCTCCACGGTCATCCCACCCTTCGCCTACCCAACACCCTGAACATCGGGATCGATGATGTGGTTGGCCGAGAACTGCTAGCGGCCGCACCGGACGTCGCTGGCTCCACCGGCTCGTCCTGCCACTCCGGCGACGACCAGCCATCAGAGAGCCTGCTCGCACTGGGCCTGACTCCTCGGCAAGCGGCATCGGCACTGCGGGTGTCAGTTGGCCGATGGACGACACCGCAGCAGGTCACCGCGGCCACTGACTCCCTGGCTGCCGCAATGACAACCACCGGTGGCTGAGCGGCTGCCTCCCCAGAACGAGCACACAGCACTCCCGCGTGGAACCTCGATGTCAACCCGAATGCAGATGCAGGCCACGACCGCCGAGATCGCCGAAGCAGTCTTGAGCCAGCGGTGGGGACGGCGTCAAGCGGCGCTTGCGAGGTGGCCGGGCCGACTTCGAAGTCATTCGAGGCGTCGTAGTGCGGGGTTGTCGACCTCTGCGGCCAGGACTCGCGCCGCTGCGCCTGCCGCGCGGTCTCCGAGCTTGCCACGGTGGGCGTAGGCGCGAGCGACGAGCTCCCTCATTCCGGTGCGGGTCGCCAGTGCTTCCAGGTCGTCGATCCACTGCGCGGCGTCGACGCATCGCTGCTCGATGGCGAGCGTGCACAGGGCGTCGAGGCAGTAGGCCTCCACCCACAGGTAAGCGTCGGGCAGGCGCACACAACGGTGGCGGGCCTCGGTGATCCAGCGCAGCGCGGTTGTGGTGTCGCCGCGGTGCGCGGCGACCAGGCCGAGGCCGCGACCCGCGCAGCCCTCCCAGCACGGATCGCCCAACTGGAGCGCCAGAGCATGTGCGTGCTCGTAAGCGGCCGATGCCGCGTCGACCCGGCCTTCGGCCAGATCGACATCCGCGAGCAATGCCTCGGGCAACGGCACGAACGCCGTCCAGCGTACGGCGCGCGCGCACGCCAGTCCCTCGGTGAGGCACTTGCGTGCCTCCTCGAGATCCTGGCGCAGCAGATGCACCCGTCCGGTGAACGTCCACACCCACGTCTCAACTTGGCCAAGCCGTCTCGCCTGCGCCAGACCCAGGGCTTCGTTGAAGGCCTTCAAGGCATCGTCGTAGCGACCGACATCTGTCGAGACCACGCCCTGGACAGCGAGCGCCCAGGCTCGCTCGGTTGACTCTTCACCGGCCAGCTTCGCGGCGTTCCCAAGCCACCGTTGGGCTCGGTCGTAGCGTCCCCTCAGCAGTTCGACGTAACCCAGCTCGCGATGGGCCTGGGCGGCTGACTCCGGAGCACCGATCCGACCAGCGACGCCGATTGCCTCGTGCAGGACACCGGCACCTTCGCCATCGCGTCCCCTGACGCTGTGGACCAACGCCGATCCGAGCGCGACAAGGGATTGCACCTGAAGCGGACCATCGTTCAAGTCGTGCGCGTCGGCCGCCGCCTGTCGTAGGAAGCTGATCGCCGCATCGACAGCTCCTGCATCAAGGGCACCCGTACCTGCCTCGAGCTGGGCAACCGTCGCGGTCCTGGCCGGTCGCCGATGCGGCAAGGCGCGCTGATGCTCTGGCTCCGCGGCCTGGAGAACGCCGACGCCGGGGTCGGTCCCGAGCTCGCGCCGGAAAAGCGCGATGCAGGCATCTCGTTGGATCTCGGCCGCAGGTCGATCACCGCTCGCGACATACGCCCGGATCAGAAGTTCTTGAGCATCCTCGTCGAGTGGATTGGCGGTGACAAGCCGACTGGCGAGCTCCGCCGCGCGAGCACCGTCACCCGCCGATACCTTTGCTCGCGCTGCCTCCCGGAGCACGCTCTCGGCTGCTCCTGCCAGCCGTCGTCGGCTCGCCAGCAGCCACACATCAAAGCCCGGGCAGGCCGAGAAAGTCTTGCCCTCCAAGAGGTCACGACCGAGGCCAGGCACGTCGATCGCCTGCATCCAGGTGCCTGCTGTCAGAGCGTGAACGTCAACGAATGTCCCATGCGGCAGCCGGAGAACGATCGGGTCGCCGGCAATGCTCGATCCGTGGCCCAGGAGCCGGCGCAGCTGGGTCAGGTTCCAGCTCAGAGCGTTGAGCGGATCGTTCGCGTCGCAGAACAACAGCTGTGCCAGCCACTCGCGGCTCGGCGCCGACTCCGTGATCAACAGATACGCGAGCAGAGCCCACACCTTGCGACCACGGGGGGCCGGCTGTCGATGCTCGGCCCTGACCACGTGCGGCTGCGGACCCAGCAGATGAATAGCGAGCGGTTCCGCCATGGACGGATTGTCCCACCAGCGTCGCCTGTCACAGGCCACGTCACAGAGGTTCGGCTCATGTTGCAGCACAACCACATCACGACCATGCATCACATCAAGGAGGCACCAGATGACCACAACGGAGATCCCTGTCGACAACGGCGTCAACGTCGAAGCGCTGCTCGGCGTCCGCGCCGCCCTGGCCGACACTCCGGAGATCGCCCAGTTCCAGTGGCGGTCGACGGTGTCGTGGGTCAACGGCACGCACAGCCGCTCGGACGTCGAGACCTTCTACGGCTTCGGCGACGACCAGCAGCACCACGCGACGTTCAGCTACGACGTCGACCACCCGCTGCAGTTCGCCGCACAGGACAACGGCGTCACGCCGGTGGAGTACGTCCTGGTCGCCCTCGGCGGCTGTCTGACCGCAGGCGTCGCGGCCGTCGCCCAGCAGAGGTCGATCCAGCTACGGTCGGTGCAGGCTACTCTCACCGCCGAGATGGACCTGCACGGAATTCTCGGCGCCGACCCGGACGTCCGTAACGGCTTCAGCGGCGTAACCGTCAGCTACCAGATCGACGCCGACGCCACCGCCGAGGACATCCGAGCGCTGGTCGCCCAGTCGCAAAAGCGCTCCGCGGTCTACGACATCCTCACCAACCCGACGCGCGTCACCGTTGACGTCGCCTGATCGGTTCGAGCGAGCAGGAGGCGCACCCGTGCCGAACACGACCACCGTGATCGTCGGTGCTGGCCACTGCGGGCTGGCCATGAGTCACTGCCTCGCCACTCGTTCGATTGACCACGTGGTTCTCGAACGTGGCGAGATCGCGAACTCGTGGCACACGCAGCGGTGGGACTCGCTGCGGTTGCTCACCCCGAACTGGATGACCCGGCTGCCCGGCTATGCCTACCGGGGTGCCGATCCGGACGGCTACCTCAGCGCGAAGCAGGTCGCCGCGATGCTCGAGGAGTACGCGGATGTATCCGCGGCGCCGATATTGACCGGCACGACGGTCACGTCGATGCGGGCAGCCGGAAGCAGCTACGTGGTGCGGACCGACCAGGGCACCTGGCGCGCGCCAACGGTGGTGCTCGCCTGCGGGGCGGCGACGATGCCCGCGGTGCCGGCGTTGGCGTGTCGGGTGCCGCCCGGAATCACCTCCGTGACCCCAGCGGGCTACCGCAGTCCCAGCCAACTGCCCCCGGGCGGCGTGCTGGTGGTCGGCGCTTCGGCCAGCGGAGTTCAGCTCGCCGACGAACTGCACCGCTCCGGGCGCCCGGTCACGCTCGCCGTAGGCGAGCACGTGCGCATGCCACGCACCTACCGCGGCCGGGACATCCTGTGGTGGCTGGACGCCGCGGGAGTGCTGGACGAGCGCTACGACGAGGTCGACGATCTGGTCCGAGCGCGGAAACTCCCGTCCATGCAGCTGGTTGGCGCGCCGGGCCGGACGGTCGACCTGAATGCATTGACCTCGGCCGGGGTGCGGCTGGTCGGCCGGCTGGCCGGGATCGAGAACGGAGTCGCTCAGTTCTCCGGCTCGCTGCCCAACGTGTGCGCGCTGGCCGACTTGAAGCTGGGGCGGCTGCTGGACACGATCGACACCTGGGACGGGGCGCGCGGTGAGCGGTTCGCGCCGACGGTGGTGCCCACCACACCGTTGACCCTGGACCTCCGGTCCCGGGAGATCGCCACGATCGTATGGGCGACCGGATACCGGCCCGATCTGGCCTGGCTCGACGTCCCGGTGCTCGACCACCGGCGCCGCGTCGTCCACGACGGCGGCGTGACGGCCTGCCCGGGCCTGTACCTGATCGGTATGCCGTTCCTTCGCCGCCGCAAGTCGAGCCTGATCGACGGGGCGGCGAAGGACGCCACCGAGCTGACTATGCACCTCGCCGGCCATCTCGACGGCCTGGCCGGCCACCACGGAAGGAGCGCGTCATGAACGAGCATCCCCAAGCCACGGCGATGGCCGTGGCCGTGGCCGGGCGGGACACCGTCCAGCTGGCCGCTGCAGTCACCGACACTGTCCGGCTGCGGGCGTTACTGCCTGGTGGACCGATCGAAGAGTACGGCCGCGAGGCCGTCGTCGCCCGCGTCGGTGGATGGTTCGCCGACATGGACACCGTCGATCTGGTGGAGTCGGCCGGAGAGGCGGTGGCCGATCTGCTGCTGATCCACTACCGGCTAGACCTGGCCCAGCGTGGCACCCGCTGGGCCTGCACCCAGACCGCGATCTGCAAGATCGACGACGGCCGGCTGGCCACAATCGATCTGCTCTGCTCGGGCTTCCGCGAGATCTAGGGGTGGTCCAGATGCGCAACCCTGCCCTCGAGAAATGGGGCGACTACGACCGGGACGACCCGTACCCACTGTTCGCGCAGGTCCGCGCGGGCGGTCCGGTGCACGAGGTGACGCTAGCTGACGGCCACCGGGCGTGGCTGATCGTTCGCTACGAGGAGGCGAAGGCCGCTCTCAACCACGCCGGCCTGTCCAAGGACATGCACGCCGCGCTCGCCCGCGACGGAGCGGTGGTCGCCGAAGGCCTGCCCGGCCCCGCCTTCGCCCGGCACATGCTCGGCGTCGACCCGCCGGACCACACCCGGCTGCGCCGACTCGCCTCGGCTGCGTTCAGCCGGCCGCGGATCGCGGCTCTTCGGCCACGTGTCCAGGCGATCGTCGACGGGCTGCTGGACGACCTCGAGGCGCGCGGCGACGCAGTGGTCGACCTGGTCAAGGGCTTCGCTTTCCCGCTGCCGTTCACGGTAATCAGCGAGTTGCTCGGCGTCCCGGAATCAGACCGGGACGACGTCGGGAGCTGGTTCACCACGCTGCTAGCGCCGTCGTCTGCGCCCGAGCCTCCGGCCGAGGCCGTCGCGGCCTCCGAGAGCATCGTGCGATACCTGGTCGAGTTGCTCGCCCGCAAGCGCGCCACCCCCGGCGAGGACCTAGTCACCGACCTCGTGCACGCCGCCGATCAGGACGACGCGCTGTCCGAGCAGGAGATGCTCTCCACGATCTTCCAGCTCGTCGTCGCCGGGCACGACACCACGACCAGCCTGATCGGCAACGGGACGGTCGCGCTGCTCCTGCACCCCGAACAGCGCGACGCGCTCGTCGCGGACCCGAGCCTGGTGCCGCACGCGAGCGAGGAGATCCTGCGATGGGACGCACCGGTCCAGCACTCGACGTTCAGATACACCCGGGAGGACGTCGCCCTCGGCGGGACCGTCATCCCGGCGTTCGCTCAGGTGATCATCTCGCTGGCCGCCGCCAACCGAGATCCGGACCGTTACGCCAACCCCGAAACCCTCGACATCGCCCGGGCGAACACCAGCCACTTGGCCTTCGGCCACGGCATCCACCATTGTCTGGGTGCCCGACTGGCCCGGCTCGAAGCAGATATCGCCTTCACCACCCTGCACGGCCGCTTCCCCACCATGCGGATGGCCCTCCCACGGTCGGCGCTGCGCTGGAGCCACGGCGACGGACTGGTCCTACGCGGCTTGTCCGAGCTGCCGGTCATCCTCGCCCCACAAGGGAACCCTCAACGGACGCCGCTGCAGCGATCGGCGCGCCCACCCCGCTGACCGTGGCGCGGTGTCTCAGTAAGGGTGTCCGCTGACTTGTCTCACTGTCCGGGGCTATCCGTACGCTTGGGGGTCATGACCGCGATCCGGATCGGCTACGCCCGCTGCTCAACCGACAAACAAGACCTCACCGCGTAGCGCCAGGCCCTGCTCGAGCTCGGCGTCGACGCCGTACGGATCTACCTCGACCACGGCCTCACCGGCACCAACCGCAACCGCCCCCGGTCTCGACCATGCCCTGGCCGCTGTCCGGCCCGGCGACACCCTCGTCGTCCCCAAGCTCGACCGGCTCGCCCGGTCCGTGCCCGATGGGCAAGATGTTCTTCAACATCTTGGCCACCTTCGCCGAGTTCGAAGTCGACCTGCTGCGGCTCCGGACCCGAGAAGGGATGGCGATCGCCAAGTCGAAGGGCAAGCTACGCGGCAAGCAGCCCAAGCTAACCGGCCGCCAGCAGACTCACCTGGTGCAGCTGCACGCCGCCGGTGAACACAACATCGCCGAACTGGCCGAGCTGTTCGCTGTCTCCCGGCCCACCGTCTACCGAGTCCTCGAACGCCACCGCGCCAGCACCACTGACGCTTAACCGACCTCGTTTGCCGCTGGTGACACGCTCCTTACCAGCACCCCTGGTGGTGTGGCCGCCGTTCGGGCAGCTGGCCGATCCGCGAGCGGCGAGGCGAGACGATGCCCCGGTACGGCGGACTGACCCCGCCGCGGTCCGGCTGCCGCCGGATCTGGCTGGGCCGGTCGACGTCGAGCTGACCCGTGCAGTCGAGGACATCCCGGGCCCGAACGCGCTGCCCGGCGGCAGCCGGTACGAGCCGAAGTTTGACTAGCCGCTGCACCATCGTTCGGCGCGGTGACCAAGCGAGGCTGTGGTCACTGCAGCGCAACCTGACCGATCGCTTCCCCGACATCGCGGCCGCCGCCTTACGGCAGTGGAAGCCGGCGTCGTATTGGACGGCGTTATCTGAGGTCTTGAGAGTGCCGTACAGCACGTCGACGACTTGCCGATGAAGGTCCAGTTTGTGTTGTGGGCGCTCTAGGTTCGCGGTGTCTACGACGCTGCGGGAGAGCCATGCGGGGTACAGCGGGTGGCTGGTCTCGATGCCGCGAGGAGTCGTAGACCAATGCTGGGCGAAGGCTGGTGCTGCCGGTCGAGCAGTTCTTGTCGGCACCTGAGTGATCAGCGGCGGTTGCCGAACACGGTCGCCGAGCTGCGCGACAAGCTGGCCACTGCTCGCGGCGAACTCAGGGCAGCTTGGCGGCGACCGGTCGATTCGTCCGTGGTGGACCTGTCTCAGCGCCGGCTGCAAGACGGCTAGGTCTGCTGCGTGAGAGTCTCGACATCGCCGCGATCAAGGTCTGTGCGATGGGCTGGGAATGCGCATTGTCAAGACTGTGCACTATGCCTCCGTCGAGGGAGGCCAAGGTGAGCGTGGGTGGGGTGTGGTGATCTGCGCTGCCAGGGTCATGGCGCGGATCCCATGTCGGCGGACAGCTGGGCACGCAGCCAGCCGGGGTCGAGGCCGTGCGCTGCCAGGATCGCGGCAGCCGGGTTGCACGTGCCGATGCGCCATCCCAACTGCGCCTGGCGCTTGCGGCCACGCCGACCCAAGCCGGTGCCGAACGGATCAGCCGCATCCAGCAATACCCCGTACAACAGGTGTTCCGGATCTACGTCGCGCCGTCCCTGCCTGTCCGCTGACTCGACCGCCAGGGCCAAGGCCCGCTTGGCGAAGAACGGCTTCCCACACAGCGGGTTGCGGCGTCGACCACCGCCACGCCACCACGGCCGTCGACTGGCTCGCCAGACCGCCTCAGCGACCGCGTCCGGGCCGAACGCCGCCTTCAGTTGGTGTTCGACCTGGCCGACGTCAATCCCCACCGCGCGCAGGGTTGCGGCATCGTCGCCACGCGACTGCGGGGTGCGCCCGTCCGCCGTGAGGCGCAGCAGATCGGTGCGCGCGGCCGCGAGGTCCAAGCCGTGGTCACGCAGAAACCGCTGGGCCGACCCCGCGTCATCACCCAGCAGGCCGAGCAGGACGTGCTCGTCCCCGATGTAGCCGTGGCCGAGTCCCTCGGCCTCGTCCTGCGCGGCGACCATCACGCGCCGCGCCGCAGGGGTGAGCCGATCCATCACGGCCCTCACCGGCCCCGGAATCGCAGGGCATGTTTGTAGTGCACGGCCTGCTTGGTCACACCCAGCCGGCGGGCGATGTCCCGCCAAGACCAGCCCTGCGCCCGGGCGTTGTCGACCTGCAGCACCTCGAGCACCTCGACCAGACCGCGCAGCGCCACCAGCGCGGCCAAGCCGGTCTCGGGGTCCGGGCTTGTCGCCGCCTCCACCATCTGCCTCGCCTCATCCAGCTCGACACCCACACCGTCAAGCTAGATTGACGCTCTCTGAATCGTCAAGGCTCTTTGACGCCCTTTTCGGCATGCCGGCTGCTGTCACTGCTCGGCGGACTCCTCGCCGACGCCCTCGGAATCCGCGCCGTCTACTACCCTCGGCGCAGCCCTCCTCGCCGCAGCCGCCGTCGGCTGGTCCAGCCTCCGACCACCACCTCGGGGCAAGCAACCCGGACACGCCTGACAAGTTCAGTAAAGAAGGCCGTCCCACTTCAGCTGATACCTCGACCGCCCAGCATGCCGTGCTTACAAGGCAGCTGCTCGACTACCCGAGGGACAAGTTGCCCATGGCCACAGTGTCACCCCGCCAGCCCAGATCAGAATCCCTGGCGCGGCGGCAACCAGATCAACCACGCCGTCGTGGACATGTCCACGACGCTCACAACCGGTAATACGGCAGCATCCAGCGACCGACTCAAGATAAACGGCGAGCTGCTGATGCTGGTCGACGGCCGGCTGTCCTTCGACGCCTTGCAGCGCCGCCTCGTCACGGCACCGGCCAAAGCGAGGCAGCTGGTCGCCGCCGTACCGGCGTCGTACGTCGCGTTCGACCTGCTCGCGGTGGCCGGGGTCGACCTGCGCACCCAGCGGTGGACTGTCCGCCGCGGCCGACTTGAGCAGCTCGCCACCAGCTTTGCGCCCCCGCTGCAGCTGACACCGGTCACCGCGGATCTCGAGGAAGCCCGGGAGTGGTTTGACGTATTGCCCGCGGCGATGGGCGTCGAGGGTCTGGTCGTGAAGGGCGCGGCCACCCGGTACGTCGGAGGCCGCCGCGAGTGGCTGAAGGTGAATTCTCTAGGGGTGGGTAGTGCACGGTCACGTCGCCGGGGGTGCCTTGTGCCTGGTCAGGTGGCTGGCGTCTGGTGGGTTGCTGTGCGCGACAGGTGTCGCGGACCTGCGGTGGTGGCGTGATGGTGGATCTGCCGGTGGGGCTGGCTGGGCCGGTGGACTTCGAGCTGGCTCAAGCGGTGGAGGCGTTGCCTGGGGAGAAGGTGCTGCCGGGCGGGTCGAGGTATGAGCCGAAGTGGGATGGCTTCCTTCACTGAACCTGTCAAGCAGGTCACCCGGTCCGGCCACTTCGGATAGGCCGCTGGAACTCCTCCCAGCCCAATTGAGCAGGTTGACGCGGGCGTCCTTGTCGGGGGAGGCGACAGGTCGGGCGGGGCTAATGAGCGTATCGGGTGCGAGCGACCCGGTTGCGTGACCCGCCGACGACATCACCTATGTAGCAGAACGCGAACTTGGTTTCTGATCTCCTGCACGATGTCGTCGACCGGGTTGGCGATGTTGATTGTCGCGGCCATGCTGACGAACATGATCGCGGAGATGATGTGCGCGAGCGTCGCGGCGTCGACGGAGCTGATGCGCTCGTTTCGCTGTAGTACGTCGGCGATCGCCTGTTCGGTCTGCACGGTCAGGACGAGCGCATCGCGGTGGTGGGGCTCCTCGGGGTCGCCGAAGACGATCTCCCGCAGGTAGGTCCGCCCGTTGTCGATCTGTTTGCGGTTGCACTCCACGACAGGGCGGATGATCGCCATCACCGCGTCGAGCATGTCGGGGATCTTCTCGGCCGCCGACCTACCTTGTGAGAGTGCCTCGGCGTAGGTGGAGTTCTGCACGAGCAGGAGGAGCTCGCCCTTGGTCTTGGCGTAGAGGAACAGCGTGCCCGCGCCGATGTCGGCCTTGTCGGCGATCTCCTGGGTGGTGACCTCGTCGACGCCGCGCTCGGCGAAGAGCTCTCGGGCGGCGGCGGTGATGCGGTCGAGCTTCTGCTGCTTGTTCCGCTCGCGTCGGCCGACTGATTGGGAGTCGAGGGGCATGCCTGCCGTCCTTGTCTGCTGTGGGCTCCTGCTGGGTGGACTCGAATGTGCCGGCGCTCATTCTTCCACGGCGACGAGAGGAGCCGTCGTGTCGCGGAGTTCCGGATAGAGCGCTTCGAGCGGACCGCTCAGTGCCGCCTTAACCTGGGCGGTCAGCTCGTCGGCGATGACCTCGTACTCACCGGCCTCGACGGCGTCGTAGACCTTGGTCACGAGCTCTGTCGGCTGCATCTTAGGCCCGTCCGCGTGCGCGGCCATGCGGGTCTCGACGTAGCCCATGTGCACACCGGTCACGTGGACGCCTCGGGGTGCGAGCTCGAGCCGCAGCGAATTGGTGGCCGACCAGAGCGCGGCCTTGCTGGCGCTGTAGGCGCCGCCGAACCCGTACCAGCTCGCAACCGAGTGCACGTCCACGAGAACGGATCGCGGCTTGGCGGCGAGGACCGGCGCGAACGCACGGGCGAGGAGCACAGGCCCGAAGAAGTTGGTCTCCATGTTCGCCCGGATGTCGGTCTCGGTCACCTCCAGCAGGCTTGCGTTCGGCGGGAGGGCGCCCGCGTTGTTGATGAGCGCCGTCACGTCCGGCGCTGCGGCCACGGCCGCGGCGATGGATTCGGCGTCGGTGATGTCGAGGGTGAGGGGGACGATGCGGTCGTCGTCCCAGGTGCGAGGAGTGCGGGCCGTGGCGTAGACCTTCGCCGCGCCGCGGGCGAGAGCCTGGTGGACGAAATGGGTTCCGATACCGCCGTTTGCCCCGGTGACCAGGACGACTGTTCCGTTGAGCGAAGGCATGTTCATGTTCTTTTCTGTTGTGGGGGTCGCCGCATGCGGGCGAGCGATGCCGCTATTGCTGGTAGTGCGGCAGGATGTCGCCGTTCTTGACATAGGTCAGGGCGGCGGTGACGTCGTACGCGTGGACCGCGGAGGCGAGCGGTGTCAGCTGGTTGGACAGTTCCTCGATCACGTTGCTGGTGAGGAAGGCGTCCCTTGATGCGGTGTCGGTGAACCCGAGGATGAGGGAGGCGTGGAAGTGCTGGTCGTGGGGGTTGTCGTGTGCGACGTTCGGGGTGTCCCAGAGCTTTTCGATCCAGGGCAGGAACGTCTGCGTACGCAGCTCGTTGAGCACTCCGGTGCCGGCGAGTGCGGGAACGAGCTGGTTCTTGATGAACTTCCGGAACTCGCCGGCGCCGACCCCGTCCCTGCGGCGGAGGTAGACCAGGGCGCGGGCACCGACTGTCTCTCCTGGGCCCGCGACGTCGTACCAGCGCGATGAGTTCGGTGGGCCGGTGTAGAGGAGAGTACGGCGGAACACGTTGATCTCGTCCTTGTAGGCCAGCTGCGTCTGCTTGCGCCCTAGCAGGGGTGAGAGCGCCGAGTGGAAGGTGACTTCCGCGACGCCGTCGATCTTCCGGTCGACGGGGATCGAGGTCTCCACCTCGTCGGTCACCGGCCACCGGCCCGGGTTGTCCTCGGCCAGGTGGATCTGCCGGTACTCCTCCAAGCGCGGAGTGGCGGAGATGATCTTCGAGTGCGGGCCCTTCCAGTAGTCCATGCCGGTCTGGCGGGGCTGATCGGTGCGCACCCAGAGTGGAATCGAGGAGGTGAGGTGCTTCTTCACGCCCAGCTGCGCGGCGGACGGTGACGTACTCATGGTGTTGCCCTTCCTTTCCTGGTCGGGAACGTGCGGTTGCAGTGTTCGGGTGGTCATCGGGCGAGGAACTCGACCGCGACGGGGGCGAACTTCTCGTGGTACTGGAAGATGCCGCCGTGACCGGAGTCGGGGTAGATGATCAGCTCGCTGTTCTTGATGCGTCGGTGCAGGTCCTCGGAGAGCACCGAGGGCACCATCCGGTCGTTGTCGCCGTTGGCGATCAGGGTGGGCTGGGTGATCTTCGACAGGTCGGCGGGGGCCGAGCGTCCCCACTTCTTGATCGCCTTGAGCTGCGTCTGGAACCCCTTCAGCGCGATCGGCGCGTCGCGGTCCGTGGTGCGCTCCTCGAGGCGCTGCACGAATGCGCGGGCGGCCGGCTTGCCCGTGGCGTTGCGGTTGAAGAACAGGAACTCCTTCGGGTCCGACCGGGTCAGGGTCGCCCGCAGGATGTCGTAGTAGGTGGTGCCGGCGACCTTGTCGATGTCCTTCCCGCCCGCGGGGCCGGTGCCGGTGAGGACGAGCTTGCGGACCAGGCCGGGGTGCTTCACCATGAGGGCCTGGGCGATCATGCCGCCGAGGGAGAAGGAGAAGATGTCGACCTTGTCGTAGCCGAGCGCCTTGATGAAGGTCACGGCGTCGTCGGCCATCGCCTCGACGCCGTCGGGAACGCGGCCGGTGGAGGCTCCGACGCCGCGGTTGTCGAAGGCGATGACGTGGTGCTCCGCGGCGATGGAGTCGATGATCCGGGGATCCCAGTTGTCGAGGGTCGCGGCGAGGTGGACGAAGAAGACGACGGGGATCCCGCCCTTCGGCCCCAGCTCGCGGTACGCGTAGGTGACGCCGTTGGCGTCGACGGTGCGGGCGGGCGCGTCTTTGTAGGCGGTGATGACGTGGTCGTTCGTGTTCATGACGTTCTCCTGTTCCGTGGGTCGTGCGTGATGTTTGTCAGGCCCTGCTGATGACGGCCTTGCCGCGCCGAGCTCGCGGGCGAACGCCGAGTCGGGCGGGCCGGCGATCCCGATCGCCTTGCCGCCGGGGCGCAGTACGCGGAGCGACTTCTCGAGGTTCTTCCCGCCGAGGCTGTCCAGTACCAGGTCGTACCCGTTGAGGAGCTGTTCGAAGTCCTGGGTGCGGTAGTCGATGACAATGTCCGCCCCGAGCTCGCGCACGAAGTCGACGTTGCCGGTACTGACCGTGGTGGCGACTGTGGCGCCGAGATGCTTGGCGAGCTGGATCGCGATCGTCCCGACTCCGCCGGCGCCGGCGTGGATGAGGACCCGCTGCACCGGCTGCACGTTGCCCCGCTCGACCAGCGCCTGCCATGCGGTCAAGCCCACCAGCGGCAGCGAGGCCGCTGCCTCGAGGCTGACCGATGCCGGCTTGAGCGCCAGGTCGGCCTCGGCTATCGCGATGCGCTCCGCGAACGTTCCGATGCGGTCCTTGTCGGGCCGGGCATACACCTCGTCGCCGAGCGCGAATCCCCGCACCTTCGCGCCGACGCCGATCACCGTTCCGGCGACGTCGTTGCCGAGGATCTGCGGGAGCTTGTACGGGAGGATCTGCTTGAACTCGCCCGCCCGGATCTTCTCGTCGAGCATGTTGAGCCCGGCAGCCTGGACCTGTACGAGCACATCGTGCTCCCCGACCACGGGCTCGGGCACATCCGCTTGCTGCAGCGGTCCCTTGTACTGACTGACGACGAACGCCCGCATGGCGACTTCCTTCTCGTTCCTTGACGTGCCCTGAACCAATAATCTGAGTTAACTCAATAATGAGTAGACTCAGTTAACTTGTCAAGGGAGCCCACAGAAGAGGCGGTCGGACGCTGGCGGCTGCGCGGGGTTAGGGCGTCGGCTCCGCGACCACGACGGGCCGAGGTGGTTGTGGAATATGCCCGTGGCGGAACCCGGATCTCTGGTGGCTCAGACTGGCGTTGTGGACGATCTGTCGGCTGACCTCACCGGACCGGTGGGCCTGGAGCTGGCCAAGGGTGGTGGAGCAGCTGCCCCGGCGAGCAGGGCCAGCCAGGCGGATCCCGCTTCGAGTTGAAGTGGGATGGGTTCCTTCACTGAACCTCGTCCAGCCGGTCGACGGATCGCGGTCGCCGTGCCTCGGGTTGGCCGGAATTGTTCGATCGCCCGCGCGGAATGGCAACGGGCGCCTCATTCTGGTGGCGGCTGTGGGGATCGGGTCACCACCAGTAGGCGGGCTGTGTGGTGTAGGGCTCTTCGAGACGGTGGATCTCCTCGCGGGTGAGGTCGATATCCATCGCTGCATGCGCGTCGACGAGGTGGTGGGGCTTGGTTGCCCCGACGATCGGGGCGGAGATCACGGGCTTGGACAGGAGCCAGGCCAGGGCGATCTGAGCCATGGGCACTCCGCGTTCTTCGGACACTTGCTGGACGGCGTCCACGACGGGGCGATCGACGTCGAGGTCGAAGGTCTTGGCGACGTGGTCGCTGTCACTGCGCTGGGTGTGCTGGCCCCAGGGTCGGGCCAGCCGGCCTTTGCCCAGCGGTGAGTACGGTATGCAGCCAACGCCCATGTCTGAGCACATCGGCAGCATCTCGCGCTCTTCCTCACGCTTGAGCAGGTTGTACTGGTCCTGCATGGACACGAACCGCGTCCAACCTCCGAGGTCGGCCGCGTGCTGGAGCTTGGCGAACTGCCACGCCCACATCGAGGACGCCCCGATGTAGCGGACCCTGCCCGTCTTGATCACATCGTGCAGCGCTTCCATCGTCTCCTCGACTGGCACCTCAGGATCGAAGCGATGTATCTGGTAGAGGTCGATGTAGTCGGTGCCTAGGCGCGTCAGGGACGCGTCTACCTGTTCGAGGATGGCTTTTCGGGACAGGCCGGATCCGCCCGGGCCGTCATGCATCTTTCCGTAGACCTTCGTGGCCAGCACGATGTCCTCGCGGCGGGCGTACTTCTTGATCGCGCGCCCGACGTATACCTCCGAGCTGCCGCCGCCGTACCCATTGGCGGTATCCCAGAAGGTGATCCCGAGCTCGACGGCTTGCTGGAAGAACGGCTGCGCCGCCTCCTCGTCCAGAGTCCATTGGTGGAAACCCGGGTCGCCGAAACTCATACAC
The DNA here is from genome assembly GCF_004342085.1 of Kribbella orskensis. NCBI lineage: Bacteria > Bacillati > Actinomycetota > Actinomycetes > Propionibacteriales > Kribbellaceae > Kribbella > Kribbella orskensis. Next base: position 17,078 of record NZ_SLWM01000031.1, read on the forward strand.
CCCAACGCGATCCGACTGGTCTTCAAACCAGTCTGTCCAAGTCGTCGCTGGTCCATCCTGCCCTCCGGTCAGTGTCTGTGGTGTGTCGCAGCTCGCCGCGGACTCCCGTGAACGGTCGCACGTCACCCTCTCCGCCGGGCATCTGGGTTAGCGGTTGACTAGCTCGGGTGGGTCGGGTCGTAGCGGTTCCCGTGGACGCCGATGCGTTGGGCGAGGGTCTCGAGTAGCGCGGGCGGCGACGAGCAGGCCGACAACGGACGCCGTGATGCCGGCGGTCATCAGCGCGGCCATCGGAACGGCTGTTGTGGCGCCGCCGAGGCCGGCGATCGGCGCGATCGTTCCGGCGGCGACCCATTGGACGAAGCCCTGCAGGGCAGAGCCGGTGCCGGGATGATCAGATACGGCGGTCGACGCGAGAGCGCCGCCGTTGGGAATGATGAGTCCCTGGGCTGTCATCAGGACGAAGAAGCACACGATTGCCAGGCTCAGTGGTGTCTCGAACCACAGGGCTCCGGTCAGCATGGCCGCGCCCGCACAGAGAGCGGCGAGCTGTCCAGTCAGGATGACCTTGCGGGTGGAGACCCGTCCGGCGAGTCGGGCGGCGACGAGCGCTGCCACTGTCATCCCGGCGGCGTTGGCCGCGAAGTCGATGGAGTACGCGACCGGTGAAAGGCCGTTCATGGTCTGCAGCACGAACGCCGAGGTAGCGACGTAGGCGAACAGCGCGCCCATCGCGGCCCCGGCGACCAGCAGGTAGCCGACGTACTCGCGATTGCCGAGAACGATCCGCCCGACAATGAGGAAGTTCCGCAGGCCACCGGCGTGACGGCGTTCGCGCGACAGCGATTCGGGCACTGTCACCACGACGGCCGAGGCCATCGCGAGTCCCAGTGCAGCAACGAGCCAGAACGAGACCCGCCAGTGGGACAGCTGCAGGATCAACCCGCCGAGGAGCGGGCCGACGATAGGAGCGATGCCGCCGACGGCGGCGATGACGTTCAGTACCCGGACGAGTTGGGCGCCGGTCGCCAGGTCGACGATGATCGCCCGCCCAATCACCATCGCCCACCCACCGGCGAATCCCTGGACGAGCCGGGCCACTGTCATCACCGCGATGGTCGGCGCGAGGGCGCACACGATCGAGGCCGCGGTCATGGCTAGCAGCGCCGTGAGCAGCGGGATCCGCCGGCCGCGTTGATCCGAAACGGGCCCGCCGATCAACTGACCGAGTGCCATGCCGACGAAGAACGTCGTCAGCGTCAGCTGGACTTGCGTCGCGGTGGAGGACAGCTCCCCGGCGACCCTAGGGAACGCCGGGACGTACATGTCGGTGGCCAGCGGCGCGATCGCGGTCAAGAACACCACGGTCGCGACCAGCCCAGCGGTCAGCCGGGCCTGGCGGCGTGCCTTCAGCAGCGGTGGCGTCGACCAAGCGACATCCGGGGGCAACGGAACCTGTTGCATCAAGCCTCTTCAGGTAGCGGGTGGTGTCAACGCTGGAGCTGGACTGTGATGGAGCCGTCCATGTTCGCGATGCGCTCGGCGGCGTCATCGTGCATGTGGCCCAGGACGACGATGCCGTCGTAGTAGGACTGGTCGCCGTAGTAGAGGACGAGGTTGTTGCCGGGGGCGTAGTAGCCGACGTCGCCGACGTCGGGGTCCGCGCCGGCCGGCTGACCGTCCAGGGACAGTGGGGTGGGCAGGGGACCTGTCTTCTCCACGGCACCGTGGTCGCTCATCTCGACGGTGAGCGGAAGTTGGGGAGCTAGGTCGCGAGTGGCGGCGCTGTCGTCGAGTGTGGCTTGGAAGTGCTGATCACCGATCGTGATTTGAATTCTCATCCGGTCCTCTTCGGTACTGCGCGTGTGCTGTGAGCTGGGCCGGGTCGATTGCTGACCGTCGGCTGGCGATCCGGTCGGCGGGTCGACGGGAGCGCTGCGGGTCGGTGTCGCGGGTCGAGCGACGTCGCCGGTGGTTGAGTCGGTTCCGCAGGCAGCCACTACCAACACGACAGTTGAGGTCAGTAAGACGGCGGCGGTCCTGCGGACGGCCTTCATCGGTCCTCTCGTGGCAGGCAAGTTCGGTTGGATCAGACGGTGAGAAGGACCTTGGTGGCGGTCCGCTGGTCCATGGCTCGGTAGCCCTCGGCTGCGCGGTCCAGGGGCAGGGTGAGGTCGAAGACTTTGCCGGGGTCGATCTTGCGGTCCCAGATGAGCTGGACGAGTTCGGGCAGGTACTGCCGGACCGGGGCGGGGCCGCCGTGGATGTGGACGCCGGCCATGAACAGTTCGTCACCGGGTATGGCGACGTCGTGGGAGACGCCGACGAACCCGACGTGGCCACCGGGCCTGGTTGAGTGAATGGCTTGCATCATGGCTTCCTGCGTGCCGACCGCCTCGATGACCGAGTGGGCTCCGAGTCCGTCGGTGAGGTCCTTGACGCGGGCCACGCCGTCGTCTCCGCGCTCTTCGACGATGTCGGTGGCGCCGAACTCCTTGGCTAGGGCTTGGCGATCGGTGTGGCGGCTGAAGGCGATGATCCGCTCGGCTCCAAGCTGCCTGGCAGCCAGGATCCCCAGCAGCCCGACGGCGCCGTCGCCGACGACCGCAACCGTCTTACCCGGGCCGGCCTGGGCGGCGACGGCGGCGAACCAGCCGGTTCCGAGTACGTCCGAGGCCGCCATCAGCGACGGAATCAGGTCCGGGTCGGGCATTCCTGGCGTGGCGACAAGAGTGCCGTCGGCCAGCGGGATGCGCGCCCGCTCGGACTGGGTACCGATCGTGCCCATCAGGACCCGGTGCACGCAGTACGCCTGGTAGCCGGCCTGGCAAATCTCGCAGGTGTTGTCGGAGGCCCAGAACGAGCCGACGACGAAGTCGCCGACCTTGACGTTGCGCACGTCCGACCCCACTTCCTCGACGACGCCGACGTACTCGTGGCCCATGACCTGGTGGTCAACGGGCTCGGCGCCCCGGTAGGGCCACAGGTCGCTACCGCAGATACAGGTCGCCGACAGCCGGATGATCGCGTCGGTCGGCTCGACGATCTTCGGGTCCTCGCGGTCCTCGACCCGTACGTTCCCGGGGCCGTGCATGACTACCTGGCGCATCGCGCGCTCCTCCTCATGTTGACGTTGAGACCCCAGCAAAGGGGCCACATAGCGAGTGAACTCGGCAGGCCATCGATGGAGAAGTCACTGTTGATGGGTGTACTGACAGGGCACCCTTCACCGCTCTGCCGCCGCTCCCGGCGGACTACTGTCGTAGTCGTGGACAACCGTCAGGAGGTACGCGAGTTCCTCACGACTCGCCGCGCCCGCATCACTCCGGACCAGGCAGGGCTCCCGACCACCGGTCCCCGGCGCGTCCCCGGTCTTCGGCGCAGCGAGGTGGCGACGATCGCCGGGCTCAGCGTCGAGTACTACGCCCGGCTCGAACGAGGCCAGATCGCCGGCGCCTCCACCGGTGTGCTCGAAGCGCTCGCGCGAGCGCTGCAACTGGACGACACCGAACGAGCCCACCTCTTCGACCTCGCCCGGGCCGCAGACGGGATCCCGACCTCGGGTCGTCCCCGCCGCCGGACGACGGGCAAGGCGGCGTCGCGGCTCAGCCTGCAGTGGGCGCTGGACGCGATCAAAGACGGCGTCGCGTTCGTCCGGGACTCGCATCAGAACCTGCTCGCCACGAACGCCCTGGGCCGCGCCTTCTACTCACCGGTCATCGGCGACAACGGGCGCACGCCGAACCTGGCCCGGTTCCAGTTCCTCGATCCCGCCTCGCGAGACTTCTACCCCGACTGGGACCTGTTCGCCCAGATGTGTGTCGGCATCATGCGTGCCGAAGCCGGCCGCGACCCTCACGACCGCGGCCTCCAAGACCTCGTCGGCGAACTCTCCACCCAGAGCGAGATTTTCCGCCACCTCTGGGCGGACCACAACGTCCGCACCCACGGATCCGGCACCAAGCGTTTCAACCACCCCGTCGTCGGCGAGCTCACGCTCGCCTACGAAGAACTCGCGGTCACCGCCGAGCCAGGACTGGTGCTCCTGGTCTACACCGCCGAACCCGGCTCGCCGTCCGCCGAACGACTCCAACTGCTCGCCTCGTGGGCAGCATCGGTAGAAACCCCGACGAAGAACAGCTAGAGGAACCAACCTGTGCAGATCACTCACAGCTCCATCGACACCGCCAAAGGACCCGCCGACTGGTTCACCGGCGATGTCTATATCGACGCCGTAGCCGCGGCCCCGCCGCCGTCCCGGGTCGCAGCCAACCTCGTCCACTTCATGCCCGGCGCCCGTACCCACTGGCACCGCCACCCGCTGAGCCAGACCGTCTTCGTCACCGAAGGCATCGGGCTGTGCCAGCGTCGAGGCGGTCCCGTCGAGGTCATCCGCCCCGGCGACCGAGTCCTTTTCGAGGCCGACGAGGAGCACTGGCACGGCGCCGCTCCCAACCGCCTCATGGTCCACCTGGCCATCAACGAGGCCGACGCCGACCACGACGTCGTCCACTGGCTCGACCCCGTCACCGACGAGGAATACCAGGCTGCGCCGCCTCTCGCCTGATCAGCCGACCACCCGGGATCTGAGCGTCCGGCTCAACAGCCGCCGGCCTGCCGACCGAACCTGCGGGCCCGGCGCCTCCAGCTGCGCAGCGTTCCAGGCGAGCAGTCCGAAGCCGCCAGGTCGCGGAGAAACCCACTCGCCGCAGCCTGCTCGAGCTCCGGGAATAGCACTCGCCATCGCGACCCCACCCCGAACTCCGCCACACGGCCCACGTCAGCAACCACCGGCACCACCCTCTCCAGCCACCGCTCCAAGATGCCAATCGGCGCGCTGAAGAGTTCAGTCAACTAGCCGCGCTGGAGCGGTCCGCCGTGGTGGCGAGGTGCGGCTGTGGTCGCGCAACGGCGACGACTTCACCGCGAAGTTCCTCGATCTGCAAAGGGCGCTGGCCCGGCAGGTCACTGTGGACTGCGTCCTCGACGGCGAGCTGGTGGTGTGGACCGGGGAGCGGTTGGACTTCGACGCGCTGCAGCAGCGGATGGTCAACTCCGCCGTGACGGTCCGCAGCCGGCTCGCGCGGTTGAAGCCGGCGTCGTTCGTCGTGTTCGACGTCCTCGCGGTCGACAGCGGTGACATCCGGCCCATGCGCTGGACAGTCCGCCGTGGCCGGCTGGAGTCGATCGCGCAGAACTGGCACACCGCCGCTGCAACTGTCGCCTGCGACCGCCGACCCGGACGAGGCGCGGGAATGGCTCGAAGCGTTCATGTCCAGCGGGATCGAAGGCCTGGTGGTGAAAGGTGCCTCGACCAGGTACCACCCTGGCCGCCGCGACTGGATCAAGGTCAATTCTGTGGGGGTCGGCGTTGTCCGCTCGGGTGCTTCGCCCGGGTTTCGCCTGGTCATGGCGCATCCTCGGCAAGGCACCGTGTGAGCGACAGCTGTCGCTCACACGGTGGCGGCGGTCCCTACTGGGCGGGTCAGTCTTCGTCGGCGGGGAGAGTGAAGAGGCGGATGTAGACGGGCGGGCGTCGGGGGGGGGGTGCGTCCTCGGGGCGGTGGCTGTGTTTTTGCAGGAGCCGGATATAGGCCTCGAAGAACTCGGCGAGGCCTGCCTCGGTCGTGTGGGCGAAGCCATGCGAGAGCATCGTCCATGCTCGTTCCCGTTCGTAGGCCTTGGGCAATCTGCCGAGCAGCGCCATGTCCTCGGTGTGCCCGAGGCGCAGACGGCCCGAGCGGGGCTGTTCGACCGTCGGCGCTATGTCCAGAATCGTCGCCAGAGCTCGCGCTTCTGGTCAGCAAGCGCATCGATGACGTCTTGCTCAGTCTCTGCGCCTTCCGCCGCCCCGAGTGCCCGACCGATGTCGCGCCACGAGGCACCCGCCGCGACCGCGCCGCGAATCGCCTCACCCATTGCCTTGTCAACGGCCGTCGATGCCCGACAACACTCACCCACGGCTTACAGCGGCGCCGGCTGCCAACGGCCATGCTGTCGGAGCCGGAGTCGCTCACCATGCCCCGTGATGCGCAGACGAGGTGCTCGTGCCAACACGGCGCCAACCTCCTTCACCGGATTCCCTCACTCTAGGCCTGCTGCGAAGCCCGAAACCCACGAACACCACCGCCGCGCACGAGCCGGACGCGTGCATGGCCAACGACGAGCAGTTCGGTCAACGGGCGATCGTGTCCGAAGGTGCGAAACGGCCACTACGAAACAGGCGAGCTAGCCCAGGTTCGGCGCACTTCCGGCTGCAGGCGACGGGGAACAGGGCCGCGTGTCATCGGCGGCGACGTCGGAGGCCGGCAGGCGGCGAACGGAGCGATTTCGTGCAGCCAGACAAGAAGTCGGCCGCGCTCAATGAGTTCGAGGAGGTGCCGCAGACCGTCTCTTGCGCCTTGCTGCTCCGCGCGGGATATCAGGCCGTGCTCGATCGCCTGCTCAAACTCGTCTTGGTCGCCGACGATGTAGGACGTCGCGTCATCGCGAACGAGAACATCGATGAACAGATCCACACCGAAGGTGCTGGCGGCGGCTCGCTCCATCGGGGTTGCGATGTCGCAGTTGAAGGCGAACCGTTGGCCGGCGTCGCCGGTTTCGACGAGGTTGCCCGCGAGGTCGGTTGTCACATTGACCTTGAACCACGTGTCGGCGAACGCGTAGTGCCGCAGGACGGCATCGTCGTAGAGCGCCTCGGTTACGACGATCTGGTTGTCGAGTCGAAGCACGCCTCGGTCGGGTGTGCGGAAGATCCGGACCGACGACTCGTCGGGGTGGAAGTCGTAGTCCATTAGCACGCGGTCATCATGCATCAGCGGCGGCCGGGAGGTCGTCCGCGGGACCTGGCAGTCGCGCTGGCGGCACGCGGCGTGATGACCGTGTCGCCTGGTTCCCTCGTGGTGAAGCGGTGGAGCGCGAGCCAGATGAGTGGTGTGCCCACGATGGTCGGCAGTAGCCAGTAGGTGATGTAGGGCAGCCGATCCCACACCGGGAGGAAGGCCCCGTTGTCGACGTAGAAGCCGGTAAGCAGGGCGATGTAGGAGCCGCCCATGCCGATGGCGTGGTGGAGCGGCCAGCCGCGCCGGTGCCGTCGGCGGGCCCGGTAGCCGTAGAGGCCGAGGCCGGACGCGACGACGGCGATGGCGAACAGGTAGGCGTCTTCGTGCCAGCGGATGGTGGCCATGATGGTGGCGGTGGTGAAGATGCCGGCCAGCGCGCACAGGTAGACGCGGCCAGCTCGAGGATGCCGGCCGGGACGCTTCTTCGCCGTCGCGGCAAGCGCGCCGGCGACGACCGCGGTGAGCCCGCAGGCGACGTGAAGCACGAGCGCTGCGGCGAAGACCGGGCCAGCGTTCGGGATCGGCAGGCCGAAGATGTCACCGGTGAGCATCGTTCCTCCCCGTAGGCCCTGGATCCGCGCCTGTGCTGCCGCGGCGCATCAGGGCGGCGTGGCGGAGGACGACCACACTGCAGGCGATGCGGATCAGGCTCGCGCCGATCGCCAGGATCGCCGACGCCCGCAGCGGTGCGCCGGACCACAGGTAGAGGGTGATCACGGTGAGGTCGCCCGCCAGGGCGAGCGCCACGATGGCGATGGTGGCGGTCAGGGCGCGATCGGGGCTGGCTTCTGGCAGCCAGCGGATCAGGCGGCCGGTGGTGGCGAACGTCCCGGCGGCTGTGGCGATCGCAGCGGCGATCAGCGGGAGGACCGGGATCGCGGTCAGCAACGCGACCAGCCCCGCGCGCCAGGGATGCGGTTGCAACAGCAGGAGCCACCAGATGCCGACCAGCGGTCCGGTGGCGATGTACCAGGCGATGGTGTGTCGGTCGTAGGCGGTGACCAGTTCCCCCGCGAACGCGTCGGCGACCGCCTGTGGCGTACCAAAACGGTCGATCGCGGAATCGACCGCCTGGTCCTCCGTGCGCCCGTCGGTGGTCCGATCGGCGATCGCCTGGTCGAGTCCGTCGCGCAGCTCGGCGAGGATCTGCGCGACCCGCCGTCGTGGGCCGCGCAGCAGGCGGGTGAGCTCGCCCAGGTAGGCATCAACCCGCGCCTGGGCATGCGTGCTGGCCTGCGGGGTCAGACCGTGGCCGCCCATGGCCGCCTGCCCAGCACCGCGGTGACCGCGGTGGAGAACTGATCCCAGATCATGCGCTGCTCGCCGAGGACAGCGTGCCCGGACGCGGTGAGACGGTAGGCGCGTCGACGGCGCCCGCCCACGGTCTCCCAGTCGCTCGTGATCAGACCGGCCCGTTCGAGCCGATGCAGAGCTGGGTAGACCGTGCCGGTCGGCAGATCGAGCGTGCCGTCGCTGCTGGTGCGCAGCGCCTCGATGACGGCGTAACCGTGCTGCGGCCCGGCTTCCAGGACGGCCAACAGCAAGGCGTCGAGGTGACCCTTGAGCACTTCCGGTCGCATCGGCAGCACTTCGGAACCTCCTCCGCCGAGCGGCTCTTGCCGACCCTGTCTAACGCGTCTACTGTAGCATCGCAATAGTTTGTGATGCTACCTATGGCGGTGTCCGATGGGCTCAAACGACGCGCTTGTAGCACTCGCTGAGGCGAGCGCCATGGACCGGACGGTGCTCGGCGGCAAGGCCGCCGTGCTGGCCGAGCTGCTCGCCGCTGGTTTCCCGGTGCCGTCCGGTTTCGTGGTGACTGCCGCGGCGGTCGATGATCCGGCCCTTGACACGCAGTTGGTGTCCATGGCTTGCCGCGTGAGGGGTGATCGGTTCGCGGTGCGCTCGTCAGCTGCGGCCGAGGACCTCGTAGAGGCTTCGTACGCCGGCCTGTACGAGACCTACCTCAACGTTCCGTCCACTGGGCTGGGTGACGCGGTGCGGCGGTGTTTCGCGGCCGCAGGCAGCGAGCGGGTCACGGCCTACCACGACTGGCGCGGTGGCGGGGCCGCGGCGATGGCGGCCCTGGTGCAGACCATGGTCGACGCCGTCTGCGCGGGCGTGGCCTTCACCGCCCATCCGGTCGCCGGCGACCGCAACCAAACCGTCGTCACCGCCGTAGCCGGGCTTGGTGATTCGCTGGTCTCGGGTGAGACGACCGGCGAGGAGTGGACGATCACCGAAGGGGCCCCGGCCGCGATGACCCGCCAGGGTCCCGGAGGTGACGCGATGCTCACCGGCGCGCAAGCGGCGGCGGTGGCGCAGCTGGCCAGGCGGGTGGCGGACCGCTACGACGACCGGCCGCAGGACATCGAGTGGGCCATCGACCGGGAAGGCACACTGTGGCTGCTGCAGGCCAGACCGATGACGGCCCTCCCGGAGCCGGTGTCCTGGACAGCACCAGGGCCGGGACTGTGGATGCGCAACTTCCGGCTCGGCGAATGGTTGCCTGAGGCGGCCACACCGCTGTTCGCCACGTGGTTGCTGCCGGTACTGGAGGACGGCTACCTGGACGGCATGCACGCAACCGTCGGGGTGCGGGTGCCGTTCCGGTACGACTTGGTCAACGGCTGGTACTACAACGCCACTCCGATCCTTTCGCCGAAAGTCCTCGCGCGGGTACTGCGGCACGGCGGCCTCCGGGCAGTGAAGATCTTGTACAACGCGTTGATCCAGGTCAGTCGGGACCCAGCCGCCGCCGACCGCGCGGTCCTGTCCGGCCTGGAACGCGAATGGCGTGACAACCACGCGCCCCGCTACCGGCGACTCGTCACCACCGCGGCCGCCGAGGCGGACACCGCCACGCCACAACGCCTCGCCGAGCTCGTCGACGCGCTCGGCCGCGAAGCCGGGATCTGGCTGTGGTTCCTCGCCATCGTCGGCGGGTCGGCGTGGAAGATGGAAGCCCGCCTGACCCGCTTCACTCGGCAGCACCTCGGCAGCGCACTGCCCGAAAGTGACGGTGGAGCCCAAGTGCTGCTGCGGGGCCTGGCCCAACCGGTAACTGGTGCGCATGCGGTCCAAAGCCTCGACTGGTACCACCCGGTTGCCGGCGAACTACCCACACTCGGCGGCCCCGAAGGCGCGGTCGCCCGTCGTCGGGTCGACCTTTCCGATCAGCGGACCGACGCCGAGCGCCGCTGCCGACACGCACTGGCCGACCGGCCGCGGCTGCTCGCCGAGTTCGACCAGCTCCTGCTGACCAATCAGCGCTACGCGGTCATTCGTGAAGAGCAAGCCCGCGAGTTCACCCTCGCCTGGCCGGTGCTGCGGACCTGCGCGCGGCGCCTCGGTGAACACCTGGCCGGCATCGGCGCCATCGACACGGCTGATGACGTCCACTTCTGCACCCGCGACGAGCTGACAGCCGCACTCGCAGGCAACAGCAGCCGGATCGTCGAGCTCGGCGAGCGGCGCAACCTGTGGCAGCGTCAGCGGCGCCTGACCGCGCCGTTGACTCTCGGTCGACCGCCTCGGCTCATCGGCGACGTTGTCGACCGTGCCGTACAGGTCGCGCGCGGCGCTCGCCAGATTCCTGAGGGTGCACTCGTCGGGCAGCCCGCATCCGCAGGACGCGCCACCGGACAGGTCCATGTCGTGCACGGCCCGGACGACTTCGCCAGCTTCGCCGACGGCAACGTGCTGGTCGCCAAGGCCACCGCGCCGGCGTGGACACCACTGTTCGCGCGTGCCGCTGCCGTCGTCACCGACGGCGGCACCCTGGCCGCGCACGCTTCCCTCGTGGCCCGCGAATACGGGATCCCCGCGGTCGTTGGAGCCGGCGACGCCACCCGCTGGCTGCACACCGGACAGCTCGTGACCGTTGACGGAACCACGGGCGTGGTAACCGTCGACACACGCACCGCTGGCCCACCGCAATAAGCACCGCCCGGAGCTCGACGCCCCGGCCGCATCGGAATCCAGGCGTCGCAAAGCGTCCCTGGCCCTCCTCAGTGGTGTCGTGCACGTGTCCGACAATGCCCTCAGCGCGACAGCCCGCGACATCCTCAGCTACCCCAAGGAAAGGTCAAGCGCCGCGACACCGTCGAGGCCATCATCGGAGCCGTCACGGGGTCGCTGAAGCACCCGGAAGTCCTAGTCGTCGGGCGGTATCGGAGCAAGGTGCTCGAGGCGGTCGGCCGGACCGTGCCGCTGAAGCCCGCCCAAGCCGCGGCGATCGGCGGTCTGCTCAAGACGGCCAGTGCCCGCCATCCGTGGCCAGATCAGATCAGCACTCACTGGGGCCAGGGCAACAAGACCCCGATCATCAAGGTCCGGCCCACAGTTGTCGCGTCGAGGTCGCGGCCGACGCCGCGATGCAGGGCAGCCACTACCGGCACGCCCTGCGGCTGGTGCGTCACCGCGCCGACCTCGATGCCAGCGACGTCGAAACGCTGCCGACCGACTGATCACCCCCCTCGGCACGCGCGCCGTGTCGCGACCGCCGGGCGCGTGTTCAGGGCAGGGTTTCCAGTACGTCCAGAACTGCTCGCCTATCAGTGTGAGCAGCACAACCGTCCAGATCGTCAGCGCAACAGTGTGGAACCGGGGTGGCCGCTGCCACGGCCTTTTGGGCGCCGGTGGGCACAGGCAGGTGACCGCGGTTGAGGTTGTGCAGCGTGACGTACCAGAAGATCGGGACCGTGACTGCCCACACCGCCATACAGTACGGGCACAGCGCCTGGATCCGGTAGAGGCTCTGGAAGATCAGCCAGTGGACGAACACGACCCCGAACGTCACGCCTGCTTGCAGCCCGAGCCAGAACAAGCGCCGGAAGGACGCGCCGGCCAGCAGCGCCGCCCCGATTGTGGTGACGATGGCGAATCCGGCAATGCCGAGCAGCGGGTTGGGGAACCCGAAGGCCTCGGCCTGGGGTTTACTCGGTCTAGGGACAACCACGACGCGATGGTAGTTGTCGTGAATCGCCTAGTCGCGTCCCAGGCTGAACGGTGGATCATCCACAGCCCCGACGATGCGCCATTGGCAGACCTGGCACTGCCGCCGCGGGAGGTGTGGGGCGATGAGCTCGTCGGTGTCCGCGAGGATGGCGAGACCCGTCGGGAGTTCTACGTCCACCGCCTGCTCCGGCGCGACTCGTGATCCTCAGTCCGGAGTTCGCAAGGCGAGACGCCCGGATTCGCAAGCGGTCCCTTTCCTTGGGAGCGGTCCGGCCGCGGCGACGCGGAGACAGAAGGGCGGGCTGCCGCCGTCGGCAGCCCGGACCCCATCTGAGTAGTCGTCGGACACCGAGGTCATCGTGGTGATCGGTGAGAACACCGGTCGCCGGCGCACCCACGGCGTCGTGCTCGTCGAGCAGCCGGTCGAGCACTCGTCGGGCTATTGCCGCTGCTTCGGTGGCGCAGGCAGATCCTCACGCAGCCCAACGCAGCAGACAGAGCCTGCCACCCACCAGGTGGGTCCAAATCAGCGGGGTGAGGCCGCGGTGGTCGACGTCGGTATCCGGTCTGCCCAGTCGTCGTCAGCCAGAACGTCTTGCACCATCAGGGTGTTGACGTACACCAGCACTGACTGCAAGACCCGCAGGCACAGCACCGATAGATCTTGTTCGTCACGGCGGCTGGAGGCGATGTCGCCGCCTCGGCCGAAGAAGATGACCGAGTTCCCGCCGTTCCCGCGCGCGACGCAGAGTGTCTTCTGGGCGCGGCCGCGGGTACGCGTCCGGATCGCCGGCGGCCGGGCGGTACATCTCACCATGTTGATCCGCCTGATCCGCGGCAGCAGATCGACCCCAGCAGCCGGGTGAGACCGAAGCCAACCTCGGACTGGCCGTGGGAATCGACGTAGTTGCCGTCGACCTCCATCGAGGTGCCGTGCCGCATCGCGCCCTCGATCATCGCCGCGACCTCAGAGGCCTAGCAGTTGATCACCTGCGAGTGGATCGCCATCGACTTCTTCTCGACGTGCCAGTAGATGAGGACGCCGCGGCCGACGTAGCGCGAATGCCACTCGGTGAAGATGTTTTGGTCGAACGCCCCGAAATGACAGCCGGTCCGCAGTGCTGCTTCTTTCAACATGTCGCTCAGCGGCACCGTCCCTCAGCGTGATCGGATCTCGGCCTTCATTGCGCGGAGATTCTTCGGCTCCGGTGCTGGATCCAGCGGTGTCAGGTTTGATCGCGCCGTGCTTGCCACGGTCGCGGAGTTCAACCCAGCCCAGCTGATCAACCTGGTCGTTCAAGGCGCCGAGCTGGGCACGCAACTCGGTCCGCAACTGGTCGATGAACGCGGTTGGATCCAGCGGGTTCGCGCAGGGCGGTGTAGTGCTCGAGGCGGCGAGACTCGAAATCGCGGGGCAGATCCTCGTCGGGGTTACGCCAGCGGACCGCGCCGACGACCCAGATCTCCTTGCAGCGTAGCCGTTCCTACAGCGCTCGAAGGTGCACACCTCGTACGTCGACCGGATCACCTTGGTGCGGCCCTTGTCGTCGGTGCGCGTCACCAGGTCGGCCCAGTCACCGAGTACCCCCTTGTGGAACGTGCTCACCGGCTGGATAGAACGTGAACCGGCCGTCCTTGTGCCGAGCGACCAGGTTCAGCGCGTCCAGCGCCGGGTCGGTGCGCGATGTTGGACGATCGGACCTCCAGCACGTCGAGGAGTTCGATCAGGCCGCGCCCGGTACACCCGCCCCTTCGTCTGGTACTCGTGCACCAGCTCCCGCAGCGTCTGCTCACCGCCACTGACAGCCGGGAGGACGACAGACCGCACAGGATCATCCGGCGCGTCGAGCGCCGCCTCTGCGATGGAGAACAAGATGTTCTCCTTCCCCGTCACCTTCTTGAAGGCTTTCGTCGGGGTCTCTAGCGGCATCGCGCACTGTCGTGTTGAGGGTGTTGATCAGTACGTGTGCGACACCCCGATGTGGAAGTGGAGCTGCCTGGGTCGACGGCAAGCAGGCTCCTGACGAGGACCATCGGCGCCTTCCGGATCGCGGCTATGTCGGTGCGTTCACCCGTTCAGGTGCAGTGCGTCTGACGCCTCACATCTGCAGGTAGCGCCGCCCGCTCGTCGGTGCGTCTGGTGCATTCGCTGACACATGGCCCGGCAGCCTCGCCGTTCATGACATCCGGGGCTACGAGGCAGGAACGCGCGGCCCCCTGAGAACTACAATGTCCTGAGGGAGACGGCGTCACCCGAGGCGGTACGTGGTCCCCGAGCTGACGGCTATTAAGGAGGAGGCTGCGATGTCAGTGTTCAGGTTTGAGCCTTTCCGTGACCCTTCCCGGGAACTCGACCGGCTCATGTCGATGGCCGCGAGCGGGACGCGCGCCCCTCTCGCGATGCCGCTGGACGTCTACCGCGGCGAGGACGGCAGCTACCACATCGAGGCCGACCTGCCCGGCGTCGACCCTGACAGCATCGAGGTGACCGTCGACTCCGGCGCCTTGACCATCCAGGCCGAGCGCACGCCTCCCTACCGCGAGAGCCAGCAGGTCATTGTCGCCGAGCGATCCCAGGGGTCGTTCACCCGGCAACTCTCCCTCGGCGAGGGCGTGGACTCGGAGAACCTCAGTGCCAACTACGCTGACGGTGTCCTGCACGTGACCCTTCCCGTGTCACCGCGGAGCCAGCCCCGCAGGGTCGAGATCACCCATGCGAGCGGCGCTAGCCGCACCATCTCGGGGAGCACCGTCGAGCAGAGTGACGCGCCCGCCGGTAGCACGGACGTCGCCGGCTAAGGGCGACTGTGAACTCACCGTCGTCGGCTGGCCATCCACCGCCGCGCCTGGCGGCGTACGACCTCACGTGTCGGGTTCACGTGCGACCTCATGCGTCGGCATCGAGGCGAGCGGCACGCCGCAGCGGGGACACTCGCCGCCGGGGCCGAGGCGCCCGCAGGGCTTGTCGTAGTTCTGGCACCATTGCCGCAACTGGTAGCGGCTGCTGCGGTCGTCGCACTGGTAACGGAGCGCTCGCGGCGTTGCCCTGCTTCCAAGCTCGCTGCTCTGCGGAAGTCAGGCACGAGAGGGTCAATCCCGACCTTGGACTATCCCTGACCATACCCGTACGCCGGTCAGTCACGGGCTCCTCGGCATGGGGCATGTCCGCCCGAACTGCTCACCGGGAGCGTTGGTAACCCACACCCGCAGCGGGCAGAATCCTTCGCTCGCAGCCTCCGGCCGATCGACACGACCGCGCGACCAGCGGCAGATCCGGACGTCCCTGGTGCCAGTCAATCGTCCGCGACGACGAGGAGCGTCAGCACTTGGCTGCCTCGGTCGCACTGTGACGTCGCTGACGCTCCCGCATGGCGGCCATGTCAGTGAGCTCAGGAGTGGTCGCGCGTTTCCAGTTCGGTGTGGGCGAGGAGGTCCACCAGTTGGCCGACCGTTCGCTGTCGCAGCAGAGCCTCTGGCAGGGGTTTGTCGACCTGGACTCCGTAGCGGTTGCGGCGGCCGTTCTTGTCCTTGACCACGTATCCGCCTTCCACCAGATCGGTGACGATGCCGAACGCTGCCCGCTCGGTGATGCCGAGCGTGGTCGCGATCTCCCGCAGCCGCACGCCCGGGTCGTGGGCGATGCACAGCAGCGCCCGCGCGTGGTTCGTCAGGAAGCCCCAAGTCGTCATGACAGAGAGCATACCGGATGTCTAGATCTAGGAATTCTATTGCTAGTATTGAAATACTAGCGTAGGTTCAGTTGTGGAACTGGTTTGCGGGTTTGCGCAAGCCGCTCCACCACAGGAAGGCACACCATGCGCTGCACGCGCGTCGCTCTCTACGACATCAAGACCGGCACTTTCGAGGAGGTAGTCAGCCAGGCCAAGTCCGGGATGGTTCCCTTGTTCAAGGACAGCAACGGCTTCGTGTCCTACGGAGTTGCCCAGGTCGACAAGGACGCTTTCGTCTCCATCAGCACCTGGGAAACCCGCGCGCAGGCTGACGCAGCCACGGCAAAGGCCGCGGACTGGGTGAAGGCCAACAGTCGGGACCGTTTCACCCTGCGCGACAACTACGTCGGTGACCTCGCCATCGACACCGGCCATCGCGAGCCGATGCCGATCACCCACTAGATCGTCCAGGTAGCGAGCCCCCCGCGCATAGCGGCGGGGCTCGCCCCGTTCCGTCTGTCCGCCGCCAAGGCGCTGCGACGTGCTGACGTCGACGTCACCCGTCATCGACCGCACCAACCACCATCTGTCCCCGCTGCTGCTCTACCAGGTCGCGACCGGGATCCTGTCCGAGGGCGACCTCGCGCCGCCCATCCGGGACGTGCTGCAGGTGCTCGGCCCGAGCACCGAGGAGTCCAAGGAGGACCGGGGAGGACCCGATCTTCCAGGGTGCGGCCGACTTCGACCTCGAGTTGATCGAGAGCCGGACGCTCGACGGCCACACCCAAGAGCTCATCTACCGGCCACCTGCATGTCTAGGTCCAATTCGGCAGAGCCGGCAGCCAGGAAAGCTCTGGCCTGACGCCGACACAGCTCGCTGCGGCGTGACTCGGCTCGTGACGCGAAATGGTGTCAAACGGCGGTGGCAGAGGGGCTAGATGGGGTGAGAAATCGGACTAGCGGAGTCTGATGTTGTCCAGCGGTGATGTTGCCATGGCTCTCATAATCCCCTGGTCGCAGGTTTCGAGTCCTATCCCCACGGAACATCGGTGGACGAGCCATCGAGGTGGCGACGCGACGTTGGATGCGATGGAGAATCAGATCAATTGATGTCCGGACCAAGGCCAACCTGGAGTGAGGTTGATGCGTCCTGAGCCGTAGGAGGCTCGCTTGAGTGGTGTCCAACGGACTCGTTCGCTAGGGACTCAGTGTCGAGTAGACGACTCAAGCGTTCGTGGCTTCGAAGCTGGCTGTAGGCCGCTGGTTGGGGCCGCGGACCAAGTGTCTCGTCGCCATTGACTTGGTATCGCTCGCGGTACGCGGCGAGCTCTCGAACGAGGCCTTTGTGTGCCTGGTGATTCGTTGGCGTTGGCAAGAGTTGGTACCAAGGTGGTTCCTCGTGGATGACTTGGTCTGAGAGCCAGTCGGCGCGTTGGGTCATGAGGGACTCGATTTCGCGGAGGGGGGCGATGAACTGGGGGTCGGTGACGTTGGTTGCTGCGGTGACTAGGCCGGCGATCAAGGTGGGCGGCGAGGAGCTTCGGCGTTCGGCTCTGGTCACTAGTCGTTCGACGCGAGAGTGCAGGACGGCGCCGATGTCGGTGGCGTTGTTGAGGGAGGACTGGTCGATGGCGCGGTGCAGTGTTCCGGTGCCGTCCAGGCCGAGCGTCTCGGCGCGCCTCAAGGCTGCGAGAAGGGGGCCGTAGGCCGCGGATGCCTTGACTGCGGCTTGGTCGGGTGGGTCTAGCGAACTGGACTCGAGGGCAGCTTGGTACTGGTTGCCGGTGGCGATCTGGCACAGGTATTCGTGGAGTGGGATCAGGCAATCGAGGCGGGTTGCGTTGTCGAGTTCGGTGCGCATAACTTCGTGGGCTGAGCGCTCGATGCCTTCTTGGTCGAGGACGGCTTCGAGGACATCCTGCATGGTCTGATCGGTCGTGGGTTCGTGCATGTCCTGGTCGGGTTTGTGGGTTACGACGTAGGCGTGGTTGGCGGTGCGGCCGCGGGTCATGCCGACGTAGAGGAGTGCGCGGGTGAGGCGGTCGGTGACGATGAGGTGTGCTGTGTCGACGGTTTGGCCTTGGGCTCGGTGGGCTGTGGTCGCGTAGCCGAGTTCGACGCTTTGGCGGACGTAGTCGGACGGGAGCGTGACTGTCTCGTCGTTGGCTCCCTGGACTGTGAGGGAGCCGTCGTGCCAGCGGCGGATCACGCTCCAGGTGGCTCCGTTGCGAACGAAGTTGCGGTGATTCGTGAGGAGGCGCCTGGCGTTGAGGCGGGTAACGATAGTGTCGCCGAGGCCGGCGCTGGTGCCGTCATGGAGGTCCACGCCGTCAGGCTCGACCTCACCGGTCTGGACGCGGTCTAGGTGTGCGCGGGCGTTGAGGCGGGCGACGGTTGCGTTGTCTGCGGCGATGAGCAGGCTGGTGCGGCCGATTGCTAGGTCCGCTTGCCATGCGGCGTACGCCGTGACGTCGGTGTCCTCGGCCGGGCCGTGGTGAAGTCGATCGTGGTTGTCGTAGACATCGAGGACTTCGAGGTTACCTGCGCGCAGGTCGAGGCTGGCCTGGCGCTCCCAGGTGTTCTGGAAACGCCAGATCTCGGTGAGCTGTGCTGCGTGGGTTTCGTTGACGAGGAGGCGGAACGCGCCTCCTGTGTCGACGGCGCCGAGTTGGCTGTCGTCGCCGACGAGGAGGAGCTTGGCGCCGGCTTTGTCTGCCTCACGGGCTAGGCTGGCGAGCTCCATGGTGCCCACCATGGAGGCTTCATCGACGATCACCAGCTGGTTGCTCCGTAGGCGCCAGCTGTCGTGTTCGGTTCGTGCTGCAGCCGCAGTTGCGTACAGGCGTTGGGCCCGTCGACGGCGGCCAGCGGTGAGGGCCAATTGTGCTGCCTTCTCGTTCTCGGCGATCCATGTCCGTCGTTGCTCGGCGCCAATGCCGATCGATTCGTGGATCCACTTTGCGACATTGTCCGCGGAAAGGTCGAGACTGTCGGCCAGTACCTCGGCGGCGGCAGCGGAAGGGGCGAGTGCGA
This sequence comes from Kribbella orskensis, assembly GCF_004342085.1. Lineage (NCBI taxonomy): Bacteria > Bacillati > Actinomycetota > Actinomycetes > Propionibacteriales > Kribbellaceae > Kribbella > Kribbella orskensis. The sequence goes on from NZ_SLWM01000031.1 coordinate 35,583, forward strand.
CGACGGACCCTTCGCCGAACTCGGCATTCCAAGCTGTCTTGAGCTCCGCAAGGAGCCGTGTCTTGCCGGTGCCCGCTGGCCCGACAACAGCCTCGATTCGCTGTCCGCTGCTGGCTACCCGATGCAGCACTTCAGCCTTGTCCTCACCAAGGGCTTCGGACGTTTGGTAGCCGGACAGGACAGGCCCGTTGACGGTCGCGGCAAGGTCAAGGAGGACGGATTCGGCACCCAGAACTGCCGGAGACGTGTAGATCTGGCCGTTGTGCACCGTGTAGACGCTCTCGCCGTCGCGGCGTTGGATCGGGAGAGGCACGAGTTCCGGGGCGCTGAGGCTGATCGAGTGCCGCTCGGCAGACTTCGCGATGGACGACAGGAGATTGAGCCGAGCATCGGTGTCTTTCATGCGGAGGAGCCGAGTCTGTCGTGCGGCTTCAGCGAGGATGTTCCACCGCGTCCAGGTCGAGCGCTTCAGCTGTAGGGCGAGCACCACCGCTGCGCCGTACGCATCAATGGTGCCGCTCTCAATGTCTGCCTCCACTAGAAGTCGTCGGTCGTGGCGGTAGAGCGCGTCAGAGATGAGCGATGCCACGGGTCCTGGGATCACCTGCTCGGCTCGTTTCGACCAGTCGTGCATGAGATCGGCGAGCGGTCTGGCCGCGTGCTTGGCCGGTCGATTCATGAGGGTCGCCTGCTGGCGCAGGATGTACATCTCGCTGCGCCCCGGTAGTGGTCCGTCCGCGGCGCGCTCCACCAACAGGGCTGCGAGGTTCGTCTCGATCTGTTCGGTTCGCGAGGAGAACTCGCGGATGAGCTCGTCAGGAATGCCCTCGATCTCGAAGGCAGGATTGCGGCGCGGCCCGCGGTCTCGAAGCTCCCACTGTGTCCCAAGACGGCGGGTGAGCTCGTCGGCCAGCAGGACGTTGTGAATCTCAGACAGGGCGACCGCAGCGCCGAAGAGCACCCTGCCGTCGAGGGTTCGCCAGCGGCCATCTATGCCTTGGACGCGATTGGCGATCACCAGATGGGTATGAAGTTGCGGGTCGCCACCTCGTGAGTCCCAGTGGTCGAAGGCGGTTGCGATGACTCCCTGCGTGTCGATTTGCGCGACGCCAGCTTCGCCAGTCCTGGTGAACGCCGCATGCCTCTCGATCAGGCCAATGACTTCGTCGATTGCCCGGTAATGCGCCGCTGCGATCTGCTCCTGTACGCCGACATCGGCTGTTGCCCACAGCGCCGATACCGACTTCACGGGGGAGAAGGTGATGTCGAATCCAGCAACTGCCTGCTTGGTTCGGCGACGTGCTTCTTCGCTGCGGATCGTGGCGATTGCGTTCTCGCGCTCGGTCTGTCCGAGGTTCTTCTCCAGAGCGTCGACCCGCGCGGTGATGCGGGTCGACGCGCTCGGAAAGACGGGGTAAGGCCGACCAAGTGTTCGGCCGGTCAGCGGATCTTCTGCACGCCCGAACAGGGCCGTCATCTGGGCTTCGGTGACTTCCTGTCCGGCGTGCAGTTGTCCATTGCCGAGGCCAGTGAGGCCACTTCCGGCCCAGCGCCCGGCGGGATAGCCGGCTGCCGTGTAGTAGGCCGTGAGAGGTGTCGCCATCCGTCGGTCAACGTCGCCGCTCGCGACTGCCTTGAGCAGATACCTGAATCCATCGCCGGCCGTCAGCCGGTGGATGCTGAGCAAGTCCCTACTCCGCAGCGCGGCGTGTTGTCGGTGTGTGCTGTGCTTTGAGGGCGTGCTGCATGACAGCGCAGGCTCGCCTGAGCTCTGTGCGCTCGCTTCGCGCGGACTCGAGCTCGACGAGGAGTGCCGATAGCTCCGCGCGGGCGATCTCAGAGCGTCCATCCGCCTGACAACGTTCCATGGCTGAGCGGACAATCGCGATCGCTCGAAGGTGCGGATCGTCCTCGCCAACCGCGTAGCAGGTCGCCGCAGACAGACGCCTCCACTGTTTCAATCGACAGCGATCGGAGCAGAAGCGCCGATCAGAACGTGCTGCCACGAAGGGTGCTGCGCAGCACTCACACGCCCGTAGACGGCTGCCAGAAGTGCGGTCATCGCTACCTTCACCGGTCTTCACGATGGCTCAACGGGCGCCCCTGCTGTGCGCCGTTCCGGCCGTTTCGGCTGCTGAAACGCCTTGAGTGCAAGAAGTGTGACAGTGCTGCCCTATCGCCGGGGAGGAGTCGTGCCGGAGAGCGCCAGCTCGCGCCGGTCCTCCGAAGCGGCCGGCGACCCGCCTTGGGGACAGCCGTTGATCAAGCCGTGACGACCGGACGTGGACAGACCAGCCGTACGACGGTCCGCCGGGCGGCTCGGGTCACGGTCGGGATGCTCGACCGCTTGGTCGACGAGGTCGGCAGTCGGCTGGTCCATCTGCCGCCAGCGAGTTGTCCACAGATTTCAGCCAGTGAGGCCGAGAACAGCCAGGGGACCTCAACCCTGTCAGGGACGAAAGGAGTGTGTCGATGACCGATACCGAGACCACCAAGGACGACGCCCGAGCCCGGGTGATCGCGCTGGTGACGCAAGCGGAGGCCACCGTCGAGGTACTCGAGGCGAAGTCACTGCAAGGGCGCTGGGCAATGACCGCGTTCAGCCGCTACCGAGTCTGCGAGTTGCTGGGGATCGCACCGTACGGACGATACGGGGGCGAACTCAGATCTGATCCAGCCGATCTGTTCGACAGGGCCGCCCGCCTCGTCGACGAGATGGATGTGGCACTTGACGAGGTCAGTTGGCGCCTGGCGCTCGGAGACGCACTGAGATCAGCGGCAGCCGACGTGCGGATGGTCCGCGATGCGCGCGAAGTATGAAGACCTCCTCGGAGTCGCGAGACAACGAGCGGTCGAGGTCGGTCATCCCGGCGCGTATGGCGATCTCGCTGCGGGGTGGGCCATTGTGCTGAAGGTCAGCCGTCAGCACCTTGCCTGGTTGCGCGGGGGGCTCCAGATGGCCGACCTGGAAGTGGCAGGAGATGCTGCGCCGGATGCGAGGCTGGCTGCACTCGCGCGCGCTCTGGGGGCCGGGGCTGACCTACTGGCGGCTCAAGATGCGGCCACTGCAGCAGCTTTCGATGACGTCGAGCAGCTGGCGGCGGCCCGTGCTGAGGTGGCGAGCATCGCGCTGACCGCGGCGGTCGCCGTCTCGGACGCGCTGTTGAAGAAGCCGCGGGACAACGCGAACGAAGGCTTCACTGCGAACCTCCGGGACTCGATGACGGAACTCCGGGAGATCTCCGAGGGCTTCGCGCGTGGTTCGGAGGTCGGCGCGTTGCGGAGTCTGACGGCTGGATCCCCAGCGATCGCGACCGACGCGACTTCGTGGATCACGCGAGCCAGCGTTCGTTGGCAGCAGGCTCATGAGCCTACGGACGGCGCGAGCTTGCTAACTCGCGATCTCCGATCGATCACCGCGCAGGTGCGCACCGTCAGCGGGTACGCCTGGCATATCGCGGGTTGCCTTTTCCATTCGCCTGTCAGACCCGACGAGCACTCGGAGGCGCTGAAGGGGGTGCTGTTCGGCCTTCGCAGCGCTCAGGCCGGTGCACAGCGGAGCGCTCGCAGTTGGCAGCGCCGGCTGTCCGACGTCGGCGGTCAGAGTACGTTGCCCGGCGAGGTTGCATTCAAGGATCTACTCGCCGCGTTGTGCCAGCGCCTCAAGTGGAGTGGCCAGCTCGTCACGCCCAGGGAGCTCATCACTAGTCGCGAGCACTTCGCGCGCATGCTTGATGCCCTGGATGAGCTGACCTACTCCACCCATCGAGTCGCCGAGCTCCAGGAGCACGCCACGGGAGATCTGATCGCGCGAGGTCGCCTTTTCGTGCCGCTGAAGGTGTTGGTGCCGCGCGACCCGGAGTACCTCCACAAGGCTGGAGGTGCATGGAGACATCCGGTGAGGCCGTGGGCAGTCACGGCCCGGCCGGATTGCTTCGATGAGGTGACCACCACCCTTGCTTCGATCACCGAGCACCTCGCGGAAGCCTCCCTGATCACGCGAAAGCTCAGCGGAAGCGCCGATGATCTACGTCCGTATGGCGGCCAGGTCGCGGCGCGGACGCCGATGCCGTTTCCCGCGGGTGGCTCTCGCCGGCGGCGAGCTGTTACCCGCGACGATCGTTCGGCGTCGCCGCCGAGTCTGCCGATACCCGGGCGTTGAGCGTGTAACCCAGACCAGATTCGGGAGGCACAGTGGTTGAGTCGAAGGCAACCGCCGAAGAGCTGCAGCAGCGCATCGAAAACGCGATGCGTCGGCTGAAGTCCGGCGAGGATTGGCAGCGGTGGCTCAAGGCAACTGCAACGCTCCATCGGTACAGCTTCCGAAACGTCATCCTGATCATGCTCCAGAAGCCGGCCGCTACCACCGTCGCGGGATACCGCGACTGGCAGAAGCTAGATCGCCAGGTGGTGAGAGGTGAAGCCGGCATTAGGATCCTGGCACCGATCTACGTTCTTCAGAAGGATGCTGTTGGTGAGGACGGCAGGACTCCCGAAGGCGAGAGGACTTCATCGACTCCGAAGAACCAGCCGAGGAATCGACGTGTTCTCGTCGGCTTCAAGGTGACATCGGTCTTCGACATCTCGCAGACAGTGGGTGAGCCGCTCGCTCGTCCGCCGGTGCCGGAAGCTGTAATCGGTTCTGCTCCCTCTGGCCTCTGGGATGCGCTCGCCAGGGAAGTCGAAGCTGATGGATTCGAGCTGTCCGTCGGCCCTACCGGGGATCCGACTGTCGAGGGCTACACGGACCATCTGAACAGGCAGATTGTCATCGGCGACCACCTAGACGGGGTGACTGCGGTCGCCCGCTTGGCTCACGAGGTCGCCCACATGCGTATGCACTCTCCTGAGGAGGTCGCAGCGGCCGGCAGCATCATGTGCCGGGGCGCACGCGAGGTGGAGGCCGAATCGGTGGCGTACGTGCTACTCACCCGCCACGGCATGACGATGGAGGGTGCCTCATTTCCCTACATCGCGGGTTGGGCAGCCTCGGTCGATCCGAAGGCTCCGGACAAGGTTCTTCAACAGACCGGCCAGAGGGTCGTCGAGGCAGCTCAGGATCTCATCGAGTCAACCGAGTCTGACGGCACGCCAGTGAGGCCGATTCGCCGCGTCAGACGCGATCCGCTTGGCCTGGCCGTGGAGGCGGATGGCGCGAGCGCCGAACCGGTCGGCCCAGGGCTTTGAGGAGAACACGATGAGTGGAAGCGAACGCGTCGCGGCACTCCGCCGGGCCAGGCAGCGTCAGGCACGGATCGAGGCTGCAACAGGTCGAGCGATACGTGCACACGCGGCGGTGGACCGAGCAATCAAGGCACGCGAGGCGGCCGCGCAGAGGGATGACGATCGCGTTGCCAAGGCAGAGGCCAGCGCCTCGGCAGACACGGCGGAGCTCGCGCGGGTCTGCGGGTCGGCCGAGGCGGCTGCCGAGATCCTGGGCTGGAGCACTCGCGAGATACGCCGGGTGGTGAAGGCTCAATCGGAGGTCGATCACCAATCGGACGCGGATCTGCCTCCCCGTACCACGCGACGCAGGGCAAGTTCGTCGCCGCCCGATGAGGCAGGAGATCCCAATGGCCATGACTGACGATCGAGAGATGTTGTGGACCATCGACCAGGTGGCCGCATACCTCGGCGTGCCGAAGCAAACGATCTACGCCTGGCGCACTAGGAACTATGGTCCACGCGGCAGACGGGTTGGACGGTACGTGCGCTACAGGGCTGGAGACGTGTACGACTGGTTCGCGAGACCCGATGACGAGGACGAGTAGATCGCCGGGCCAGAGCCGATGACGATGTCGATGGGGTCGCGACGCACGTACGGCGTCCAATGAGTTATGTACGGCGGCACCAGCCAGCGCGTCGTACTGGTTGCCTCGGTCCACGTTCCTGGAGCAGGCACCCACCTGGATGCCCCGCTGACAAGATCGCCACCGACTGATTGGGCCACCTCGAGCGCGATCGAGCCTGGCGCGACGAAGAACTGCCAGCGTTTCGTTGCAGGTAGGAAGGCCGTCGGGCACGCGGTCTTCAGCAGATGGTGGAGAGGTGCCCCTATCGCCGCCGGCACCTCGAACACGTCGAATGGCTTCGTGACTAGCGCGATGCCCCAGACGCCTTGCGACCAAGCCGCATGGACTTGGTCGGCGGTGGTGATTGCCAGTGGCTGCTTGAGCATCAGATGCGGATCAACGCAGGTCCGCAGAGGACACGGGCAGCGGCCGCCGCGTGGGACCGCAAGACGGCAGACCGGCCAGCCGTGATTCACGTATTCGACTGCAGTCCGGATCTGCGTGCGGGTGCGGCGGTCAGGCACGTCGGCCGACCGCGAACAGGAGGGAACTGGAGTGGACGAGTTCGGGGTGCCGATCGGCCAGGCGAGTGCAGAGGAGCGCCGTTTCCAAAGGATCGGGATCGGTGAAGGTCGTCGGGATCGCTGAATCGGAGAAGTGCGCGTCAGCAATCATGGTGAGCCAGCCGCCGGGGCCCGTCAGCCCATGGACCGTGACGGCTGAGGCGACCTGTGCGAGCTCACCGCGGAGCTGGGCAACGGAGTGATAGCACGTCTCAGCCATGCGCTCGTTCGCCTCGCTGTAGCCAGTCTCCAGAATCTCCTCCACGACGGAGAGCCGCTGAGTAAGCGTGTTGGCGAGAGTCGAGCCAATCAGGTTCGCGGCGCGGTTGATGGCGACGACTGCGATCAGCCCTCCGGGACGTAGCACCCGTGCGGCCTCACGCAGAGCTAGCCCTCGGTCTGATGGCTCGCGAAGGTGGTAGATCGGCCCGGCCATAAGGAGTGCGTCCACGCTCTCTGACGGCCACGGCAGACGGCGGGCGTCGCCGAGTACGGCGTTCACCCCGGTCGCGCGTGCCTCGTCGACGTGGCGCTCGATGGGGTCGAGCAGGGTTACGTCGTAACCGCGGTCTTGCAGCCACTTGGCATGAACACCCGGACCTCCGCCGACGTCGGCAACTCGCGCTGGCGCTGATGGGAGGTAGGCGCTGAGCAGATCCTGGACTCTTTGCAGCTCGAGCCGGCCCTTCAGGGTGGAGGTCAGCCGCGCCACCTCGTTGTGTTGTTGGGTGTAGTGCGCCCTAATGCGTTCCATGACCTCGACGGTCGACATTGACAGCCTTTCGAATGTTGGAGCGGCGGGCGCACGCGGAGCGGGGTCTCGCGTGCGCCCACCGGTAAGGCGGTGTCCTCGGATTCGGGGTGCAGCCGGTGGGGAGCTCCGGTAGCAGTGCGTCGAGGACACCGGTCAGGAGGAGGCGATCGTCAAAACTCGGGCGCCGGTGAGGTGTTCGAAGGCGGCTACAAAACCGCCGACATGACCGAGGCCCATGAAGTGGAACAGGTTCGGCACGACTACAGCCGTTGTATGCCCGTCCAAGGCGGAGTCGACCAGATGCCGAAGGCCGTCGAGGTCGCCTTGATCCAGTTGCTCGACGTACACGCTGGACAGCCGAAGGCCCACACGCTGAGCGAAAACCGCCAGAGCGATCTTGGCCCGGTCGAGTTCGTCGTCTGTGCCCAGGAGATCGCGGCGTAGATATCCGACTGCGGACGGCGTGGTCCTGGCAACCGGACTGTCTGCGTACGTCTCAAGCTCACTGCTCACGTGTTGCTCCACCTGGAAAGTCGTGATGCCCGGCGAAGTCAGGGCCTGGCTCAACAGTGGGCGATCGAGTAAGGACGCCAATACTCTCCGTTGGGACGTCTAGGGACTTCTTGTGTTAACCTCAGTGGGACGACTAGGGACGTCTCGAGGTGTCAGGTGGGAGAACGGGTGAACGGCATTCTTCGGCGCGCGATGTTTGGAGCGGGCCTGTCGGAAGAGGATCTGGCATCGCGGATGGAGGTCGATCCAAAGACTGTGAGGCGCTGGCTCGAGGGCCGGATGCCCTATCCACGTCATCGCGGAGTATTGGCTCGGCTGCTGGAGGTCGACGAGTATCAGCTGTGGCCCCAGCTCGAGGCTTTGGAGGCGTCGAAGTCTCGGCCGGCGGAGATCGTTGCTGTGTATCCGCGCAGGTCAGCCATCAACAGGGAGGGCTGGACTTCGCTTTTCGCCGGTGCGAAGCAAGAGATCGATGTCCTGGCCTTCGCAGCCCTGTTCCTCGCAGAGAACTTCGAGCTGGTTGATTTGATCGGTGAGCGAGCCAACGCGGGGGTTCGCGTTCGGATCGCTCTAGGGGATCCGAACGGCCTGCACATTGCCCAGCGCGGCCGGGAGGAGGGAATCGGTGTGGCTCTGGCCGCGAAGGTTCGCAACGCTCTGGTTCTGCTCCGCCCGCTGCTCGGGCGTCCGGGGGTTGAGCTGCGGCTACACGACACCGTGCTGTACAACTCGCTCTACCGAGCCGATGATCAGTTGCTCGTCAATCAGCACATCTACGGGATTCCCGCGGCCCAGGCTCCGACCTACCACCTTCGCAAGGCGTCCGGAGGAGAGATGTACGGGTTCTATCTGGACAGCTTCGGACGAATCTGGGCCGGCGCTACGCCTCCGGACAAGATGCCGTAAGACTTGCCGGAGGCCCCTGTTCCGCAGCCTTGCAGTGGACGTAACGTCGGGAGCGTGATCGATCCTGACTGGGCAATGTCTCTCGCGAGACAGATGCTCTGTGATTCGCTTCCCCGCCGCTGGGCGCACACCCAGGGCGTCGCGAGCCGGGCGCGCGGCCTGGCTTCGATTCTTGGCGAAGACGCGGCACTGATCGAGTCGGCTGCGTGGCTCCACGACATCGGGTACGCCGAGACGATCGCCCGTGTCGGCTTCCACCCCGTCGACGGTGCTCGGTACCTCCGTGGTGAGACCAATGCGGACGAGATGATCTGTCGGCTTGTTGCGTATCACACTGGCGCGGAGGTGGAGGCCGAAGTACGCGGGTTGCCTGCCACCACGTCTGAGTTTCAACCGCCACCCTGCGGCCATCTGGAAGCCCTCACCTACTGCGACATGACGGCCTCGGTCGACGGGCAGGTGGTCGATATCGAGCAACGCCTCGACGAGATTTTGGAGCGGTATCCCGCTGAGCACGTCGTCCATCGTTCGATTCAAAAGTCCGCGCCGCTTCTACGCGCGGCAACTCACAAGACGGTGGAACGGCTGCAGCGAGCTCTCTCTCTGGCTGACCGTTCAATCGAGGTGCGGTGACGTCGAGCCGTCGAGGTAGTGCTCGATTCGCTGCCGCATCGATCTGTCCATCTGCCGGTCCGCCAGGTCAGCGCGCGATACCCACTCCACCTTGGTGCTCTCGGAGCTGGTTGTTGGTGTGCCACTGACCGCGCGGGCGGTCAGGACGATGGAGAACTCTTGCCTAGCCTCGCCATTGCTCGTGTAGAAGATGATGTGCTTGGGATCTGTGTAGATGCCGACGATGCCGGTGATGGCACACTCGATGCCGGTCTCCTCGTGAGTCTCACGAATCGCGGCATCGCTCAGGGATTCTCCCAGGTCGATGGCTCCGCCGGGAATCGCCCAGTTGCCGTTGTCGGAGCGCTGGATCATGAGAATCTGGCCAGCCTCGTTCTCGATCATCACGTTGACCGATGGAACCATGCTGTTCGCGGCAGGCGCCGTCGGGTCGTCGTAGTAGTCGGTCCTCTTCGCCATCAAGCCTCCGAAATCGGAACTGCGGAATCCCAGACCCTCTCGAAACTCTCCAGGTAGATGCTCGCGAGCTCACCGCCCGCAACCTTGCGAAGGTGCCACACGGGAGCGTGCGTGGCCGGCAGGCCGTACACGTGCGTGTTGACGAGGATCTGATCGTCTGCGCGGTAGATCGAGTTGTAGAGAACGGTTCGATGCATCCTGAACTCGACATTCTTGGTGCCGCGAATGGGGCCGTAAAGAACCAGGGCGTTTCGGATCTTCGACGCAATCGCGTCGCCGACGCCCTCCTCCTCGCCGCGCTGGGCGATATGCGGATCATCGGGCTCGCCAACGAGCACGCGGACGCGAGCCCCAGCCTCGGCCTGCTTGCGAATGACCTTCAACAGGCCTGAGTCCTCCGCCAGGAACAGACCCGCGTAGACTAGGACGCCGATCTCTTGCTCACCGTTCTCGAAGAACCGCCGCCAGGCGTCGCGCGGGACCTCGGACCGGCGAGGGTGAACTGCCAATATCTCGCTCTCGGAGGCCGCGGCCACCTGCTCACGAGGCAGCGCGTCCGGCCAGAGGTAGTACTCGTCCACTCCGAGCCGGGTTGATACGGCGTACCGGTGACGTCGGTAGGGTGTGCGGCCATTGACCCATCGTTCGACGGTCTTGATGTCGACGCTGAGCTCTGCAGCGAGCGCGGTCGGAGTCAGGCCTCGCTCGAGGAGCGCCGCTCGGAGTCGTTCGTTCGCCATGCACCTAACCTAAGACATCTTGGGACGTCTTCAGCCTAAGCGGGACGTCTACGAGAAGTCTAGCCGTGCCGTGGTGACGTCCTTACTCTTCGTAGCAGCGTTGCGGTGTGGCTACGAGGAGAGCGTGATGGTGAGGCGCAGTGTGAGCGACGGACCTTCGCCGGGTACAGCGCCTTGCGCTGGCCAGTCGTCCCGCCAGGGCACGTGCCGCTCGTGAGCAGGGACGAGCGACAGCCGAATCTCTTGCTTCGTCAAGCACGTGGTGATCTGTCGCAGGCAAGCTTGGCCGAGCTGGTTAACGCGGAGATCTACCGATCAACAGGCCAGGTCGGTGCCATCACCGCGAAGTCGATCTCCGATTGGGAGCGTGGCTGGTACACGTTGCCGAGAGAGCATGTCCGATCGGCGCTGTCCAAGGTCCTCGATGTTGCAGGCCCCGAAGAACTTGGCTTTCACCGACGCCGTACTCCGCGGCAGGATCGCGCCGAGCAGCACGTCCCGCTTCCCCTGCAGGAGTCGTTGATCGCCGCCGCGACGTCGAACGAGGGGATCCCGTTCGGAACTGTTGGGTATCTCGAGATTCCTGGTGGGCAGTCGTTTCTCGGAGCGGGCATGGTCGTTCACTACTGCGCGGCCAAGGTCGGTGAGCACGGCCGAGTCACGCCGCAGTTGACCGAGGATGCCGCGACCGTACTGAACCGCCCTGACTTCCGGACGATGCTCATCGCGCAGGTACCCGACCTCGACGAGGGCGACCTCTACCTGAGCGACGGCCGAGAGTTCGCCGGCCAGCGACCTACACCGGGTCAGATCCCGGCGGCTTTCGTCCTCGACGACTTCACCGTCGGCTTGATCTGGGCAATCACGAATACCGACACGGCCATCCTGGCCGACGACGCGGCACTGGACACGTACCAGCGAGGACTCACTCGCTACGAGCAACTGACGGCCTCAGCGGCTACGACCAGCGAGGCACCGGAACTCAACAGCGTGTCCCAGCGATGGCTGGGTTCGTATTTCTGCGCCAGTCACATCTCGAGAAATCTCAGCCGACTTTCGCCGCACCCCATGTTCTGGACCAGAGAACAACGCGGTGAAGAGGCGGCCTCATGGCTCCTTTGGAGCCACAAACTCGACTACCTCCGCCACACCGCCAGGACGCTGCCCTCTGCCCGCAGAGGCTTCTGCGTTCCCGAGCACCAGCTCGAGTCGTCGCCGCGGTACGAGCGCGTCGTTCTCCTGCTCGCGATCGCGCTCATGGAGGCCTTCGGCATCACCGTCGAGGTCAACGCAGAGCCGGACCTAGCGGACGTGGAGGGCTTCGTCCTGGGCGATGCCGCGATCGTCGCGAACTTCCTCCGAGCACCCGGTCTCTGGTACGTCGAGACCAGCGCTCCACGGTCTCGACGTACGGTCTACGCCGAAGTCGATCACCGGAGCTCGTCCCGGTCGATCATCGCCCAGTCAACGTCGGCACGGCGCCTGGAAGCGATGGCCGGCTACCTTAACATTCCCTGGTCGTGGTTCCGTCGACGCTGCCGAGATCTCACCTACGCCGGCGTCGACGGCATCGCCCGCCCCCGCAGCCGCCTCTTGTCCACCGAAGGCCTCGCGACGGCGATTCGCTACGTTGCTTACCTCGACAAGACCACCTCACTCCAAGGAGACGACCTTGCGCGCAGCTGAAGTCACGATGGGCCGGTCATTCGTAGTCCACTTCGACCACGGCGAAGACTTCTATTCCGCGCTGTCCGACTTCTGCCGCGAACATGACGTAAAACAAGGCTTCATCCCGATGTTCATCGCCGGCATGCGCGAGGTCGAACTCGTCGGCACGTGCGAGCAGCTAGAGGATCCCGATGCGCCGGTATGGAGCGCGGTCCATCTGAGCAACATCGAGGCCATCGGCGCTGGGACCCTCGCATACGACGAGGAGAGCGAGACTGTGCAGCCCCATATACACGTCTCCGTGGGCCTCAAGGCACTGTCAGCCACCGCGCACACAAGCCACCTTCTCGCGGCAAGGATTCACTTCCTAACTGAGATGTACCTGGTTGAGGTGAGCCAGCCCAGGCTGACGCGTTCACGTCAGAAGGATCTCTTTGATGTTCCTCTGTTGAGGTTCTGAGGAGACGACGTTTGGTGGACTGGCCATCTCCGAGATCAGGAAGTTCACCAGCAGCGACAGCTCGGCCGGGCCACAACGTGATCTCCGATCGAGAGCTCGGTCGGAGAGACTCTTGAGGGTGAGGGAGGGTGAGGGCTAGGCGCTCGGTCAACCAGTCGAGGTTGTCGGCGTGGCCACCACCGGCGGTGACAACCTGGGAAGCAGGGTCGAAGATCCCCAGTAATGCGGTAAGTCGACGATCCACGCCCTGCGAGAAGAGCGCCCGGTGCGCTGAGTCGGCCTCGGGTGCAGGACAAGACGAAGCTGGACAGGTGCCAGGCGCACTGGGCCGAAGGTCCCGGCCAGGTCGTGACCTCGGGCCCTGCGGGTGCCGCCCCGAGCGGCGAAGCCTGGATCTGTCCGGCCCGATCGCATCTGGAGGATCCATGATCTACGCATCCCAGGCACCGCAGGAAGTCTCGTGGAAGTTGCCGAGCGCCACGACAACTTCATCGGCGGTAAGTGGGTGGCACCACACAATGGTGAGTACATGACCGATCTCAGTCCCGTCACCGCCAAACCGATCTGTGAGGTGGCACGGTCGACCGCCGAGGACGTGGACGAGGCGCTCGACGCGGCACACCGCGCGGCGGTGGATTGGAATCGCTCGAGTCAGTCCGAGCGCGCCGCAGTACTGAACCGGATCGCCGACGCGATCGACACGAAACCGCGAGATGCTCGCTGTCGCGGAGAGCTGGGAGAACGGCAAGCCGGTGCGGGAGACGCTGAACGCGGACATCCCGCTGGCCGCCGACCACTTCAGGTACTTCGCGGCGGCAGCTCGGAGCCAGGAGGGCCGGTTCACCATGATCGACGATCACACCACGGCGTACCACTTCCGCGAGCCGCTGGGCGTGGTCGGTCAGATCATCCCGTTCAACTTCCCGCTGCTGATGGCGGCCTGGAAGCTGGCGCTGGCGCTTGCCGCAGGCAACTGTTCGGTGATCAAGCCGGCCTCGCCAACGCCATGGTCGATCCTCAAGCTGGCAGAGGTCATCCAGGACATCGTCCCGCCGGGGTGATCAACATCGTAACTGGTCCGGGCGGCGAGGTCGGCAAGGCGCTGGCGACCAGCCCGAAGGTCGCGAAGATCGGCTTCACCGGCGAGACGACCACCGGCCGGCTGATCATGCAATACGCATCCCAGAACCTGATCCAGCGACGCTCGAGCTCGGCGGCAAGTCGCCGAACATCTTCTTCGACGACGTGATGGCCCAGGACGACTCCTATCTCGATCGAGCGATCGAAGGCCTGGTGCTGTACGCCTTCAACAAGGGCGAGGTCTGCACCTGCCCGTCCCGCACCCTGGTGCAGGAGTCGATCTACGACAGGTTCATGGAGCGCTGCCTGGCCAGGATCGCCGCGATCAAGCAAGGCGATCCGCTGGACGAGTCCACCATGGTCGGCCCCCAGGTGTCGAAGCAGCAACTCGACAAGATCGCTTCGTACGTGGAGATCGGGCGGGCCGAAGGAGCTGAGGTTCTGATCGGCGGACGACCGGCGGACATCGGTGGCGAATACGCCGACGGCTATTTCTACGAGCTGAGCGTCCTGAAGGGACACAACAAGATGAGGGTCTTCCAGGAGGAGATCTTCGGCGCGGTCCTGGCCGTCGCCACCTTCACCGACGAGGCCGACGCGTTGGCGATCGCCCACGACACGCAGTACGGACTCGGAGCTGGAGTCTGGACTCGTGACGGCAACCGCGCGAGCCGGATGAGTCGCAAGATCAAGGCCGGCCGCGTCTGGGTGAACTGCTACCACAGGTACCCCGCCGGCGCGGCATTCGGTGGCTACAAGATCTCCGGCATCGGGCGGGAGAACCACCAGATGATGCTCGACCTCTACAGCGAGACGAAGAACGTCCTGGTCAGCACCGACGAGAATCCCGTCGGACTGTTCTGACGGGCGGAAGCGAGCAGGTCGTGAACGGACGTAGGCCCCCAGCAGTCACGGCAACCGTCGCCGCGGAACGAGCAGTCGCGGACCTCGTCGGCGCCCGGGGACCACTGATGTTCTTCCAGTCGGGCGGGTGTTGCGACGGCAGCGCCCCGATGTGTTTCGAGCAAGGGGAGTTCCTCACCGGCGACCAGGACATCTTGATCGGCGAGGTGATGGGATGCCCGGTATACATCGATCAACGCCAACTCGATGCCTGGGCACACACCGACATGGTCCTTGACGTCGAACCCGGCTACTCGGACGGCCTCTCCCTTGCCGCCGGCCCTGATCTGCACTTCGTCACCCGTTACAGGGCACCAACCACCTCGGATACAGGGAAAAGGCCACTATGAGTCAGGAGCCGTCCGCCTCTACCGCTACGCGCCGGTCCGCGGTGGTGGCGGTGGTGGCTGAACGTCCCGGCGAACACCGAACGGCCCTGGTACCCAACGGCGTCCGAAGTCTCTGCTCGGCCGGCGTCGACCTACTCGTCGAGTCCGATGCCGGTGCGACCGACTCCGACTACGCGGCATCCGGCGCTCGCATCGCCTCGAGGCAGCGAGTTCTAGCTGACGCGGACGTCGTGATCACGACGGCGCGGGTTCCCGGCCGAATCCCACCGTTACTGGTCACCGACGAGGCCCTCACCGGGATGCGGCCCGGCTCCGTGGTGATCGATCTAGCCGCCAGGGACCTGGACGGCAACGTCGCCGGCTCGGTACCGGAGCAGACGATCACCACCACCAACGGCGTCACCGTCATCGGCGCCCGCAACCTCGCTTCGCCCGTTCCGATGGCCGCGTCGTCGGTCTACTCGCACAACATCGTTGCCACTGCGGACCACCTACTCGTCAACGGTGCGGTCTCGATCGATCGCAGCGACCCGGTGCAGGCCGGCATTGTGCTGACCCACGAACACCAGGTACTCGTCAAGGAGGCTCGTGATGAGTTACAGCCTGTTCGCTGATCTGGCGGTGTTCGTCCTCGCCGTCCTGGTCGGCATCGAGGTGATCAGCAAGGTTCCGGTCACCCTCCATACGCCGCTCATGTCGGCTGGCAACGCGATCCACGGCATCGTCATCGTCGGCACCGTCTCGATCGCCGCAGGGGCCGCTGCCACCGGGAGCTACCTACTGACGTTCGTCTCCACCGCCTTCGCCGCCGCGAACGTGGCCGGAGGGTACGTCGTCACCGATCGGATGCTAGCCATGTTTCGACCACGGAAGCACACCGCCCGCAATCACCGACCAACCTGACGGACTTCGCCATGACTGACCTCGAGACCGGCCGACACCTCGCCTATCTGGCCGCGGCGGCGATGTTCATCATCGGCCTGCACCTGATTGACTCTCCACGCACCGCCAGACGTGGCAACTTCGCCTCCGGCGCGGGAATGGTCCTCGCACTGGCGACGAGCGTCATCGCACTTCTCTACGACGGCACGGCACCGCACACGTCGGGGGGCTCGTCGCCCTCGCCGCGGACGCTGTCGTGGGCGGAGTCGCCGGATTCGCCGCGGCACGCCGCTTCAACATGACAGACATGCCCCAATTGGTCAGTCTGTTCAACGCCGTCGGAGGCTGCGCCGCTGCGCTCGTCGCGATCGTCGACGCACAGCAACGACCAGCAGGGCTTGGCGCGATCAGCGGCGGAACCGGCTTCGTGCAGGTCGCCGACATCAGTATCGGCGCCCTCACCTTCACCGGTTCCCTCGTCGCCGCGAAGCTCGAGGGCCTCGTCCCGGGACGGCCGGTGGTCTTCCGCGGCGCCCGTGGCGTCAACCTCGTGCTCGCGGTCGCCGTGCTGGCCGCGGCACTTCTCACGATCGCCGGAACCAGCCCTGGCTGGGCGCTCGCGATAGCCGGTCTGGCTACGACCGTCCTCGGCGTCACCTTCGTGCTGCCGATCGGCGGCGCCGACATACCCGTCGTCGTGTCCCTGCTGAACG
Source organism: Kribbella orskensis (assembly GCF_004342085.1). NCBI lineage: Bacteria > Bacillati > Actinomycetota > Actinomycetes > Propionibacteriales > Kribbellaceae > Kribbella > Kribbella orskensis. The sequence continues at coordinate 51,999 of NZ_SLWM01000031.1, forward strand.
GCTGCACCGGTATGGCCGTCGCGATGGCAGGGTTGCTGCTCAGCAACACAGTCCTGATCACGGCCGGTGCCCTCGTCGGCGCCTCCGGCACGATCCTCACAGCGCTGATGGCCAAGGCCATGAACCGATCGCTCGGCAACATCATCGCCGGCGGATTCGGCAGTGGAGACCAGACCGCGCCCCCCAGCGTCACTGGCGCCGACAGCTGCGCCGTTCAATCAGTCACCGCCGACGACGTCGCGCTGCAACCCGCCTACGCCGGTTCTGTGATCGTCGTTCCGGGGTACGGTCTGGCCGCGGCCCGTGCGCAGAGCGAACTCGTCGATCTGGCCGACACCCTCATCGCCCGAGGGATCACCGTCTCCTACGCGATCCACCCGGTCGCCGGACGGATGTCCGGCCACGTGCCCTACGAGCAGATGCTCGACCGCGACGCCGCCAACCGCGCCTTCGGACACACCGACGTGGCCCTGGTCGTCGGCGCCAACGACGTCGTCAACCCAGCCGCCCGTACGCCGGGTTCGGCCGTCTACGGCATGCCCATCCTCGACGCCCACAGGGCCGGCACGGTGATCGTCGTCAAACGGTCGATGGGCCACGGGTACGCCGACATCGACAACCCTCTCTGCACCGCCCCAAGACCCGGATGTTGTTCAACGACGCCAAGTCCGCCCTCAACGACATCGCCCAGGCCGCCAAGACACTCATCAGCTGACCATGAACTGATCTCTCCCCTCAGAATCCGCAGGTGAACCATGGACGCGCAGCACCTCATCTATGTCGGCATCGACGGGTCCTGGCGCGACGCCTGCGTACTGGAGTGGGCCTGCGAAGAGTCCGCCGTGAGACGCGTACCTGTCCGCGCGATCCACGTCGTCGACCAGCTGCATGACTCGAGCGATGCACCGGAGGTGCTCAAGTCGTCTGGTGAACGACTCGTCGAGGACGTACAACAGCTGCTGAACAACAGCAGCGCCGCCGCCACCTCGGTAGCCGAGCTCGCAGTTGGGTTACCGTCGTCCACCTTGGCCAAGCTGGCGGCCGACAGCGAGATGCTGGTCGTCGGTCGCAGGGGTCTGGGAGGCTTCAAGCGGCTTTTGATCGGCTCCACCTCAGAAGCAGTGGCCAACCTGGCACAAGAGCCTGTGGTGATAGTGCCCGCAGACTGGCAAGCCCCTCGACAGCAGGCCCCGGTCCTGGTCGGTGTGGACGCCTCGGATAAGAACGAAGACGCCATCGGATTCGCTGTCGTCCTCGCCGCCGAGCGACACGTGCCGCTCCGGATGGTGCATGTCTGGCACCTTCCGCCCATCTACAACGTCGCCCACTTGAACATCGCCGCGACGGAACGCCATCTCCGAACCGCACAGCGACACCTCGAAACCATCGCCGAACGGACACGCCGGCAGGGTCCGGGCCTGGAGATCCACCTCGAACTCCGCCAAGGACATCCCGTCGAGAACCTCCTGGAAGCAGCAGACGCCTCGCAGGCGCGACTCATCGTCGTCGGCGCGGTCCACGCCAGGCGCCTCTCGACGATGCTGCTCGGTTCGGTCACCCGCGGAGTCCTGCACCACGCGACAACGCCACTCGCCATCGTGCACGACGCAATCGACAAGTCGCGGTAACCGTCGATCCGCTCGTCGGCGAGTAACCAGTGGGAGGTTCGCCATGGCCGCGTGGACAACGCTGGGCAGCACACTAGCCCTTCACTGAACTCGTCAAGTCGGCCAGGGATTGGCCTACTCGCCGGTCAGCGAAGCCGCGCGGGTCGTGATCTGGTCGGCTAGCCATGCGGCGTCGTGCTGGACGAAGCCGAGCCGGGCGGATCCGGGTGGTGTGCTGCCATGCGCGGCCGAGCGGATAAAGGCCGTCGACGCACTCGACGATCCCGCGACGTTGGCGAAGCCGGAGCTTGTCGTCGAGCGTGTCTGGGATGTGGATCCAGGAGTCATCGGCGGACCCTTGCGCCTGAAGTATACTCTGAGATGTACTTGTTAGAGGATACATCTGAGAGCAGGGAGAGTGCGTGAGCCCTTCGGACCAGCCGACGCGGCGGTTGACTCGTGAGCAGCGGCGCGAGCAGATTTTGGCCGCGGCCACGGAGGCGTTCGTGCGGTCGGGTTTTGTGGCGACCAGCCTCGATGACATCGCGGCGGCGGCCGGGGTGACCCGGGCGATCGTGTACCGGCATTTCGACTCCAAGAACGAGCTGTATCAGTCGGTTCTGGATCGCATGTGTGCTCGGCTCGAGGCTCATGTCGCGGAACCGGTCGGCGGGTTCACCGATGAGAGCATCGACGGTCTCCTCGCTGCGGCGGTCGAGTCTCCGGCCGGGTTCCGCCTGCTGTTCATGCATGCGCTGCGGGAGCCGGAGTTCAAGGACCGGATCGAGAAGTTCCGCTCCGACATCGCCGCTGCCGCTCACCTGCAGATCTCCACCGTCGTGCGCGATCCCCGGCTTGCGCGCTGGGCCTCCCAGCTCGCACCGACGGTCGCGATCGAGGCCATCATCGCCTGGCTCGACGCCGGCCAGCCCGACCCTGAACACGCGGCCGCGCGGGTCCGCCGCGTCGTGATGGGCGTGGTCGAAGCCGGCGGCGGTGCCGTGGTGGACTGCCGCCTACCACCAACCTCACCGGAAGGACTTCAGCCATGACCGACACGAAGCCGAAGACGTGCGAGACGCCGACTGCGAAGCAGCAGCGCGTCTGGGACAAGGCGGCACATAGCTACGACAAGCAGATCGCGTTGTTCGAACGTATCCAGTTCGCCGGCGGCCGCGAGTGGCTGGCCGAGCGCGCACAGGGTCGGGTGCTGGAGGTTGCCATCGGCACCGGCCGCAACCTCCCGCACTACCCCCAGGACGTGAAGCTCACGGGTATCGAGCTCAGCACCGAAATGCTTTCCATTGCTCGCGACCGTGCCACCGAGCTGGGCATCGCCGCCGACCTTCGCCAAGGCGACGCAGCGAACCTGCCGGTCGAGGATGCATCCGTCGACACGGTCGTGTGTGCGCTGTCGCTGTGCACCATTCCAGATCCCCGACGGGCGATCGCCGAGATGAGCCGCGTCTTGGTTCCCGGCGGGCATCTGCTCCTCCTGGACCACATCGGCAGCACCTGGCCACCGGTCTATGCGCTGCAATGGCTCGCCGAACGCCTCACGATCCGCCTGGCCGGCGAGCACTTCACCCGCCGCCAGCTACCGCTCGTGCAGGCCGGCGGCTTCGAAGTCGTGGAGACGCAACGCTTGAAGGCTGGCACCGTCGAACGGATCCACGCCGTGAAGCCAGTCGAGCCTTCCCAGAGTTGAGTTCTGCCCGCATGTTCACCGAGCGGGTTGGTCTTTCAGTCACAGCGCGGCAAGTAGACCCGATCCGGCGGTGAGAACTGCGGCGGCGATGATCGTCGAGTTGAGGTTGATCGCGTCGGCGAGGACCCCCGCGACGAGGACACCGGCTGCGCAGCCGATGTCGCGCCAGAAGCGGTAGGTGCCGAGGGCGTTGGCGCGCCACGTCGGGTGGGCGTGATCGGAGATCGATGCGATCAGCGCCGGGTAGACCATAGCGGTGCGAGTCCGAGAGCGACCGCAGACAGAATTCAGGCCACGAGGGGGTGTCGAGCAGGGCGAGTGCGATGACGAATCCTGCCGCCTGGGTGAGCATGCCGGTGACGATCAGGGGCTTGCGGCCGATGCGGTCGGCGAGCTGACCCAGCGGATGCACCACGACTTCGGTCACCGGCATCTTGCGGCTCGCCGTACCGCGCCGTCCCCGCGATGGCGTCGCCGTACTCATCGCGGTGACTGCCCTCTGGCAGTGGCGCCACCACACCAGGCTCGAGAAACCCACCGCCGACGGCATCAGCGTCCTGAGCTGCTTCCTGGTGAGCCTCTTCGTCGCGTACATCACAGCCATCACCGTCACCAACGCCTGGACCCGCGACCAAGGCCTCGCCATGCCCGGCCTCGTCCTCACCTCCGCGCTCGGCGCCGTCACTCTTCCCATCTGCCACTCGGCCCTCAACGACGAGTAGCCGGCGCGGCCGGTGCGTGTCACCGCGCTCACGCCCGCCCGGCCTTTGCCGCCTGCGAAGGCACATTCGGTGGCTGTCGCGGCCGGACCGCGCCGCATAGGATCGGCCGGTGACCGGGTCACGGGTCCATCCTGGCGCCGCCGGGCCTAGCCCGAGGCGGGCGGTCGCACGCCAGCTGATGCGACTGTCCGATCTCGGCGCTCGGCCGGAGGACTCCCACGACGAGCGGCTCCGGCAGGGGACGCTCATCTTCTTGTCGGTTCTGGTCGCCGCGCTCTCGACGATCTGGGTGACCACCTACCTCGCCTACGGTGACCCGGTCTCGGCGGCGATCCCGGGCCTGTACCAGGTGATCACCGTCATCGGGCTGGTCGTGCTGGCTCGGACGCGGCGTTTCGGCACGTTCCGCACCATGCAGCTCGTGGCGTTCCTGGTGCTGCCTGCCTTGCTGCAGGTCTCGCTCGGCGGCTTCGTGGCCTCGAGCGGGATGATCCTGTGGGCGATGTGCACGCCACTGGCGGCGCTCGCGCTGCTCGGTACCCGGCGCTCCGTGCCGTGGCTGGCGGCGTTTCTCGTCGAGTTGGTCGTGCTCGCTCTGGTCGATGCCCGGCTCGCAGAATCCCCGGCGGCTCTCTTGCCGACCGGCTTCGTGGTCACGTTCTTGGTGCTGAACGTCGCGGGCGTCATGGTGAGTGCCTATGTGATGCTCAGCTACTTCGTCGAGCAGCGGGAGCGCGCCCACCGGGAGCTCCAGCTGGAGCGGGAGCGTTCGGAGCGGCTGCTGCTCAACGTGCTGCCGGTGCCGATCGCCGAGCGCCTCAAGGCCGAGCCTGGGGTGATCGCGGAGCACTACGATGCGGTGAGTGTGCTCTTCGCCGACATCGTCGGCTTCACCGCACGGTCGGCGATGATGGAGGCGGCGGAAGTGGTCGCGCTGCTTGACCAGGTGTTCTCCGCGTTCGACCGGCTCGCCGACGCCGCGGGCGTTGAGAAGATCAAGACGATCGGGGACGCGTACATGCTGGTCGGCGGGCTGCCGGAGCCGCGGCCGAACCACCTGGCGGCGGTCGCTCGTACGGCGCTCGCGATGCGCGAGGAGATCGCCCTGATCGCCGCCCGCCCCGGGCAGGGCTGGCTCGCGGTCCGGATCGGGATCGACTCGGGACCGGTGGTAGCCGGTGTGATCGGCCGGCGGAAGTTCATCTACGACCTGTGGGGCGACACTGTGAACACGGCGAGCCGGATGGAGTCCCATGGACTGCCCGGCGAGATCCAGGTGACCGGGCGAGTGGCTGCCGCGCTCGGTCCGGAGTTCGCGGTGCGGCCGCGTGGCACGATCGAGGTCAAGGGAAAGGGCCCGATGCAGACCTTCCTGCTCGACCGGGCCGGCAAGGCTGCGGAGGAGATGCCGCCGGGCCAATAGTCACTCAGCTCACGAAACAGGCCGGTCTCCCGAGCGGGAAACCGGTCGAGGCGTTGCCCGAGGCAACCAGGGTGAGGTCGCCGATCCGGGTGGTGACGATCGTGTGCCGGTTGCTCATGCCCCTGGAATGCCCGGCACCTGTCCGGTGTGGGGGGGCCCGCCGGCGGCTCCTGCGAAGGTGTCGGTGGGGGAGCCGACTGCAACGGAGACGAACCCTGCGGCGGCGATGGCTTCGGTCCACTCGTCGAGCGAGGGGCCGCCGGCGATGCAATCGGTCCACGGTCCGATGTCGCAGCGGGCAGCCGCTGGGACGGTCTTGCCGGCGGCGATGTCGGCGAACTGGATCACCCCGCCGGGTCGGAGGCGGGGAGCGCTTCGCGCAGCACCAGCCTCTTGTCGGCGACGAGGTTCAGCACGCCGTTGCTAATCACGACGTCGGCCCAGTCCTCGTCGACGGGGAGCTGTTCGAGGGTGCCAGCGCGGAATTCGACGTTGTGCAGGCTCAGCCGGGACGCTTCGCGCCGTGCCCGGTCGAGCATGTCGGTGGTCATGTCGACGCCGACAACCTGACCGGTCGGGCCGACCAGCTTGGCCGCGCCGAAGCAGTCGAAGCCACCGCCGGAGCTCAGATCGAGGACGCAGGCCCCTACCGGATGTGCCCGGCCTTCAAGGGACTGTCGACGCCGGCGAAGCTGGCTATCGCCGAGTCGGGCGGCGAGGTGAGGATGGACGCCGCGTAGCCGAGCTTGGTGGCGAGCGGGCGGCCGGTGTGGAAGTGGAGCGCGCCGTCGGGGTTGGTTGCGACCTCGGCGTACTCCGCGCGGGTCTCCGCGCGGAGCGTCTCGGGGTCGACGCCGGCTCGGCCTGCGTCGGCCGCGGGGGTTCTAGGTGTGGATGAGGTATGCATGGGGTCCTTTCGGGAGAGATCGATCGACAAGGAGACCGATCTCTCCCGCCGTTAGGCGACGTCGAAGACGCGGATGTCGGGGTCTGCCTGGAGGAGGGGTGCGAGCTCGCCGACCACGTCGGCAGTGAACAGGTCGCTGGCGAGGTAGTCGTTCGCGTGGGTCACGGACTCGAATCCGTGCAGGACCTGGACGTCCTCGTCTCGGACCAGAAGCTCCTTGGACCGGGCTCCCGGCACGTCAGTGAGGAACGGCTTCTTGAACTTGCTGTACACACCAGCAGCTGCAGCGCGATCCGTCGGATCGATCCGTAGCGTGATTTCGAGATAGGCCATCGCTATATCCTTCCTGGGGTTTGAGTTCACTGCACGGTTGCAGCATTGACAGTTCTACGCGGGGATGTCTGCTCGCGGTAGACTGAAGTTGGCTATGATCGCCATAGCCGGTGAGAATGGACTGCGATGAACGTCGAGTACCTTCGATACGCCCAAGCGGTCGCACAGGCGGGGTCCTTCAGCGCCGCTGCGCGAGAGCTACGCGTAAGTCAGCCTTCGCTGTCGAAGGGGATTGCTCAACTCGAGGCAGCCCTGGGCGGCAAGTTGTATGCCCGTTCGACCCAGGGCGTGTCCCCGACGCCGTTTGGCAAACAGATGCTGCCGCTGATCTCAGCCGCTATCAGCTCGATCGATGCCCTCGCCGATAGCGCCCGCGAGGCCAGCACCCGGGCTCGCCAGGCGATCCGCCTGGGTGTCTCGCCGCTGATCGACTCCGGCCTCGTCGCGCGCGCGTTCGCCGCCTCGCGTGAGTTGCTCCCCGAACGGACCTTGCTGCTGCGCGAGGCCAACATGATGACCCTGCGAGAGGCTCTGCTCAGCGGGGCACTCGACCTCGCACTGATGCCGGCCGTATCGACCATCCCCGGCTGTGTTCAACAAGTGGTCTACACCGAACCGGTTGTGATCCTCGAGCCGCCGGCGCGCCACAGCAGCGGTCCGCCAAGCGGGCCGATCACGCTTGACTCCCTCGGCAACGATCCCCTCATCCTCGTTCCCGACCAATGCGGCCTGACCGCATTCACCGTTGACCTGTTCGCCGACAGAGGTATCCCTCTGCATCGGTATCCCGGCGAAGCCGCCAACTATCAGGTGCTGGAGGAATGGAGTCAACTCGGACTTGGTGCAGCGCTGCTACCCGTTTCAAAGCTCAGCGACCCCGGCCACTCGGCGCGCGAGCTACAGCACAACGACCAACCCGTGCTGATCGGCTACGAAGCCGCCTGGCGCAAAGACTCCCGCGCACACGCAGAGCTCGCCGCCCTCGTCAACGCCATCGCCGCCAAAGGTGCCAACCACCCTGATCGACCCCTGCGGACCAGCAGCGGAGCCACCACCTGAGTGCGACTCCACGCGCTGCCGGGTCAGCAGGATCATGACCGCGATCCGGATCGGCTACGCCCGCTGCTCCACCGACAAACTAGACCTCACCGCCCAGCACCAAGCCCTGCTCGAGCTCGGCGTCGACGCCGAACGGATCTACCTCGACCACGGCCTCACCGACACCAACCGCGACCGCCCGGACTCGACCAAGCGCTGGCCGCAGTCCGACCCGGTGACACCCTCGTCGTCCCCAAACTCGACCGCCTCGCCCGGTCCGTGCCCGACGCCCGCGACATCGGCGACTCCCTCGCAGCCCGCGGCGTGCGGCGGGTCGACGACTGCGAACCGGACGCGCTCCATGTTGCACTCATCGGCGGGAAAGAAGCCCGCGCGCTATGGGACCCTGTGTCTACGACGACCCCGACTCCCCGAACGCCATCGCCGGCGACGGATGCGTCTGTTGGCGCGCTTCCCGCGACAACATCACTCAGCTCCCCGTGGTCGCCCGCCATTACCGCACCGTGACCGGCAACATCGAGAACTGGACGCACTACACCTTCGCGCCGCTTGAGCTGCCCAAAAACGAACGGCTCTATAGCCTGATCATTGACCACGAGGCGGACATGCAGTGGGTCCGCCTCGAAAATGGCATCCTGCACATCCTGCCCGAGGTCAACGGACGCGGCTATAGCGGCAGCGGGCCGAGCGATCTGGCCGCGATGATCGAGCAGATCGTCGAGGCCGACGGTTACGGCGTTGTAGCGAAAGAGCGGGAGACGCTACCCAGCGACAAGGTCTTCAACTGGGTCAGTAGCCCGGCCGCCTCACGCACCCAGGAACTCACGCTGGAGCAGCTGAAGGCACTGTGCCGCACCGGCATGGTGGGATAGATCTGCTCGCCACCCGCGGACTCGACCTGAGTTGGACGCCATCAACCTGAGACGGGGTATCCCCCAATGAGGATGACACCAGGCGGCTAATCGTCGAACAGGTCCCCGAAGGTCATGACTTCACCGCCCCGTAGGTTCCCGAGATGACTCTCGAAGTCCTCGCTGACAGCGGGCTGGCTGGTCGCGAAGACCAACCGGTCCGGCTTCCTGTTCAAGGTGTGAGCGAGTTGCTCGTACTTCGTGATGTGTGATGGGCGCAGAGGCTCCGTCTTGCACTCACCGATGATGATCTTGCCGTCGGCCACGCACGCGATGTCGATCTCCTTCGGCTGTTCTCCCGGGATCTCGAGGTCCAGCTCTGGAGCGAAGTGAAACGCGTGCTCGGATGCTGCTTGTAGCCTGTGCAAGACCTGAATCGTGAGATGCGAGTTGTGGGAGAAGCACTGATAGACCGTCTCGGCGAGCCGGTAGTACCAGTGCGGTTCGAAGGGGCTCTTCCAGTGCGATCGCCTGAACTGCTGAGTCAGCCCGCAGCGATTGCACTGGAAGAGTGTTGTCAGGACCTCGAGGCTGTACCAGGACGACAACCGGCAGCGTTCGCACTGAAGGATGAGACCCCGTTCGAGGATGTCTCGCCCGACGAGGTCGTCGATCAGGTCCGCGGCCCGATCCTTGTTGTTCATCGCCTGATAGAACGCCTCGAAGTTGAGGTAGGAACGCTGATCCGTCGTCAGGTGAACCGTGCTGCTGTCACTGCCCCTCTTGGATTTGTCTGTATAGCGGCTCAGGACACTGCGTGTTGAGCTGGCGCCGATGAACTCGCCTGCTTGTTCAGGCCACCGAATCGGCGCACGGTGTCCAGGACGTAGTTTCCCTTGTCCGAGTACTTCACCTTGATCGCTGAGTCGCCGAAGTAACGGCTCATGATGGTCAGGTCGTCGAGCAATGTCAGCCGAGGACGTACGGTCACGACGTCGACGTCTCCGCCGAAATATGCACTACCCGGGCACAGGTAGGCCAGTCCGTCGTTCGCGACCCGTACTTGCCCGAAGCCCTGGAGTTTGATCGTCTCTGTGCCCAAGTACGGAAGCGACGGGGGCATGTAGCCCTCCACCTCGAGAGACGTCATCCAGTAGTGTCCTGGAACGTGAATCTTGCTGAAGTTCTTCGGCTTCGGTGTGTCAATCGGACTGACCCCGACCCCATCGATGAAGACCGCGCCGCGGTAGGTCGCGTAGTTGTTCTCTTCGATCACTGAGCACGTGCACGCGGTGGAGGTCGCTACGATCTCTTTGCATTCGACAGCCGCCGAGCGCTGGTCCACTCCGAAGATACTTAGCGCCGCGATCTGAGTCTTCCGCGATCGCAGTTGTGCCTGGCTCAGGCTCATGCTCCGAAGCTCGATTCGCTCAGCTTCGCGACCCGGTCCGATTTGGGTCCAGAGGTGGCTGGCGATGGAGCGCACGAGGCGCTGCTCCTCAGTCATCGAGGCAAGTGGCTCGCCGGCTGCTTGTCTGCGGCGGTTCTGTGCGGAACGCTTGTAGGCGCTGTTCAACCAAGCGACCGGCAACCAGAACACTCCATCGTGAAGACGAGACAACGAGTAGTAGAAGCAGAAGTCGTCGACCGTGTCTCCCACGACGACTACGATCGGCTCTTCGTGTGCGAGGTGCCTGTCGGTCCGGTAGTACTGACCCAAGTGCAGCCCACTGATCGCGGCGGGGCTGTCTTCGAGGATGTGCTCATCGGCCCAGCGGTTCTGAATGGTGATCCAGTTGCGGTGTCCCATGACGTACTCGACGAATCCGTCCGAGTCGGAGTCATCCGCGGGTGCCTCAACGGCAATCCCAAGTGCGCGCAGCTTGTCAAGATATGCATCGCTTGCCGCGCCAGTTTGAGCGTAGGCCATCATCTTCATCGCGGGATCGGAATTTGTCAAGGTGGTTGAGGCCAGCGGGAGTTACGCGGCGGTCCGTTGAACTGTCTTGTTTTGTTGGGTTTCGTGGATGGGTGGGTTGATCCAGGCTGTGTCGGGCAGGTTGAGGATGGCCGGGGTCGCGGTGGTGGTGAACCGTTCGGGGTTCGCGGTCCGGGCTGCGGCCAGGGCCTGGTGGCGGTGGCGGTCGGTGGCCGCGGTGAGGCCGTAGTGGACGTCGGCGGGGGTGTGCAGCCCGATCCCGGTGTGGTGGTGGTCATGGTTGTA
>NZ_SLWM01000032.1:0-61186 GCF_004342085.1 Kribbella orskensis
CGGACCGCCTTGGCCCTGGTCTGCTCGTCGTACTTGCTCGGCATAGATGCCACCTTCCCAACGAAGAAGGTGCGCATCAAACCCGGGGTGGTTCAGGTTGTGGGGCCGGTGGCGGTGGGGTTGTGGGGCCGGTGGCGGTGGGGTTGTGGGGCCGGTCATGTCGTGTCCGAGGTCCCGACTTGGTGTCCGAGGTCCCGACTTGGTGTCCGAGGCCCCACCTGGTGCACCGGTTGAGCGTCCGGATCGCCGGGATCTGCTCAGGTGGTGCACAAAGTGCCGGTTTCGGGAGTCCCGCCGGCCCGGGCAGTGGAAAGACGCCGACCTACCGGGCAAGGCAACTCTCCGACCTACCGGGCAAGGCAACTCCCTGAACGTTTGGACTGAGGAGTTCCCCGGGCCTTGTCGCCGCACCTCTCAGCGGCTCCGGGATAGCTGCGTCCTTCCCTGGTCGGGGCGGTGTGGGTCAAGAGTCGGAACTTGTTCCGATCCCGAAGGGACGCGAAGCGCTCTTGACGCACACCGCCCCGACTAGCACGATCACGCAGCCGGGGACGCAACCACCCGCGCTGATGCCGGCGAAAGCACCTCCACCCGTCCCGGTGGAAGCAACCTCCGCCCGTGCCGGTGGAAGCAACCTCCGCCCGTGCCGGTGGAAGCAACCTCCGCCCGTGCCGGTGGAAGCAACCTCCGCCTATGCGGGCGGAACCGCCCGAGCCGGTGCCGGTGGCAACCACCTCGGCCTGGACCGGTGGCAACCACCTCCGCCTGCATCCACATCAGTACGAATTCCGACTCATCGTTTGGGCGTACTCAGTGGGCCGGGGCGAAGTCCAGGAAGCCGACCACTTCGCGGATCCTGCCGTCGGCGTCGAGGGTGACGACATCGGTGCCACCGGCAACGGGCTGTTGGCCGGCCGCGGCCAGGTGCCAGCTCCAGCGGAGGCGGTCGTGGTGCTGCTCGATCTCGCCGGTCAGCGAGAAGCTGTGGCCGGGGAACATCTGGTGCGCGGTCTCGACCATCTTGGTCAGGCCCTCGTGGCCGCTGACCTCGAAGCTCGGGTCGACGAAGACGCCCTCGGTGGACCAGGCCGCCGCGATGATCTCGGCGCGCCGATCGGCGTCGGCCTCGTTCCACATCGCGAAGTACTGGTCGGCGAGAGCGGCGGGGGTGATGGTCATCGTGTTCTCCTCGGTAGTGGAAGTTCTCGTTGCCCAGAACCTTGCCGCCGGACTCCACCGATGGTCGATAACGTCACAGGTAATGGCAGTGAACACCTCAGCGGTTACGGTCTAAGCCATGACCGCGACAGTCGAGGAGACGTTCCAGCGCCCGGTGGGTGAGCTGCTGCGCGGCTGGCGGGAGCGCCGCCGGCTCAGCCAGCTGGACCTGGCCAACCAGGTGGAGGTGTCCACCCGGCACGTGAGCTTTGTCGAGACCGGCCGGTCGAAGCCGAGCCGGGAGATGGTGCTGCGCCTCGCGGAGCATCTCGACGTACCGCTGCGGGATCGCAACCAGTTGCTGCTCGCGGGCGGCTACGCGCCGATCTACAGCGAGGCGTCGCTGCACTCGCCTGCCATGCTGGCGATCCGTGCGGCGCTGCGGCGGTTGCTCAGGGCTCACGAGCCGTACCCGGCGCTGGTGGTGGACCGCTGGTGGAACATCGTCGAGGGGAACGCCGGCATCCGCCTCTTCACCGACGGCGTCGCCCCCGAACTGCTCACCGCCCCGATCAACGCGCTCCGCCTCACCCTGCACCCGGACGGCCTGGGCAGCCGGATCACCAACCTCCCTGAGATCCGCGCGAGCGTCCTGACCAGCCTGCACCGCCAGGTCGCCAGTACTGCGGACCCGGACCTGCAGGACCTGTACGACGAGTTGCGCGGGTATGCCGGTGGCGAGCGGGTGGAACCGCCCGGGCCGGCCGAGGTCGTCGTACCGATGCGCCTGCGGCACGGGGATCGCGAGCTGTCGCTGCTGACCACGATCGCCACCTTCGGGACACCGCTGGACGTGACGGTGTCGGAGCTGATGATCGAGTCGTTCTTCCCGGCGGACGACGAGACCGCCGAGTATCTGCGGGAACTGTGATGCTGCCCGACGACCAACTCGGTGACACGCGCGAACTGCACGTGGCCTGGCTCGAGTACTACCGGCAGACGGTCGAGCGGAAGCTCGAGGGCCTCAGCGACGCGGAGCTCCGGAGCAGCAGGCTGCCGTCGGGGTGGTCACCGCTGGAGTTGCTGAAACACCTGGTGTTCATGGAGCGACGCTGGTTGCGCTGGGGATACACCGCGGAGCCGGTCGACCGGCCGTGGGGTGATTCCGGCGGGGTCGACGACGCGCCGTGGCAGCTCGATGCCGAGGACACGCTCGCCGGTCTGCTCGATCAGCTGCGGTCAGGCGGTCAGCGGACGCAGGAGATCGTCGCCGGGGCCGAACTGACCTCAAGAGGCGCGGTTGGCGGACGGTTCGGCGCGGACGACGAGCCGCCGACGCTGAACTGGATCCTCTTCCACGTCCTGCAGGAGTACGCACGCCACATCGGCCAGCTCGATATCGCCCGCGAGCTGGCCGATGGGGTCACCGGCGAGTAGAAGTCGATCGGTGGAGGGCTCTACTCGCCGGTGACTGGGACTGCCTACCGGTGGGAGGAGGGGATACCGGTCGGCAACGTCGGGGGAGGCGTGGCGGGCCAGCTCGGATTGGTCGTCGGCAGGCTCGGCTTCGTGGTCGGCCAGGTGGGCTTCGCCGTCGGCACCGGCGGCAGGGAAGGCTTGCCCGGCAGCGACGGCTTGGCAGTCGGGACCGGCGGCAGGCTCACGCTCGGCTTACCCGGCAGCGACGGCTTGGTCGTCGGAACCGGAGGCAAGGAAGGCTGGCCAGGCAGGGACGGCTTTGTGCTGCGGACCAGAACCTGCGCGCACGGCGGCAGAGTCGGCTTCGCCGGTACTGCGGGCTTCGGCAGGCTCGGCTTGGTCGTCGGGACCGGGGGCAGGCTGGGCTTGCTCGGGAGCGACGGCTTGGCGGTCGGGACCGGCGGCAGGCTCAAGCTCGGCTTACCCGGCAGCGACGGCTTGGTCGTCGGAACCGGAGGCAAGGAAGGCTGGCCAGGCAGGGACGGCTTTGCGGTCGGGAGCGACGGCTTGCCCGGCAGGCTCGGCAGTGTGGTCGGCACATTGGGCTTCCCCGGAAGCGTCGGCAGGCTCGGCAGGGTCGGCTTGGCCGGGAGCGACGGCTTGGGGACCGGCGGCAACTTCGGCTTGCCTGCCGGTACCGCGGGCACCTCCACCTTGTGCGGCACCTTCGCGGGCACGGTCGGCAGGCAGGTTGGATCCACCGACGGCAAAGTGGTGGGCACCGCGGCCGGTACGGACGGCTTGCCGCCACCGGCCAGCAGGTTCCGCACGTCACCAGGTCCACCGACCGCGGCGGACACCGTCGCGACAGTGCCGGCGAGGGCAGTCACGCCCGCCGCGGCCAGTCCTCGGCGGAGCCAGGCGAGCCGTCGGCCGCGACGCATCAGGTCGGCCGGGTCGGGCTGCCAGGGCTCCAGGTCGTACTCGAGCGCGCTGCGCACCCGCTGCTCGTCGGTCATGCATGTCCTCCAACGGTGGAATCGATCAGGTCGGGTGCCAGACGCAGCTTGGCAAGAGCCCGGGACGCGGTGCTCTTTACGGTCCCGGCGGCCATCCCGAGCAGTTCGGCTGTCTCGGCCTCAGAGAGATCCTGCGAGTACCGCAGCGCCACCACCGCGCGCTCCCGGACGGTCAGCCCGGCGAGCGCGCCGAGCACGGCCTCCCGGGTCTGCACCTCACCGGCGAAGTCCGCGACTGACCGCTGGTCCCAGTCGTTGTCCACCGGGTCGCTGGGCACCTCGTTGGACCAGCGACGGCGGGCCGACGTCAGGAAGCGGTTCACCAGCACCCGGCGGACATAGCGCAGGGGATCACCGTCCAGCCGGTGCCATTTCGGATAGGACCGCATCAACGCCTGTTGCACGAGATCCTCGGCCGTGTGCCGATCACCGCACAACATCTCCGCGAAGCGGAGCAACGGGGTCGAATTTGCCTGCACGAAGCGCTCGAAGTCGGCGTCCGCGGCCCGGGTCATCGAATCTCCTCTGCCTCTGTCACACCGGTCCTAACCCGCTGGGTGCCGCACCAGGTTCTGTCCGGTCACCGATTCGTCGGAAGAAATATATTCACGAGCTATACAGGGGCACGGTTTGTTCGTCACATTTGGTGAGCCGGATAGCGCACCCGGGTGACCTTCACCGCCCCGGAGGTATCGCCATACGTATCACCCTCACGGCGAAAGTGGCAGCCTGGTGCGTCCGGGGAACCGTGGGCGACGTCGGTTCCCCGGACGTGGCGAGCGGGGTCAGCAGCCGTGGGAGATCTGGGCGCAGGTCTGCTCGCCCCAGACGAGGTTGTGGGTCTTGACCACCGTGCCGTTCGCGCGGGACAGGGTGACCTTGATCTTCGGCTGCTCGGCGTCAGCACCCTCGACCCAGGGCTTGGCCTGCCGGTACTGCATCACCCAGTAGTTGCCCTTGACAACAGCCTGGGTGGTGACGCCGTCGGGGAAGGTGTAGGCGATCTTGGTGACGCCGCTCGGCAGCGCTCCGGCCGCCCAGTAGTACTCGTACTTCTTGCCGGCGGTCGGGATGATGTTGTTCGCCACCGCGAAGGCGTCGGCATCCGAAGCGGACGGCTTGGCGATCCTGGCCGGCTCCCGGAGCGAACCCTGGCCGTCGTGTCGCGCGTACGCCGTGTCGCAGCCGGCCCAGTACTTGCTATCGGCCAGGATCAGCACGGTGCCCGGGGCCCCGTCGAGCCGCGCAACGACCTTGGCGTTCCGTCCAGGGTGCTCGGCCGACTCAGCGATCAGCTTCTTGCACGCAGCCACCGGATCTCCCGGCAACGGCTGCTCCTTGGGTTCCGGCATCGACTTCGGATCCACCCGCCCCTCGCTCTTCGTCACCTGCCCGGGGGTCGCTTGGCCGGGGGTCGCGTTGCCGGGCGTCGATTGACCGGGCGTCGCCTGACCGGTGGTCGCCTGGCCGGGAGTTGCGCCGCCGGGGGTTGCGGCTGGACCGGAGCCGGCTACCGCAGTACCGGTTGAGTTGTCGGCGTTGCCGGTTCGGGCTGCGGCGGAGCCGGCGATCGCGATGCCTGCGACGGCCGCCACGGCCAGCCCGGTCACCGCCAGATGCCGCATCCGGCGGGATCTGACCGGCTGGTCCGCCGGATCCTCGCCGTCCGCGATCTCCTCGGTCAGGTCGTCGTTCTCCATCGTTGCCCTCCGCAAGTGTTTGCTCGCTGTCTCGGGCTGAAAGACGCGACCGCGTGCGGAAAGGTTCTGTGCCGAGGATTCTGTGCCGGCGGGGATCTCAGCAGCCGTGGGTGATCTGCGCGCAGATCTGCTCGGGCTCCCTCAGTCGGAAGTCGTTCACCACCGTGCCGTCCGCGGCCACCAGCCTGACCCGGATCTTCTCCGGCGCCCCGGGTGTCGCGCCCTCCTCCGAGCCACCCGGCGTCTGCTGCAACGACCAGTAGTGCATCAACCAGTACTTGCCCTGCACGGTGGCATCCACGGTCTTGCCGTCGGGAAACGTGTACCTGACCGTCTTCACACCCGTCGGCAGGCGACCCGCGGCCCAGTAGTACTCGAGGTCGTCGTAGTTCCCGCTCGGCCGGGTGAGGCGATTCTGCGCGACGGCGAAGGCGTCCTTGTCCTGCGGACTAGGCACAGCCAGACCAGCCGGGCGCCGCGCGGACACCTGGGCCTCGCCCTCGGAGATGTACCCGTTGTCGCAGGCCGCCCAATACTTGCTGTCGGCAATCACCATCACCGACCCCTGAGGTGATTCAAGCAACGCTTGCTGTGTCGCGTTCACGCCGGGTTTCGGGTTCGCCTCGGCCAGGGCGACCTTGCAGTTGGCAAGCAATTGCGCGGCCGACATCGCCGGAGTACTCGTCGCGCGCGGCGTCGAAGTACGGGCCGAAGGGGTGCTGCTCGGCGTACCGACAACGGGTGGATCTACCGACACCCCGCTGTTCGCGCCGTCGGTTGCGATGATCCCGCCCGCCACAACAGCCAGTACTGCGACCGCGGCGAGGCTGCCTGTCGTCAGCTCACGCGTACGGCGACGTCGCCGGGCGCCGGTGATCACCTTCGCCGGGTCGAGCGGCTCGATGCCGTCGTCCGGACGGAGGGCGTCCCTGATCTCGTCGTCGTTCATGACTGGTCTCCCACGTGACTGCCGCTCAGTTCCGGGGCAGCGCGGAGTTTCTGCAGGGCGCGAGAGTTCGCACTCTTCACGGTCCCGACCGCCACACCGAGGGTCGCCGCGGTCTGGGCCTCGGTCAGGTCTTCGACGTACCGCAGCACCACCACCGCCCGCTCCCTCCTGGTCAGCACCCGCAGGGCGCCTGCGATCGCAATCTTGCGATCCACCGCCACAACCGGGTCGACGACGTACGAGCCGAGGCTCTGATCCAGCTCGGCCGCGTGACCGCTGGGCCGCTCCCGCCACGGCCGGCGCCGGACCCACGACAGGTGCTGGTTGACCACGGCCTGCCGGACGTAGCCGAACGGGTCGCCCAGCTCGATCCGGTCCCAGCGCAGGTAGGCCTTCTCGAGCGCGGTCTGGACGAGGTCCTCGGCGAGCGCGGCGTCGCCGCACAGCATCCGCGCGATGTGCACCAACCGCGCGGACCGCGCGAGCACGAAAGCCGTGAAATCCTCGTCGCGGCTCTCAGACCGCTGCATACCCTCTCCCGTCGTCACCTTCCGCTGCTGAAGACGCCCCCACCCCCGAAAAGGTTCTGCCGGGTTCTCGGGTGGCGGCTGGTGTCAGCGGGGTTGCAGGTTGTCGGCGGGGGTCTGGCGCAAGGTGGGGCGCAGGAGGTCGGCGGTGAGCAGGTCGGCGGCCAGGCGCACGCGGTCGCGGCCCGCGGCCTTGGCGGCATACATGGCTCGGTCCGCGCGGAGCAACAGGTTGTCGACGGTGGTGCCGTCGGCGGGGTAGACGGCGACGCCGATCGAGACGGTCAGCCCGAACGTGTCCGGATCCAGGTCGGGCTCGTCCAGTGCTCCGGCGCACATGGCGGCGAGTGGGCTCGCGGCGACGGCGGAGCGAAGGCGGTCGGCCGTGACGGTCGCGTCGTCCAGATCGCTGTCGGGGAGTGCGATGACGAACTCCTCGCCGCCGAACCGTCCGATCACGTCCTTGGTCCGGATCGCACTGCGCAGGATCGTCGCCACCGCGCGCAGGGCCTCGTCGCCCACGAGGTGGCCGTGCCGGTCGTTGACCTGCTTGAAGTGGTCGATGTCGATCAGCAGGACCGCCATCGGCTCGCGCTGCGTCCGCGACCGGCGGAGCATCTCCTCGGCCCGGCGGCGCCACCAGTCGACCCGGCCGAGACTCGTCTTCGGGTCGGTCTGCGCCTCGGACTCCAACTGGCCGAGCAGCAACGCACGCTGGGCGGTCAGGGTGATCGGGATGGCAACGAACGCGAACCACGGGCTGATCAGCGTCGCGGCGGCGAGCAGGCAGCCGAGCGTGGCGGCGGTGGCGTCGACGCAGAGATCGTCCTTGCCGCCAATGGTGTCCCGGCGGCTGCTGCCCGGCACGATCAGGGAGATCGCCAGGCCGCAGAGGAGGGTGTCGGTGGTGACGTAGGCAGCCGCGGCGGCTCCCATCGAGACGACCAGGCCCAGTCCGCTCGAGCCGGCGAGGTCTTGGGCGGAGACGAAGACGGCGTGGGCGGTTCCGACGGCGAGCACGTGGACTGCGGTGGAGAAGGCCCAGCGGTACGGGATGCACTTGCCGGCTCTGATCCGCCACCAGATCCGCAGCAGGAGTGCGACGAGGATCGCCAGGGCCGGGTGGAGCACGACGGCGGCGGCGATCATCCAGGCCGGGGCCAGGTCTTTGTGGAGTGGGCCGCCGCGCCGGCGACGGCTCTCGACCCGGCGGGCGCCCTCGACGGCGATCAGGGCCGAGACGGTCAGGGCGAACACGACGTCGATGCCGCGCCAGGAGGGGAGCTCGGCGAACGCTTTTGTCCCGTAGGCGATGGCGGCGAGGTCCACGAGCACCACCAACCCGAACGCCGGGACCGTCAGGGTCCAGAGCGCCCAATGCCGTACCGCTCGCCTACTCTGCGCAACCATTACCCCTCACCGTACGACGAGTGAGGGATCAGTCCCAATCCGCGACGGCGCGCTGTGGATAACCAGTTGGAAACGAAGTCAACCTGTTGATAGGTCAGTCGTTTGATCAACAATCAACAATCCAACCACCTAGCGTGACCATCTTCGATCCTGCTCAAAAACAACACCCCTCAATGCTGTGCACAATTTGGATCCATGCGCCCGGCGGGCGTCGGCGGTGGCCGAGTCCCAGGCCGCCCCCAGCCAGCGTGGAGGCGCGGAAGTTGAGCAGCCCAGCACGTCGAGGCTCGCGTGCTTCGGCGGGCGGCGCCGCCCCTACTTGAGGTGAAAGACGTGGACCAAATGTGGCGTATCGGCCAGGGTGTGAGGTGCAAACGCGTGGTAGGCCCAGACATGAACCCACGCGTTGCCGGTTCGCACCGTGAGGACGGTCTTGAACATTCCCGGTGCGAAGTAGGTCAGGATCAGGAAGGCCACCGACAGCGCGGCGTTGCCTGGCGAATCGAAGATCGTCCACGCGTCCCAGACATGCAGCGCCGTGTAGGTGAGCCCACCGAGGATGACCGTGGCGGTGGTCGAGCCGGTGAGTAAGAGGAAGCGCGGCACCAAGATCGCGTAGATGAAGACCATGGCGGGCAGTACGGCGCCGGCGAGGTACAACGTGAAGGTCAGCGGAGCACCGAGCAGGATCTGACGGGCGGGGAGGTCGAAGATCTCCGGATCGAGCGTGGCGATCTGTACGAGTGATTCGACGGTGAGGATCACTCCGATGAGTAGGGCGTCGGCGCGGCGGTTGCCCGAGCGAAGGTTGAGCGCCTCGGCCGAGTAGTGCCGGCGGAAGTACAGGAGGGGGACCACCGCGTAGATGACCAGGTTGAAGCTCGCCCAGGCGATGGCCTCGGCGGGGCTGACATGCTCGTGTGTTCCATAGATCGAGCCCGCGAGGTGAAGACCGAAGGGATGCCATCCGGCGAGTCGGGCGAGGGCGAAGCCGAGGCCCAACGCGCCTGCCGCGTAGAGAAGCAGGAACAGCGTTTCGCGGGCGGCCACGGATCGCCGCGGTGCGCGGCTGGCGAGGTCAGGCATTGCCCGTTTGCGGGAGACCCAGTAGGTCAGTGCGGTGAGCAGCAGCACCTCGATGAGGACGAGGTTGGCGTCCACCACCCGACCGAGCGGTGTCCGGGCGGCGGCGCTCGGCCAGTCGAACGGCAACGTGTCTCCCGCCACCGCAAGAGCCAGTCCGTTGCAGGCCACCCAGCCCAAGACGGCCAGGCGGACGCTGCGCTGGCGGCGCAGCGCGGTGAGGCCGCGGCGGCGCCCTGGTTGGGCTTCTGGCTCGTTGACGAGGGTCATGGTGGGGTCTCCGACACACGTTTTAGTAGCACGACTGTGCTACCACCGAAACGTAGCACGACTGTGCTATAAAGAGCCAGTGCCCAAGGTTGTGGATCCGGTGGAGCGCCGCACCGAGCTTGTCGAGGCGGTACTGCGGGTGGTACGCCGCGATGGCCTGGAGCAGGCCTCGGTGCGCAACGTCGCGCGTGAGGCGGGGCTGTCGATGGGATCGCTGCGCCACTACTTCGTGAGTCAGACCGAGCTGATGGTCTTCGCGTTCCGGACGGTCATCGATCGGATCGAGTCCCGCCTCGCGCGGCTGGAGCCCGAGCCCGACCCGAGGCGACGAGCAGAGCGCGTGCTGGCTGAACTGCTCCCGCTCGATGACGACCGGCGCGCCGAGAACGAGGTCTGGTTGGCCTTCACGTCCCGGGCCCTGGTCGACCCGGCGCTTCGGGCCCTGCGTGACGAGGGATACGACGCGCTCCGGGCCGGCTGTCGAGCGATGCTCACTGACCTCTCGGCAGCCGGTCTCGCCCCGGCCGACGTACCGGCTGAGGCTGAGCGGCTGCACGCCTGGCTCGACGGCCTCGCGGTGCACGCGGCCATGCGAGCGGACAGTTACACGGCCGAGAAGTTGACAGCCGCCATCACGTATCACCTCGACGCGCTCGCGACCGAAGGAGCCGTCGTGCGGTAACCGCCAGGTGCGCTCGCGTGCCTCGGCCAGCCCTTCGGTGGCGCTGGAGGCCTGCACGCCGGCCGGCGGGGGTCAGCGTTTGCGGCGGGCGGCGCCGAACAGGCCGCGGACTATTTCTCGGCCGGCGGAGCGGGCGAATTGTTTGAAGGCGGAGGAGCCCATTACCTGCTCGACGATGGACTTTTCTTGTTTTTGGGAGCGGGGAGCCGGGGACCTGGGTTGCGGCTCGGCCTTGGCCTCAGCCTCGGCTTCGGCTTGGGCGGCGCCGGCCTGGACCTTGGCGGCTAGCTTCTCGTAGGCGGACTCGCGGTCGATGACCTCGGTGTACTTCGCGTACCCGGGCGACGCCTGGACGGTGGCGGTGAGCTGCTCGGCGGAGGCGGGCGCCATCAGGGACTGGGGTGCGCGCAGGCGGGTCCACGCGACCGGGGTCGGAGCGCCCTTCTCGTTCATCACCGTCACGATCGCCTCGCCGATGCCGAGCTGGGTGAGCACCTCGGCCAGGTCGTACGACGAGTTGGGGAAGGTGGACACCGTGGCTTTCAGCGCCTTCGCGTCGTTCGGCGTGTGCGCCCGGAGCTGGTGCTGGACGCGGGAGCCGAGCTGCGCCAGTACGTCGTCCGGCACGTCCTTCGGGGTCTGGGTGACGAAGAAGACGCCGACGCCCTTGGAGCGGATCAACCGCACGGTCTGCGCGATCGAGTCCAGGAACGCCTTAGACGCGTCGTTGAACAGCAGGTGCGCCTCGTCGAAGAAGAACACCAGCTTCGGCTTGTCGACGTCGCCGACCTCGGGCAGGTCGTGGAACAGGTCGGCCAGCAGCCACATCAGGAAGGTGGAGAAGAGCGCTGGGCGGTCCTGCAGGTTCGGCAGCTCCAGCAGCGACACGACCCCCTTGCCGTCACGCTCCTGCATCAGGTCCGCGGTGTCGAACTCGGGCTCACCGAAGAATGCCTCGGCTCCCTGGTCGGCGAACCCGATCAGCGCCCGCAGGATCACCCCGGCGGTCGCGGCGGACAGCCCGCCGAGCTCCTTCAGGTCGCCCTTGCCCTCGTCGCTGGTCAGATGGGTGATGACCGCGCGCAGGTCCTTCAGGTCCAGCAGGGTCAGCCCCTGCTTGTCGGCGTAGTGGAAGATCAGCCCGAGCGAGGACTCCTGGACGTCGTTCAGACCGAGCACCTTGGACAGCAGCACCGGCCCGAACGAGGTGATGGTGGCGCGGATCGGGATGCCGCTGCCCTGGCCGCCGAGCGCGTAGAACTCGGTCGGGAAGCCGGTGGCGGCCCACTCCTGGCCGATCGTCTTGGTCCGCGCCAGCAGCTTCTCGCTCTCCTCGCCGGGCTGCGAGACGCCGGACAGGTCGCCCTTGACGTCCGCCGCGAACACCGCGACCCCGGCTGCCGAGAGCTGCTCGGCCATCAACTGCAGGGTCTTCGTCTTGCCGGTACCGGTGGCGCCGGCGACCAGGCCGTGCCGGTTCACCATCGACAGCGGGATCCGGACCGCGGCGGCCGGGTTCGGCGTACCGTCGACCAGCAGCGCGCCGAGCTCGATCGCCGGCCCCTCGAACGCGTACCCCTGCTTGACGGTCTCCACGACATCGGGTGTCTCGGCCATGTCAGCGATGCCTCTCGAACGAACGAAGGGAACACACTCCCCGTGCGTTCGAGATGCTAATGCCCCGGACCGGCAAGACTGTGCCCTGAGCGCGGAGTCGCTGGTACTCCGGGCTCAGGGCACGTGGCCGGTCGGACCGGGTCAGCGGATGACGACGACCCGGGTGCCGGTGGTGGTGAAGGACCAGATGTAGCCCGACATCGCCTTGGAGACGCGGATGCAGCCGTGCGAGGCCCTGGCGTTGGTGCCGAGCAGCCAGTCGGCGTGGATCTGGGCGCCGCTCCGCTTGTACGTCGGGATCTGGTGGAAGCCGATCCCGCACGGGGCGAAGCGGACGAAGTTGTTCAGGTACAGGCTCGCGCCGTCGGTGTTCCTCCTGATCTTGGCGGCCCGGCCGCACTTGGCGCCGCTCCTGTAGGTCCCCGGCTTCAGGTAGAGCGGGTTGTCGATGATGCCGCCTTGCCGGACGACCTTGCCCCAGGCATCGATCAGCCAGACCCAGTTCTGCCCCTGGCTGATCACGATCCGGCGACCGCCCCCGGTCCCCGCCGGTATCGGTCGTACGTCGCACCGCTTGGCCGTGGCGGCCATCAGCCGGGTGTACGTCGTACCGGCGAGCTTGCCGCTCTGGGACAGCTTGTTCGCGGACTGGAAGCGCACGGTGGCCGCCTGGGTCATCGCTCCCACTCTGCCGTCCACCGGTCCCGCTGTGCAGCCCAGCCGGTTCAACCGGGTCTGCGCCGCCTTGTTCTGGGTGATGGTGAGCGCGTCCGCCGGGATCGTCATCCCCACGACCGCGACCACCAGAGTCGCGGCCCCCACCCCTAGCCTGGTCAGAAGTCTCATCTTTGCCCCCTACTAGTGCTGATCCCTGTGTGACGCCTCCCAGGCTCAGAAGGTTGAGTCCTGGTCACGACTTTCCCGGTGACGTTCCTGACCATCTCGTCGGACCTGTTCCCCCGCTAGACTCCGGTGGGTGATCTTCAAGCGCGTCGGGGAAGAACGGCCGTACCCGGATCACGGGTACAAGCCGAAGGACTGGTCTGTGCTGCCACCGAGGCAGGTCAGGCTGGACCAGCTCGTCACGACCAAAGGCACTCTCGACCTGAACGCGCTGCTGGACGAGGACTCGACCTTCTACGGCGACCTGTTCGCCCACGTGGTCGAGTTCAAGGGGGAGATGTACCTCGAGGACGGGTTGCACCGGGCCCTCCGCGCGGCCCTGCAACAGCGTTTAGTTCTGCACGCCCGGGTACTGGTCGTGGACTAAGTCGAATGAGTCGGGGGACACGATGAGCGCTCTCCAGCCGCAGCCGAGACCACACTCGCGGATCCGCTGGCGGACGCCCATCACCATGGTGGTGCTGCTCGGCCTGCTGGTCGGTGGCGCCTGGTGGGGATGGAACTCCCTCACCAAGAGCAGCGCCGAGGCGAACTGCGTCGACCAGACGCTGCCGAACAACCGGATGGTGCCCAAGCAGGTCGTGGTGAACGTCTACAACGGCGGCGCCAAGGCCGGTACCGCGGCCGCGGTGGCGGAGGAGCTGAAGAAGCGCGGCTTCAACATCGGCAAGATCGCCAACGAGCCGAAGGGTGACAAGGTCGACGTCGTCGCGGTCCGCGGCACCACCGACAAGTCGCCCGAGCTGCAACTGGTCGCGGGTCAGCTGACTCAGAAGGCCGCGCCCGTCGGCGACAACCGGCCGGACCACACCGTCGACCTGATCGTCGGCCGCGGGTACAAGACGCTGAAGGTCAAGGGCACCCCGTCGATCGGCGTCCCCGCCGGCAGCACCCACTGCCTCCCGATCGTCCGAGGCACCCAGCCCGTCCCCTCCGGCCAGAACCCCAACTGACCTCCGCGGCCGGTTCAGCCACACCCTGTACTCCGACCTGCCGGAGCCTGGTGTGCGGGTGGTCAGAGATTTTCTCGGCCTCGTTCGCCGAACCAGCCGGCCAAGCGGCCTGCCCGGCTGACTGCTCGGAGGCGGCGGACTGTTTGTTCGCGGAGGCCGCTCGGGGCGACGACCAGGAGGGCGTCCCCGGCTCTCAGGACCGTACGGCGGTCCGGGACGAAGGCGCGGGTGCCACGAATCACCAGGGAGATCGAGACGCCCTGGGGCAGGCGGAGTTCGCCGATCTCGACGCCGGCCAGCTTCGACTCGCTCGGGACGCGGACCTGCAGCATGTCGGCGCCTAGGGACTCCAGCGGCGCCACGTCGATGTCGACCTCCTGGGCCGCGTTGTCGTCGAGCACCCCCAACCGCTTCGCGACCCACGGCAGGGACGGCCCCTGCAGCAGCGTGAACAGCAGCACCAGCACGAACACCACGTTGAAGACGCGATCCGCCTGCGGGACCTGTTCGGCCAGCGGGATCGTCGCCAGCACGATCGGTACGGCGCCGCGCAGCCCGGCCCAGGCGATGAAGGTCTGCTCGTTCCAGGGGATCCTGAACGGCGTCGCCGAGATCGCCACCGCCGCGAACCGCCCGACCACTGTGACCGCGATCCCGATCACCAGCGCCAGCAGCACATCGTTCAGCCGGAACTTGCTGGGCGACGCGAGCAGGCCGAGCATCACGAACAGCCCGATCTGGGCCAGCCAGGCGATCCCGTCGACGAACGACCTGGTCGCCATCCGGTGCGGCAACTCCGCCCGCCCGAGCACCAGGCTGGTCACGTACACCGCGGCGAACCCGGAGACGTGCAGGAGCACCGTGCCCCCGGCGTACGAGAGGAAGGCCATCGAGACGATCGCGAGCGGGTAGAGGCCGGCCGAGCCGAGCGCCACCCGGCGGAGCAGGCCGACCGCCGCCCAGCCGATCAGCAGGCCGAACAGCGCCCCGAACACGAGTTCGTAGACGACCAGGCCGGCGAAGTACGGGAGGCCGTGGTCGCCGAGGCCGCCGGTGCTGACCAGGGTGACCAGCAGTACCGTCGGGGCGTCGTTCAGACCGGACTCGGCCTCCAGTGCCCCGCGCAACCTCGGCCGGATCGGGACCTTGCGGAGTACGGAGAAGACGGCGGCGGCGTCGGTGGGCGACGTGACGGCGCCGAGCAGGACGGAGATCTGCCAGTCGAGGCCGAGGATGAAGTGGGCCACGCAGGCGACCACGCCGACGCTGATCGCGACGCCGACGGTCGCCAGTACGACGCCCAGCGGCATCACCGGACGGACCTCGTTCCACCGGGTGGTCAGACCGCCCTCGGTCAGGATGATCACCAGCGCGGCGAACCCCAGCGCGTGCGCGAGCTCCGCGTTCTCGAACTGGATCCCCAGCCCGGACTCACCCAGCAGCAACCCCATGCCGAGGTAGATCAGCAGCGACGGGAGACCGAGGCGGCCGGAGAGCCGGACAGCGACGATCGCCACCAGCAGCACCGCGGCACCGGCGAGCAGGATCCTGTCGAGATCATGGACGTCCACAGCGGCCCTCAAGGTCGGGGGACTGCAGCTTAGTGGAGCCGTGCCTCCGGCAACGAACCATCGGCGCCGAACTGATTCATGTCACAAAAGAACCGGCCACCACGCCACCGGCCGGAAAAGAACGGAGACCCTGACGCATCACACAGCATCAGGGTCTCCGGCGTAACTCCCACCCGAAGATGGTTGGCGGTGGCGGAGGGATTTGAACCCTCGGAAGGGGGATACCCTTCACGCGCTTTCGAGGCGCGCTCCTTCGGCCGCTCGGACACGCCACCGCCGCAGAGGCTATCAAGACCTATGGCCTGTGAAGAAATCGCGTAGCCGCGCACCCGTCTCGTCGGCCATCACACCGCCCACCACCTCGGGCCGGTGGTTCAGTCTGCGGTCCCTCACGACGTCCCAGAGCGACCCGACCGCGCCCGCCTTCTCGTCGTACGCGCCGAAGACCAGCCGGTCCAGCCGGGACAGCACGATCGCCCCCGCGCACATCGTGCAGGGCTCCAGCGTGACCACCAGCGTGCAGCCGGTCAGGCGCCACTCGCCGACGTGTTCGGCCGCCGCGCGGATCGCCAGCACCTCGGCGTGCGCGGTCGGGTCCCCTGTCGCCTCGCGCTCGTTGTGCCCGCGCCCGATCACCTGTCCGTCGGGGTCCACCACGACCGCCCCGATCGGTACGTCGGCGCTCCCCCGCGCCAGTTCCGCCTCGTCCAGCGCCAGCCGCATCAACCGGGCCCAGGCCTGGTGTGCTGGGCTAGCCAATGGTTTCTAGCGCCTCGTGGAACTGGTTGCCGAAGCCGAGTGCCTCGGCGATCTCCTCGAGCATCTCCTCGGGGTACAGGTCGACGTCGTCGATCAGCGCGCCGAGGTCCATCGCGCTCATGCCCAGGTCGGCGATGATGGCGAGGTCCCCGGCCGGCACCTGCTCGTCGTCGTCATCGGCCAGCGGGATGTCCAGTTCGTCGACCACCTGCTTGGCCAGCGGCCACTCGGTCGCGGCGGTGACGTCCGAGATCAGCAGCCGGGCCCGGCCGCCGATCACCCGGAGCAGGATGAAGAAGTCCTCGTCGACGGAGATCATCCCGAGCACCCCCTGGTCGCCTGGGTAGCGCCGCAGCGCGGAGACCAGCGCGGACAGGTCGGGTTCCCCGCGCAGCACCAGCGGCGTGACGAGCCAGTCCCCATCCTCGGTGTAAGCAGCGACTGCGAAGTCGAGCTCTGTGGTGGTGGTCATCGGCCCAGCCGTGGGATCAGACACGCGCTCATCGTCGCAGACTCCCGCGCCAGGCGGGAGATGTTCACACATTCACCAGCAAATCGGTGCCACTCCGAGACACCCCTCACCCGGCGTAGGCGGGGTCAGCCGGCCCGGCTGCAGGCGTCTCCAGGAACCGGCGAGCGCGGTACGGAGGCGCGGCGTACGCCGGTCAGTGGTGGTAGGTGGCGCGGCGCATGGCGGCGCGGATCTGGCGGACCCGGGCTCTTCGGGGGGCGATCCGGTCGCGGAGAGCACGGGCTTCTTCCAGTTCGCGCAGGAAGGCGGCGCGGCGGCGCAGCCGGTCGAGCTGTTCGGGTGACTTGCCGCTGTCCTCGCTCACGGGCGCCACGTCCTCGTCGGTTCGGGAGAGGCCGCCCTGGGGCGGGGGCCGGCTGACCTAAATCGACTGCGTTCCAACGCTAACAGCGGCTCGTACTCCGGGTCGGCCGTCCGGCGTGTGCTGGAGCCGAACGGCAGACACCGAGGACTAGGCTTCCCGGCAGCGAATCGCCGACGGTAGCGTTCCGGCCATGCAGATCCTCGTCGTGGACCACCCGCTCGTCGCCCACAAGCTCACCGCGCTGCGGGACGAGCGGACGGATTCGCCCACCTTCCGGCGGCTGACCGAGGAGCTCGTCACGCTGCTCGCGTACGAGGCGACCCGGGACGTCCGGACCGGGCCGATCACCGTCACCACCCCGGTCGCCGAGGCCCAGGGGATCAAGCTGACCTCGCCGAAGCCGCTGGTGGTGCCGATCCTGCGGGCCGGCCTCGGCATGCTCGAGGGCATGTCCCGGCTGCTCCCGACGGCCGAGGTCGGATTCCTCGGCATGATCCGGAACGAGGAGACCCTGAGAGCCTCGACGTACGCCGAGCGGCTGCCGGAGGACCTGTCCGGGCGCCAGTGCTACGTGCTCGACCCGATGCTCGCGACGGGTGGCACGCTGGCCGCGGCGATCCAGTTCCTGGTGGACCGCGGCGCCGACCACATCACCGCGATCTGCCTGCTGGCGGCTCCCGAGGGCGTCGAGCGGATCGAGCGCGAGCTCGCCGACCTGCACATCCCCTGCAACCTGGTGATCGCCGGGATGGACTCGCACCTGAACGAGAAGGGCTACATCGTCCCCGGCCTGGGCGACGCCGGTGACCGCCTGTACGGCGTCGCCCAGTAACCCCAAGACGCGAGTAATCCCTGGGCGCCGGTAGTCCAGCCCCTAGACCAGGGTGTTGCGGTAGAAGAAGTTGGCCCGGCGGTCGCCGGTGACGCCGGACGCGAACCCGAAGTACAGCCGGGCGGTCGCGTCGGTGGAACCGTAGACCGCCATCCCCTCGGCCTCGCGGTAGGTCAGGCTCTTGCCGGCCAGGGTGAGGAACGAGTCGACGATCTTGCCCTGGTTGATGTCGTAGCACCACAGGTCCACAGGTACGACGTACCGCCGACGGCCTCGACGCCGATCGAAACGGCATGGCCGAACCCGGTCAGGTACATGTGCCCGACGACGGTGCCCGAGAAGTTGAGCCGGCTCAGCGTCAGGTCACCGCTGTTGGCCGGGGTCCCCGATCGCAACTGGCCGGTGAAGATCCGGTTGTTCGGGGTGTCGAACGCCATTGACTGCATGACGGTCGGGCCCCACAACGGCTTGTGGCGGAAGAACTCGTTGGTGGTCGCGCTCATCTTGAACCGCTTGGTGGCGGGCAGCGCGGCGGCACGGACAGGGCGGGCGGAGGCGGTGGGGGCTCCCAGGGTTCCGGCGGCGGCGAGCGCACCGGCCCCGGCGAGCAGCCCACGACGAGAAAGGTTGTCCATACCGGGTGACGGTAAGAGATTTACCGCGCACTGTCAGTACTTCGCACTAAGATTTCTGAGAACTACTCAGGAAATAGCGTTAAACCGTGGTGGGACTGCGCACGGAGCTCGAATCAGCTGTGGTCCTTCAACTCCGACGACACGGTGCGATCGCTCGGGTCCTGACGGTTCAGAAGGCGTACGGGAACGGCGTCCAGTCGGCGGGCCGCTTCTCCAGGAAGGAGTCGCGGCCCTCGGCGGCCTCGTCGGTGGCGTAGGCGAGCCGGGTCGCCTCACCCGCGAAGATCTGCTGGCCGACCAGGCCGTCGTCGATCAGGTTGAACGCGTACTTCAGCATCCGCTGGGCCGTCGGCGACTTCGCGCAGATCTTCTTGCCCCACTCCAGCGCGACTGCCTCCAGCTCGGCGTGCGGCACGACCTTGTTGACCATGCCCATCCGGTACGCGTCCTCGGCCGAGTACTCGTCGCCCAGGAAGAAGATCTCGCGCGCGAACTTCTGTCCGACCTGCCGGGCCAGGTACGCCGAACCGAAGCCGCCGTCGAAGGAGGCCACGTCCGCGTCGGTCTGCTTGAACCGCGCGTGCTCGGCCGAGGCCAGGGTCAGGTCGGCCACGACGTGCAGGCTGTGCCCGCCACCGGCCGCCCAGCCGGGAACGACACAGATGACCACCTTCGACATGAAGCGGATCAACCGCTGCACCTCGAGGATGTGCAGCCGCCCCGCCTTGGCCGGGTCGATCGTGTCGGCGGTCGTGCCCTCGGCGTACTTGTAGCCGTCCTTGCCGCGGATCCGCTGGTCGCCACCGGAGCAGAACGCCCAGCCACCGTCGCGCGGGGACGGGCCGTTGCCGGTGAGCAGCACGCAGCCGACGTCGGTCGACATCCGTGCGTGGTCGAGCACCCGGTACAGCTCGTCCACCGTCCGCGGCCGGAACGCGTTGCGCACCTCGGGCCGGTTGAACGCGATCCGCACCACCCCGGCGTCGACCGCACGGTGGTAGGTGATGTCGGACAGGTCGAACCCGTCGACCTCTTTCCAGGCCGACGGGTCGAAGATCTCGGAGACGTGCACGGGCTTGGTCACCCGCCGAGCATATTTCAGCACTGCTGGTGGACTTCAGCGCCGTGCGGTGCTCTCCCGGAGGACGACCTCGGCCTTGAACGTCTCGGTCATCGGCTCGCCGCCACCGACGGCGAGCTCCAGAGCCCGGCGGCCCATCTGCTCCAGCGGCAGCCGCACGGTGGTCAGTCCCGGCCAGACGTCCCGCAGGGTGGCGATGTCGTCGAAACCGGCCACCCCGAGATCACCCGGTACGTCGATACCGCGGCCGCGCAGGGCGGACATCGCACCGACGGCCATCACGTCGTTCACCGCGAACAGGCAGTCGAGATCCGCCTTGCTGTCAAGGAGTTCCAGGGCCGCCGCGTGTCCGCCGTCGCGAGTGAACTCGCCGAACTGCACGGCCACTGCTTCCAAGCCGGCCTCAGCCAGACCTTCGACGAATCCGTCCCGCCGGTCCCGCGCGGTGGCCAGTCCTTCCGGCCCGCCGAGGATGCCGAACTTCCGCAGGCCGAGTCCCACCAGCGAACGGGCCAGCTCGGCCGCGCCCGCCCGGTTGTCCGGCTCGATCGTGTGCGCCGGCATGCCCGACTGGCTCACCAGGGCCAGGCCGGCGCCGGAGTTGAGGAACGTCTCGATCTCGGTCGCGGTCCGGGCGAGTCCTTCGGCGTCGGTACGGCGGGAACCGATCATCACCGCCGCCCGGGCGCGCTGTGCACGCAACGAGGACAGGTAAGCAATCTCGCGGTCGGGATCACGGAACGTGCTGGCCATCATCACCAGCAGCCCGCGCTCGTCCGCGGCGCGCATCACCCCGTTCGCGATCGCCGCGAAGTACGGGTCCTCGATGTCGTGCACGAGGATGCCGACCACGTTGGTGGACGACTTCGCCAACGCCTGCGCCTGTGCGTTCGGCGTGTACCCGAGAGCCGCGGCGGCTTCCCGGACGCGCTCCTGCAACTCCGGGCGCGGGACCCGGTCGCCGCCGTTCAGCACGCGTGAAGCGGTCGCCACGGACACACCCGCGCGTTGTGCCACATCGAGCAGTGTCACCGGTGCTCGCATGTTCATCTGGGATACCCACCTTCCGTACGGCTCCCCCTGGGTGGCGGTCACACTATCGGAAGTGGTGTCATCATCACGCTGCGTCGCCGAGAAGTGGCGGGGAATGTTCCCAGAGCCTGGCTTTGCGGCCCGGGAATGACTAGCCTTCCCAGCCATGACGACCGTCCGCGCCAGGGTGACGATCCTGGTCTCGTCCACCGTGCTCTGCCTCGGAACCGCAACTGGTACCGCAACAGCAGCCCGGATCCCGGATGGGCCTGACGCACCAAGCGCTGCCGCCCCCACCGTCGCCGACGACGCCGCTGCCACGAGCGCGGCCGCCGGCGTCCCGCCGCACGTCGATCCGCGCACGCGCAGCACCCAGCCGGTCTACGACTACGCGGGCGCGATCCGCGAGTCCGTCTACGTCGACACCACCATGGACACCGATTCCGACGGCGCCGACGACGTAATCGCGGTGGACATCGTCCGGCCGCGCGAGACCGCCGCCGCCGGGCTGCAGATCCCCGTCATCATGGACGCCTCGCCGTACTACTCCTGCTGCGGACGTGGCAACGAGAGCGAGAAGAAGACCTACGACGAGTCCGGCGCGATCCAGAAGATGCCGCTGTACTACGACAACTACTTCGTCCCGCGCGGGTACGCGGTGGTCGGCGTGGACATCGTCGGCACCAGCCGTTCCACCGGCTGCGGCGACGTCGGCGGCAAGGACGAGATCGACTCGGTGGTCGCGGTGATCGACTGGCTGAACGGCCGGAACACCGCCCGCACCGGCGACGGCCAGCCGGTCAAGGCCACCTGGACGAACGGCTCGGTCGGCATGATCGGCAAGTCGTACGACGGCACCCTGGCCAACGGGGTCGCCGCGACCGGCGTGCGCGGGCTGAAGACGATCGTGCCGATCTCGGCGATCTCCTCCTGGTACGACTACTCCCGCTCCGGCGGTGTGCCGTACTCGGTCGACTACATGCCCTGGCTCGGCGGCTACGTCGGTCACGACACGCCCGCGTGCGACGCGGTACGGGCCGATCTGGGCGAGCAGGACGACGACGAGACGGGTGACTACACCGCTTTCTGGGCCGAGCGGGACTATCTGAAGGACGCCCGCAACGTGAAGGCGTCGGTCTTCCTGACGCACGGCCTGAGCGACTACAACGTCCAGACCAACCACTTCGCCCAGTGGTGGGATGCCCTGGGCAAGAACAAGGTCCCGCGCAAGATCTGGCTCGGCCTCGAGGACCACGTCGACCCGTTCGAGTTCCGCCGCGACGAGTGGGTGGACGAACTGCACAAGTGGTTCGACTACTGGCTGCAGGGCCTGCAGAACAACGTGATGCGCGAGCCGGTCGCGACTGTCGAGACTGCGCCGGACGTTTGGAAGAACTACAACACCTGGCCCGCTTCGCCGAAGACCGTGCCGGTGCCGCTGGCCGCCGGCAAACTAGGTGCCTCCGGCAAGGGAACCGTCACGGTGACGGACGACCCCACGCTGACCGAGGACACCATCGTCGCCACACCGTCCGACGTCATCGCCGGGCGGCAGATGTTCCTGTCCGCACCGCTGCCGGCCGCGATCCGGGTCAGCGGCACGCCGACGGTGACGCTGCGGATCAAGGCCGACTCGCCCACCACGCCGATCACCGCGCGCCTGGTCGAGTACGGACAGGCCGAGCGGTACTCCGGTGTCCGCCGGACCGGTGTCGAGACGTGCGTCGCGCCGCAGTCGCAGTACGACGACGCGTGCTACTTCACCGTGCAGAAACTGACGGAGGACAGTGACCACGGCATTGTCAGCCGCGGCTGGATCGACGCGGCCCACAGTGCCTCGCTGAGCAAGCCGCAGCCGCTGACGCCGGGCACGTGGACCACGGTCACGGTTCCGCTGCGGGCGCAGGACCAGGTGATCCCGAAGGGCCGCGTGCTCGGCCTCGCGGTGACCTTGAGCGACACCGAGTGGACCACCCCGAACGACACCGGCGCGTCCATCGACATCGACCTGGCGAACAGCAGGCTGAACCTTCCGATGACCGTCGGCAAGGTCGCCGCCCCGACCAAGGCCGAGCCGATCGAGGTCCGGATCACCACCCCGAGCGAGCGCCCCGACCTGCACGACCCGCTGCGCTGACGTCATACTTACCTCGGTGAAGTAAATCCCTCCACGACGGGAACCGAGGTCGCATGCGCCAGCACGAGGTCGTCCACGCCGTAGCCGGATCCAGCGCGCCGGGGCAGCAGTCGAGCACTCCGGGACGGCTGTGGTTCTCCCGCCCCGCGACCAGGTGGTTCGAGGCGCTGCCGATCGGGAACGGCCGGCTGGGCGGGATGGTCTACTCGGGCGACCGGGGCGAGCGCATCCAGTTGTCGGAGTCCACCGCGTGGTCCGGCGCGCCCGCGGACACCGACGTGAGCCCGACGGCGCTCGAGCACCTGCCGACGATCCGCGGACTCCTCCTCGCCGGCCGGTACGCCGAGGCGCAGGCCCTGGCCGGCGAACACCTGCTCGGTACACCGACTTCCTTCGGCACCAACGTCCCGCTCCCTGAACTCCAGGTGACCTTCGACGCCGAAGGTGAGCCGACGCGGTACGAGCGGTCTCTCGATCTGCAGGACGCGATCGTTCGGACGACGTTCCAGCGGGACGGGATCACCATCGAGCGTGAGGTGTTCGCGTCGCACGCGGATGGGGTGATCGTCGTGCGCCTGGCTGCAGACACCACCGGCGCTCTGAGCTTCGAGCTCTCCTTCACCGAGGACGTGATCCCCGGTCAGGTGACGACCGAGGGCGACACGATTCGCCTGCAGGGCAACGCGTTCGAGGAACTCCACAGCAACGGCAAGGTCGGTTCGACGCTCGACCTCCGCGCCCAGGTGTTGCCCGACGACGGCACGGTTGTGGCCGAAGGCAACCACTTGATCGTGCGGAATGCCACCGGTGCAACGATTCTGGTCGCCGTCGGCTCCGACTGGCTCGGCGAGGATCCGGCCGAGCGTCCGACCCGCCTGTTGGAGCACGCCTCCTCGGTCGGCTACGAGGCACTGAAGCAGGCACACCTCGACGACTACACCCCGCTGATGAGCCAGGTCGGTCTCGACCTCGGCCGTAGCGACAGCGCAGTACGAGAGTTGCCTACCGATGAGCGGCGAGCGTTGCTTGCCAAGGGTGGCGAGGACCCGGAGTTGCTCGCGCTGTACTTCCAGTACGGGCGCTATCTGACGATCGCGGGCTCGCGCGCCGACTCGCCGCTTCCCCTTGCCCTGCAGGGAGCCTGGAATGACGGCCGGGCGGCCGGTGGTCCGTGGACGAACGACTTCCACCTCGACATCAACACCCAGCAGAACTACTGGGCCGCCGAGATCACCGGCCTCGGCGAGTGCCAGCTTCCTTTGTTCACCCTGATCGACGGACTCCGCGCGAGCGGGCAGAAGACCGCCACGCAGCTGTACGGCGCACCCGGCTGGGTCTCGCACACCGTCTCCAACGCCTGGGGGTACTCCGCGCCGGGATGGGGACTCGGCTGGGGTCTGCATGTGACCAGTGGGATCTGGATCTCCCTTCAACTGTGGGAGCACTTCGAGTACAACCGCGACCTCGGCTTCCTCGCGGACCGCGCCTACCCGGTACTCCGCGACGCGGCCGAGTTCTTCCTCGCCTACCTGACGGAAGACCCTGCGACCGGCCAACTACTGAGCGGACCGTCGGACTCACCGGAGAACTGGTACCTCTCGCCCGACGGCGACCAGTGCTCGCTCTCGATGGGCGCGACCTGCGACACCGTGCTGATCGAGGCACTCTTCAGGATCTGCACGGAGGCGTCCGACCTGCTGGGCGTCGACGAAGAACTGCGGAGCCGGCTGGAGGCCGCACGCGAGAAGCTGCCGCCCTTCCAGATCGGCAAGCACGGCCAACTGCAGGAGTGGCTGGTCGACTTCGACGAGGCTGTGCCGAGCCATCGGCACACCAGTCACCTGATCGCGCTGTACCCAGAACGCCAGATCTCTCCGCGGCTGACCCCCGAGCTCGCGCGCGCCGCCGAGGTCACCATCGAGCGGCGGCAGAACGCCGAGGGCTGGGAGCAGACGGAGTGGGTCGAGGCGAACCTGATGACCTACTACGCCCGCTTGCTGGACGGCGACCTCGCGCTGCGGCACCTGCTCGGCCTGATCGGTGACGCCAGCGAACACAACCTGATGTCGTACTCCGCCGGCGGGATCGCCGGTGCGGAGCACAACATCTACTCGTTCGACGGCAACGCGGGCGGCACCGCCGGGATCGCCGAGCTGCTCGTCCAGTCGACGAGCGAGGAGATCGAACTGCTCCCCGCGCTTCCCAGCAGCTGGCGGGACGGTTCGGTGCACGGCCTGCGGGCTCGCGGCGGATTCGTCGTCGACGTCACCTGGCAGAACGGCCGCCTGGTGACGGCCCGGATCACCAACCCCCACGAGGCGAGTGTCCGGGTCCGTCAGGGTGACGAGCTGCTCGACGTCACCATCGCCGCGGGCGCGACCGTGGAGATCACACCGGTCTAGCCGGGAGGTTGCGCCTAGCTGGGAGTTCCGTCGGCGACGAAGTGCATCGGGTCGCCGAAACCCAGGTCGGTGATTCCGGCGGTGTAGAAGGCGCCGATCAGCAGCGAGCGACGGTGGGCCGCGAAGGTCAGCACGTGCGCGACCATGCCGCCGTAGGTGAACACCCGCGGCGGTTCGCAGGTGGTGTCGACGAAGCTCTCGTCGAAGCGGCCCTCCTCGTTGAGTGCCGTGACCAGGGCAACGAACCGCGACCCCGCGTCGGCATGCCGGGTGCGCAGCTCGGAGATCGGCGTGGTCACCGGCTGCTCGCAGTCCGGCACCTGGAACGGGCGGTCGGCGACGGACGCAAGCCACATCTCCTCCTGCCACACCAGCCGGTCCAGCAGGTACCGGATCGACACGTCGTCGTCGATGCCCTCCACCGACAGCTCGATCGGCCGGTCCAGCGTCGCCGCGTCCAGCCGGCTCCCGCGCTCGATCAGCTCGCCGGTGAGCCAGACGTGGTGCTCCACCATCCTGACCAGTACGTCCATTCCCCTCGCCTCTTTCCGTGCGGGCAGGCGCAGGCCTGCCGGTGGATGGAAGTGAACCCCGCTCGGCGCCGCCAGGAAGAACCGCCGCGACGGCTCCCGGCGCCACTCGCGCGGTGACATCCCGTACGCCCGGCTGAACGCGCGGGTGAACGCCTCGTGCGACCCGTAGCCGGCGTCGATCGCGAGATCGAGCACCCCGACGTCCTCCGCGAGCAGCCGGTACGCCGCCCGTTCGAGCAGCACCCGGCGCCGGAAGGCCGACGGTGACTCGCCCATGGCGGCGGTGACCACCCGGGTCAGGTGGCAGCGCGACAGGTAGGCCCGGCGCGCGAGGTCGGCGCCTTTCGTCGCCGGCTCGTCCAGGCTCTCGGCGACAACCTCGACGAAGGCCGCGAACACGTCCGTTGAGTTCATGTCCTCACTCTGCCCGCTCCGGCGGCTCCCGGACTTGATCGATTGTGCTCAGCTCCCCGCGGCCCAGCAGCGCGGCGAGTAAAACAGGATGGCGGAGTACTCCGCGATGTGTAGTAGTCTGCTCGGCAGAGCACCGCGAGGATCGGTCTGAGGGGTCCGGTCCTTGCGGTGCACGGACAGCGGAGGTGGACGCGTTGGACACGAGCCAACTGCTCAAAGGCGTGCTGGATCTCGCCGTTCTGGCGGTGCTGCGCGACGGGGACGGCTACGGGTACGACGTACTCCGCCGGCTGCGCTCGGCCGGGCTCGAGGACGTCGCGGACGCCTCGGTGTACGGCACGCTGCGCCGGCTGTTCGCGGCCGGCGCCCTGACGTCGTACGTGCAGCCCAGCGAGGAAGGGCCGCACCGCAAGTACTACGGGCTCAACAAGATCGGCCGCGACCTGCTCGCGGAGTCCACCAAGACGTGGAACCACTTCGCCGACACCATGTCGGTGCTGCTGATCGAGGAGGTGGCGTGAACAGCACACTCGCCGGAGCGGTCGCGATGTACCTGGCCCAGATCCGCGCCGAGCTGAGCGACCTGCCTCCGGGTGAGCTCGAGGACGTGCTGGACGACGTCAGCGGCCACCTCACCGAGGTCGCCACCGAGTTCGAGGCCGAGCCGACCGTCGAGGCCCTGGAAGAACGCCTCGGCACCCCCAGGCAGTACGCGGACGAGCTCCGCACCGCGGCCGGGTATCCGCCGCGGGCCGGGCAGTCGTCCGACCAGGCCGGCTGGCCCGCCCTGCGCTGGGGACTGATCGCCGCGACCGTCGGGCCGTTCCTGGTGGTGATCGGTGGGATCTCTCCCGTGTTCATCCTGCTCGGTCTGATCACGCTCTTCGGCGCCGCCTTCCTCGGGGTTCGGGCGCTACGCGGCAACGACCCGCGGATCGTGCTGGAGACCGCCCAGGGCCAGCGGCTGGCCGCCTCGATCCGCAACCTGGTCGACCAGATCCCACCGAACCTCAGGCACGAGCTGGTCAGCATCGGTCAGCCGGTCTGGTGGGTGGCGCGCGGCGTCGTCGGTGGTGGCGGATTCTTCGCCCTCTTCGGTGCCGGTGCGGTCGCAGTGGTCGGTGCCCTGGCCGGCGCCGCGGTGTCGGTCTGGATCGGCCGCCGGACCCAGCAGGACCGCCGCTGGCTCTGGTACGTCGTCCCGCTGAACGTGGTCGCCACAGTCATCGTGCCGGCCTGGCTGGCCTTCAGCTTCGTCGGCGGCTCCGCCTACGGCCTGTCCGGCAGCTACAACGACTACCGCGGCAGCTCGGGTACCAACTACGCCCACGCGTCCGGGCTGACCATGAACGGCAACAGGATCGAGAACATCTACCCGTTCGACGAGCAAGGCCGGCAGGTCAAGGTCCGGCTCTACGACCAGGACGGCAAACCGCTCAACGTCGAGATCCGGGACTGCGTCGGGTACTGGGGCACGGACCCGTCGGGCACCCGCCCGTCCGAGAGCAACCAGTTCCCGCAGGCGATGATCCTCCCGGACTCCGAGGGCAACACCAGCGCGGACAACTGCAAAGACAGCGACAAAGCGCTGTTCATCCCGCCGGCCGCGCCGGTCTCCGGCCCTCCCACAGCGACGACAACGCCGACCCCGTCGGCCGGCACCAGCGCCAAGCCCACGACCACTCCCAGCGCGGGTGCGCCGAACTCACCGCGCCCGAGTGTGACGTTGACGATCTCGCCGACCCGCTGAAGGCACCAGAGCTGGGTTACACGTGCGCCGCTGCGACATCGCGGTACGTGTAGCCCAGTTTGCGGTAGACGGAGATCGCGGCCGCGTTGTCCCGGTCGACCATCAGCCCGGTCCGGCCGTGCCGCTTCACCAACTCGGCCGTCACGAACCCGCACACCTGGCGCGACAGCCCTTGCCCCCGCACGGATGGCCGCGTCGCCACTCCGGCCAGGAAACCCACCTCGGGTGCACTCCACGCATCAGCCGCAATGCTCAGCAACTCGCCGGCCTCACCCGTGGCAGCAGCCCAGCGCAGTACGCCGGGACGTCCGGGCCAGGCGTAGGACCCGGGAGCCGCCTCGGCGAGGAGTTCCTCGACCCCGGTGTCGCCATCGAGCCAGGCGGCCGTGGTCGTCTGGGCCGGCGCGTCCGTGGTATCCATCCAACCGAACGCAGCCGCGAACGTCATCCCCGGCACCCGCTCGGCCAGTTCACGGATGACCTGCTCGTCGCCGAACGGCCGGAAGCTCGTCCCGACCTCGGCGAGCACCTGCTCTACCAGCGGAGCCAGTTGATCGATCGGCCCACGCACTGACAGGCGATCCCGCTTCGACAGTTCGGGCGATGCCACCGCCACCGCGTCCCCGTCGTACCAGGCCCTCACGGAGCGCCCGAGGTCTCCTTGTCCGGACCAGATGATCATGGGGTCGTCGTCGGATACCCGGACCAGGTCAGCTGTTGTCGAAACCTCTCGCACGGGGCCAGGTTAGAGGGGCTTCCTCAAGCCCACCGCACCCGCTGGGGCATCCTCGGTGAACAGCGAATAGCCGGCCTTTTGGTAGAGCGCCTGGTTGCGTTCGCTCCGCGCGCCGGTGAACAGCGTCGCCTCGGTGACTCCGGCCGGCGCCTGGCTCTCGGCGAAGCTGAGCAGCCGGCGACCCAGTCCGCTGTGACGCTGATCGGGAGCCACCATCAGTCGCCCGATGTTCCAGGTATCCCCGTCCCGCTTGGCGCGGACAGAGCCGACCAGCCGCCCGCCGGACCGCACGCACCAGGTCGTCCAGGTCCGCAACGCCGCACGCACCTCGTCCTCGGACTCCACCAGCGCCGGGAGGTCGAGCGTCTCGTTGGCGATCGCCTCGTCCACCCAGCAGCACCGCTGCAACACCAGCAACTCGGGCGCGTCACCCGAAACCGCGGGGACGATCTCCAGGTCGGCCCGGTAGAGCGGGCGCAGTACGTCGGCGACGCGGGTCAGCTCGGTCAGCGCGTCCTTCGCGCGGGCGGCCAGTCGCTCGGTCTCGGTCACTTCTCCGTCGCTCAGGTCGTCCGCGATCCGCAGGAAGATGTCGCCACCGATCGAGAGCATCCGCAGCGAGGTGGCGACACCACGAGCCATCTGTACGCCGCGCGTCCCGGCCGAGGTGTTCCCGTAGCCGATGAACAGGCAGGGCTTCCACGCCCACTCCGCGCTGAGGTAGTCGAAGGCGTTCTTCAGCGTGGCGGGCATCGCGAAGTTGTACTCGCTCGTCACGAACACGAGGGCATCCGCGGCCGCCACCCGCCGGCTCCAGGCCCTCGTGTGCTCGTGCTGGTAGATGCCGGTCGCAGGGTGCTCCGGCTCGTCGAGGAACGGCAGCCCCACTTCGGCGAGGTCGGCCACGTCCACCTCTACGCCCAGGTCGATCGCCGTACCGGTCGTGGCCCGGACGAACCACGACGCCACCGCCGGACCGAGCCGGCCGGGCCGGGTGCTGGCAACCACGACGAGTACTTTCTTTGACATGTCAAAGAGCTTAGCCATGTTCTTTGATATGTCAAAGAAGTAGGATCGGGGCCGTGACCGGGACCCGATGGCTCGACACCGACGAAGAACGCGCCTGGCGGGCCGTCCGGCGGTTGCTGACCGTCGTTCCGTCCCGTCTCGCGCGGGATCTCAACCAGCTCGGGCTGTCCACCGCCGACTACGAGGTGCTCAGCACGTTGTCGGAGAAGCCCGGTCGCCGTTGGGGCCTGAAGGACTTCGCGGACAAGATGCAGTGGTCACGCAGCCGGCTGTCGCACCACGCGGCCCGGATGGAGGCCCGCGGCCTGATCGAGCGCGAGCCGGATCCCGCCGACGCCCGCGGCTCGATCTACCACCTCACCGACCACGGCTTCGAAGTACTGGCGGCCGCGGCGCCAGGGCATCTCGACTCGGTCCGGAACCGCTTCATCGACCACCTCAGCGCGGAGGAACTGGCTCTCCTGGAGCGCATCTCCACCCGCATCGCGGACCTGCCCGACTGAGCGTCAGAACTCGTGAGCGCGCTGCAGGGCGTACGGCGCGAGGTGGTGGTAGCCGCGGACGGAAACCCGGCGGAGCCTGCGCAGCCGGTACGACGGGTGGCCGTCCAAGGCGGCGGCGAGTTCGCGGTCGATCAGGACCCGGCCGGGCTTGCACTCCGAGGTCAGGCGGGACGCGAGGTTGACGACCTCGCCGTACACGTCACCGAGGCGGATCAGGATGCTGCCGTAGGAGAGGCCGATCCGCAGCTCGGGCAGGTCGCCGGCCTCGCGCATCTTGTCCTGCAGGGCCAATGCGACCGCCGCACCCTGCGCAGGGGTGTCCGTGACGAAGAGGACCTCGTCGCCGATGGACTTGATCACCCGGCCGCCGTTCACCGCGACCACTTCCGCGGCCAGGCCCTCGAAGCGCTCGATCAGCCGGCCCAGCTCCAGCTCGGACAGCCGCCGGGTCAACCGGGTGAAGCTCACGATGTCCGCGAAGCCGACCACCCGGACGCCGCGGGCGAGCTCGTCCGAGCCGGCCACCGCGCGGCCCGCCGCCGCGGCCAGGTGCCGCCGCCAGACGTAGGTCTGCAGCCGTTCCATTGCCGGAAGCAACAAAGCCGCAACCTCGATCGCGTCATCCGCCGTCAGCTTCGAGGCGCCCAGCAGCTCGAGGAACATCGCGGACTGCCAGGACGCCAGTCGGGACTGGGTCTGGCCAAGCTTGCGGGCCAGCGACGACTCGACCGCCGGGTCGATGAAGCCGTCGTCCTCCAGCGCGGCGACCAGCCGGAGCGCCTCGACATCGCCGTCGGTGAAGGCGACCTCGTCGTCCGGCACGGTCGCGAACCCGAGCGCGCGCCACATCCGCTCGGCGCGCTCGCTCGAGACCCCGGCCCGCTCGGACACCTCGATCCGGGTGAACTTGCGCTCGCCGCCGAGCAGTGCCTGCTCGAAGTCCTGCTGCAGCGCCCCGAGATCAGGCTCAGGAGCTGGACTTGTCACCGCGCCGCTCGGCGATGGTCGCGTCGATGGCGTCCCGGAAGTTCGGCAGCCGGTTCGTCAGGTCGTCGAACTTCTCCCTGGTGAAGTGGAGCAACTGGAGCCGGCTCTTCGCCGTCACGGTTGCCGTCCGCAACCGGTTCTGCCGGACCGCGACCTCGCCGGCGATGTCGCCCGCGCCCAGCTCGGCGATCTCCTCGCCCTTGACCCGGACCGCCGCCGTACCGCTGAGGATCAGGTAGGCGGCATCCGGTGGGGTCTGCTCCAGGATGAGCGACCAGCCGGCCGGCACCGAGACCTCCTCACCGGCGCGGAAGATGTCCTTGATCTCCCGTCCGGACAGGTCCGCGAACAGCGGCAGGTCCCGCGGGGACGTCCTACCCAGTGCCACGTCGATCCTCCGAGCCCGCCGGGGGGTGACCCAGCGATAGCAGGCCGATGTTTCCAGTCGGTAACTCTAACGGTCGATTCAGTCAAAGGTCACTGCCCGGCCGCTTACCCCGCGAGGAACACCGGATCGTCGTACAGGTCGGAGCCCTTCATCACAACCACCGGGCCAGGTCGTGCACGTCGATCATCGGCAGGTCCCAGCGCAGCGCGAACTGCTCCAGGTCAGCCGCGTCCGCCATCACCCCGTCCGGCCGCATCACCTCGCAGCACACGCCGACCGGCGCCAGCCCGGCCGCGACGCACAGCGCGACGGTCGCCTCCGTGTGGCCGCGCCGCTCGGCCAGCAACCCGGGCCGAGCCGCCAGCGGGAACACATGGCCAGGCTTCAGAAAGTCCTCGGCCTTGGCGTGCGGATCAGCCAGCCGACGGATCGTCGCCGCGCGATCAGCGGCACTCACCCCGGTGCCCGGCAGCGACGCCAGGTCGACCGGGACATGCATCGCGGTGCCCTGCCGATCCCCTTCCCCGGGCATCCTGGGGATCTCCAGCCGTTCCAATACCTCGACAGCGCAGGGAATCGTCGTATGCCCACAGACCTGCGTGAGCAGGAAGGTCATCGCCTCCGGCCGGAACCGCTCGCCGGCGAAGACCACGTCCCCTTCGCCTTCCAGCGTTGGGTCCCAGACCACCACGCCACCACCGGCCGCCAGTTGCGCGACCACCTTCTGTACTCCTACCGGCCCGCTCAGGTGGCCCGCCCAAGGCAGGCGAGCAACCGCTTCGAGCAGCTCGGGTCCGTGTCCTTCGCGGGCCATCCGGGTGAGCAGGTCGCTCTCCAGGTTGACCCGATCACCGGCTCCGAGATTGCCGAGATTCGTCTTGGCCATGGTGTTCGGCACCAGGACGACGGAGAACCGGTCCTTCAGCACCTCGGCGACGGTGAGGCTCACTCCGTTCAGCGCGACCGAGGACTTCGCCACCAGCCGGGCCAGCAACCGGTCTCCCGGCTTGATCCAGAGCCGCCGGCCCGCGGGTTCGTCGTCGACTCGGAGCACCTTGCCGACGCCGTCGACGTGCCCCTGGACGAGATGACCGTCGATCCGGTCACCGGCGGCCAGGGGCAGCTCGAAGTGGACCGGAGTACCGACGGTGATCCGGTCCAGGGTGGTCCGACGGCGGGTCTCGTCGGTGACAGTGACCACCAGTTCGCTGGGGGCTGCCGACTCCATCGTGAGCCGGACGCCGTCCAGGCAGACGGCGCCGCCGGCGACCAGTGGGACCTCCGGATCGACGCTGATCCGGAGGGAGTTCGCGCGCACCTCGGCGACGGTGGCGGTGGTCTCGATAAGTCCTGTGAACATGCGTTCGTTACCTCTGGGTGAGAGAGATCATCAACCAGGGACCCGGGCGGATCCGAGCAGGAGCGGGGTATCACCGCATGGCCCCGGTCGTTGCCGGATCACTCCGTCGACCGGACGGAGCAGGCGGGCCCGGGATCACTCCCTGCCGCCACACCTTGGAATCGCACCAGCAGCAGTAAAGCACAGCCCCTGCTCAGGCAACCCGACTGAGGCGTTGACCCTGGGGGCGGTCCTGGTTACGGTGTGGGAGAAATCGATTTCCCACGCGCTGGACCGCTCCGATGATCCGCCGAACGGCCATCGGCAGCCAGTGCCTGCAGCCGCAGACGGGGCGGCTTGGGCAACGGTGAGTCAGGCTGGGGCTCGGCGTCTGCGGCGGGTGCTTGAGCGGGAGCGGGGAGTACGTCGTCGTACTGGGCGGCGTGGGCCGACCAGGCGCGGGCCCGCCAGGCGGTCTTCCAGGCGTCGGGCCTCGCGGCGGATCGGCTGGGCCACGTACTCGCCGAGGATGACCCCGGAAGCCAGGGCGACGCCGATCGCCACGGCGGTCGCGAGAGTGACGATGCCGATCAGGTTGCCCTGGGTCGTCAACTCGTACATGCCCTTGTAGATGGTCAGTCCGGGCAGCAACGGCACCGTTCCGGAGACCACCACAACCAGCGGCGGGACCCCCGAACGACGGCCGAGCGAGTAGCCGCCGAGACCGACCACGAAGGCGCCGGCCGCGGTCGACCAGGCGGGGCCGAACTCGGCGCGCGTCATCAGCGTGAACACCAGCGAGCCGAGTGCACCGACGATCGCGATCGGCAGCAGCGACCGCAGCGGCGCGTACGACGCGTAGGCGAACGCCACCGCCATCAGCGCACCCGAGCCGACCATGATCGGCAGGTTGGCCAGCTGGATCGTCTGCGCCTCGATCGCCACCGGCAGCCCGAGCTTGATCCCGAGGCTGATCCCGAGCGAGACCCCGGCGATGATCCCACCGGTCAGCAACATCGCTTCCAG
Source organism: Kribbella orskensis (assembly GCF_004342085.1). NCBI lineage: Bacteria > Bacillati > Actinomycetota > Actinomycetes > Propionibacteriales > Kribbellaceae > Kribbella > Kribbella orskensis. The sequence goes on from NZ_SLWM01000032.1 coordinate 33,681, forward strand.
GCTTCGCGCGGCCGCGGTCACGTAGTACCCGGTGATGGCGTCCTGGACGGCACCGGTGAGGGCGATCCCGGCCAGCAGCATGATGATGCCCGCGGCAACGACCAGCGACGGTTTCACCGGCGCGTGCAGCGCATAGAGGATCAGCGCCACCGCGGTGGCGACGAACGCCCCGGCCACCTGCTGGTAGAACGCGGGCAGCCGCTGGCGGCTGAACCAGCGGTTGCTCAACTCGATCCCCATCGCGGTGACGAAGGCGACGAGCGTGACCAGCCAGCCACCGCCGAGCAGCAGGGTCGCGCCGCCCGCCATCACACCCCAGGCGATGACCGAGCTCCAGCGTGGGAACGGCGGGCCGGCGGACACCAGCCGTGCCAGTTCGCGGCTCGCCTCCTCACGGGTCATGTCACCACGGGTGAACCGGCGTACCAGCAGGTCGACGGCGGTCAGGCGGGAGAAATCCTGACCGCGGTAGCGGACGACGCGCACGTGGGTCTCGGGGGCTACGTCCGGCCCGGCCTGGTAAGAGATCGCGATCGAGGTGAACGTGATGTCGACCTCACAGCCGCGCAACCCGCCGGCCGCGGTGACGGCGAGGATGGTCGCGGTGGCGTCCGCCGTACCGGCGCCGCTGGACAGCACGACCTCGCCGACCCGGAGGGCCAGATCGAGGGTGCGATACACCTCGACCTGCTCATCCCGCGCCCCGCCTCGCCCCGCATCCCGCGCCCAGTCTCGCGGCTCGGCCCGTGCGCCGTCCCGCCACTCGTCCCGCGTCTCGTCCTGCACCCGCTCGCTCACCGGCTCACCGCCCTGGGCCACCGTGCTCCTTCCGTCTCCTGCGACGACGCTAACGCCCGTCGGTACGCCGTACCCCATCCGCCGGTCCGGACACAGCCCTGACCAACCCCGGACGCGGTGCCGGCCAACTCCGGACGCAGTATTGGCCAACTCCGGACAGTTGGGGGTGCAACCGCTTTCCAGACTTCTTTCCCAACAGGTTGACTCACCGTGAAGGCCCACCTAAGGTTGCGGTCACGAGCCTGGGAAAGCCCTTTCCAAGGCAACGGACGAGGAGACTGGCATGTGCGAGTACGGCCCCGGCCCGGCGACGGCACTGCCCGGCGGCATCGGCGTCTCGCTCCTGAAGGTGTACGACATCGAGGCGCCCGACGGACTCGTCGGCGGCACCCCGCACGTGCACCTGGTTTGCTCCGAGGGGTACTACGTGATCGCCGGCTCCGGCGCGGTCCAGACGCTCAACCCGAAGGGGTTCACCGAGACCCCGCTGCAGGCGGGCACCGTGGTCTGGTTCGACCCAGGCACGATCCACCGCCTGGTGAACGGCGGCGGCCTGCAGATCCTGACGCTGATGTCGAACTCCGGGCTCCCCGAGGCAGGCGACGCCGTACTGACGTTGCCGCCTGAGCACCTGACCGACCGCGAGACCTATCTGAAGGCGACCACACTCACCGGCGAGGGTGAAGCCCGCACGCCGTCCGCCATGGCCCGGCGCGACCTCGCGCTGCAGGGCTTCGCCGCTCTGCGTGCCGCGTACGACGCTGACGGTCCCGCCGTGCTCGAGCCGTTCTACGAGGCGGCGATCCGGATCGTCCGGCCACAGCTGGCGGACTGGCGGCGCCGGTGGGAGCAAGGCGCCCGCCGACTGGCTGATGAGACGGGTGCAGCCCTGGATGCGCTGGAGGCGGGCAAGGCACCGCACCTCCAGACGGCGGAGCTCCACCAGATCCCCGCGCCCACCGAGCTCGGCCGCCACGGCATGTGCGGCCGCCTCGACGTCTACGACCTAGGCGACCGCCCATGAACCCGCCCACGCTCCGTCCCGCCTCCGAGACCCTCGCTCCCACGCGGCACCCGCGCTCGGCGGACCGGCGTACCGATTTCTTGACTCGACCGCCCCGCAACAGACCAGCGCAGACGATGCGCCGAAGAGAGGCAGCACAGTGAACGCTCGACACGTCGGCATCGTGATGAACGGCGTCACCGGCCGGATGGGCCTCCGCCAGCACCTGGAGCGCTCCATCGTCGCGATCCGCGAGCAGGGCGGCCTGCCGGCCGCGGACGGGTCGATGATCATCCCCGAACCGATCCTGGTCGGCCGCAACGAGCTCAAGCTCCGCCGGATCGCGGACCAGTACGGGCTGACCCGCTGGACCACCGACCTGTCCGAGGCGCTGGCTGAGCCGGACGTCGAGATCTACTTCGACTCCCAGCTCACCCAGCTGCGGGAGAAGGGGGTGCGCGCGGCGGTCGAGGCAGGCAAGGCGATCTACTGCGAGAAGCCGATCGCCGAGGGCCTGGAGGCGGCCGTCGACCTGGCCCGGCTGGTCCGCGACTCCGGGCTGAAGAACGGCGTCGTCCAGGACAAGCTGTCGCTGCCGGGCCTGCGCAAGCTGAAGCGGCTCGTCGACGGTGGCTTCTTCGGCAAGATCCTCTCGATCCGCGGCGAGTTCGGCTACTGGGTCTTCGAGGGCGACTGGCAGGAGGCGCAGCGTCCGGCCTGGAACTACAAGAGCGAGGAGGGCGGCGGCATCGTCGTCGACATGTTCTGCCACTGGCGGTACGTGCTCGACCAGATCTTCGGCCCGGTCAAGTCCGTCTACTGCCAGGGCGCCACCCACATCCCGACTCGGTACGACGAGCAGGGGCAGGCGTACACCGCATCCGCCGAGGACGCGGCGTACGGGATCTTCGAGCTCGAGGGCGGCATCGTCGCGCAGCTGAACTCCTCCTGGGCCACCCGGGTGTTCCGCGACGAGCTGGTCGAGTTCCAGGTGGACGGCACCGAGGGCAGCGCGGTCGCGGGGCTGCGCAACTGCCGCGCCCAGCACCGCTCCGCCACCCCGAAGCCGATCTGGAACCCGGACCTGCCGGCCGCGTACTCGTTCCGCGACCAGTGGGCCGAGGTGCCGGACAACGAGGTGTTCGACAACGGCTTCAAGGTGCAGTGGGAGATGTTCCTGCGGCACGTGGTCGAGGACGCGCCCTTCACCTGGGACTTCGTCGAGGGCGCCAAGGGCGTCCAGCTCGCGGACCTCGGTCTGCAGTCGTGGCGCGAGGGTCGCAAGCTGGAGGTTCCCCCGCTCGACCTCGAGGGCAAGGCATGACGCTGTCCCTGCGCCTGCCCGACGGTGCCGGTGGTCTGCAGACCTACCAGCTCGTCGGTCAACCCATTGCCCACGGCAACTATGCACCCGCGACCAGCCGGCTGGCCTTCGCGGCCGCCCATGTCGTCCCGGATCCGCTGGCGGACAACTCGCCGGGGGCGCCCGCCGTGATCGACTGGGAGCACACGCTGGAGTTCCGGCGGCACCTGTGGTCGCTGGGCCTGTCCGTGGCCGAGGCGATGGACACCGCCCAACGCGGGATGGGGCTGGACTGGCCGGCCACCAAGGAACTGATCCGCCGCTCGGCCGCCGAGGCGCCGACCCGCGCGCACGACGGGGCGGACGACGGGGCGACGAAGCGGATCGCGGTGGGTGTCGGCACCGATCAGCTCATTGCCGGTGTGCATCCGCTGGATGCGGTGATCGCGGCGTACGAGGAGCAGCTCGCGGTGGCCGAGGAGGCCGGCGCGCAGCCGATCCTGATGGCCAGCCGGGCGTTGTGCGCGGCCGCCGGATCGCCGGACGACTACCGGAAGGTCTACGACCGGCTGCTGAGCCAGTCGTCGCGACCGGTGATCCTGCACTGGCTGGGGTCGATGTTCGACCCCGCGCTGGCGGGCTACTGGGGCAGCGACTCGCTCGACACAGCGGCCGAGGTGGTCGTCGAGCTGATCAACGAGAACGCGGCCCACGTGGACGGCATCAAGATCTCGTTGCTCGACGCCTCGAAGGAAGTTGCCCTGCGCAACCGGCTGCCCCAGGGCGTCCGCCTCTACACCGGTGACGACTTCAATTACCCGTCGCTGATCCGCGGGGACGGCGAGCGGTACAGCGACGCCCTGCTCGGGATCTTCGCCGCGATCGCCCCGGCCGCGGCAGCCGCGTTGAAGGCGCTGGACGAGGGCGACCTCACGCAGTACGACGAGGTCTTCGCGCCGACCGTGCCACTGGCACGGCAGATCTTCTCGGCGCCGACGTACTACTACAAGACCGGGATCGCCTTCCTGGCCTGGCTGAACGGGCACCAGCCCGGGTTCGGCATGGTCGGCGGGCTGCAGACCGGGCGGTCGCTGCCGCACCTCGCGGACACCTTCCGCCTGGCCGACGCGGCCGGAGTACTGACGAACCCGGAGCTCGCGGTGGACCGCTTCCGCAAGCTGCTGGTCGTCGGTGGAGTCGACGCATGAACCGCTACAGCCTGAACCAGGCGACCACCAAGTACTGGTCGCTCGAGGAGGTCGTCGCCGCGAGCGCCGAAGCCGGGCTGACCTGGATCGGCCTGTGGCGCGAACCGATCCAGGAGTACGGCGTCGAGCGGTCCGCGAAGCTGGTCGCCGAGGCGGGCCTGCGGGTCTCCTCGTTGTGCCGGAGCGGGTTCTTCACCTCGACCGATGCGGCCGAGCGGCAGGCGAAGATCGAGGACAACCGCCGCGCGATCGACGAGGCCGCCACGCTCGGCACCGACGTACTGGTGCTGGTCAGCGGCGGGTTGCCGGCCGGATCACGCGATCTCGGCGGCGCTCGGGGGATGGTCCGGGACGGCCTGGCCGAACTGGCGCCGTACGCGGAGGAGCGGGGCGTGCGGCTCGGGGTCGAGGCGTTGCACCCGATGTTCTGCTCCGACCGGTGCGTGGTGTCGTCCCTCGGCGGGGCGCTCGACCTGGCCGAGCAGTTCCCGTCCTCGCAGGTCGGCGTGATCGTCGACGCCTACCACCTGTGGTGGGACGCGGACGTGTACCGGCAGATCGAGCGGGCCGGCGACCGGATCTGCTCCTACCAGGTGAGCGACTGGGTGGTCCCGCTGCCGGCGGACACCCTGCTCGGCCGCGGCATGATGGGCGACGGCGCGATCGAGCTCCGCCGGCTGCGCGAGGCCTGCGACGCCGCAGGGTACGGCGGCCCGGTCGAGGTGGAGATCTTCAACCAGGACCTCTGGGACGCGCCGGGGCAAGAGGTGTTCGACCTGGCCCTCGCCCGCTACCGGGAACACGTTGCCTGACGCAACAACCACCACGCCGCCGAGGCATCCCCGCAGCGACTCAACAATCCCCTCATTCGAAGGAGCGCACTCCGTATGAGCGACCGGACCATTCCCGCCGACGGCATCGGCATGCACCTCTACACCATGCGCGGCCCCCTCGCCGAGGACTACCCCGGCACCCTGAAGCGGCTGGCGGAGATCGGCTACCGGACAGTCGGGGTGAGTGGCCGGTTCGGTCACTCCGCGGCCGAGATCCGGTCCTTCGCCGATGACGCCGGACTGAAGATCGTGCTCGAGCACGTCGGGTACAACCGCCTGACGGAGGACTGGGACGGCGCGCTGGCCGACGTACGGACGCTGGGCGGCCAGTGGATCGTCGTCCCCTCGCTGCCGACGGAACTGCGCACGGTCGAGGGCTTCCGGGAGGCCGCGGCCGCCTTCACCCTGGCCGGGAAGGCCGCGCGAGAGGCGGGCCTGCAGCTGCTCTTCCACAACCACGGCCACGACTTCGCCGAGGTCGACGGCCAGGTGCTGTTCGAGATCCTGCTGGACGAGGTCGAGCCCGACCTGCTCGGCTTCGAACTGGACCTGTACTGGGTGGTCAACGGCGGTAAGGATCCGGCCGACTACTTCCGCGACCACCCGGGCCGGTTCCCCGCGCTGCACGTCAAGGACATGGCGGCGGACGGGTCGTGGGAGGACGTCGGGGCCGGCCGGCTGGACTTCCGGGCAATGTTCGCGCCGGCCGAACAGGGCGGCGTCGAGCAGTGGCTGGTCGAGCACGACGCACCGACGGATCCGTGGGTCTCCGCCCGGACGAGCTACCGGTCGCTGGCGGACCTCAGGTACTGAAAAAATCACTGTCCGTGCCGGCAGGCGTATTCTCGTCACTGACAGCAGGTGCGCGACTCCCGTCCGGCGTATTGGGTTGACCTCGGCGTGTCGGGGAACGTTGTCCGGCTGGCTCGATCTGTCACTCTGTAAAGGGACCCTCACCACGGCGGGGCCCCGTGAGGCCGCCGATCGCCGTGACGCCGGAGAGACACACGTGCAGAACGAGCCCACCGTTCGGATGACGGCAGTACGCCGTCTCTACGAGGTGAGCGCCCGGATGGGCGCCGGGCGGAGCCTGGGCGAAACCCTGCAGGCGGTGGTGGACGGGGTCGTCACCGGCCTCGGCTTCGGTATCGCGGTGCTGAACCTGCGCCACCCCGACGGGAAGTTCGAGGTGATCGCCGTCGCGGGGTCGCCCGAGGCCCGGGAGGCCTTGCTCGGCACCGTCAGCGCCGCCGACATCTTCGACGCCGAGTTCGAGATCGCGGACAAGTGGGGCGGACTCCGGTTCGTCCCGCACGAGCGGTTGCCCGAGGGCGAGGTGGTCGGCTGGGTGCCGGAGATCCCGGTCTCGGAGGATCCCGCCGCCTGGCATCCGCTGGACGCGTTGTTCGCGCCGCTGTACTCCCCGAGCGGCGAGCTCGTCGGCATGCTCGCGGTGGACCTGCCGGAGGACCAGCGCCGCCCGGGGCCGATCCACCGCGAACTGCTGGAGATCTTCGCGACCCAGGCGGGACTGGCGATCGACAAGGCCCGGCTGACGGACCAGTTGCTCGCCGAGAAGGCCCGGCTGGAGGCCAGCGAGACCACCTTCCGGCTCGTCTTCGAGGGCGCCGGCAACGGGATGGCGACGATCGCCTTCGACGGCCCGGAGGCCGGTCGGGTCCTGCGGGTCAACGACGCCTTCTGCCGGATCACCGGGTACACCCCCGGCCAGTTGGTCGGCACCACCTTCATTGACTACCTGCGCGACGAGGACTCGAACCAGACCGAGCGCGAGATCGAGCACCTCAGCACCGGCAAGGGCCCGTACCGGTTCGAGCGGACCTTCCGGCGGACCGACGGGAACGACATCTGGCTGGGCGGCACCGCCGCGATCGTTGACCAGGGCAAGGATCAGCCGCGGATCATCCTGATCCAGATCGACGACGTGACCGCGCGCAAGGACGAGGAGCGGGAGTTGCGGCACCACGCCGCGCACGACCCGCTCACCGGCCTGCCCAACCGGCGGCTGCTGCAGCACCACTTCACCTCGGCGCTGCAGAGATCACGGCAGACCGGGCGGCGCGGGGCACTGCTGTTCTGCGACCTGAACCACTTCAAGCAGGTCAACGACAAGTACGGGCACGAGGCCGGCGACAAGGCGCTCCGCGAGATCGCCGACCGGTTGCTCACCGAGGTGCGGCACGGCGACACCGTGGCGCGACTGGGCGGAGACGAGTTCGCGATCCTGGCCGAGGACATCGACGGCGACGACCTCGACGTACTGATGCGCCGCATCAACGAGGCCATCAGCCGTCCGCTCGAGGGCATCGACGTCCAGGTCACCGCGAGCATCGGTACCGCCATCGTCAGCCCCTATGCCTCCGACCTCAACGAACTCCTCCGCACCGCCGACAACGCGATGTACGAAGCCAAACGCCACCACCGCCGCTGACCCCGCCGCAACGTGGAAGACGTGGCCGCGGCAGTCGGCCAGGGCTACTTGTCGCGACGGGGTTTGCGGGCGCGGCGAGGGTTGTTGGGGTTGGGGCGGGGCTTGCTGTGGCGGTCCTCGTCCCAGGTCTTGAGGCGGAGGATGCAGAACTGGTTGTAGCGCTCGATCGAGGCGAGCTGGCCGACTCCGTAGAAGGCGAAGATCGGGGTCCAGCGGGCCTTGCCGGTGGCCGACTGCCAGCGGACCGCCGGGAAGTCGGTGATCCGGGTGATCTGGTCCCTGGGGATCCGCCGGCTCCGCACCAAGCCGCGGACCTCGATCCCCTCCGCTCCGTACCGCACGCCCATCCGGAAGCTCCTGAGCGCCAGGAAAGCGCTCAGCGCCACCACCAGCGCGGCGATCCCGAGGATCAGCGGCTCCGGCCCCTGGGTGTCGATCAGGTAGCCGACGACGACTCCACCCAGCGCCAGCCAGAAAAGCACCTGCGCGATCCGGCTGATCAGTTGCTGGCTCATCTCGTTCCCAGGTCTTTCCACGGGTCCGACTAGATCACGGCCGGCCCGGTTCGTCGTACCGGGGGAGAAAGGAAGTGCGGTCAACGTCACGGCTGGGAGAGGGTAGGGCCGTGGACGAGCAACCGCTGCCGGGTGGATTCGTGACCGTGGTGATCCGCAAGGGCGACACCGTACGGCGCGCGCCGGCCGCGCGGGCCGCCTTCGTGCACGACCTGCTCCGGGCCCTCGACGAGTGGCCCGGCTCCCCGCGCTTCCTCGGGATCGACGACGAGGGCCGGGAGATCCTCAGCTTCATCGACGGGTACGTCGCCTGGCAGGAACCGCGCAAGCCGGCGATCTCCACCGACCCGGTACTGCGCTCCGTCGGCCGCCTGGTCCGCGAGTTCCACGACCTCACCGCCGGTACTGCGCTGGCGGGCGACCAGGAGGTCGTCTGCCACAACGACCTCTCGCCGAAGAACACCGTGTACTCCGCGGACGGCGCCGAGGCGATCGCCTTCATCGACTGGGACATCGCCGCCCCGGGCCGCCGCATCCACGACATCGCCTTCGTCTGCTGGCAGTACTCCACTCCCGGCACTCCGGCCCACGTCGCGACCCAATGGCGCGCCCTGCTCGACGGCTACGGCCCGGCCGACACGTCAGACCTGATCGACACGATCCTCTGGTGGCAACATCGCACCTGGACCGGGATCAAGTCCGAGGCGGCCGAGGGCAACCCGGCAATGGCCCGCCTGGTCGCCCTGGATATCCCCGCGCAGCTCCGCCAGACCGAGGAGTGGACCCGCACCAACTCCGCAGCACTAGCTGCCGAGCTGCGTCAGGGCGGTGTCGGTTAGGCGGAAGGTGATCCACTCGTCCTGCGGCAGCACGCCGAGGGACTTGTAGAAGTCGATGGCTGGGGTGTTCCAGTCGAGGACGGACCACTCAAGGCGTTCGTATCCGTTGCTGACGCATTCCTGGGCGAGGGCGACGAGGAGGGCTTTGCCGAGGCCGGAACCGCGTTGCTCCGGGCGGACGAAGAGGTCTTCCAGGTAGATGCCGTGCACGCCGCGCCAGGTGGAGAAGTTCAGGAACCACAGCGCGCAGCCGACCACCTCGGCACCGGTCTCCGCGACATGGCAGAAGACGGCCGGCTTGTCTCCGAACAAGGCCGTCTGCAACTGCTCCGCGGTCAACCGGCACTCCTGCGGCGCCCGCTCGTACTCCGCCAGCCCGTAGACCAGGTCGACGATCGCCGGTACGTCGTCCGGCCGGGCCCGGCGGATCCGCTCATCGTTCTGCATGCGCCCATCCTGCCGTGTCACCTGTTGACACCTCGCCTGAGCCTGCTCGGGGAGGCGGTCGGTCGACCGCCTCCCCGGAAGCATTCATCGTCAACAGCACTGACTCTTAGTGGGTTTTCCTGTTGGAATACTGATTCGGGTCGCGCAAGGCTGGAGGCATGGCATCTGAAACGAACAAGACCCGCCGGATCGGCGACGCCGAGGTCAGCGCGATCGGCCTCGGCGGCATGCCGATGTCGATCGAGGGCCGGCCCGACGAGGACCGGTCGATCGCGACCATCCACGCCGCGCTGGACGCCGGGATCACGCTGATCGACACGGCCGACGCGTACCACCTGACCGCGACCGACGACGGCCACAACGAGACGCTGATCGCCAAGGCACTCGCCACGTACGGCGGCGACACCTCCGGCGTGCTGGTGGCGACCAAGGGCGGCCACCTTCGTCCGGGCGACGGCTCCTGGACGCTGAACGGCTCGCCCGACTACCTCAAGCAGGCTGCCGAGGCGTCCCTCAAGCGACTCGGCGTCGACGCGATCGGCCTCTACCAGTTCCACCGGCCGGACCCGAAGACGCCGTACGAGGAGTCGATCGGTGCGATCCGGGACCTGCTCGACGCGGGCAAGATCCGGATGGCCGGCATCTCGAACGCGAACCCGGACCAGATCCGCCAGGCCAACGAGATCCTCGGCGGCCGGCTCGTCTCGGTCCAGAACCAGTTCTCGCCGGCCTTCCGGTCCAGCGAGCCCGAGCTGGAGCTGTGCGACGAGCTCGGTATCGCGTTCCTCCCGTGGTCCCCGCTCGGCGGCATCAGCAAGGCCGGCGACCTGGGCGACAAGCACCCCGCCTTCCACCGCATCGCCACCGAGCTCGGCATCAGCCCGCAGAAGCTGACGCTGGCCTGGATGCTGGCCAAGTCGCCGCACGTCATCCCGATCCCGGGTGCGAGCCGCCCGGAGACCATCCGCGACTCCTACACCGCGATCGACGTGACGCTGACCCCGGACCAGGTCGCCGCCCTCGACGCCGCCTGATCACCTCTGCCCCGCGCCCCGCAGTACCGGCGGAATAGGCCGGTACTGCGGGGCGTTACTGCTGCCGTTGTTCTTCAGCCGAGACGGAGGTTTCACCATGGAAGACATGCGCGCGTTGAGCTACGGCCTCGGCCAGCAGTACTTCGAGGAGCGGGACTACCGCGGCGCGATCCGGGCCCTGCTCCCGATCGTCGAGGAGACCCCGGACGACGTAGGCACGCGGCTGCTCCTGGCCCGCGCCTACTTCCACTCCGCCCTCCTCAAGCCGGCCGAGAAGCACCTGGTCGAGATCCTCGACCGTGCGCCGACCGAGTCCTACGCCCACCTGCTGATGGCCCGCACCCTCGAACGCCTCTCCCGCGCCGACGAGGCCACCAAGCACCGCCGGATCGCCGCCGCCCTGACCGGCGACGAATCCCTCCTGGCCTCCCAGAGCCTCTGATCCCAGTCCGTCAGTCCCGGCGGCCGGCGCGTTGGGCGGCGTACAGGTCGGCGACCGACGGGCGGGACGCCAGTTGGTAGGTGCCGTTCTCGAGATCGCCTGCGAAGTCGCGGGGCAGTCCGCTGGCGTCGGATGTGAGGCCTTGTAGGCCGACGGTGATGCTGCGCGGGGCGACGTCAGCCAGTTGGATCGCATAGGGCGAGCCACTGGTGATACGGACGTTCCAGTGGGCGATCCGCGCGCCGAACAGCGGGCCGGAGGCAGCCGAACCGCCGACGCGGCCGTTGTTCACCAGGGTGATGTCGGTCCGGGCGTTCTCGAACGGCATCGCCCGATGGGTGTCGAAGGTGCCTTCTGCCATCCGGCCGCGGCGCCAGACGTTGCCGGCCGACAGGCCCTCCAGGTTCAGCCCGTGATGGAGGGCCCCGGTCGGCAGCGGGACGGTGAACTGCTCGATCTCGAAGCCGTCCACCAGATTGTCGTGTGATTGCATCCGGCAAGCAAAGCTGTGGTGCGCGGACCGGCCGCCGACCACCACATCGGTCAGCGTGACCGCCTTGGTGGTGGTGAAACCGAAGCCGAGGTCGCAGTTCTCCACCCGGACGTCGTCGGCCCAGCAGTCGTGAACCGCCTGGAAACAAAGGCCGTTCGACCCTGGGTGGCGGTTGTGGATCGTCATCGGCCGTAACTCGTTGCGGATCGTCAGCGACTCCACCCCGACGTCGTGCACCGTCGGCCCGATCTCCCGGAGCCGCGAGGGCCAGGCCGGACGCAGGTCGTACCGCAGAGGCTGCGCCAACCTCACCAGACGATCACCGAGCACTGCCTCGATCCGCACGGGCCATTGCAGCGTCGCGTACTGGATGTACTGACCACCCGACCCGGTCGTGAGCTGCGGCGCCTTCGTCGGCCAGTCGTACTCCCGCGTCCCGGCGACATCCCCAGCCAGGTGCCGCAGTACCCCGGCGTCGCCCGGGTTGTCCGTCTCCAGTACTACGAGGTCGCCCGCGGCCAGGCGGCTCGTGTCCGACACCATCAGCGTCCGTTGTCCCCGGGAGGCGGCACCGACCTCCGCGAGCGTGTCGCCCAGCAACCACCCTTCGGAGGCGGCGAAGTCCTCGGCCTCGGATTTCGCCTTCCGTTCGGGCGCGATCACCCAGATCTGGCCGCCGGTCCAGGACCAGCGGCTCTGCAGACTCGGCTGGAGGTTGGTCCGGTACGACTCCTCGAGCGGCTTCGTGAAGTGCAGGATCGTGCGGTCCCGGCCGGAGCCCTTGAGGACGACGTTCGACCAGTGGATCCACACCGGCGAGTCCAGGCGGTAGGTGCCGCTGGGTACGACGATCGTGCCGCCGCCATGCGTACCGGCGTGCTGGACAGCCGCGTTGAAGGCGGGCGCGGCGTCCGCAGTACTGCCTGGGCGGGCTCCGAAGTCGGTGACCCGGGCGACGACGCGAGGATGGCGTGGGCGGTCGCCGCCGCGGTAGCCGGCGTGCGAGATGTCCGGGATCAGCGGGTGCGCTCCGCCGGCCTCGGCCCACTGGTCGAGCAGTTCCGCCGAGAGGTCCTTCGCCCGGCCGGCTCCGGCTGATACTGGGCCGGCACCTGATGTGGGGCGAGCGGCGGCCGGGAGGGCAAGTCCGGCGGCGGGCGCGGCGACGGCTCCGCAGAGCAGGAGGCGGCGGGTGAGCTTGGGGTGGTTCTGTGGCATGGGGTGACGCTCCTCGGGGCGGTGAGGTTTCGCGTGGCGGGACCTAGTTTCACTGGGCGGATCGGGATCTGACAAGAGTTCGGGGCTGTTCGGCCGGTACGCGAGGATGGAATACCGCGCCCTGGGTTGCCGTTGAGGAGGGCAAGATAGTTTAATCTTTAATAGTCACTGGAAGAGACCAAGGAGCTCAGATGCAGTTCGGTGTGTTCACCGTCGGCGACGTGACCCAGGATCCGACCACCGGCCGGACCGTGAGCGAGGCCGAGCGGATCAAGGCGATGGTCGCCATCGCGGTCAAGGCCGAAGAGGTCGGCCTCGACGTCTTCGCCCAGGGCGAGCACCACAACCCGCCGTTCGTGCCGTCCTCACCGACGACGATGCTGGGCTTCATCGCGGCGCAGACGTCGAAGATCATCCTGTCGACGTCGACGACGCTGATCACCACGAACGACCCGGTGAAGATCGCCGAGGACTACGCGATGCTGCAGCACCTGGCCGACGGCCGGGTGGACCTGATGATGGGGCGCGGCAACACCGGCCCGGTCTATCCGTGGTTCGGGCAGGACATCCGCAACGGCATCGCCCTGGCAGTGGAGAACTACGCGCTGCTGCGCCGGTTGTGGCGTGAGGACGTGGTCGACTGGGAAGGCAAGTTCCGCACCCCGCTGCAGGGGTTCACCTCGACGCCGCGGCCGCTGGACGACGTACCGCCGTTCGTGTGGCACGGCTCGATCCGCAGCCCCGAGATCGCCGAGCAGGCCGCGTATTACGGTGACGGCTTCTTCCACAACAACATCTTCTGGCCGATCTCGCACACCAAGCAGATGATCGACCTGTACCGCCGCCGGTTCGAGCACTACGGGCACGGCGCCGCCGACCAGGCGATCGTCGGACTCGGTGGACAGGTGTTCATGCGGAAGAACTCGCAGGACGCCGTCAAGGAGTTCCGCCCGTACTTCGACAACGCGCCGGTCTACGGCCACGGGCCCTCGCTGGAGGACTTCACCCGGGAGACCCCGTTGACCGTGGGCAGCCCGCAGCAGGTGATCGAGCGGACCCTGTCGTTCCGCGAGCACTTCGGCGACTACCAGCGGCAGTTGTTCCTGATGGACCACGCCGGCCTGCCGCTGAAGACGGTGCTGGAGCAACTGGACATCCTCGGCTCCGAGGTCGTTCCGGTCCTGCGTAAGGAGTTCGAGGCGAAGCGCCCGGCCCACGTGCCGGAGGCGCCGACCCATGCTTCACTGAAGGCGGCCGCCGAGCGCGCCCGCGAGCTGGAGACCGTGAGCCCGGAGGTCGTGGGGCTGGAGGGGACCCGATGAAGGAACGCACCATCGCCGTGGTGACGGCCGGACTGACCGTCCCGTCGTCCACCCGGCTGCTTGCCGACCAGCTGAGCGCCGCCGTCCGGGATGCCCTGGACGGCCGCGGGACGCCGTACAAGGTCGAGGTCATCGAGCTGCGCGACCACGCGCACGACCTGACGAACAACCTGTTGACCGGCTTCCCGACCGAGAGCCTGCGCAAGGTGCTGGACACCGTCATCGCGGCCGACGCGTTGATCGCGGTGACGCCGACCTTCAGCGCGTCGTACAACGGGCTGTTCAAGATGTTCTTCGACGTGATCGACGACAAGGCGCTGGCCGGCAAGCCGGTGTTGCTCGCGGCAACGGGCGGGACCGAGCGGCACTCGCTGGTGCTGGACTACGCACTGCGTCCGCTTTTCGCTTACCTGCAAGCGAATCCGATCCCGACCGGCGTCTACGCAGCCTCGACCGACTGGGGCGCGGGAGCAACCAAGCTCCACGCCCGCATCGAACGAGCCGCCAACGAACTGGTCAGCACCATGAGCAACGACCAGACCGCCACGGTCGACCCCTACACCACCCCAACCCCATTCGAGGATCTCCTCAACGGCTGACAACCCACCGGCGGGCACCGCTGGCGGGCTGTTCGCTGGCTGGCGGCTTGTAGAGCGCTAGCGGCCGAACAACCCGCCAACGGACGCCCCGGTGGTGGGCCTGTACTACGGCATCAGCTGGCCGCCGTTGACCTCGACGATCTGGCCGGTGACGTAGCTGCTCATGGAGTCGGAGGCCAGGTAGAGGATGGTGCCGACGCATTCGTGCGGGGTGCCGGCGCGGCCCATCGGGATGGTGGCGAGCATGCCCTGCATCTGTTCCTCGCCGGTGTGGCGGTCGTGGAACGGGGTCTTGATGACGCCCGGCGAGATCGCGTTGACGCGGATGTTGTCGGGCGCCAGCTCCTTCGCGAGGCCCCGGGTGAACGTGCTCACCGCGCCCTTGCTGGCGGCGTAGACGACCGAGCCGCCGCCTCCGCCGTGCCGGCCCGCGATCGAGGTGACGTTGACGATCGCGCCGCCGCCCTGGGCCCGCAGTACCGGCACGATCCGGCGGCTCATCGCGAAGACCGAGGTCAGGTTCACGTCCATGATCCGGCGGAACTCCTCGTCCGGTACGTCGACCACCGGCGTGCGCTTGACCAGATCGCCGGCGTTGTTCACCAGGACGTCGATCTTCCCGTGCCGTGCGAGCACCTCGTCGACGAGGGCGCCGGCCGAGTCCGGGTTCGCCAGATCGGCCTGGTGGATCGTCGCCTGCCCACCCGCGCTGGCGACCGCGTTCAGCGTGTGCCGGACACCCTCCTCGTTGTGGTGGTAGTGCAACGCGACCGTGGCTCCGGTCTCCGCGAACCCCACCGCGGCCGCGGCCCCGATCCCACTGCTCGCTCCGGTGACAAGAACAACCTGATTCGTGAAGTCGAGGAAAGTCATGGCCCAACCCTAGGGGGCCACTCTGCGTCATCGTGTACGCGCCGTCCGGAGGTTTCCCGGGGCGAGCGCGGCGGTAGCCTCGTTGAATGGGGTATGACCTGGCGAGGCTTGATCTGCGCCGCTGGCGCGTGGCGGACGCGTTGCGGCTGACCGCCGCTCATCAGGATCCCGACATGATCAACCAGGGCGGCATCCGCGACACCGCGTCCGCGGTCGACTGGATCGGGCGGGTCGCGGATCTCGACAACGGACACGTGTACGCCGTCGCCGATGCCGACGATCACCCGATCGGTTGTGTGGCGGTGACCAACATCGACCGGCACCAGGTCGGCTGGACGTGGTACTGGACCATCGCGGACATCCGCGGCCAGGGAGTCGCCCGGGATGCGCTGCGGGCCCTCGCCGACTGGGCCCACCACGACGCCGGGCTCTACCGGTTGGAGCTCGGCCATCGCACGAACAACCCGGCCTCCTGCGGAGTCGCAGCTAGCGCCGGTTTCCTGTACGAGGGTCTCGAGCGTCAGCGCCTCGCGTACGACGGCACGCGGTTCGACGTGGAACGCCATGCCCGCCTGGCCTCCGACCCACTCCAGACCCCGCAGCGCCCGGTCACCATCACCACCTGAGACCGTTCAGGCCTGCTGGGCCGGCGGCTGAAGCACGCAGAACTCGTTGCCGTCGGGATCGGCGAGCACATGCCAGGTCCAACCGGACTCCACGATCGGCTCCTCGGTCAGGAGGGACGCACCGAGAGCACAGACACGGTCGACCTCCGCGTCGAGATCGCGCGTCCGCAGATCGAGATGCAGCCGGTTCTTGCCATGCTTCGCGTCGTCGACCTTCTGCAGCAGTACCTCGATGCCGTTGCCGTCCGCCGGGAGCAGACTCAGATACCGCCCACTCGTGTCGCCCTCCTGGACGAACCCGAGCACCTGCGTCCAGAAGTCGGCCGCCCGCTTCAGATCGGCTACATCGACCACGATGACGAGTTCACCCCGCGCGTAGGACTGCGGAGTACGGGAGTTGACCGGCATCGTCGAACACTATTGGTTCGCGGCTGGTGGCGCGTAGCTGTACCAGCGTTCTTCGATGGTGTAGCCGAGGGCTTCGTTGGCGCCGAGGCTGGCGGCGTTCAGACCGGCTCCGCCGGTGCCGAAGAGAGTGCAGCCGTTCGCCAGGAGGGCGAGGATCGAGGCGGCCTTGACTGCTTGGCCGATGCCCTTGCCGCGGTACTCCGGCAAGACAGAGGTGAATGCCGTCTCGGCGCGATCCTCGACGGTCCGGATGACCGTTGCGCCCACCAACCGCTCGCCGTCGAGGGCCCCGAAGACTCGGCCGCCTTCGAGCCAAAGGTCCCGGGTGCCGGTGAGGTCCCGTGCGGTGTGGGCTGTCGCGGGCGTGTACGGGTAGTCCGCCGCGTTCGTCGTCTCCAGGTCGCAGAGGGCTTGCGCGTACTCCGGGCCTACCTCGCGGACGGACAACCCTGCCGCGGCAGCCCGGAGTACGGCTGCTTCCAGCAGCGCACGATCGGGGTCGCGCAAACGCGCGCCCCACGACTCACCGACCACGGTGTAGCCGGCTTGCTCCAGTACTGCGCGGCGCGGATCGTCGTCGCGAACGAACTCGACGTCAGGCATCCAGCCGATTGTCCTGCAGGCCCGGGTTCACGCGAGCTTGCGCAGCAGCGGCAGTACGTCCGCCGAGAACTGGGTGAGGAACCGCTCCTGGTCGTTGCCCGGGCCGTGCATCACGAGGTGGTTGAAGCCGGCGTCGAGGTACGGCTGGAGCTGCGCGACGACCTCCTCCGGGTCGGACGCGACGATCCACCGCTGCGCCACCTGCTCGATCGGGAGCTCGTCGGCCAGCCGCTCCATCTCGGTCGCGCTGTGCACGCTGTGCTTCTGCTCGGACGTCAGCGACAGCGGCGCCCAGAACCGGGTGTTCTCCAGCGCCTGCTCCGGGTCCCGGTCGTACGACAGCTTCACCTCGAGCATCCGGTCCACCTGGTCGAAAGTGCGCCCGGCCTTCTCGGCGCCTTCCTTGACCGCGGGGATCAGCTTCTCCGTGTACAGGTCCATGCCCTTGCCGGAGGTCGCGATGAACCCGTCCCCCACCCGGCCCGCGTACTTCGCGACGAGCGGTCCACCGGCGGCCACGTAGATCTTCAGCGGTGTCTCGGGCCGGTCGTAGATGAACGCGTCGACCGTCTTGTAGAACGGCCCGTCCGAGCTGACGCCCTCCTCGGTCCACAGGTTGCGGATCAGGTCGACCGCCTCCCGCAGCCGCGCGAACCGCTCCTTGAACTCGGGCCACTCGCGCCCCGAGACGGCGATCTCGTTCAGCGCCTCACCGGTGCCGACACCGAGCATGATCCGGTCCGGGTAGAGCACGCCCATGGTCGCGAACGCCTGCGCGATCACGGCCGGGTTGTACCGGAAGGTCGGCGTCAGCACGGACGTGCCGATCAGCACCCGGCTGGTCCGCTCCCCGACGGCCGCCATCCAGGCGAGCGCGAACGGAGCGTGCCCACCCTCGTGCCGCCAGGGCAGGAAGTGGTCCGACACCGTCACACTGTCGAGCCCGAGCTCCTCGGCCCGGACCGCGTACTCCACCAGCTCCCGCGGCCCGAACTGCTCCGCGGACGCCTTGTACCCGACGCGAATGCTCACCTGAACTCCCAACTCGTCACGAACCGTCAACTCCACTCTCTCAGCCCAACCCGATCACGCCGGCGGATGTTCCACCCGACCACCCCCGATTGAGACTCGCACCCGTCCCGAAAAGAATCCCCGCCTGTACTCCGGAGGCGGCGCACGCCGTACTGCGGACGCGGGCGCACGCAGTACTGCGGGCTGCGGGCGGCGCGGGGTTCGGAGTACGGGGTTGGTGGGCGTGTTGGTTTGACGGCGGGGTGGGGGCGTGGGCAGCATGGTCGCGCGCGTGTCCTCCGCGTCACCTCCGGCGATCGTCCCCAGCGCGGTCCATCGGGAGGCAAAGGGACTGCCGTCTCAGGTCATTGTCATGGTCCGATCGTCTCGGGCGTGGTTGCTGGGGAACCGCCGTTCGGGACGTGGAAGGCCAGATGACAGCCAACGGGAATTTCAAGCGACGGGTTCGAGCCCGTGCCGCCAAGACCGGCGAGTCCTACACGACTGCTCTGAGGCACTTCCGCCCGACTCCACCAGGAGACGTGATGCCGGAATCCACCCTGCGCCTGGCCGTCGCTCAGACGAGCAGCTACGACGACCCGAGCGACCTCGACCAACTCCGCGCCAGCGGCAACGAACTGCGGCGACTCATGCGGCAGGCTCGCGCTGCCGGTGCCCGGGTCGTGCACTTCACCGAGGGAGCGACCTGCTTCCCCAGCAAGTACGTGATGTCCGTCGACGGACCCGACCAGGTCGGTGACGCCGACTGGAGCCGCTTCGAATGGGACGTGCTCCGCGAAGAGCTCGCCTCGATCGCGGCGCTGGCCGGTGAGCTCAAGCTGTGGACCGTGCTCGGCTCGGTGCATCGCCTGACCGAACCGACCAGGCCGCACAACAGCCAGTACGTGATCTCCGACCAGGGCACGGTCGCGACGCGGTACGACGAGCGCACCCTGTCGAACACGAAGATCACCTACATGTACACGCCGGGCTCGGCTCCCGTGACCTTCGAGGTCGACGGGTTCCGGTTCGGCTGTGCGCTGGGGATGGACGTGCATTTCCCGGAGCTGTTCCACGCGTACGAGCGCCTCGACGTCGACTGTGTCCTGGTGTCGCACAACACCGCCGGGACCGAGCCCAACACAGGGACCCCCACCGAGGCCCGAGGGCACGCCTCGACCAACACCTACTGGATCAGCTACGCCGTGATCGCCGATCACAGCCCGGCGATCCCGTCCGGCGTGATCAACCCCTACGGCGAATGGGCCGCGCAGTGCGTAACGGACGGCAGTTCGTCCATTGCGGTGCTCGATATGGTGCGCACGGCTGACCACCCGTTCTCCCCACTCGCCCGGAACTGGCGTAACAAGACCCGTGCAGGTCTGAGCGACGTACCGCTGGCCGACGACCGCAGTACGGTCCGCACCGGCTTCTGATCCTTGGGCGGGGAATCCGGCAGTCCGGGTTCCCCGCTCAGGTCAGTGGGTTGACGCCGAGCCTGGCGGCGAGCGCCTCGGCGTCGTACGGCGAGTGGACCTTCACGTCGTTGTCGAAGTACACGTAGACGTCGCGGCGCTTGCGCCGGGCAGGCGGAGCCATCGTGCGGCCGTCGGTCGGCGTACCGCCTTTCTGCCAGGTCTGGATCTTCGCGGCCCAGCGGTCGAGCTCGTCGTCGGTGTAACCGCTGACGTACAACTCGTCGGCGCCGTGCAACCTGGCGTAGACGAAGTCCGACGTGACGTCGTCCAGCATCGGCCACTTGCCGGCGGTGTCCGCGCAAACGAGTCCGATGTCGTGTTCCCGCAACAGCTCGACGAACTCCGTCTTCTCATAGGAAGGATGCCGTACTTCGATCGCGTGGCGCATGGGGATGTCCACAGGGCAGTGGAGCAAGGCGCGATCGTTCATCCGGTCGTCGTGCTTGGCGGCCAGCACGCCGGCCTCGGCCGTTGTCCTGGGCAACAACTCGAAGAACGCGGCCAGCCGGTCCGGGTCGTAGCCCAGCGTAGGCGGCAACTGCCAGAGGATCGGCCCGAGCTTCTCGCCGAGCGCGAGCACCCCGGAGGCGAAGAAGTTGGCCAGCGGGGCGTCCACGTCGGTTAGCTTCTTCATGTGCGAGACGAACCGCGGCCCCTTGGCGGTGAAGACGAACCCGGGCGGCGTCTCGTCGTACCACTTCTGGTACGACGACGGCCGCTGGAGCGAGTAGAACGACCCGTTGATCTCGATCGAGTTCAACCGGTGCGAGGCGTACTCGAGCTCCGCGCGCTGCGGCAAGCCGTCCGGGTAGAACACCTTGCGCCAAGGCGGGTACCTCCACCCGGAGATCCCGACCCGGAACGGCGAGGCGGCCCAACGATCCATGCGCACACTCTGCCAGTGCCCCGCCTAGATATCAGCCGACGGTGGACGGATTTGTCGGTAGAGGCTCGGTCGATCCTGCGTCCAGCGCTTCACCCACCCGATCAACGGCACCCCGGATCAGGTCGCCGTACGCATCCGACCCCAGTACTGCGAGCGGCTCCCGCGCGAGGCGGAGATGGTGGCGCGCCTCGTCCGTCCGCGAGAGCCGCCGGTAATCGTCGGCCAGGTTGAGCTGCAACGACGGCAGGAACGCCTCGACCTGCAGACCCGCGTGCTCGCCCGTCAACTCCTCGGACGCCCGAAGCGCGAGCAGGTCCCACTCCAACTCGTCCTCGGTGTTCTCCTGCAGATCGGCCAGGTAGTGCGCGACCGTACAGCGCCCGAACGCATCCTCGCCCACGTCAGCCCAGAGCGCCTCGAGGTGGTCACGCGCCGCTCTGCGATCTCCCCCAAACCCCAGCTCGACCGCGGCCGCCAGTTGTTCCATCAACGCCTGAGTCGCCTGTGGGTCCGTCACGCCTCGATGCTCAGCCTTCGACCAACTCGAAGGTCAACCCGCCCGGCGCGCTCGAGTGGGCCGGGGGACCCGCGAGCACTTACCGTGACGGCATGGCTATTTCGAAGGGCAGCCGCGGCGAGACGTTCCTGGCCTGGGTGATCGGCGGCGGCGCGGCGCTCGTGCTGCTCACGCTGACGCGGCGGAGCTGGGACGCGTGCCAGGTCGACGTCGGCAAGGTCGCCAACGGCTCCACCCTGCTCTTCGTCGGGCTCCCCGTCTCGGTAGTGGTGAACGTCGTCCTCTTCACCCTCGTCTACCGGCTCACCAGGGGCGGCAAGGGCTTCTTCAGCCCGCTACTCGCCGCTACCATCGCGATCGCGATCGCCGACCTGGCCCTCTACTCCTGGGCCGGCACCCCGGCCGCGTCCCCCGGCGTCTGCCCCGGCAACGTCCCACCCTGGTGGCCCACCTGGATCCCCACCTAAGAGGACCTACCCCCAAAGCACCAGTGATGGACCTCCGTACGACCGTCACCGCCGGGTAGCACCCCGGCTGCGGCTTCCATGTCCGGCGCCTCCACAAGCGCCGCCCACCCGAGCCGCGCCTCCCCCTCGAGCTCGAGCAGTTCGCCGTACAAGATCACGTGCTTCGACGCCACCGGCGCGATCTCACCCGCATCCATCCTGATCACCAGGAACCGCCCATACCCATCAACCGCGTCGGCGAAGTCCCACATGGTCCGCCCCGACAAGTTGCGAAACCCGCACAACAACACCGACTCAAAAACTCCGCCCAGGTAATAGGGCTCGTCATAGGCAAACGCCCGAGCAGCCGCCACATCCGGCAACTCGACGATGTGCATGCTCCCCGTCGACTCAGCCTCATCCCCCTGCCCAGTCAACGTCGGCCCCCGAGCAACCAACACCTCCCCATACCCATCCATGAAATCCCAGTGCTCCTCGGTCAACCTCCCCTTGAGCCCACCCGCCCCGCCCCGGTCCCGCCCATAAACAAAGAACTCCACAACCCCGCAGCCTAGATGACTACATCGCGGAGAAGCGGTCGTCCGTCAAGATGGAGCCCATGAGCCAGAGCGCCGCCCAAGCCGCCGCCTTCCTCCGTGACGTCACCCGCACCGGCCGCCTCTGGACCGTCCGCGACGCCGACGGCTACCCCGCCCCCATGAACTCCCAAGGCCAACGCTCCCAACCCTTCTGGTCCACCGAGGCCCGCGTCCGCCGCATCATCAAAACAGTCCCCGCCTACTCCACCCTCGACCCAGAAGAACTTGACCTGGCTCGCTGGCGAGACCGCTGGCTGCCTTCCCTACAGCAAGACGGAATGCTCATCGGCCTGAACTGGACCGGTCCCCGAGCAAAGGGCTACGACTTCACCCCCAACGAAGTAATCGCCCGCCTGAACGCCACAACGGTCCCAACGCCCCCGGGCTGACAGCGCCCCAGACCTGAATTCGACACCTCAGCTGGCCCCAGGATGACAACGCCGAGCCGAGGGCCTGCAGGATTAGGCCTCAGGCTCGCAACCTGCCGGCCGGTGACTGAGAGGCGGACCGCCGTGGCGGACGAAACCACCGATCGCGACGCAACCGGTGTCGTGGCCTTCGCTTATGAGATGGGCGTGCTCAAGCGACTGCGGCGAGCCGGATGGTGGCATGTCGGCGTACGTGACCCCGAGTCGGTTGCCGAGCACAGCCTCAGAGTGGCTCAACTCGCTGCATTGATCGCGAGCGAAGAGGGCGGTGATCCGGCCCGTGCCGCATACCTCGGCATGTGGCATGACTCGCAGGAAACCCGTATCGGCGACATTCCCCATAGCGCACGGCCGTACGTCGAGGTCGCAGGCAACGAGCGCATCACGGCTGACCAGACAGCCGCGCTTCCCGACAACGCGGCCAAGAGCATCCGCGAGGCCGTCCTCGAGTACGAAACCGAGGAGACCATCGAAGCGCGCTGCGCCAAGGATGCCGACCGCCTGGAATGCCTGATGCAGGCAGTCGAGTACCGCGAATCCGGCTACCAGCGCGTCGACGGCTGGATCGAGTCTTCCCGCGCCCGAATCAAGACCGACTTCGGCCGCCGACTGGCCGACGCCGCCCTGCAGGTCTCCCCACTCTCCTGGCGAGACCGCTGAGCACAGCCATCCCGACAAGGCCCTGGGGCCAGTCGGCGGTTGGCGGCAGCACGAACCCGGCGCGTTCTTCCTCTATCAGCGAGCAGACGCAGCAGGTGACGCCAGCAACTGCGACGCTGTGCGCTGGAACCATCAGAAGCAGCGGCAAGATCCTCTGGCTCCCAGGAATCGCCTATGGCGATCGACCTCAGCAACGTCCATTCCCGCAGTCCCTAGCAGGATTCCTCGATGACCAGCATCGATCGATGGCCAGCACCCTTGAACTCGGCAGCCACGAAGTCGGTGTGGTCGCTGCGCATGGCGCCATCGCCCCGAGACTTGAGGTAAGGCCGAATCCTCGCCAGAACGATCTCTCGCTCAGCACCCGGTACCTCTCTGACTTCGTCAAGGTAGAGGTGCAGCACGGGCACCCGGGGATCACGAATCAGGCGCTCAACCCGGTTCCACCGCAGCTCTCCACCTCGCAGCTGCCACCGTGTGCCACCCTCGTCGACGAACTCACGGTCCCTGATAGGCGACCGGATCTCCATCGGCTCCCCACCGGAGCCGGGTGATGCACCAGCTGTCTCCGCGACCACCTCAGCGAAAGCCCCGCGCTGATCTCTGCCCCGCCTGCGCCCCATAGACCCCATCATGGTGGAGCACCCACACCTTGCACACCGATCTTCAGCGGGCAGCGACGAACGAGCTCAGCTTCTCCGGTACGGGTGACATACTCCGGCCATGCCCAATGACCTGTCTGAGGCACAGGGAAGCCAAAGAAAGGCGACCTGGTCGGTCCCGACTGTGGTCATCGCGATTGCAACGGCGAACAACGGCGTCGCCTGGCTCCGGGCGGACGAACGCGATGGCATCGTGCAAGTGGTCACGCTTCTCGTCGGCCTGCTGGTGGGCGCAGTCTGGCAGCGATTCGACGCTCGAGATGTGATCTCACGCCTTGCCGTGTTCGCGGTCCTTCTCCTTCTGCTGGCTTCGTTCACGCTGATTCCGCGGCAGGGTGCGCACCCCTACCCCCTGATGGCTGCGATCGGCCTCGTCTCTGGGGTGTTGCTCCAGGGCTGGTGGAGTGAGTTCCGCACGCGAGAAGCGCGGACCACCACACGCTCCCCGTCTCTGTGAAACTGCCGGCCCAGGCAGCACGGCGCACTCCGGCGCCGGACGCGGCGAGCTGCTCAGTCTGAACCGCCGCCAGCCCGCCAGCATCCTCTTCACGTTCTAAGGGAGCCCGCACCCGGCCGTCGCACCATGTAGACGTCGATCGTGCGCGTAGAGGGCGAAGGCGTCAGCCTCAAGGCCAAGCCGATACGATCCCCGGCATCATAACGAGCAGACTGATGGCTGGATGACAATCGAGTCGCGCCACCCATGGCAACAGGTCGTCATGATTGCCTGCCGGGCTGGGGCCGCAACAGCCTTCTCCATCTGGTTGATCAATCGGGCGGATTCGCTTTCGGACTGGAAGGCAGCACTGGGCATCGTGCTGCTGGTAGTCGCCCTCCTCGACCTGGGGTGGAAGGTTCAAGGACTGCGGCACGCACGGCGAAGTGAGCCGTAGACGCGACCTCACGTTGCTCGGCCCGCTCGATCTTCAACCACGTTCGGACATGACAACCCCAGGTCGTCCACCTGGTGACCTGGGGTCTGGCTGGCGCGCTCGAAGGGATTCGAACCCAACCTCTGATCCGTAGGAGCGAGCAACAGACGGTTAGCTCCTGGGCGCAGGGCGAAGCGTGGGCTCCGAGGTTGTCCTGATGGCGGTTCGTGTGGACCTGTTGGGGTCAGCCGGCAAGCTGCCGCATGGCCGGCTTGGAAGCATTGAGCGGGGACCAGGAGCCGGCCCGGCCGAGCACGATCGGTGGTCTGTCTCGGCTCGCCGAGTGACCGTCGTTGGCCTCATCTAATTGCACGTTAATTGCACGGCATCTACCGGGCTGAGCAGTCTGTTCGCGTGTGGAGTGGGTGCGCTGCTTGCTGTGCGCGGGCGGGGTTGAGATTAGGTGGGTTGCCCTGGTCGGCCGAGTGGGCGACGCTGCGCGCACCGAGCACGAATGACTACCGCCGAACTCAGCTCGCGCATTGATCAGTTTCCTGCGCCGAGCCGATCTAGACTCCCGGGACCGACTGTTCGGTGAGAATTTCTGCGCCGGCTGTCGGATCCGAGGTGGGGCGTTCGTAGTAGGGGTGAGCGGCGGCCCGGAAGCGGCCGCCGGGACAAGGAGTGATGAGATGCGACCCCTTGGACAGAAAGGCATGGCGCCATGCGGAAACTGATCTACGGCATGAACCTGACTCTGGACGGCTACATCGCCGCGCCCGGCGACGACATCGGCTGGGGCGGGCCAAGCGACGAGCTGTTTCAGTGGTGGCTCGACCAGGAGTTGGCGATCGGGCTGTTGATGTACGGGCGCAAGCTGTGGGAGGCGATGAGTTCCCACTGGCCGACCGGCGACCAGCAGCCCGACGCCACCCCGGCGCAGATCGAGTTCGCGCGGAACTGGCGGGACACGCCGAAGGTGGTGTTCTCCTCGACGATCGACAAGGTCGACTGGAACACCCGCCTGGTCACCGGCGACGCTGTCGCGGAGATCACCCGACTCAAGGCCGACGACGGCGAGCCGATGAGGGTTGGTGGCGCCACGCTCGCTGGGGCGGCCATGCGGGCCGGGCTGGTCGACGAGTACGAGATCGTCACCCATCCGGTGCTGGTGGGCGGCGGCACACCGTTCTTCACCGCGCTGGACAGCTGGGTGAACCTGAACCTGGTGGAGACGCGGACGTTTCCCGGCGGCGTGGTCCTGACCAGGTACGAGACGAGGCGTTGAGCGCGATTCCTTTGCTGCTTGTCTGAGGGAGTGGCAGCATGCCCCGGAGCAAGGTCGAGCTGTTCGCTGCGACAAGGCAGGGCTCGCCATTCCTCGCCCTCACCCGATAGATGCCGATACCAGTCGAGACGGCGGCGGGGTCCAGGGATCAGCGGCAAGATGTTTTCGGCTCCGGGAGTCCTTGCGCGAGTGGAACGGTCCGGTGGACGGGTGAGGTGGCGGCCGAAAAGATCTTGCTGCCCCTGGACGCCGACGGCGGCGCGGTGCACCCTCCCTGGCATCGGGTGAGGGGTTCCACCGGTACATGCCGTGGTGCCGTGTCGTGTGATCTGCGACTGGCGCTCTTGGCCCCTCTGGTGGCTCCTGATAGGTCCTGACTGGGCTGAGCGGCAGGTGGACAAGCTGGGGTTCCTGTTCGAGCAGGACGGCGAGTGACGTTGGGGTCAGCCGTGGGGATCAACCACCCTCAGGAACGCGAAAACCCCGGGTCATCCACCTGGGTGACCTGGGGTTTTGCTTGCGCGCTCGGAGGGATTCGAACCCCCAACCTTCTGATCCGTAGTCGAGTTCGAGGTGTCCACTCCTGACCACAGCACGCCTGAGCACACTGACCGATCTGGCGGAATGTCCAGGGTTGTCCGCCCCGATCCGTAGTCGCTGTTAGCAAGCCTGTTAGCAAGCGGCACCAATCAGCCAGCCTTTCGCAGGCGTCGCCTCCGCTTCCCAGAGGTGGCACGGGATAGCTGCCACTTCCTCAGGGCCGTGATCAGCTCACCCATCCCGGTGCCCAGAGTGTCCCCGAGCTGCTGACCGTCCTCGACCGTCGCCGGAAGCGGCGTGCCGTCTCGACCGGTAAGCCGCGAAAACTGATCGCTCACAACTTTGATCCGTCGGTTGATCTCGCCGTCCCAGAAGGCTTGATCGACCATGGCGATCGCCGGTTGATGGGCCTCCATCTCGACCACGAAGCGAAGGAACAGGCTCTCCAACTGTGATCGATCGTGAAACGTGACTCGGTGGATCGCCTGCTCAACCTCGCCCGCTATCTGCCCCACCGAGGCCACGAGCGCACGCGCTGAGGCACGTGCGTCGAGGTCTGTGGCAAGTCGCCGATCGCCGTTGTGGGTGAGCCAGACCACGAAGATCGCAGTCAACGCGGCTACCACACCACCGACCGCGGCGCTCCCAAGGCCCTGGAAGAGGTTCGCCCAGCCGCCAAGGGAATCCAAGAGACTTCGTGTGGGCATCATCATGCGCGAAACCATAGGGCAATCAGCGGATACGCCATCGACAGTCTGCTCCCCGCACGCGCCTCGACCTTGCGTCTTCCCGTCTGCCGTTCAGCCCACGCGTAGCGCGATCAGGAGCCACCGGAGGGGCCAAGGTGGAGCGCCCCGCTGGACGAACGACCTTGGCCCCTCCGGTGGCTCCTGATAGGTCCTGACTGGGCTGGGCGGCAGACGGGAAGACGCACCTCGACCCCACTCCGACATAGCCGGCCGATTCGACCCGTTATCCCGGAGTCGTGAGGCCCCCGCCGGAGGCGTTGCTCTTAGCCTGGATCCGTGGACGCGTTGCTGATCCGTCGGCGGGTCAGATAGTGGGAGTGCCTTCTGGGCAAGGAGAATCGGGATTGTCTAGGT
>NZ_SLWM01000033.1:0-58906 GCF_004342085.1 Kribbella orskensis
CCGATACGAATTCGCCATACCCAATACTCGAACGCCCACCCGGTGACCCACACCACCGCCACACCCATTTCTCAACAGGCTCTACAAGCCGCCAGGCAGCGAACAACCGGCCACTGGTCTGGCGACCTGCCAACATCAACCCCGGATGGCGGCTGAGAACCGCCCTTGCCCGACCCGTCGTTCGTCGGGGTCCGGGTTGGTGGCCGCGGCGGCGTCGGATATGACCGGGGCTCGAGCAACTCGGGACGATGCGCTGAATGCAGAGCGCAAGACTGTCTTCGTCGTGGTGTGACGCGGGTCATGTCACGCCCGGGCGGGTCCGCGTGTCCGGAGGGGAACGGAGGAGGAGCAGATGGCGCGGATCGGGATGGAGCACCGGCGGACGGTGTTCGTGCGGGTGCTTGAGTGGTGGAGCCGGAAGAAGTACGGCGAAGTGCTGGATCCGGTGAAGGTGGCGCTGCACAACCGGCGGGTGCTGGCGAGCACGGTGTTGCTGGAGGGGACGGCGGCACGGTGGAACAAGCTCGACCCG
Organism: Kribbella orskensis; assembly: GCF_004342085.1. Lineage (NCBI taxonomy): Bacteria > Bacillati > Actinomycetota > Actinomycetes > Propionibacteriales > Kribbellaceae > Kribbella > Kribbella orskensis. The sequence continues at coordinate 533 of NZ_SLWM01000033.1, forward strand.
ACGTTGCGGGCGCTCGCGGGGATGGTGGCGTCCGCACAAGTGGGCTGCAGTTGGTGTATGGATTTCGGGTACTGGGAGTATCACCACCAGGGCATCGACCCGGCCAAGCTCCGGGCCGTGCCGCGGTGGCGGGACAGCGACGTCTACACGGATCTGGAGCGTGCGGTGATGGAGTATGCCGAGGCGATGACGGCCACCCCACCCGAGGTGACCGACGAGCAGGTCGAGCGGTTGCGGCGCGACCTGAACGACGCCGAGCTGGTCGAGCTCACCACTCAGGTCTCGCTGGAGAACTTCCGCTCGCGGACCAACTCCGCGCTCGGCATGACCAGCCAGGGCTTCAAGCGGTACTGCGAACTGAGGCCGGCGTGACCGAGCCCCACAACACCGAGCCCCACAACTCCGAGCCCCACAACACCGAGCCCGGCACCGAGGAGGAGCTTGCTGCCGAGTTCGCGGAGCATCGGCAGGTGCTCGTCGGCGCGGCGTACCGGGTGGTCGGCAGTGTCGCCGACGCGGAGGACGTCGTCCAGGAGACCTGGTTGCGCTGGGCCGCGGCGGCGGTGGATCGGGCCGAGATCCGGGACGTCCGGGCGTACCTGATCCGGATCACCACCCGCCTCGCGCTGAACCGCCTCCGCCAGCAGAAGGCGCAGCGCGAGCAGTACGTCGGCCCGTGGCTGCCCGAGCCGATCGCGGCCGCGCCGGCGACGGAGGACCCGGCCGCGGTCGCGGAGGTGGCGGACTCCGTCTCGATGGCGATGCTCGTCGTGCTCGAGACCCTTTCACCCCTGGAACGCGCGGCCTTCGTACTGCGCGAGGTGTTCGACCTCCCGTTCGGCGAGATCGCGGACACCCTCGGCCGGTCGGAGACCGCAGTACGGCAGTTGGCACATCGGGCCCGGGAACACGTACACGCGCGGCAACCGCGACACCGGGTCGACAAGGCGCGGCATACCGAGGTGACTAGCCAGTTCCTGGCGGCCGCGTGGTCGGGCGACTTCGACCAGGTCGTCTCGCTGCTCGCCCCGGACGTCGTACTGGTGAGCGACGGCGGCGGCAAGAAGAAGGCCGCGCTCCGGCCGCTCCACGGCGCGGAGAAGATCGCGCGCTGGCTGTTCGGCGTACTCGCCAACGACGAGGAGGCGGCCGGCTTCGACATCCGGCTGGCCGAGGTGAACGGCGAGGACGCGATCATCGCCTACAACGGCGAGGAGGTCGACAGCGTCGGCTTCACCGAGATCGACGACAGCGGCCGGATCTGCCAGATCTACGTGGTCCGCAACCCCGACAAGCTCACCGGCATCCCTCGCCTCCCCGACCTGCGCCAATAGTCGCCGCGATGAGAGTCCGTACTGCGGACGCGGCTGGCCGGGGTGAACCACTGTCGGCGCCGGACCCGCGTGCTGTGATGACGGCCGGAGGGGGGTGGCAGCCGTGACCAAGGACGAGGTCAAGCAGGTCAACAAGGCGATCTGGGCGGCCAGTGGGAAGTCGCGAACCTGATCGCGATGGCCGGCCCGAAGCTTCTCGACGAGGTGCACCCGGCCCGGCGTACCGAGTGACAGGAAGATGTTGCTCGCGACGTCAACCTCCACGCGTGCCGAGGCAGTTGAGGCGCAGCGGGAATGCAGTACTTCCTGTCCTTGCGTACGCCGCCCGCCCGTCCTCGGCAATTCGCGCGCTACGTCGGATGCGCAGCCACCCCGTGCCGGGCGGGCAACCACCTATGCGCGCACAACCACCGCTTTCGCTGGAGGGAGCGGCGACGGAGGAGTCGCGGACGAGGGGTGGATGGGGCGGCCGACGAAGGAGCGGACGAGACGGCGGGGTGGGTTGGCCGTAGACTGCCAGATGCAAGTCAGTCGCATTTGGGAGGGTTCTGTGGAGTACGTCGTGGTTGATCCGGACGGGGTGTCGGACCCGGGGTTGCAGACGGATTTGCTGGATAACTGGATCGCGGCTACGGATGCCGGTGGGAGTGTTGGGTTCACCGCGCCTGCGCCGGTGCACCTGGTTGCGGAGACGCTGGATCTGGCGCTCGAGCGGGTCGCCGGCGGCAAGGACCTGCTCGGGGTGCTGCACAACGGCGAGCGGTATGTCGGGATGGGTCTGCTTGTCGGCAAGGAGGGGCCGCTCAGTCAGCACTGGCGGACGGTGCTGCGCGTGATGGTGCACCCGAAGTTTCAGGGTGGCGGCGCCGGGCGCCTGCTGATGAACGGGCTGCGCCAGTCGGCTGTCGACCTCGGCCTGGAGCAGCTCCAGCTGACCATCCGCGACGGCAACAGCCTCGAGGAGTTCTACCAGCGCCTCGGCTACCGCATCGTCGGCAACCACCCCCGCGCGGTCCGCGTCGCCCCCGACGACTACCGCGACGAGCTCATGCTGGTCACCGACCTCCCCTGAGCCGATATCCCTGGGAGGAAATGTCGAACCCCGCTGTCCGCCTCCGACGTCCGGTATGACCACAATCGACTCCGGAGGTAGCCATCATGCGGGATCTGATCGTCACCCAGAACATCACCCTCGACGGGGTGATCGAAGCGACGGACGGGTGGTTCGACCCTGCGGACGGCGTGGACTCGTCGGATCTGATCGAGGAGATCACCCGCCAGCGCGAGGCCGCCGATGCCTTCCTGGTCGGGCGTCAGACGTTCGAGGACATGCGGGGCTTCTGGCCGCTGCAGACCGACGACCAGACCGGCATCACCGACTACCTCAACGCGGTCTCGAAGTACGTCGTGTCCAGCACCCTGCAGGATCCGCAGTGGCAGCACACAAGCGTACTGCGGGGCCCGGTGCGGGATGACGTTCGGAAGCTCAAGGAGCAGCCGGGCAAAGACATCGTCACCACCGGCAGTATCCGTCTCGTGCACGAGCTCATCGCCGCGGACCTGGTCGACGAGTACCGGCTGTTCGTCTATCCGACGGTGGTCGGCAAGGGACGCCGGTTGTTCGAGGACGGGGCCGCTCGCCTGAAGCTGGTCCAGACCCTGCCGCTCCGCTCCGGCATCGTCTTGCTGCGCTACCGAACAAACTGACCTCACGGTGCCGCCACTATTGGCGGCCCCGACGGTCACCTTCACCTGCGAGTCCACCGTCATGCCGTTGGTGTCAGCGACCCGGTACAACTGCTTCGCCGTACCGGTGAAGCCCCGCTCCGGAACAAGCCGGGTCGTCCCGTAGAGGTAACGCTCCACGCCGACCCGATGTGACGCTGGATCAGGGCGTGAGTTCGTAGATCCGCACCCGCTGCTCGCTGTGTCGGAGCACGGCCAGCTTGTCGAGCTCGGGAGATACCGGTCCGTCGAAGAGATCGGCGTACAGCCAGCGGACGTGATACTCGTCGCGGAGCCGGTGCAGGACCGCTGCTGTCGGTTCGTAGAGTGCCTGATTCGTCAGTGCTACCCGGTCCGGCCAGGGCGAGGGCTGCTCGGTGTACGGCTTGCCGCCGACGCCCTGGTTCACCATCGCCTGCGAGGTGTAGCCCCAACCCTCGATGAAGGTGCGCCGTCCGGCGATCCCGCTGACGATGTAGCCGCGGGCGTCGCAGCCCGGGCCTTGTTGCGTGGCCGGACGGCACCAGGTGTTGGAGGCAACGATGTCCGTCGGCGCGGAGTTCTTCGCCAGCCAGAGGGCTGCCTCCTGCTCGTCCGGATAGACCCACCAGGGCGCGGAGGTGTAGGTCTGCGCCTGCTGGCCACCGTTGAGATGCAGGTTCTGCTCGAAGGTCCTTGCCGCCGGCACCACCAGCACGGTCAGCAGGACGAGGATGCCGCCGAGGCAGGCCATCGCCGGCCTGCTCTTCGCCAACCGGGACCAGACGAGCACCAGCACGCAGGTCAGGGCGAAGACTGCGATCAGCGGCCGCCCGACGAGCAGGATCCGATGCGACTGCGAGCCCCGCGGAGTCTCGTCCGTGGTCAACAGGATGAAGGCGAAGACCGCACCGAGCAGAACTGCCACCGCCGCGATCTTGAGCAACGCCGCTCGCCGGAAGGGCTGTGCGTAGGCGCGGGTCCAGGTCGCCAGCAGCCAACCCGTCGCGGCGAGGCTGAACGGCACGACGCTGTAGACGAAGTACCCCTCGCTGACCGACGGATGGTCGATCACGAGGAAGCCGGCCCACCCCGCGATCAGCGCGCCGAGCAGGAACCACCCGAGCGGATCGCGCCGCAGTTCACGCCTGGCGAGCAGGCCGTACCCGGCGACGGCCAGCAGCTGCCAGGTCAGCAACAGGATCGTGACCACGACGACGCCGCCGATGGACAGCACGTTGCCCGACGTCAACGCAGGGAGGATCACCCCACCCGCACCGGCCGGGGTCGGGTCCTTGGTCGCCGCGAGGTAGCCGCCCTGGGTCTTCACCACGGCGAGGAGTTGCAGCCCCGACCCGCTGGTGCTGCCGGCGACCGTGACCATGGTGCCGACCGCGGCGGCGACCAGCAGCGAACCGGCTGCGATGAACCGCCAGGGCAGCCGGCGATCGCGGATCAGCAGCAGGAGCGCCAGCAACCCGACCGCGCCGACCAGGATCGGCAGGATCGCCGGCTTGGAACCACCGCCGACGACAGCGACCGTCAGCGCCAGCAGCCACAAGCCCTTGCCGCCGGCACCTCGGATGAGCAACTCGATCAGGAAGATCCCGGCCACCACCCCGGCCGTCATCCCGAACGTCTGCGACGGGCTCAGCAGGCTCAACGGCGGCGACAGGTTCACGCTCGTGTCGATGTACAGGAACAGGTTCGGCCCGGCCAGAGCAGCCGCCGCCAGTACTCCGGTCCACCACGCGCGGCTCACCGTCCGGGCCAGCGTCGCGAAGACCAGCAGCGCCACCAGCACTTGCGGCAGCAGCCAGAGCCGGTAGAGCACGATGATCGGCGAGAGCTTGGTGATGTCGACCGAGGCGGCCATGTCGGCGTTCGGGAACCAGTGGTACTCAAGCGACTCTCCCGCCACCTGTGGCAACTGCGGCGGCACCGAGCGGGTCAGCTCGCTCAGCATCGACAGGTGGTACAGCAGATCCTGGTAGTACGATGTGCCGTCCGGCGGCGGCGGGTGGTACTTCATCGCGCCGAGCACGGTGCCACCGAGCAGCACGGCCGCGGCGATCACCATGCCCCAGGTCCACCACAAGGGCAGCGGCCGGGGCTCCGCGATCCGCCAGTACTTCCGCAGCCGTGGCAGCGCCGCGAACGCGATGAGCGCCAGCGCGGGCCAAACCACCAGCCACCCTTGCCAGCCGAGCGCGGTGAAGATCGCCCAGCCGGCTAGTTGGTACACGGCCCCGACCGCCGACCCGAGCCCGAAGTCCTCCGCCCAGTTCCCCGTACTGCGCCACAACCCCCGCAGGATCAGGATTCCCGGCATGGCGACCGCCAGAGCGAAGTACAGGGTGTACTTCGCGATCGGGCCGAGCGGGACCTCGAGCGAGAGCAGGGAGATCACCGCGACCAGGAACGGCAGCAACCACGGCAGCAACCGGGCCGATGTCCCGTGGCTGACGTCCGCTCTGTGCATGCGGGGCCGGTCACGGGAGACCAGGGCAAGGTTCATCTATTCGCGACCTCGTCGAGCGCTTGGTGGCCCGGGTCCTCGAGGCTGTCGTAACCGACCAGGAACTGCGGTCGTCGCTGGCTCGACTGGAACAGCCTCGCCACGTACTCACCCAGCAACCCCAGGCAGAGCAGCTGGATCGCGCCGATGATGCCGACCGCCAGCACGGTCGAGGTCCAGCCCGGAACGCTGTTGCCCGACAGCTTGATGATCAGGGCGGCGACCACCACCGCGATGGAGAGCAGCCCGCCGAGCAGCCCGAGCCAGGTGGCCAGCCGGAGCGGAGCGGCCGAGAACGCCGTCACGCTGTCGAAGGCCAGCCGGAACATCTTCGACCAGTTGTACTTCGTCACGCCTGCCGCCCGCTCGGCGCGAACGAACTTCACCTCCGCACTCGGGAACCCGAGCCACGGGATCACCAGCCGGAAGACCCGGCCGTCCTCGGGCAACGCGTTGACGGCATCCACGACCCGACGGGAGACGAGCCTGAAGTCGGCAGCGTCGAACGGGATGTCCTTGCCGACCAGGCGACACATCAGCCGGTAGTACATGCGAGCCGTGGTCCGCTTGGCCCAGGAGTCACTCGACCGATCGGAGCGCACGCCGTACACGACATCGACGTCCTTCTCCCGCGCGGTGGCGAGGAAGTCGGCGATCAACTCAGGCGGATCCTGGAGATCGGCGTCGATGGTGACCAGGTAGCGGCCGCGAGCCCGGCGGAACCCCGCGGACTGCGCGGCCTGGTGACCGGAGTTCCGGAGCAGGCGGACGACGCGGAGCTCGGGCCAGTCGGTCGCAGCGGCGAGCAGCATCGACGCGGTCGCGTCCCGGCTGCCGTCGTCGACCACCAGCACCTCGTAGCCGATGTCGAGTCCGTCCAGCAGCGGGCGCATCCGCTCGAAGAAGATCGGCAGTACCTCTTCCTCGTCGTACATCGGCACGACGACGGAGAGTTCGGGGTCACCCATGTCCGGCTGTCCTCCAGGATCTGGTATCGCGTGAATGCCCAGGGCAACGGCTGGACAGCCGATTGATGCGGCTGGGCGAAAGTAGCAGGTCTCAGGTCTGCGGTGACACCGCGATCGCACCGGTGCGCCGCGGGTCGCCGACCGCGAGCAGTCCGTCGGCCGGGTCCCAGAAGGCTGCCGCGACCCCGCCGAAGTACATCGAGTGCGGGGGCATCGGCCGGACCGGGAGGTTGCTGGCACCCTCGACCTCGAGGTCCTCCTCGAAGTCGACCACCACGTTCTCGCGGACCCGGACGTGCAGCCGCGGGTGCTCCACCGCCTCTTCGAGGGACAGGCCGCCGTGCGTGTAGAGCGCGTAGACCTGGGCGATCGCGGTCGGGATCCGGTCGGACCCGGGCGAGCTGATCGCCAGTACCGCGCCGTCGCCGTCCCGGCGGGCCACGCTCGGCGCCATGTTCGAGGTCAGCCGGGTGCCCGGCGTGAGGCTGTGCGGGCCGCCGTGCACGAGTTCCTGCTCGCCGAGCGCGTTGTTCAGCCAGATGCCCGTGCCCGGTGTCATCACGCCCGAGCCGTACCCGGACGACACCGTGATCGCGCAGGCGTCACCTTCGTCGTCGACCACCGACACGGTCGCAGTACTGGGGGAACTGAGCGCGCGCAGGTCTCCGGCGGCCGCGAGGTCGAGCACCTTCTGCGCTTCGAGCCGGCGCACATCCTCGACGTCCAGCTCGGCGAGGCGCTGACCCAGTACCGCGTGCTGGACGTCGACCAGCCGCTCCAGCTCGTCCGGACGCCAGCTGCCCTGCTTCGGAATCCCGTCCAGCAGGGCGAGCATCGCGGCGACCGCGACACCGCCGACAGCCGGCGGCGGGTTCGTCGCCAGGGTCCAGCCGTTCTGCCGGACGGTCAGCGCCGGCCGCACGATGGCCTCGTACGCCGCGAGGTCCTCCGCGGTCAGGATGCCCTCGTTGGCGGCCATGTCGCGGACCAGCAGCTCGGCGAGCTCCCCGGTGTACATGGTCTCCGCGCCGGCCGAGGCGATCAGCTCGAGTGCCTCGGCGAGCTCGGGGATCACCACGTTCGTGCCGGCCTTGATCACCACGCCGTCGTCGTCGTGCACGACCCCGTGGCTCGGCCGGTGCCAGCCGAAGATGATCTCGTGGGTGTAGCCGAGGTAGTAGCCCGACGTCCGGCTCAGCGGGAACCCCTGCCTGGCGACCTCGATCGCAGGCCGGACCACCTCGCTCCACGGCGCCTTGCCGGACCGCCGGTGCGCCAGGTCGAGGGCCTTCATCCCGCCGGGCGTGGCCACGGACCCGTGCCCGACGGTGGTCGTGGTACCGCCGCCGTAGTCCGTGGTGACGTCCCAGACGCCCCGGCCGAACCTTTCGCCGGTCAGGCCGCGGCCCGGCATCTCCACCCAGCCATCGATGGTGACGGGCTCGCCGCCGGCCACCTGCAGGGTGACGAAGCCACCCGAGGCCGGTGAGACGACGCCGATCTCGTTCACCATCGTCACCAGGGTCGCGGCGATCGCGGCGTCGACCGCGTTACCGCCCTCGGCCGCGAGGCGGACGCCGGCCTCGGCCGCCGTCGCGTTGGGCGCGGCGACCGCGACCCTGGGATTCGTCATCGGTCGTTCTCCGGACTGTCAGCCGACGCGCTGGACGGCGCCGAAGCGGTCGACGGTCACCTGTACCGCGGCCTGCCGGGCCGCCGCGACCTCGGTCTCGGTGAGGGTCCGGTCCGGAGCACGGAAGCGCAGCGCGAACGCGAGCGACTTCTTCCCCTCGCCGATCTGCTCGCCGGTGTAGACGTCGAAGAGCCGGATCGACTCCAGCAACTCCCCCGCGCCCTCGGCCAGCGCCGCCCGCACGTCCGCCGCCGAGGCGTCGGCCGGCACGATCAGCGCCACGTCCTCCTTGGCTACCGGGTACGACGAGAACGGGTCCGCCACGACCGACGACGGCGCGGCCGCCATCAACGCCTCCAGGTCGAGCTCGACCGCGCTCGACCTGGCCGGCAGACCGAACGCCTGGCAGACCTTCGGGTGCAGCTCACCGGCGTGACCGACGACCTTGCCGTCGACGGACACCTCTGCACACCGGCCGGGATGCCAGGGCGCGAGCTCCACGTTCCGCAGTACCGGCTCGACGCCGACCGCGTCGGAAACCGTCCGAGCCACCTGTACGGCGTCCGCCCAGCCCGCGGGCTGGCCCTTGCCCCACCAGCCGGAGGGGATCCGCGAACCGGTCAGCACGACCGCGAGATGGAGCGGCTGATCTGGCAGCGCGTCGTTCAGCGCCTGGATCTCCGCGTCGCTCGGGCGCTGCGCGACGGACGGCAGCGGCGCGGGCTTGGCGTCTGAGCGGGGCAGGAAGACCAGGCCGGTCTGGAAGATCGCCAGGTCGGTGGCCCCGCGACCGACGTTGCGCTCGGCGGTCCGCAGTACGGTCGGCAGCAGCGTCGTCTGCATCGACGGCTCCTCGTCCGACAGCGGGTTCGCCAGCCGGACCGTCTTGCGGCGTTGATCGTCCGCGGGCAGGCCCATCGCGTCGAAGTCGGCGTCGCCCACGAACGGGTACGACACGACCTCGGTCAGCCCGGCGCCGACCAGCGCGGTCGCGATCCGCCGGCGGCGGCGCTGCGCCACGGTCAGGCCCTGACCACCCGGAGCGGGCGGCAGGATCGACGGCACGTTGTCGTAGCCGAACAGCCGGATGACCTCTTCGGCGAAGTCGTTCGGATCCCGCAGATCCGGCCGCCACGACGGTGCACCGACGACCAGGGTGTTGTCGTCGCCCTGCGGGCCGGTGACGGAGCAACCGACAGCGCGCAGATGGCGGACCGACTCCTCGACCGAGATCGGGGCACCGGCGACCCGGGCCGCGTGGTCGGCGCGAAGGGTGACGCGCTTCGGCAGCACGTGCGTGTCGATGACGGTCCCATCGGGCTGGATCGTGCCGCCGGCCAGCTCGGCCAGCAGGTCGGCGACCCGCTGGGCGGCGTACCGCGGCAGGGCCGGGTCGACCTCGCGCTCGAACCGGCGGGACGCTTCGGACGACAGCTTGTGCCGGCGCGACGAACGGGCGATCACGACCGGGTCGAAGTGCGCCGCCTCGATCACCACGTCGCTGGTCGACTCCGAGATCTCGGTGGACGCGCCACCCATCACACCGGCGATGCCGATCGGTCCGGAGTCGTCCGTGATCAGCAGATCCTCGGGGTCCAGCTCGCGGGTCTGGTCGTCCAGCGTCATCAGCTTCTCGCCGGCGGTCGCCCGCCGGACCACGATCTCGCCGGACAGCCGATCCTTGTCGTAGCCGTGGATCGGCTGGCCCAGCTCGAGCATCACGTAGTTGGTCACGTCGACACCGATCGAGATCGGCCGCATCCCCGCCATCACCAGCCGCTGCTGCAACCAGCGCGGCGACGGAGCCTTCGGGTCGATCCCGGTCACGGTCCTGGTGACGAAGACGCTGTTCGCCTGCGCGTCGTCCACCCGCACGGGGTAGCCACCGGTCTCGGCCCCGGTCACGGTCAACGCCGCCGGGTCCTTCAACTCCACCCCGTACGCCGTGGCGGCCTCGCGGGCGACGCCACGGATCGACAGGCAGTAGCCGCGATCCGGGGTCACCGCGATGTCGAGCACGTCGTCGCGCAGCTGGAGCAGCTCGATCGCGTCGTCGCCAGGCGTCGCCTCGCCCGGCTCGAGCACGACGATGCCGTGCAGGCCGTCGTCGCCGAGGCCCAGCTCGGAGCTCGAGCAGATCATCCCGTTGGAGACGTGGCCGTAGGTCTTGCGCGCGGAGATCGCGAAACCACCGGGCAGCACCGCCCCCGGCAGCACCACGACGACCAGGTCGCCGACCTCGTAGTTGTCCGCGCCGCAGACGACCCACTGCGGCTCGTCCTTGCCGATGTCGAGGGAGGTCCAGCGGATGGTCTTGCCGTTCTTCTGCGGCTCCGGCTCGTAGCTGAGCACCTTGCCGACCACCAGCGGCCCGGTCAGCCCCGCGCCCGCCTCGTCCACGGTCTCGACCTCGAGCCCGGCGCGAACCAGCTTCTCGCCGACGTCCCGGCCGGTCACCCCGGCGGGCAGCTCGACGTACTCACGAAGCCATGACAGTGGGACCCGCATCAGATCTCCATCCCGAACTGGCGGCTGAACCGCACATCACCCTCGACCATGTCCCGCATGTCCTGGACGCCGTTGCGGAACATCAACGTGCGCTCCAGCCCCATCCCGAACGCGAACCCGGAGTACCGATCGGTGTCGATGCCGGCCGCCTGCAGCACCCGCGGGTTCACCACACCGCAGCCACCCCACTCGATCCAGCCCTCGCTGCCACAGGTGCGGCAGGGGCGGTCCGGGTTGCCGACGGACGCGCCGCGGCAGACGAAGCACTTCAGGTCGACCTCGGCGGACGGCTCGGTGAACGGGAAGAAGTTCGGCCGCAGCCGCGCCTCCAGCCCCTCGCCGAACATCGACTGGACGAAGTGGTCCAGGGTGCCCTTCAGGTGTGCCAGCGTGATGCCTTCGTCCACCACCAGGCCCTCGACCTGGTAGAAGACCGGCGTGTGCGTCGCGTCGAGCTCGTCGGTCCGGAACACCCGGCCCGGGCAGATCACGTAGATCGGCGGCTTGCGGGTCAGCATCGTCCGCGCCTGCACCGGCGAGGTGTGGGTCCGCAGTACCGTCCCGGACCCGGGCGGGTCGACGAAGAAGGTGTCCTGCATCTGCCGCGCCGGGTGGTCGGGCTGGAAGTTCAGCGCGTCGAAGTTCAGCCACTCGGCCTCGACCTCGGGGCCTTCGGCGACGTCCCAGCCGAGCGCGGTGAAAACATCGGCGATCTGCTCGGAGATCAGCGACAGCGGGTGCCGCGCGCCGAGCTCGGGGGTGTGCCACGGCAGCGTCACGTCGACGCGCTCGGTGGCCAGCATCCGCTCCTCTTGCTCGGCCTCGAGGACGGCGAGCCGGGCCGCGAAGGCCTCGTTGATCGCCTTGCGAGCGGAGCCGATCCGCTGTCCGGCCTCCTTGCGCCCCTGCGGCGGCAGCGCCCCGATCTCACGGTTCGCCAGCGCGATCGGCGACCGGTCCCCCAGATGAGCGAGCTTCGCCTCCTGCAGCGCGGCCAGGTCGGCCGCCTTGGCGAAGGCGTCAAGAGCCTCGTCGCGCGTCCGTTCGACCTCGTCGGCATGCAGAGGCGTGACCTCGACGGGGTCGTAGTTCTTGTTGGGACCGGACATGGCTCTCTTTCCGGGGTCGCGGATTCCTGGAACTGCTCAAGGCAGTCTAGGAACCCCCGGCCCCGGAGCGTGAATCGGTCGTCCACAGGCCGATCGGATTGCTCCAGGCCCGGCCGCCGGCGGCGTCCTCGACGGTGACCCGGCAGTACCCGCCCCGGAACATCTCCACGGGCAGTGAGCACTCTGTCAGCGCAGTGCCCTGAACCACCTGGGCGCCGGGGACGCCGCCGGTGAGGAGCACCTTGCGCGCGGGCGAGCACCGTACCGTGACCTGACCGTCGTCGAGGCGGACATCGTGCAACTCGGGACCGGTACTGGAGTAGAAGTGGCCCGCCTTGAGCGCCGAGAGGAGAGGCCCCGGCTCGAGGGATTCGGCGCGTACCTGGACCCACGCCGCGCAAGGCGGCGGATCCTGGGGCTGCAAGTGCGCGTCATCGGCGGCGTAGGCGGTGAGTCGGTGACCCCGGTTGAGCAGGACGTCGGTCAGGTGCCAGCTGTCACCCCGGTCTTCGCGATCCGCGAGGGCGTTGTAGACCTCGACCGCGTGGGCGGCGTCCAGACTCGCGGCATCGGCAGCGGTGAGCAGCGATGCCGACGGATGGGCCATGCCTATGAACGCACCCTCAGCCCGTGCCCGGCGCGCCAGCTGCGGCCCGCTCTCGCCGGGTTCTGGGGGCCGGAAGTCCAGGGGCAGGCCCACCGCGAGGATGTGCCACGAGGATCCTGTCTCGGTGCGTGGGGCGTGCAGCTCGGCTCCCAGCAGAGTGCTGAAGCCGGGTGCGCGCAGCGACCTGGTATCCGTCAGCGGGAAGGCGTACTCGGCCCGGAAGTGGTCGGTGATCGCCAGGAAGTCGTAGCCCGCGTCCCGGTAGTGACTCACCGTCTCCTCGGGGGACAGCGCTCCGTCGGACCGGTTCGAGTGCGTGTGCAGATTGCCGCGCCAGAACCGGTCGGGCCGGTCGAAGGGCAGACCAGTCATCCGGTACGTCGCTGGGCGCGGGCTGAGGCGTAGAGGCAGACGGCGGCCGCGGTGGCCAGGTTGAGGCTCTCGGCGCGGCCGTAGATCGGGACCTTCACCGAGCGGTCGACGATCGCGTCGAAGCCGTCGGGCAGGCCGTGCGCCTCGTTGCCGAACAACCAGACCGTCGGCTTGGCCAGCGTCCCGTCGTCGATGCACTCGTCCAGGTCGGAGCTGCCGTACCCATCGGCGGCGAGCACCTGTAGGCCCTGCTCCCGCCAGGACTTCGCGGCCGTCACCACGTCCGCCTCGACCGCGATCGGCAGGTGGAACAGGCTGCCCACGCTGGCCCGGACCGCCTTCGGGTTGTGTGGATCCACCGACTCCGCCGACAGTACGACGGCATCCGCGCCGGCCGCGTCCGCAGTACGGATCAGGGTCCCGGCGTTGCCCGGGTCGCGCACCTGGACGCCGACGGCCACCAGGCTCGCGGTTCGCAGTACGGCCTGGTCCAGCGGTACGTCGACCAACTGGCAGACGGCGACAACCCCTTGTGAGGTGACCGTTTCGCTGAGCGCCTCGACGGCAGCCCGGTTCACGTCGTACCACGGAACGTCCGCGGCGGACGCGAGGTCCCGCAGGTCGCGGTGCCGGGTGGCCACGTCGGGTTCGGCGTACACCTCGAGCACCAGTTCGCGGTGCTCCAGCGCCTCCCGGACCGCCTGTGGTCCCTCGACCAGGAAGCGGCCGGTCTTGCGCCGGAACGCACGAGTGGCGAGCCTCCGGGCCTGCTTGATCCGCACGGATTGCGCGGTCAGCAGACCTGGGCTCGCCACTTCGGTGCTTGCCTTGCTACTGGATCGCTGCGGCTCAGGCCGCGGCGTCGCTCTTGGCGTTCAGGTCGGCCGGCAGGGCCGCCTTCGCCAGTGCCACCAGCGCGGAGAACGCGGGCGCGTCGTTGACCGCCAGGTCGGCCAGGATCTTGCGGTCGACCTCGACCTCGGCCAGGCGAAGACCCTGGATGAGGCGGTTGTAGGTCAGGCCCTCGGCGCGAGCCGCGGCGTTGATCCGCTGGATCCACAGCTTGCGGAAGTCGCCCTTGCGCGCCTTGCGGTCACGGTAGGCGTAGACGAGCGAGTGGGTGACCTGCTCCTTGGCCTTGCGGTACAGCCGCGAGCGCTGGCCGCGGTAACCGCTGGCCTGCTCGAGTACGACCCGGCGCTTCTTGTGGGCGTTGACCGCCCGCTTCACGCGTGCCATGAGGTGTTACTCCTTGTATTTCTGCGCCGGAGAAGGTGGTCCACCCGGCGGGGTGTTCGGGGGGTGGGAAAGCAGGCTCAGATACCGAGAAGCTTCTTGGCCTTCTTGACGTGCGACGGAGCGACCTCGACGGTGCCGGACAGGCGACGCTTGCGCCTGGTCGACTTCGCCTCGGCGAGGTGGCGCTTGCCGGTCTGCTCGCGACGCAGCTTGCCCGAACCCGTGATCCGGATGCGCTTCTTCATCCCCGAGTGGGTCTTCATCTTCGGCATGGCTATGTACTCCTGGTTTCTTTCGTTGACTCGACGGGTGAAGGCTCCGGCCTCGCGGGCCGGAGCGCACCATCACTCCGGATCGAGGTTGTCTGCCGGACCCTTCGGCTTCTTCGTGGCGCCGGCGGCCCGCTCGGCCTCGTGCTGCTGCAACTGCTCAGCACGCTCCTTGCGCTCGGCCTCCTGCTCGGCCTCGTGCTCGGCGAGCTTCTTGGCCTTCTCGGCTTCCACGTCCACGCGCGCCTCGGACTTCTTCTTGTGCGGTCCGAGCACCATGATCATGTTCCGGCCGTCCTGACGCGGCGACGACTCGACGAAGCCGAGCTCGCTGACGTCCTCGGCCAGCCGCTGCAGCAGCCGGAACCCCAGCTCGGGGCGGGACTGCTCGCGACCGCGGAACATGATGGTGATCTTGACCTTGTCACCGGCACGCAGGAACCGAACGACGTGACCCTTCTTGGTCTCGTAGTCGTGCGGGTCGATCTTCGGCCGCAGCTTCATCTCTTTGATGACGGTGTTGGTCTGGTTCCGGCGTGACTCGCGCGCCTTCTGCGCGGTCTCGTACTTGTACTTGCCGAAATCCATCAGCTTGCAGACCGGCGGACGTGCCGTGGCCGCAACCTCGACCAGGTCGAGATCGGCTTCCTGTGCCAACCGAAGTGCGTCCTCGATCCGGACGATGCCTACCTGCTCACCGTTCGGTCCGACCAGACGCACCTCAGGAACGCGGATGCGCTCGTTGACGCGCAGTTCAATGGTGATGGGTCCTCCTGGGTTGTTCGTTTTTACTGGTGCCACCTGAGTGTTCGCGCGGTGGATCTCGCCCTGGAAATGACGAAAGGCCTCCGTGCGTCCACACGAAGGCCCAATTCCCAGATCGACGACGGTCCCACCCCGCTGAGGGGAGATACGCCGTACGATCGCCGCTGTCCACCGGCCTGAACCGGAATGAACCTCGGCGTGACCGGGACCCGCCGACTTTCCATCGACTGGGTGGGAGGTGGCCCTCCGCTTAGACTCGAACCACCGGCAGCCCTCGAGTATTCCGCTCAGGGGTCACCGCTGGACCGGGTCGGTCGCCGTGCAAGAGTAGCAGCATGACCGACCCAGTCTCCACTCCGCTAGATCCGGCCCCCACGCAGCCCGCCGAGCAGCCCTCTGCGCAGACCTCCGGGCAGTCGCGGGTGGATCCGATGTCGACGGTGTCGCGTGACATCGCCGAGGTGCCGAGCGTGGAGATCATCTCGACCGCGGCCCTCCACCTGATGAGCGCCGCCGCCGTCAACCTCGGCCTGGCCGAGGACCTCCCCGAACACAAAGACCTGGACGAGGCCCGCTCCCTCATCGACGCGCTGGCCGGCCTCCTCGACGCCTCGGCCCAGAGCCTCGGCCACCACCATGCCGCCCCCTTGCGCGACGGCCTCCGCTCCCTCCAGCTCGCCTTCAAGGAAGCCTCCACCATCCCCGACGAACCAGGCGCCGGCCCCGGCGAGAAGTACACCGGCGAAGTCCACCCGGCCGCCTCCCGCCGCCGCTAGCACTACGCCCTACCCGGGATCCACGAATGAGCGCCTGCTCACCGGGTGGGATCTGGGTGGAGTCGCTCGTGAGAGGGGCTTGCGCAGTACTGCGGTCCGCGCGGGGGTGGCGGTTACAGGCTGAAGGCGATTGAGCGGAGGATCAGGGCCGCGATGAAGACGACTGTGAATGCCAGGTCGATCGACAGTCCGCCGGCCCTGATCGGCCGGATCACCCGTCGGGCCGGCGCGAGCACCGGCTCGGTCCAGGTGTGAGTGATGGAGCGCGCCCGGCTCGCCCACTGGGCGCCGTTCGCAACCACACCTGTCCAGTCCAGCACCATCCGCACGATCAGCAGCAGGATGAACGCCGTCAACGCATACCCGATCAGGGCTCCGATGATGCTCATGACCGAACTCCTCCGTAAGGGCCACGCCGGCCGTCTCACCAGTATCAACGCCCCGACAACCCCGGGAGTGTCCCTCTCGCGGTCTTCTTAGCCGACTATCAGGTCCAGCCGTCGCCCCACCGGCTTCGGTGGTAAAGGTCGAAGTCCCGCGGGACACCTTGAAGCGCCTGCCGTTCGACGACGCCAGCGTGCAGAACTTGTCGGAGTTGCCGCCGGAGACGCTACCGTCGACCGCCTTGGCCGGGCCATCGGAGGAGGTGCAGGCCGCGGACCCGGTGGCCGGTTTGTTCAGGGCCAGGTTGACGGGGCCGCCGCTGCCCGGACGTCGCGGACGTCATCTCACCGACCCACTGTCACGGAGCCCCGGTGCCGCCCGGGTCGGAGTTGAAGTACTCCCAGCCGTCGACGCCGCGAAGGTCGGGTACTTCGCGACCAGCGACGCCAGAGTGTTCTTCAGCGTCGGCAGGGCTTATCCCTTGACGGCGCCCTCCTCCACGCCTCTGAAGAAGAACCGTTGCAACGTCGCGAACACGATCACGATCGGGATGAACGCGATCATCGTGCCCGCGGCGATCAGCCGGGGGTTGTTGCTGAAGGTGCCGGACAGGTACTGCAGTCCGACGGTCAGGGTGTACTTGTCCGGGTCGGTCAGCACGATCAGCGGCCAGAGGAAGTCGTCCCAGGCGCCGATGAAGGCGAAGATCGCCACCACGCTGATCGTCCCGCGCACACTCGGCAGACCGATGTAGACGAACCGCTGCCAGACGTTCGCGCCGTCCACGATCGCCGCCTGGTCCACTTCGACCGGCAGCGAGCGGAACGCGTTGTACATCAGCAGCACGTTCAGCGCGCCGATCATCCCGGGCAGCGCGACGCCGAACAGCGTGTTCGCCAGGCCGAACTCCCGGACCGTGACGTACTGCGAGATGATCGTCACCTCGCCCGGCAGCACCAGCGTGGCCAGGAACAACCCGAGCACGATCTTGCGGCCCTTGAACTGCAGCCGCGACAGCGCGAAGCCGGCCAGCGACGACCCGACGATGTTGCCTCCGACAACCAGTACTGCGACCTGCAGCGAGTTGCGCATGTAGTCCCAGACCGGGATGGTGTCGGCCACCTCGCCGTAGTGCGACAGCGTCGGCTGGGCCGGCAGCAACCGCGGGATCCGGGTGTAGATGTCCTCGCCCGATCCCTTCAGCGAGGTGGACAACTGCCAAAGGAACGGCCCGATGGTGATCAGCAGGACGAGCACCAGCAGCACGTAGCGGACCACCTTCTCCCGCGGCGAGACGGAGTTGAACCCGAGGGTCCCACCCTTGCGCCGCCGCCGGTTCGCAGTACCAGAAGACTCCGGTACTGCGACGGGCCGCGCGGGGTCGGTCACGACTGTCATGCGTCCGCCGCCTTCCGGTTGAGCCGGGCCAACGCCAGCATCGGGACCACGGTGACGAAGAACAGCACGATCGACAGCGCGGAGGCGTAGCCGAGGTTGCCCTCGAAGCCCTGGCTGTACTGCTGGATCAGCATCACCACGGAGCTGTCCCGGCCACCGGGACCGCCGTTGCCGCCGCTGAGGATGAAGAGCTCGGAGAAGACCCGCAGGGCCGACACCGAGATCAGGATCGCGATCAGGATCATCGTGCCGCGGACGCCGGGGATGGTGATGTTGGTGAACCGCCGGAAGGCGCTCGCACCGTCCACGGCCGCGGCCTCGTGCAGCTCACGGCCGACGTTCCCCAGCGCGGCCAGGTAGATGATCATGTAGTAGCCGAGGCCCTTCCACACGGTCAGGCTGATCGCGCTGAACAGCAGCAGCCACTGGTCGGACAGGAACGGCAGCGGCCCGGAGATCACGCCCAGCTTCTCGGCCAGGCCGTTGACCAGGCCGCGATCGTCCAGGATCCACTGCCAGATCAGCGCCACCACCACCGCGGACGCCACCACCGGCGTGTAGAACGCCGTCCGGAAGAACGTGATCCCGGGCAGCTTCTTCTCCACCAGGACCGCCAGCGCCAACGGCAGGATCGTCAGCAGCGGCAGGCAGACGATCATGTAGATGACGCTGTTCAGCAACGCGTAGCGCAGCTGTTCGTCGTGCAGCAGAGCCTCGAAGTTCTTCAGCCCGACGAAGGTCCCGCCGCCGATCGGCCTGGCGTTGGTGAACGACAGGATCACGGTGTTGATCGACGGCCACAGGTTGAACACCAGCAACCAGGCGAGTGCCGGCACGACCAGCACCCAGGGGGAGAACCACCGGTGGTAGCGCATCGCGTTACTGGGCGAGCAGCTGGTCGGCCTTCGCCACCGCGGCGTCGAGGGCCTGCTGCGAGGTGACCTTGCCGGCGATCGCGAGCGAGATCTGCTGGTTGATGAAGTCGTTCGTCGCGCCGCTGATCACGGCCGGCTGCAGCGACTTCGCCTTGGCCAGCGACTCGAAGGCGAGCACCTTCGCGTCACTCTCGACGGTCCCGTCGCTCTTGGAGAAGTACGGGTCGTTCGCGGACGCCTTGGTGCTGGGGAAGATGTTGACGATCTTGGCGAACGCGGCCTGGTTCTCGGCGTTGGTGACGAACCGGGCCAGCGCGATCGCGGCCGCCTGGTTCTTGCTCTTCGACGAGACCGACAGGCCCTGCACGTACAGCGGCGGGGTGTCCAGCGCCGGCGACGGGACGACCTTGCCCTTCAGCGACGGGTTGTCCTTCTGGAAGTCGACGATCGCGTTGCCGCCACCGGTGGTCCAGGCCACCTTGCCCTGGGTGAAGAGCTTGGAGTTGCCCAGGTACTCCTGGGTCAGGATGTCGCGCGGCAGGTACCCGGCCTTGTAGGCGTCGCGATACTTGTCCAGCAGGGCGACTGCCTCGGGGGTGTTGAAGGTGAACTTCTTGCCGTCGTCGGAGACGATCTTGACGCCCGCGTTGGTGAAGTCGCCGATGCCGGGCAGCCGGCTCATCAGGTACTCCTTGCCGCCGGACTTGTCGTGCACCACCTTGGCGGCGGCGAGCAGTTCGTCGAAGGTCTTCGGCGGGTTCTTCGCGTCCAGTCCGGCCGCGGCGAACTTCGTCGAGTTCCAGTAGTCGATGTCGGTGTTCAGGTACCACGGGTAGCCGAACGTGCCGTTCAGCCCGTTGTACTGGTACGCCGTGAGGCCGCCGTCAACGTAGTCGGTCTTGACGGCCGGGTCCGCCGCGGCGACGTCGAGCAGCAGGTTCTGCTTGGCCAGCGGCAGCGCGAACTCCGGCGGCAGGTTGGTCACGTCCGGCAACTGGCCGGCGGACGCCTGGCTCAGCACCTTCTTGTCGTAGCCGTCACCCGGCTGGTCCAGCCAGGTCACCTTGGTGCCCGGGTACTTCGCCTCGAAGGCCTTGATCACGCCTTCGACGTACGAGGTGAACTTGGGCTTCAGCGCCCAGGTCTGGAAACTGACCTCGCCCGTCACCTTGGCGTTCGCATCGACAGTGGGCTGGCTGCCTGACGACGTGTCGTCGGAGGAGCCGAGGCCACAACCGGCGAGAGTGAGGGCCGCGACGGCAAGTGCTGCCACCGGGGTCAGACGACGACTACGCATAGGTTTTCTCCTGAAGTGATAAACCGGTATAGCTCCTGCACTATCCACATCGTAGAATCCGCTGTCAAGGGGAAAGTTCGACGAAGGGAGGGGCCGTGGCCAGACCGACGATCTCGGACATCGCCGATCGCGCCGGGGTGTCGAAGGGGGCCGTCTCGTTCGCGCTGAACGGGCGTCCCGGGGTCAGCGACGCGACCCGCGCCAGGATCCTGCAGATCGCCGAGCAGATGAGCTGGCGACCGCACAGCGCCGCGCGGGCCCTGGGCGCGTCCCGGGTCGACTCGGTCGGCCTGGTGATCGCCCGGCCTGCGCGCACCCTCGGTGTCGAGCCCTTCTTCGCGCACCTGCTCTCCGGCCTGCAGTCCGGCCTGTCCGCACACGCGATCTCGCTGCAACTGCTGATCGTCGAGGACACCGCCGCCGAGATCGAGGTGTACCGGCGCTGGTCGTCGGAGCACCGGGTGGACGGCGTCATCCTGGTCGACCTGACCGTGAAAGATCCCAGGATCGAGGCCCTGCGGGAGCTGGAACTGCCCGCGGTGGTGATCGGCGGCCGCGGCGGCAAGGGCGCGCTCGCCTCGGTCTGGGCCGACGACCGGGACGCGATGCTGTCGATCGTGGAGTACCTGGCCGCGCTCGGCCACCGCCGGATCGCGCACGTCGCCGGCACGCCGAACTTCCAGCACACCCAGCGCCGGATCCGCGCGGTCCGCGACGCCGCGCCCCGGCTCGGCCTGATCGACGCCCCGTCGCTGACCACCGACTTCAGCGACGCCGAGGGCGCCGCCACCACCCGCAAACTGCTCTCCCAGGCGGTCAAACCGACCGCGATCGTCTACGACAGCGACGTGATGGCGGTGGCCGGGCTCGGCGTCGCGATGGAGATGGGCGTCTCGGTGCCGGGCGACCTGTCCATCGTCGCGTTCGACGACTCGATCCTGACCCAGTTGATGCACCCGGCGCTGACCGCGCTGTCCCGGGACACCTTCGAGTTCGGCCGGCAGGCGGCCGAGGTACTGCTCGAGGTGATCGCCGACCCGGCCACAGTGGTCAACAAGCGCACCGCCGACCCGGTGCTGACCGTCCGCGAGTCCACCGCCCCGCCGGCGTCGTCATGACCCGGTTGGCGAAATTTCCTAAACCGATTTAGCATCCCTGTCATGCCCTCGGATCCCAGCACGCCACGGTTCGGCGCGAACTACGTCCCGTCGTCCGGGTGGTTCTACAGCTGGCTCGACTACGACGGCGCCGCGGTCCGGCGCGACCTCGCCGACCTCGCCGGACTCGGGCTGGACCACGTCCGGGTGTTCCCGGTCTGGCCGTGGATCCAGCCGAACCGGGCGATCATCCGCGAGCGCGCGATCGAGGACCTGCTCGACCTGATCGACGCGGCCGCCGAGCATGGCCTGGGCGTCGCGGTCGACCTGATCCAGGGCCACCTGTCGAGCTTCGACTTCCTGCCGTCCTGGGTGCTCACCTGGCACCGCGGCAGCCTGTTCGAGAGCGACACCGTCCGCGCCGGCCTGACGGCGTACGTCGAGACCGTGGCGCGTGCTGTGTCCGCGCGGCCCAACGTCTTCGCGATCACCCTCGGGAACGAGGTGAACAACCTCTGGCCGGACAGCTCCACCACCCCGGAGAGCTCGACCAGTTGGGCGCAGGATCTGCTCGTCGCGGTGAAGGAGGCGGCGCCCGGGGTGCTCGCGCTGCACTCGGTCTTCGACGACGCCTGGTACAAACCGGACCACCCGTTCCTGCCGGTCGACGTGGTCGACATGGGAGAGCTGAGCACCGTCCACTCGTGGGTTTTCAACGGGGTCTCCCGAGTGGACGGGCCGCTCGGCCCGGCGACCCTGACCCACGCGGACTACCTGGTCGAGCTCGCGGCGGGCACCTCGCTCGACCCGGCGCGACCCGTCTGGCTGCAGGAGATCGGCGTACCGGGTCCTGACATCCCGGTGGACCTCCAAGCCGAGTTCACCCGCCGTACGGTCGAGCTGGTGGTGCACAACCCGGCGCTGTGGGGTGTCACCTGGTGGTCGTCGCACGACATCGACCGGCGACTGCTGGACTTCCCGGACCGGGAGTACGACCTGGGGCTCTTCACCGTGGACCACCAGCGCAAGCCGGCCGCGCAGGCGCTGGCGGACGTGATCGCCGAGATCCGGTACGCCGGAGTCAGCCCGCAGCAGGCGACCATGCTGACGAGCCCGGTGAACCTGCGCACGGAGCCGCACCGCCGAGCCGAGATCGCCCCGGGCAGCGAGTTCCACCTCAGCTGGGTGGCAGCCCGCGCGGAAGGCCCGGTCCGCATCTCCCTTCCGTCCTGACAACAGCTACAGCTTGCGGTCGATCAGGACCTGGATGCCGTCGAGGATGCGGTCCAAGCCGAATTCGAGATCGTCGTCGAGCCCGTCCTCGTACTCCTGGTTCGTATAGAGCACGGTCAGCATCGGGTAGTCGCCGGCGGCCAGTCGCGGTACCAGGAACGCCCCCACCTCCTCCGACTGCACCGGCGCCGCGTCGCTCGCCTCCAACTGCCGGGCCAGGTTGGCATAGCTGCGGACGTACCCGTCGAGCAGCAGCACGCAACCAAGGTTGTCGTGCTGGCTCAGTCCGGTGTCGTCGAGCATCTGCAGCAGTACTTCGACCCAGCTGAGCAGGTTCGGCGTCACCGGCGCTCCCCGGATCGGGACATCCAGCAGCCAGGGGCGCTCGGAGTACCGCTCCAGCTGGGCGTGCACCCAGGCTTGCGCGCCCTCGCGCCAGCCTTCGGCGGTCAGTCGAGGCGCTCGTCCCCAGGCGGTCTCGGTGACCAGCACGATCAGCTCGTCCTTCGAGCTGACGTAGCGGTACATCGCGTTCGTGCTGACGCCCAGGTGCGCGGCGATCTTCTGCAGCGAGATGGCCTCGAAGCCCTGGGTGTCGCCGAACTCGATCCCGGTGGCGACGATCTGCCGGACGCTGAGCGCGGGTTTCGGGCCACGGCGCTGCACCGGCTGGACGCCCCAGGACAGGGCGAGCCCAGCCGGCAACCGGCCCGGCTCGTCGCTCATGTCCCCATCCTTCCGCACCCGGCGCCGTTCCGGCAGGACCCCCAGCCGGCGGCGATCGACCTGCAGAGGTCACCGGCATCACCGGCCGCCTGGCGACGCGCGCCGCGCCGATGGACGCGGTCAACTCCCCGGCCGGCTGGTCACTCGCTGATCGTGACCCACCCGTAGCCGCCGTCTTCCAGGCGAACCACCTGGAGGCCGGCGGCGAGGCGCCGTACGTCATCAGTCTCCAGTACTGCGGGCGCCGGCCCGGCGACATCGAGGACGATGGCGGCGGCGCCCTCCTGGATCGCGGCGGTGGCTACCAGCTGTGACTGGGCGGGCATCGGCCGCGCCTCGGGACTCCAGCGGGCCAGACTCTCCGTGCTCGTGAAGGCCAGCAACGCGTTCCGCCCGTCCTGGCCCTGCAGCAGCGCCACGGCCATGTCGGAGGTCTTGTCGTGCGCGAGCCCGCGGTCGTCGTACTCGACCTCGCCGAGCATGGCGACCACCGGCACCAGCAGCCGCGCCTTCGTCAGCGCGGCCAGGATCGCGCCCTGGTCACCCGCTTGGAGGGCTTCGCTGAGCGCAGGATCGGCCGTTCCGTCGTCGTTGTCGAACCCGGTGAAGGCGAGGCGTCGTTCTGGTTGCACCCGCCCATTGTCCGGGTCGCCTCCCCGGAGCGGGGTTTCAGGGTGGTGTCAGGGCTGTTCCCTCTTGGATCGTGTGGTTCCTGTGCGAGCCTGGGTATGTGCCTGACTTCAATGATCTGACGCTGCTGCCGTTCTGTGCCGGCCTCACGCTGCTCGGCCTGATCGCGTCCTGGGCCGCCTGGCGGCGCCGCGGACTCGCTTCGGGCGTGCGTGGCGTGGCCTGGTCGCTGCTCCCGGTCTCGCTGTACATGACCGGGCTGCTCGAGCTGCTCTGGGACGTGGTGAAGAGCGTCACGAGCTGGGTCACGCACCTGATCTTCTCCCCCACCGTGTGGGCGGGCGTGGCGCTGTTCGGCGTCTCGGTCGTGCTCTACGTGGTTTCCGGCGTGGCCAGGACGCGCCGTGGTGACGCCCCGGAGAAGGTGGCCAAGCCCAAGCAGGTCTCCGACGCCATCGGTGAGCTGACGGCGTCCGGTCCCCCGGCGGCCAGCGCGAAGCCCACGAAGCAGGCGAAGCCCGCCAAGGCCCCCAAGGCGGGTAAGAGCCAGGAATCGTCGGAGTTCGACGAGATCGAGGACATCCTGAAACGCCATGGAATCAACTGACCCCCTGACCAAGGGCACCCCTGGTACCGACCCCCTGAAGCACGACTCCCTGACGAACGACCCCCTGAAGCACGACCCCCTGACACACGATCCCCTGACGAACGGGCCGCTGGCGATCGACAAGTTGCTCGACCACGTCCAGGAGACGCCCGCACGGCTGGGCCGGACGCGGCTGATCAGCGTCGACGGGCCCGCCGGTTCCGGCAAGACCACCCTGGCCGACCGCATCGCCGCGCGTGCGGAGGCGCGCGGCCTGCACACGCTGGTGCTGCACATGGACGACCTGTACGAGGGGTGGGACGGCGCGATTCGCGGGTTCGGGCTGCTCCGGGACCACGTCCTGAAGCGGCTGGCCGACGGCCGCGAAGGCCGCTACCGCCGGTACGACTGGCACCGCGGCGCCTACGCCGAGCTCCACGTGGTCCCGGTCACCCTGGACCTGCTGATCGTCGAGGGCGTCACCTCGAACGACCGTGACGCCGACCCCTACCAGTCCCTGCGGATCTGGATCGAGACGAGCAACGAGGTCCGCCTGGACCGCGGTATCGACCGCGACGGCGAGGCTCTCCGTGACCACTGGCTGGAGTGGATGCGCTGGGAGCGCGACCACTTCGCCATCGAGAACAGCCGGCAGCGCGCCCACGTCATCGTCGACGGCGACCCCACCGCCCCGCACTCGACGGACACGGAACTGGTGACGAAGTCCGTCAACCTCACCCAGGACTCCGCCGCCTCCTAGCCGCGTTGTCTATCAGGTTTTCGTCGAGCGCCAGTGTGACGTTTGCCCTTGTGGACAACGGAAAACGGCGGGGTTGGTGACTTGGCGTGCACACTGGATTGCGCCTAGAATCGAAGACATGTTCGATGGCGATGTGCGGGAGCTGGATACGGCCGAGCTGCTCAGCTCGACCGCGGAGCATCACGCCGAACACCGGCGGCTCGAGGTCAGGCTCATCGTCCACGCTCTGCGGTACGCCGACCTTCACCATTCCACGACCCACGAGCGCGACGAAACACCTGGGAGTGAACGGGCGATCGTCCTCGGCGGAGCGGGCTGCCCATCGATCAGCGAGTTCGCCGCTGCTGAGTTCGGGGCCATGATGGACATGTCCGCCGGTGCCGCGGCGGCCTTCATCGGCCAGGCACTCGCCCTTCGCCACAGGTTGCCCCGAATCCTCGCGATGGTTCTGAACGAGGAGGCGACTCCTTGGAAGGCCCGGCAGATCGCCACTGCCTGCCTCGACCTGAGCGAGGAGGCCGCCGCCATCGTCGATCGGCGGGTTGCGGGGATCATCGATTCCGTCACCCCGCTTCGGTTGAAGAAGATCGTCAAGGCGGCGATCTGGCAGGCAGACGCCGCAGCAGCCGAGGCGGCCTCCCAGCAGAAGGCCCGCGAACGAGGTGTCTACATCGGTCGCTCGAACGACCATGGCAACAAGTCCGTCTGGATCCTGGCCGCGTCGGGCGATGTCATCCGTTTCGACGCCACTGTCGACGCGATCGCTGAAGCCCTGAAAGCCCTCGGCGACACCAGCTCTCTCCAAAGGCGCCGCGCCAAGGCCGTCGGTATCCTCGCTGACCCGACCTACGCCGCCGCCGTGCTCGCCCAAGCCTCCAGTCTCTCCGTGAGCACCCCGCCGCGCCCCGCCGCCCCGACTTCCAGAGATTTCGGAGGACCCGCGGAAGCAGAATCGCCTGCCGTTGATCCACCTGAGCCGGGCGTTGATGACGAAGCAGACCGAGACGCACCCCATCCAGGTCAAAGCGAGCTGCCTGATCCCCTGGACACGCCGGTCCGGACCCGACACGAAGCGTGCGAGGACTGCGACGATTCAGAGCCGGATCGAGCAGCGCAGCGCGCCCTGGCGGCGAGGCTTGCCCAGATCAAGCAGCAAGCCCACAGCAACACCATGCAGTCCGGCGGACGTTCACCGGGCCGGACAGAGGTTCTCGTCCACCTCACCGACCACACCCTCGCCACCGGCAGCGGAGTCTTGCGGGTCGAAGGCATCGGGCCGATGGTGGCCGGCCAACTGGGCGAATTGATCGGATACGGCCCGTACCTGGTGAGGCCGGTGATCGACCTCAACGACAAGGTCAGCGTCGACGCCTATGAGATTCCCGACCGCATTCGTGAGCGTGTTGCGCTGACCCACCCGGTCGAGCAGTTCCCGTTCGGGACAGCTGAGACGACCCGGCGGATCGACCTCGACCACATCGAGCCCTACGACCCGACCGGACCACCAGGGCAGACGAATTCCAGCAACCTGGCACCCCTGCGGCGATTCAGCCACCGGGTCAAGACCCACGGGCGCTGGTCGGTCCGGCGTCTCGACGATGGCGCACTGGAGTGGGCCAGCCCCCACGGGTTCAGGTTCCGGGTCGATCACACCGGCACTCGCCGCATCGACAAGCTGATGGCCGGCTCCACGAGCGGTGCGGGAGGATAGGCGGATGAGCCGACAGGTCTTGCCGTCAGGGGAGCAATGGACGATTCGTGCCGGGGAGTACCTCGGCACCGTGGTGAGCGTGGGAGGTGGGCTGCGCGGACTCTCGTACGGCGGGCGCGAGGTGCTCTTGGGCTACGGCGAGGACGAGCCGGCGCACGCGGGGATCGGGCAGCACCTGTTCCCGTGGCCGAACCGGATCACCGACGGCAAGTACACCTTCCGCGGGGTGGACCAGCAGCTCTACCTGACCGAGCCGGCCCGGCTGAACGCGATCCACGGGCTGACGCGCTGGGCGAACTGGGAGCAGGTGGACGACGGGACCGACGAATCCGTCGTCCACTTGGCGCACCACCTCCACGGCCAGCCGGGGTACCCGCACCAGCTGGACCTGAGCCTCGAATACCACCTGGAGGCCGAGGGCGGGTTGACCGTCACTGCCCGGGCGGTGAACGTCGGCGCCGGCGACGCGCCGTACGGGTATGGCTCCCACCCGTACCTGTCCGTCGGCCGGAAGATCGACGAGTGTGAGCTGGAGTTCACCGCGGCCGACTGGCTGGAGGTCACCCCGGATCGCTTGAGCCCGGTCGGACTCGCGGCGGTGGGCGGTTCGCAGTACGACTTCAGTCAGGCGAAGAAGCTGCAGGATCTCGATATCGACAACGCCTTCACCGGGCTGCCGGAGTCCTGGGAGGTGCGGCTGACCGATCCGGACAGCGGCAACAGCGCACGGCTGCGCAGTGACACCAGGTGGATGCAGCTCTACACGGGCAACGCGATCGGCCGGGTCGGGCTGGCCGTCGAGCCGATGACGTGTCCGCCGGACGCCTTCAAGACTGGCGACCACCTGGTCGTCCTGAAACCCGGCGACGAACACACCACCAGCTTCAACGTCAGCGTCTAGGCGGGCGTCTGGCCGGCGCCGTGGGAGCGGGCCAACGCGGCAAGCTCCTTGGCCGCGCGGCCCGCCCGGGCGCCTTCCGACGCCTGCACCGCGAGGATGCCGAGTCTGTTGCCCTCGGCATCGAACAGCTGCAGCCACGGGTCGCCCGCGCGGAACCGCAGCGCCTTCACATTGTCCCAGCCGTAGCGGTAGCTCTTGAACACGTTCCGGACCCGCAGCCCGTCGGCGTACGCCGTGACGCGGACGGTGGCCATCCGGTAGAGCAGCCAGAGGATGACACCGAAGAACGCCAGCAGCGTGATCCGCTGGAACGGCGTGAAGCTGTCCCGCGACTCCGCCGACAACCGGAACCAGATCACCCCGAACACGGCGACCAGGGACAGCCCCATCGCGGTCGACATCATCGCGACCATCCACGGGTGGAAGGTCCACTCCGCCCGCGGGGCCGCCGTGTCCTTCGAGGTCATCGTGGTCAGATCCGGCATGCGTGGATGTCCGTGGTGAGGATGGCCCGGCCGCCGATCTCCCAGAGCTGGTCCATGATCCGCTGTGCTTCGGCCCGGGGCACCATCACGCGGACGGCGACCCAGCCTTCCCGATGAAGCGGCGAGACCGTCGGCGACTCCAGGCCCGGCGCCACCGCGTTCGCGGCCTCGACCGCCTCGGCGCGGATGTCGTAGTCCATCATCACGTAGTTGCGGGCGACCAGGACGCCTTCCAGCCGGCGGACCAGTTGCTCGAGCCCGTTGGGCTGCAGGGTCACCGCGTGCCGCTTGATCAGCACGGCCTCGGACTTGAGGATCGGGTCGCCGAACACCTCGAGGCCCGCCTGGCGCAGCGTCGTACCGGTCTCGACGACGTCAGCGATCACGTCCGCGACGCCGAGCTGGACCGCGGACTCGACCGCGCCGTCCAGCTTCACCACGGACGCCTTGACGCCGTTCTCGGCCAGGTGGTCGCTGAGGATGCCGGCGAACGAGGTGGCGATCCGCTTGCCCTCGAGGTCCTTCACCGACCGGGCCACCCCGGGCCGGCCGGCGAACCGGAAGGTCGAGCCGCCGAAGCCGAGCTCGAGAATGGTCTCGGCGGCCGCGTGCGAGTCGAGCACCAGGTCGCGGCCGGAGATGCCGACGTCCAGGGTGCCCTCACCGACGTACACGGCGATGTCGCGGGGGCGCAGGTAGTAGAACTCGACGCCGTTGTCGGGGTCGGTCAGGGAAAGGTCCTTGGTGGTCCGGCGCTGCCGGTAACCGGCCTCGGCCAGGATCTCGGTGGCGGCCTCGCTCAGCGAGCCCTTGTTCGGTACTGCGACGCGCAGCATGAAACGGCCAATCTGTAGATGTGAACCGGGGGATCTGGAGGAGCTCCTACAGATGTCGGTACACGTCGTCGAGGCTCAGGCCGAGCGCATGCATCATCACCTGCGCGTGGTAGAGCAGCTGGCTCAGCTCCTCCGCGGCCCGTTCCTTGCCTTCGTGCTCGGCGGCCATCCAGGACTCGGCGGCCTCCTCGACCAGCTTCTTGCCGATCGAGTGCACACCGGCGTCGAGCGCGGCCACCGTGCCGGAGCCCTCCGGTCGGGTCAGCGCCTTCTCGCCCAGCTCGGCGAAGAGTTCGTCAAAGGTCTTCATCGCAGGCTCAGCCTAGAGGTCGGCCGGTCGCAGGTTGCGATCAGGTCTCGCTGTCCGGACTTCCCCGAGGCGGTGAGTGGGCGTCGACGTACCAGGCGTGACGCTCCGCGAGGAGCCGTTTCACCATCCCGAAGTCCATCCCGTCGGAGTCGGTGCGCAGGTGGAACGGCGGCGGGTAGAAACAGTCGCCGAGCAGCATCACGCCCGACTCGGGGTCGAGGACCACGAGCGAGTCCGGCGCGTGGTTCCCGCCGACATGCCGCAGTTGTACTCCGGTCGGCAAAGTCAGGGTGTCCTCGAAGGTCCGGTGCGGCACGATCACCTCGAACCCGTCCCAGCCCGGCATCGCCAGCGCGCGGGCGCGGAAGCTCGGACCGAGTCTCGGGTTCTCGGCGACCTGGTCTCTCAGGTACTGGTGGCTCCACGGGCGCTTCGCTTCCGCCTCGAGGAGGTCGACGGCCGCGGTGTGGGCGATGACCTCGACGTTCTCCCAGGCGGACGCTCCCCAGGTGTGGTCCCAGTGGTGGTGGGTGTAGACGAGGATCGTGGGCGCCGGGAGACCGGCTGCGGCGATCGCCTGCTGGACCTCGGTGGCGTGGACCGGGCTGTTGCCGGCGTCGACCAGGACGCTGCCGCGGTCGTCGGCGATCACCGCGACGGACGGGCGGACCGCTTCGGGGTCCGGGTCGTGCGGATAGAGCCAGACCCGGCCGCTGAGGTGCACCAACTCGACCATCTGCCCGACGATAGCTGGCATGCCATCGAGAGTTCGAGAACTGGGAGTCGTACCGGGTTCGCTGCCGACCGGTCCGCTGAACGCCATCACCGACGTGCCGGGGATCCGGGTCGGGCAGACGACGATCGACGACGGAGGTGACCTGCACACCGGGGTGACGGCGATCGTGCCGGACGGGTACGCCGCCGGGCTACCCGCGGCGATCGCGGTGGGGAACGGCTACGGGAAGCTGGTCGGCTCCACCCAGGTGGACGAGCTCGGCGTGCTGGAGACGCCGGTACTGCTGACCGGGACACTCTCGGTCTTCCGGGTCGCCGATGCGCTGCTGACCTGGCTGCTCGACCGCGACCCGACGGCGACGAGCCTCAACCCGGTCGTCGGCGAGACCAACGACGGCTTCCTCTCCGACATCCGCCGGCGTCCGATCACGCCCCAGCACGTCTTCGACGCCCTCGATTCAGCCTCCACCGACCTCCCCGCTGAAGGTTGCGTCGGAGCCGGCACCGGCACCAGCGCCCTTGGCTTCAAAGCCGGGATCGGCACGTCCTCCCGCGCGGTCACGGGCGGCACCGTCGGCGCCCTCGTCCAATCCAACTTCTCCGGCACCCTCACCGTCCTCGGCACTCCCATCCACCGAGATCCCGTCGCTGAACCCGAGGGCAACTCCTGCATGATCGTCGTAGCCACCGACCTCCCGCTGGACGCCCGCCAACTCGGCCGCCTGGCCAGACGTGCGATCTTCGCCATGGCCCGGGTCGGCTCCGACTACTCCCCTGGCAGCGGCGACTACGCCATCGCCTTCAGCACGGCCCGCACCGGCGAGGGCATGCAGGATCGCCTGCTGAGGAACGTCTTCCACGCCGTCACCGAGTCAACCGAGGAAGCCCTGCTGAACTCGGTGACGATGGCCCACACCGTCACCGGGTTCGGCGGCAACACGCAGTACGCCGTACCTCTCGAACTGGTCGCCGAGCGGGGTCAGGACTCGTAGAGGGCGACCAACGACCGGGCCAGCCGGCTGAGCTCGGCGCGGAGCTCCGGCGGGTCGAGCACCTCGAGACGATCGCCGTACCGGACGAGCTGCGTGGCCGCGTTGCCGATCGCCTCGATCGGTACTGCGACCGTGATGCTGCCGTCCTCGTCGGGCTCCGCCCCGGCGTCGGCGATCGCCTTCAGCAGCAGGGTGGACGACAGGTCGCTGAGCCGGGCCACCAGCGGCGCGGAGATCCGGACCACCGCCTCGCTCGTGAACCGCCGCTGCTCGAACTGGTCCAGGTGGTCCTGCCAGTGCCGGCCGAGGTCGAACCCGTCCGGCCTGGTGAACTCCTCGTCGGTCGGGGTCAGCTCGAGAATGTTCGAGACGCGATAGGTACGGAGTCCCCCGGGGGTGGCGGCGACGACGTACCAGGTGCCGTTCTTGAGCACGAGGCCGTACGGCTCGAGGATGCGCTCGACCTCGCGGGGCGCCTCCCAGCGCCGGTAGAGCACCTTGATCCGGCGGTCGTGCAGGACCGCCGCCGCGATCGCCGCGAGGTGCGGTGAGTCCTCGGCCTCGCGGTACCAGGCCGGCATGTCCAGGTGGAAGCGGTTCTTCAGCCGCCCGGCGCGGTCGCGTTGATCGGGGCCCAGCGCGGCCAGGAGCTTGAGTTCGGCCGCACTCGTCTGCTCGGTCAGGCCGAGTGCTGCGGCGGGACCAGGCATGCCGACCATGAAGAGCGCGGCCGCCTCTCCCTCGGTGAGCCCGGTCAGCTTCGTGCGGTATCCGTCGACCAGGCGGTATCCCCCGGCCCGGCCCTGGTCGGCGTATACGGGGACTCCGGCGGCGGCCAGCGCCTCGACATCGCGGTAGATCGTGCGGAGCGAGACCTCCAGCTCGGTCGCGAGTTCACGCGCGGTCAACTGCCTGCGGGTCTGCAGCAGGAGCAGGATCGACAGCAGGCGACTCGAACGCATGACTCGAGGCTACTCCGGAACACTGACATGACCTGTCAGGTATCCACGAGAAGGTCTGGTCATGACCACATTGACCAAGCTGACGAGCGAC
Source organism: Kribbella orskensis (assembly GCF_004342085.1). Lineage (NCBI taxonomy): Bacteria > Bacillati > Actinomycetota > Actinomycetes > Propionibacteriales > Kribbellaceae > Kribbella > Kribbella orskensis. The sequence goes on from NZ_SLWM01000033.1 coordinate 32,344, forward strand.
TTCGACTTCCTGACCGGACACTTCGACGTGGCCCATCGCGTGCTGCAGCCAACCGGTGAGTGGAAGGAGTTCACCGGGACCTGCACGGGCCGCACCCACTTCGACGGCGGCGTCAGCATCGACGAGGCGCGATTCGCCGGCGGGTACGGCCTGTCGCTCCGCCTGTACGACCCGGCCGATGAGAACTGGACCATCTACTGGGTCAACAGCAAGACGGGCAAGCTCCAGCCCCCGGTCCGCGGCAAGTGGACGGACGGCGTCGCCACGCTGTACGGCGAGGACGACCTCGGCGACCGGATGGTCCCGGTGCGGTTGCGCTGGTCCGACATCACCGAGGAGACCGCCCACTGGGAACAGGCGTACTCGTCCGACGGTGGGGAGACCTGGGAGACCAACTGGACGATGGATCTGACCCGGCGGACGACGGAACCGCCGCCGCTGGACCTCCCCAAGGTGACCGGCGACTTCGACTTCTTCGTCGGCTCCTGGGACGTACTCCACCGCCGCCTCGTGTCGCCGTTGACCGGTAGCGACGAATGGCGCGAGCAGTCGGGCAGCACCTCCGAGGCGTACACGCTCTTCAACGGCGCGATCTGCGTCGACGAGGTCACTCTCCCGGCCGACGGCGCGCACGGCATGACCGTCCGCCTGTACGACGTGGCTGCCGGGGCCTGGTCGATCTACTGGATCAGCAGCCGCCGGGGTGTGCTCGAACCGCCAGTACACGGCGGATTCGGTGCCGACGGCATCGGAGTACTGGAGGGTCCCGACGAGCACGAGGGCCGGCCGGTCGACGTCCGCTTCCGGTGGACCACGGGCGACGTACCGGTCTGGGAGCAGTTCTTCTCCGTCGACGACGGAGCGACCTGGGAGAGCAACTGGACGATGACCTTCACCCGGCAAGGAGAGTGACCATGACCACCTGGACCAAGGAAACCGGCGACTTCGACTTTCTCGACGGCCACTTCGACGTCCGGCACCGGACGCTGAACAAGGTGTTCGTCGGCAGCGACGACTGGCAGGAGTACGACGGCACCTGCAGCGCCCGGACCCACTTCGACGGCGCGATCAGCATCGACGAGATGCAGTTCCCGACCAAGGGGTCGTACGGGATGTCCGTCCGGCTGTTCGACCCGGTCGAGAAGCAGTGGACGATCTACTGGATCAGCAGCACCTCGATGGAGGTTCAGCCACCGGTGAAGGGCGGGTGGAAGGACGGCTCGTGCTGGCTGGTCGGCGAGGAGGTACTCGACGGCAAGCCCATCCTGGTCAGCTACTCCTGGTCGGACATCACCGACACGACCGCGCACTGGGAGCAGTCCTTCTCCGACGACGGCGGGGAGACCTGGGAGGTCAACTGGACGATGGACTTCACCCGGCGCGACACCGAGCCGCCGCAGGTGGACATCCCGAAGCCGACCAGCGACTTCGACTTCCTCGTCGGCGAGTGGGACATGGCGAACGAGCGTCGCAAGCCGGCCCTGGGCGAGCCGGCGGAGTGGTACGAGGTGCCCTCGAAGATGAAGGTCTACTCGTACTTCGACGGCGCGATCAGCTTCGACGAGGGCTGGTTCCCGACCGAGGGATTCCGGGGCGCGACGCTGCGGCTGTTCCACCCGGAGACGAAGACCTGGTCGATCCACTGGATCAACAGCCTGCGCGGCCGGCTCGAGACACCCGTGATCGGTTCGTTCGGCGCCGACGGCCTGGGCGTATTCGAAGGTCCGGACGAGTGGGAGGGCCAGCCGATCGACGTGCGCTTCCTCTGGACGCCCGGCGCGGATCAGGCCGCCTGGGAGCAGTCCTTCTCCACCGACGGCGGCCAGACCTGGCTCCCGAACTGGAAGATGACGCACACGCGGACCGCTTGACGCTTGCGTCCGAAGATCCGAGGACCCTGACCCTCAGTTCTTCGGACGCAACGCTTTTCAGAGGGCGCGGGTGGCCAGGAGGGTGGAGAGTGCGGCCTGCGCGGACTCGTAGCCCTTGTCCTCGCGGCTGTCGGGGAGCCCTGCACGGTCGAGGGCCTGTGGGTCGTTGTCGCAGGTCAGCAGGCCGAAGCCGACCGGTACTCCGGTCTCCACCGCGACCCGCATCAGGCCGTCGGTCGCCGCCTGGCAGACGTACTCGAAGTGCGGCGTGTCACCGCGGATCACCACGCCCAGCGCGACCACCACGTCGTACCCGCCCTTCGCCGCATGCAACGCGGCGACCGGCAGCTCGAAGGACCCGGGCACCCGGATCACCTTGTAGTCGGTGACACCTGAGTCCGCCAGCGCCCGCTCGGCCCCGGCGACCAGGGAGTCGGTCACCTTCGGGTGCCACTGGGCCGCGATGACCGCGACCCGGACTCCCTCGGCCCGCGGGATCTCGATGGTTGGTGCTCCACTGCCCGACATCAGCCGGCTCCGTTCTCGTCTGTGCCGGTGGGCAGGTGGTGGCCCATCCGGTCGCGCTTGGTCCGCAGGTACCGCAGGTTGTGTTCGGTCGGGTCGATCGAGATGCCCCGGCGCTCGACCACGTCGATGCCGTAGCCCTGTACTCCGGCCAGCTTGTCCGGGTTGTTGGTCAGCAGCTTCACCGAGGTGATCCCCAGGTCGGCCAGGATCTGCGCGCCGGTGCCGTAGTCGCGGGCGTCGGCGGGCAGCCCGAGGTCGAGGTTCGCGTCGACCGTGTCGCGGCCCGCGTCCTGGAGCTCGTAGGCCTGCAGCTTGTGCAGCAGGCCGATCCCCCGGCCCTCGTGGCCGCGCAGGTACACCACGACGCCGCCCTCGGCCGCGACCTGGCGCATCGCCTCGTCCAACTGCGGACCACAGTCGCACCGCAGAGAGCCGAAGGCGTCACCCGTCAGACATTCGGAGTGCAGCCGGACCAGCGTCGGGCCGTCCCCGATGTCGCCCCGGACCAGCGCGAGCTGCTCGGACCCGTCGACGGTGTTCCGGTAGCCGTGGGCAACGAAGTCGCCGTACCGGGTCGGCAGCGTGGTGGTCGCCACCCGCTTGATCTGGGTCTCGGTCCGTTGCCGATAGCGGATCAGGTCCGCGATCGAGACCAGGACCAGGCCGTGCTCGTCCGCAAAGGTCCGCAGGTCCTGCCCGCGCTTCATCGTGCCGTCGTCGTTCACCAGCTCGGAGATCACCGCGGCCGGCGTCAGCCCGGCGAGTCGCGCCAGGTCGATCGACGCCTCGGTGTGCCCCGGCCGGACCAGTACGCCGCCCTCCCGCCCGCGCAGCGGGAAGATGTGCCCGGGCTGGACCAGGTCGTACGGCTCGGAGGCGGAGTCGGCCAGCACCCGGATCGTCCGGGACCGGTCCGCCGCCGAGATCCCGGTCGAGATGCTGTCGCGGGCATCGACCGAGATCGTGTACGCCGTCCGCATCCGCTCCCGGTTGTGCGGAGTCATCAACGGGATGCCGAGCCTGTCGAGCTCGGCCGCCTCCATCGGGACGCAGACCACGCCGGAGCTGTAGCGGATCAGGAACGCGAGCAGCTCGGGCGTCGCCTTGGACGCGGCGAAGATCAGGTCGCCCTCGTTCTCGCGGTCCTCGTCGTCGACCACGATCACCGGGCGCCCGGCCCGGATCTCGTCGATCGCATGCTCGATCGTGTCGAGCTTCAGCAGCTCACCCATGTCAACCCACCACCACTGGTTCGGGAGTCGACGCTGCCGCCGCCTCGCGGTTCTGGATCCGCCACCAGGCGGCGAACCCGATCACACAGAACAACCCGTAGACGACGTACATCGCCGCGCTCGGGTAGAACTTCGCCTGCACCAGCAGCGGTACGCCGACGACGTCCACCGCGATCCAGATCAGCCAGAACTCGACGAAACCCCGCGCCATCCCGTAGGTGGCGAGGATCGAGCCGGTCAGGATCCACGCATCCCATTGCGGTCCCCACGAGCCCAGCGACTTCAGCACGGGGTACGCGATCGCGTAGAGGACCACGCCGACGCCGACCAGTTCCAGGCGCTCTCTCGTGGTCGCCCAGCGCGGGTTCACGCCGGTGGCGGCGCCTGCGTGGCGGGTCTGGTACCAGCGGTACCAGCCGTAGAGGCTGACCAGGACGAAGAAGACCTGCCGTCCGGCCTGGCCCCAGAGGTCCTTGTCCTGCGGGGTGTCGAAGACCCCGCCGACGAACACCGTGAACAGCAGGACGTTGCCGATGATGCCGACCGGCCAGGCCGCGACCAGGCGGCGCATGCCGAACAAGGCGCTGGCGAGACCGAACACGTTGCCGACGATCTCCCGGACCAGCACCGGCGAGCCGGCGATCGACACCTGCTCGTGCAGCAACCAGTCGAAGAAGCTCATTCCTTGCCTCCAGCGTCGTCCTGCGCGCCGGCGGTGAGCAGGCGCTCGACGTACTTCGCGATCACATCCACCTCGAGGTTGACGGTGTCGCCGATCTTGTTGCGGCCGAGCACGGTCAGCTCGAGCGTGGTGGGGATCAGGCTGATGCCGAACGTGCCGGTGCTGTCGTCCACGTCCGTCACGGTCAGGGACACCCCGTCGACCGCGATCGAGCCCTTCTCGGCGACGTACCGGAGGATCTCCGCCGGCGCCGCGATCCGGACGACCTCCCAGTGCTCGGCGGGCTCACGGCTGGCGATGGTGCCGACGCCGTCCACATGTCCCTGGACGATGTGACCGCCCAGCCGGGCGTGCGCGGCGACCGCGCGCTCGAGGTTGACCCGGGCGCCCTTCTCGGCGCTGCCCAGGCTGGTGCGCAGCAGCGTCTCGCGCATCACGTCGGCGGTGAAGGTGCCGTCGGCGGTCTCGATCACCGTCAGGCAGCAGCCGTTGACCGAGATCGAGTCGCCGTGGCCGGCGTCCGACGTCACCAGCGGCGCGTGGATCCGCAGCCGGGCGGCGTCGCCCTCCAGCAGGTCGAGAGCCTCGACCGTGCCCAGTTCTTCGACGATTCCGGTGAACATTCAGACCGTCCTTTGCGGTGATGGAGTTGTCAGCGGGGTCAGGGTCAGCCGGACGTCGTCGCCGAGGCGGGTGACGTCCGCAAGGGTGAAGCGCCTCAGATCGGCGATAGATTCCGCGCCCAGGTCGCCGATGGCGGAGAACCCCGAACCGAGGACCGCCGGAGCGACGTACGCGACGATCTGGTCGACCAGCCCGGCGCGCAGGAAGGCGGCGGCGAGGGTCGGGCCACCTTCGAGCCAGAGGTGCCGGATCTGGTGGTCGTCCAGTTGCCGGAGCACCTCGGCGGGGTCGTGCGTGGGAAGCAGCAGCGTCTCGGCCCGGTCGTTGCGGACCCGCGCGGTGGCCGGGATGTCGCGGTCGCCGACCACTACCCGGAGCGGCTGCCGCCCGACCGGCTGGTTCTCCGCGTCGCGGACGGTCAGCTCGGGATCATCGTCGAGCACGGTCTGGGTGCCGACCGCGATCGCGTCGCACTCGGCCCGCTTGCGGTGCACGTCGGCGCGCGCGAGCGGCCCGGTGATCCACCGGCTCGACCGGTCCGGGGCCGCGCTGCGTCCGTCCAGGGTGGTGGCGAACTTCCAGGTCACGAACGGCCGGCCGGTCCGGATCGAGTGCAGCCAGACGTGGTTGACCGCTTCGGCCTCGTCCTGGAGCACGCCCTGCTCGACCTGGATGTTCTTGTCGGCGAGCTTGTCGGCTCCGCCCGACGCCTGGCGGTTCGGGTCCGGTACGGCGTACACGACCCGGGCGACGCCCGCCTCGATCAGGGCGTCGGCACACGGACCGGTCCGGCCGGTGTGGTTGCACGGCTCCAGCGTGATGTACGCCGTACCGCCGCGGGCGCGGTCGCCGGCCATCCGCAAGGCCTCGACTTCGGCGTGCGGGCCTCCCGGGTAGGCGTGGAATCCCTCGCCGACCGGGTGTCCGTCGCGCCCGGTGATGACACAGCCGACGACAGGGTTCGGATGGGTGGTGCCGATGCCCAGGGCGGCGAGCTCGACGGCACGACGCATCCAGGCGATGTCGATCGGCGACGCGTTGTTCACTGACGGTCCCTCGTTGTCACGGACGCGCCCGGGGTCGTGACAACCGGCGCGCACCGCTCCAACGCGTTTGACCCGCTCGGCGCAGCCCTGAGGCCGCGTCGTCCGGACGCCGGAGCGCACCCGCCGATCGCGTGCGCCTCCCATCCGGACTTTCACCGTCGGTCCTGGAATTCCACCAGGTCAACCGGCCGCCGAACTGCAACGACCGGGTCGCGGACTATCACCGCCGGCTCGGAATTACACCGACCCCGGAGCACGCGAGTGGGTTCACTCGTGCTTCAAGTATGCCCCTCCCCCGAAACCCCACCACGACCTGGGTCACATCCTGGACTGGTCAGTCGAGGGGGGACATCCAGTCGGGGTTGCGGCCTAGGAGGGCCAGGAGGGTGGAGAGGTCGGAGGCGCCACCGGGGATTTTGACGCTGCGTTCGAAGGCGGCGCCGGGGCCTCGGGTGTCGTCGGTGTCGGGGATGCGGCGGGCCAGGCCGAGGGCCATCTCCACCATGTCGTCCGGCGGGTCGTACGGGACGTCGATCGCGCGGGCGACGTCCCAGGCGTGCACGACGCAGTCCAGCTGGTGGAAGGTCAGCGCGACCCGGCGCGGGAAGGTGCCGAACTCGCGCACCTCGATCGGCCGGTCCAGCGCTCCCCCGTCCGCGAACGCGTCCGCGACCCCCACGTTCGACCGCCGGTACGCGCCCGCGGGGTTGTCGCCGAGCCGCCCGCCGGTCCAGGTCTGCACCGGGGCCGAGCCGTCGATCGCCGCGGCGGCGAATCCCTCGTTCTCAGAGACGATGTGCCGCAGCAGGCCGCGCACCGTCCAGTCGGGACAGGGGGTGGGGAACCACAGGTGCTCAGGCCGCACCTGCATGATCACCTCGCCGAGTACCGCGCCGGCCCGCCGATCCAGATCCCGGATGTCCATCCGCTCTCCTCCTCGTCGTCCTGCCCTCGCCGAGCATAGGCCCGCAGCCGGGGCGCCGCCCGCTTTCCTGAAAAACGAGGTGAGTTCGTCCGTAGCGGGTGAGGGCTGCTGAGGGCGTACGTCCTACCGTTGGTTCGGGCTCGATCGGCCGTTCGCGGGAAGGATGCGTATGAGCGACGCTGCAAAGGTCAGGAGCCGGGCGGGTGGGGTGCTCGCGGCCACGTGCATCTCGACGCTCGTGGTGAACGCGAACACCTCGGCGGTCAGCATTCTCCTACCCGCCATCTCGGAAGACACCGGCACCTCGGTAGAGACGCTGCAGTGGGCGGTGACCGGCTACTCGCTGGTCGGTGCCGCGGTCATCGTCACCTCGGGCTCGCTGGGTGACGTCTTCGGCCGCAGGCGGGTCTTCCAGCTGGGCCTCCTGCTGTTCGTGGCGTCGTGCGTGATGATCGCGCTCGCCGGGTCCGGCGGGATGGTGATCGCCGGACGCGTGATCCAGGGCGCCGCCGGGGCGACCATCCTGGCGTGTGGCCTGAGCCTCCTGTCGGTCGCCAACGACGGAGCTGCCCAGTTGCGGGCGGTGTCCCTGTGGGGCGCGGCGGCGGCCGTCGGCGCGGCCGCCGGCCCGTTGCTGGGCGGCGTGCTCGTCGATGCCACCGGGTGGCAGGGGCTGTTCTGGATCGACGCCGCCGTGGCGTTGCTCTGCATGGTGCTGACCGCGGCGACCGTGAGCGAGTCGAGCGACCCGGATCGGCCGAGGACGATCGACTACGCGGGCACCGTGCTCATCGCGCTGACGCTGACGCCGCTCATCCTCGGGGTCTCCAAGAGCGGCGACTGGGGATGGCTCTCGGTGGCCACCCTGGGTTGCTTCGCGATCTCGATCGCGGCCGGGTACGCGTTCATCGCCGTCGAGCGGCGGGTCGCCGTACCGCTGCTGGACCTCGCGCTGCTGCGCAACCGCGTCCTGGTGGGCTCGACGATCGCGATTCTCATCGGTGCGGGCACGATCAACGGGCTGATGTACCTGCTCAGCTTGTACTTCCAGGATCCCGCCGCTCTGGACTTCAGCCCGTTCGAGGCAGGCCTGGCGACGTTGCCGGCGACCGTCGGGCTCGTCGTCGTGGCCCCGCTCGTGCCGCGTCTGGCGGCGAAGTTCGGCGGTCGGCAGACGATCGGCGTCGGGTTCGCCCTCACCACTCTCGGATTCGTCATCGTGGGCTTCGTGGGCGCTTCGTGGACGTACGCCGCGTTCGTGCTGCCGCTGGTTGCCATCGCGGTGGGCATGGGAATGTCCAACGGCCCAGCGTCGTCGGCGGCGACGGCGTCGGTACCGGAGAACGAGGTCGGTGGGGCCTCCGGCGTCTCCAACATGGCCCGGTACGTCGGCGCCGCGGTGGCCACCGCACTGGCCGCCACGATCTACGGCAGTGTGATCGCCAACCAGGCCGACGACGGCGCGTCGCAGAGTGACGCCCTGGCGTCCGGCCTGGCCGCGGCCTCGTGGATGATGGCGATCTTCAGCTTCCTCGGCGTCCTGATGGCCGTGGTGATTGCCCGCCACCGCGCGGCGACCGGTACGTTGAACGACGCCGCCGCAGCAGCCGCCGCCCACCTCCACACCCTGCCGACCTCGGCAACGGCCGGACGAGCCGACCCCGAGCAAGGTAAGGCCGACGCATCAGAGCGGAGGCCGGGGTGAGGTCGGTCGGGGCCTCCGGGTGTCCTTGTGGCCGCGGCGTCGGAACGGACCGACCATCCGTGGGCCCGCGAGCCGGGTCTCCAGTCGGCGCGCCTCACGCTTGACCGGCTGCGCGAGGTACTGACCGAGGATCACGCCGGCCGCGAGCGCGAGCGCGGTGGCGAGCGCGGAGGCCAGCTCGAGGACGCCGTCCTTGCCCTCCGCGAAGAGGGCGAGTCCCCGGTAGATGTCGAGTCCTGGCAGGAGCGGCACGACCGCGGGGACCACCACGACGAGCGCCGGGACCCGGAATCGACCTGCGACGAGGTAGCAGACTGCGCCGATGGTGACGGCGGCGACCGCCGATCCCCAGGTCCGGCCGACCTCAGAGCTGTCGACGGTCAGCAGGACCCCCTGTCCGAGCGCCGCTACCAGGGCCACCGCTATCAGGGAGCGCCGCGGTGCGTACGACGCGAATGCGAAGGCCGCGGCGGCCAGTGCGGCGCCGAAAACGGTGACCCCGGCCTCCGCCAGGCCGGCCGCACCGGGCTCGAAGCTGATCAGGCCCACTCCGAGCATGTCGCCGACGGTGAGTCCTGCACCCACCCCGGCGATGATGCCCGCCGTGTTCAGCACGGCGTCGATCAGCCGGGCACTGGCCGTGACCGGGAAGCCGTTCAGAGCGTCCTGGGTGGCACCCATCATGCCGACTCCCGCGAGGAGGATGACGATGCCCGTCGTGACGACGCGGGACGGGTTCACCGCGAGCTCCGTGGCCGAGGCGATGACCGCTATGAGCGTGGCCACGAAGCCCCCCGCCGCATGCTGGTAGAACGCCGGGATGCGGTGCAGGGGCAGGAGCAACTGGGTCCCGTCGATCGCACAGGCCGTCAGGAAGGCGAGCAGGCACACGATGGGGCTGCCGCCCAGGGTGAGCGCGATACCGGTTCCCATCACGCCCCAGCCGACGGTCACCGCCCAGCGGAGCCGGTGGTGGCCGGTGGACACGATCCGGGCGAGCTGGTCACCAGCCTCGCGTCGGGTGATGTCACCGGCGACGAGGCGGTTCACCATCTCGTCGACCTCGATCAGGTTCGCGTAGTCGACCGGGCGCCGGGTCACCCGGCGAACCTGAATGGCGGCGGGCTCATCGCTGGTGGGTTGGTGATGGAGGGTCAGGTCTACGAACGTCACGTCCGCGGTCACGTTGCGCACCCCGCAGGCTCGGGTCACCGCCAGCATGGTGACCGTGACATCAGCCGCCCCGGCCCCGGACGACAGGAGGACCTCGCCGATCCGCAGCGCCAGATCGAGCGTTTCGTAGACCTCGCGTCGCTCCGTCATGTCCCGTCCGATCACAACACCCAGAGTCACGCCGCGCGCGCCAGGCGCAAGACGGACGACACCGATCAGATGGCCATCGTCGAGCCTCAGACCCCCCTGGGTCATCGTCCGGCACGGGTGATTGGTCGGGCCCGAGCCCGGCGCCGCTGCGCTTTCCGGAGGATTGACCACACCCCGCCCCGGGCACCCAGTAGCCTGAGCGCATGCCCGGGACGCTCTACATCACAGGTGACAAGGCCGCGGACGGTCTGCTGAACGAAGATGGAACCGCCCTGCTGATCGGCATGCTGCTGGATCAGCAGGTGCCGATGGAGTGGGCGTTCGGCGGTCCGGCCAAGCTCAAGGAACGCCTCGGCCATCTCGACGCGAACAGGATCGCCGCGATGGGCGTCGAGGAGTTCGTCGCGGTCTGCGCGGAGAAGCCGTCGATCCACCGGTTCCCCGGTGCGATGGGCAAGCGGATCCACCAGGTCTGCACGGTGCTCGCCGACGAGTACGAGGGCCAGGCGGCGAACATCTGGAAGGGCGTCGACACCGGCGCCGAGTTGTACCGGCGGCTGCGCGCACTGCCCGGGTACGGCGAGGAGAAGTCGAAGATCTTCGTCGCCATCCTGGCCAAGACCCAGGGCGTCCGCCCGGAGGGCTGGCGGGAGGCGGCCGGCAAGTTCGGCGACGACATCCCGCGCTCGGTCGCGGACATCGACGGCCCCGAGTCCCTCGCCAAGGTCCGCGAGTGGAAGAAGGCCCAGAAGGCCGCCAAACGCGACAAGCAGGACAACGCCGTCGGCTGACCTCCGGGGGTCAAGCGCGGGCGGGGGTGCGGGTGCGCCAGAGGAGGTAGACGAAGTACGGGGCGCCGATCAGGGCGGTCAGCAGGCCGGCGGGGATCTGGGCCGGGGCCAGGACGGTGCGGCCCAGGCTGTCGGCGACGCTGACGAGGACCGCGCCGAGCAGGGCGGCGACCGGGAGCAGGCGGGCATGGCGCCCGCCGACCAGTGCCCGCGCCGCGTGCGGTGCGACCAGGCCGACGAAACCGACCACGCCGACGGCTGACACGGCCGCGGCCGTCATCAACGCGGAACCCACCAACGCGACCAACCGGGTCCGCTCGAGCCGTACTCCGAGGATGCGCGGCACGTCGTCGTCGAGGGACAGCAGGTCCAGCTCGCGGCGGGCCAGCACGATGACCGGCGTCAGCACCAGCAGCGCCGCGGCGACGGGGACGACCTGCGGCAGGGTCCGGCCGTAGGTGCTGCCGGACAGCCACGTCATCGCCGGGCTGAGGTTCCACGGATCGGTGTAGACGATGACGAAGGTGATGATCGCGGTCGTCGCCGACGAGACGCCGACCCCGATCAGCACCAGCCGGTCCGAACTGAGCCCACCCCTCCAGGAGACCAGATAGACCAGCGCGAAGGTGGCCAGTGCGGCGGTCGCGGCGACACCGGACAGCAGCCAGATACTCGCGGCCGGCACCACCATGAGCGTGATGACCGCACCGACGCCTGCCCCACCGGTGATGCCGAGAATGCCCGGCTCCGCCAGCGGATTGCGGCAAACGGCCTGCACGGTGGCACCGGCGATCGCGAGCGCCGCGCCGCACAGCACGGCCGACAGCACTCGCGGGACGCGCTGGTCGAGGACGTAGGTGATCGCCCGGCCGGAGCGGCCGTTGATCCAGTTCACGACGCCGGCCAGCCCCACTGACTCTCGCACGGGCTGAAGGTTAGCCTCACCTAACCAAACTCGTCAGCTTCACGATCGGTACCTGGACGGTGACAGATTCAGAGCGTCGCGGCGAGTCGGGTGCCCTGGTCGATGGCGCGTTTGGCGTCTAGTTCGGCGGCTATGTCGGCGCCGCCGATCAGGTGGACGGAGACGCCTGCGGTGCGGAGGTCGTCGGCCAGGTCGCGGACGGGTTCCTGGCCGGCGCAGATGACGACGGTGTCGACGGCGAGAGTGCGGGGCTTCTCGCGCTTCGGCCCGAAGGTGATGTGCAGGCCTTCGTCGTCGATGCGTTCGTAGTTCACCCCGCGCAACTGCTCGACCTGCTTGTTCTTCAGGGCCGCGCGATGCACCCAGCCGGTGGTCTTGCCGAGACCGGCGCCGATCTTGCCGGGCTTGCGCTGCAGCAGGAAGACCTGACGTGGCGAGGGCTCGGGCCGGGGTTTCGTGAGTGCGCCCGCCGCGAGCTGCGGATCCGTGACACCCCACTCCGCCTTCCACGCGGCGAGGTCGAGGGTCGGCGAGTCAGCCGTGGTCAGGAACTCGCTGACGTCGACGCCGATCCCACCTGCGCCGACCACCGCCACCCGGTCCCCGACGGGCCGCCCGAAGCGCACGACATCGACGTACGAGAGGACCTTCTCGTGGTCGATCCCGGGGATGGCCGGGATTCGCGGAACCACCCCGGTGGCGAGCACGACCTCGTCGAAACCGCGCAGGTCCTCGACGCTCGCGCGGCGGCCGAGGTGCACCTTGACGCCGGTGAGCTCGAGCCGGCGACCGTAGTACCGGATGGTCTCGGCGAACTCCTCCTTGCCGGGGATCCGCCGGGCGATGTCGAACTGCCCGCCGATCTCGTCGTCCGCCTCGAACAGCTCGACCTCGTGCCCCCGCTCGGCCGCGGTGACCGCTGCCGAGAGTCCGGCCGGCCCGGCGCCCACGACCGCGATCCTGCGCGTACGACGGGTCGGCAGCAGCACGAGCTCCGTCTCCCGGGCGGCCCGGGGATTCACCATGCAGCTGGCCTTGCGCTTGGCGAACACGTGATCCAGGCAGGCCTGGTTGCAGGCGATACAGACGTTGATCTCGTCGGCCCGGTCGGTGGTTGCCTTGAGCACCCACTCGGGATCCGCCAGGAACGGCCGGGCCATGCTGATCAGGTCCGCATCACCTCGGGCCAGCACCTCCTCGCCGACCTGCGGCAGGTTGATCCGGTTCGAGGTGACCACCGGGATCCGCACGTGCGGACGGAACGCGGCCGTGATCGAGGTGAACGCGGCCCGCGGCACCGACGTGACGATGGTCGGCACCCGGGCCTCGTGCCAGCCGATCCCGGTGTTGATGATCGACGCGCCGGCCTGCTCGATCTCCTTGCCCAGCGCAACGACCTCGGCCCAGTCCTGGCCGCCTTCGACCAGGTCCGCCATCGAGAGCCGGTAGATGATCAGGAAGTCCGGGCCGACGCGTTGCCGGATGCCCCGGACGATCTCGACCGCGAGGCGGCGCCGGTTCTCCGCGCTGCCACCCCAGCGATCCTTGCGCTTGTTCGTCCGCTCGGCCAGGAACTGGTTGATGAAGTACCCCTCGGACCCCATCACCTCGACGCCGTCGTAGCCGCCCTCGCGGGCCAGCGCGGCGCACTCGACGTACGCGTCGATCTGGCGGCGGACGCCACGGTCTGACAGCGCGCGTGGCTTGAAAGGGTTGATCGGTGCCTTCACTGCGGAGGCCGAGACGCTGAACGGGTGGTACGCGTACCGCCCGGCATGCAGGATCTGCAGCGCGATCAGACCGCCTTCCGCGTGCACGGCGTCGGTGACGACCCGGTGCTTGCGCGCCTGCCGGCGGCTGGTCAGCCGGGAGCCGAAGGGCGTCAGCCAGCCGGTCCGGTTCGGGGCGTAGCCGCCGGTGACGATCAGGCCGACCCCACCGCGGGCCCGCTCGGCGAAGTACGCGGCGAGCTTCGGCAGGTCCTTCGCCCGGTCCTCGAGGCCGGTGTGCATCGAGCCCATGATCACCCTGTTCCGGAGGGTGACGTGGCCGAGGTCCAGCGGTGCCAGCAGGTGCGGGTACTCGGTCATCGGGTGCGCTCCGATCGCGATGCCTCGGACGACTTGGTCGACGGGGACAGAGCTTGGAGGACTTCGTCGCACCAGGCCACGAAGGACTCCTCCGCGCGGATGCCGCCGCGCAGGACGAGGTACTGGTGGAGTTCCCGGCCGGTGAGCTCGCTCGGCTTGGGGAAGTCGCGGCGCTCGATGCCGCGGTAGACCTCGAGCCGGACCGAGTGCTCGCCGCGGTGCCGCTCCACCTCACGGAGTACCGCGTCGGTGTCGCCGAGGGAGGCGCCGCGGAGCTTCACGCCAAGACCGTCGCGGAGCACGGCAGGCTCGACCGGCTCGGCGAGCCAGCGGACCAACTCGTCGCGGCCGGCGTCGGACACCTCGTAGACCTTCTTGTCCGGCCTGCCGTCCTGTGCCACCTCGGTGTGGGTGACCCAACCGGCGTCGTCCATCCGGCGCAGTACCCGGTAGATCTGCTGGTGGGTCGCGGGCCAGAAGTACCCGATCGACCGGTCGAACCGCCGGGCCAGCTCGTAACCGGAGCCGGTCCGTTCGGTGAGCGAGACGAGGATCGCGTGCTCGAGGGCCATGAGCCCGAGGCTACCTATGCAACTCGTTGCACTGCAGCTGATTGCAAGCAGCGTCACACTGAAGGCGTTTACGAGGTAGGGAAGAATGTTGCAGACGCCATCTATCGCGGGAACGGACGAACCATGGACCAGCAGGCTCACCCGACCAGGACCACGCTGCCGGGCATCGGTGTCCGGTACGACCTGACCACCGACGGCGGCAAGCACGTCTCGGTGGTGGCGCACACGGACGGGCGGCGGTTCCTCGGTTTCCACGACCCCGATGACGACGACAACTGCCGCGCCTCGGTCCCGCTGACTCCGGCGGAGGCGTCCGCCCTGGGGCAACTGCTGACCCCGGCACCGATCGACCCGCTGCACAGCGACATCGAGATCGACCTGGTCACCGAGCAGATCCCGGTCACCGGCAGATCGCCGTACTCCGGCCGGACCCTCGGCGACACCCAGGTCCGCAGCCGGACCGGCGCGTCGATCGTCGCGGTACTGCGCCGCACCGGCGCGGTGCCGTCGCCGACGCCGGACTTCCGGTTCGCGATCGGCGACACCCTCGTGGTGGTCGGCACGCGCGAAGGCGTGGACGCCGCGGCAGACCTCATCACAGGAGGCTGAGATGCACGACACCACAGCCCTGCTCATCGAGCTCGGCGCGGTTCTGCTTGCCCTCGGCATCCTCGGCCGGATCGCCTGGCGGTTCGGCTTCTCCCCGATCCCGCTCTACCTGCTGGCCGGTCTGGCCTTCGGACACGGCGGTCTGCTGCCGTTGGCCGCTTCGGAGGAGTTCGTTGCCACCGGCGCCGAGATCGGCGTCATCCTGCTGCTCTTGCTGCTGGGTCTGGAGTACACCGCCGCCGATCTGGTCGGCACGCTGAAGACGCAGTACGTGTCGGGGGTGGTCGACTTCCTGCTGAACGCGTTGCCCGGTGCTATCGCCGCGCTGTTGCTCGGCTGGGGACCGGTCGCGGCCGTGGCCCTGGCCGGCGTCACCTGGATCTCGTCGTCCGGCGTGATCGCGAAGGTGCTCGGCGACCTCGGCCGGCTGGGTAACCGGGAGACGCCGGTGATCCTCGGCATCCTGGTGCTCGAGGACCTGTCGATGGCGGTCTACCTGCCGATCCTGACCACGTTGCTGGCGGGTGTCGGACTGGCCGGCGGCAGCATCACCGTGCTGGTCGCACTCGGCGCGGTGAGCATCGTGCTGTTCGTCGCCCTGCGCTACGGGCGGTTGATCAGCCGGGCGGTCTCCTCGGACAGCCCGGAGATGTTGCTGCTCGTCGTGCTGGGCATGACGCTGCTGGTCGCTGGGATCGCGCAGGCACTGCAGGTCTCCGCCGCGGTCGGCGCGTTCCTGGTCGGCATCGCCTTGTCCGGTGAGGTCGCGCACGGCGCCCGGAACCTGCTCAGCCCGCTGCGCGACCTGTTCGCCGCGGTGTTCTTCGTGTTCTTCGGGCTGAGCACCGATCCCGCCCAGATCCCACCAGTGCTTGGCATCGCGCTCGCCCTCGCCGTACTGACAGCCCTGACCAAGGTCGGCACCGGCTGGTACGCCGCCCGCCGTGCCGGCGTGGGTAAGGCGGGCCGTTGGCGCGCGGGTGGAACGCTGGTGGCGCGCGGCGAGTTCTCGATCGTGATCGCCGGCCTCGCAGTCGGGGTGGAACCACGCCTCGGCCCGCTGGCGACGGCGTACGTGCTGATCCTGGTCATCCTCGGCCCGCTCGCCGCCCGCTTCACCGAACCGATCGCCAAGAAGCTCACCACCCGGCGCAGCAAGTCCACCTCCGCATCAATCAGCGTGGGTGGTTAGCCCGCTGGTTGGCGGCGGCGAGGGTGACGGTCTGGTCGATCCGGCGCTGCCGGGTCTCGGGGCGCTTCGCGAGCGCGATCCACTCGAGGATGAGCCGCTTCGACGAGGGCGGGAACGCCTGGAAATGCTTGGCCGCCGCCTCGCACCGATCGAACTCGACCTGCAGATCGGCGGGGATCACGCCGTTCTGCGCCTCGGCGAGACAGTCCCAGGTGCCGGTCCGCCGGGCCAGGTCGATCAGTTCCTGACCCGGCTCCGCCATCAGGCCTTCGGCGAGCAGCCGCTCGACCCGGTCCCGGTTGACCTGGCTCCAGGTGCTGCGCGGGTTGCGCGGGGTGAAGGTCTGGTACGTGCTCTGTCCGTCGCGCCGGACTGTCTTGCTGTCGATCCACCCGAAGCACAGCGCGTGCTCGACCGCCTCGGCGAGATCGATGCCCTCGGCGCTGCCCTTGCGGTGGACGACCAGCCAGACCGACCGCTGGGTCTGACCGTTCAGCGCCAGCCACTCGCGCCACTCCTCGACGCTCGCCGGATGGAACGCCTCGGCGTCGGTGACGACCTGCGGGGTCTTGACCAGGGTGCTCATCTCGCGCTGCCTTCCGTCGATCCGCTCGTTCTTGAAAGACAGCATGCGCCCGATAAGTGCTCACCGAATGAGCACTTTCATCAAGAACTTCAGAAGAGCACGTCGGCGCGTTCGTGGTCGAGCAGCCGCTGCTTGCGGTCGAGGCCGCCGCCGTACCCCGTGAGGCTGCCGGTCGAGCCGACCACCCGGTGGCACGGGACGATGATGCTGACCGGGTTCTTCCCGTTCGCTAGCCCCACCGCCCGGGAGGCCCCGGGCACCAGACCGAGTGAGGCCGCGAGCTCCCCGTACGTCGTGGTCTCGCCGTACGGGATGTCCTGCAGGGCGGTCCACACCCGGTGCTGGAACGGCGTACCGGTCAGGGCGAGGGGGATGTCGAAGGTGGTGCGCTCGCCGGCGAAGTACTCCTTCAACTGCTGCACGACCTCGGGCAGCACCGAGTCGTCCCGGATGCCGAACGTCTCGAGTGGCGGCCGGTGGCGGTGCTCCTCCATATAGAGCCCGGCGAGCTCGCCCTGGTCTCTCGCGACCAGGGTGAGTCGCCCGAGCGGGCTGTCGATCACGGCGTACGTCATCGTCGGGCTTCCCACTGCGCCCGGGTGATGCGGTAGAGCACGTGCCGCTCGAGCCGGTGGCCGGGCTCCAGCTTCGGGTGGTCGAAGTCGCCGGCCTCGTCGTGCGTCATGCCGATGCGCTCCATCACCCGCTGGGACGGCTTGTTGCTGGTCGCGGTGAACGAGACGATCTCCTCCAGCCCGGCCGGACCGAAGCCGTCCGCCAGTGACGCGCGGGCCGCCTCGCTCGCATATCCGTTGCCCCAGGCATCCTTCGACAGACGCCAGCCGATCTCGACCGCCGGCATGAAGTGCGCCTCGAAGCTCGGCACCGACAGCCCGGTGAAGCCGATGAACCGGCCGGTGTCGAGCACCTCCAGCGCCCACAGCCCGAACCCGCGCTCCTCGATGGACGGCTTGATCCGGTCGATCAGCCCGTCGCTGGCCTCCCGGGTCATCGGCGCCGGGAAGTGTTCCATCACGGCCGGGTCCGCGTTCATCGCCGCGAACGGCTCGTAGTCGCTGTCCTGCCACTGACGCAGCAGCAGGCGGTCGGTCTTCAGCTCGGTCATCTCACTCCGCGGAGGTGTCGGGGATCTTGTTGATGGCGTGGTCTCCGGCCGCCCAGAGGTACTGCACCGCATAAGCACGCCAGGGACGCCAGGCCCGGGCATGCGCGATCAGCGCTTTCGGTGCCTCGGGCAACCCGAGGTCGCGAGCGGCGTACCGGACGCCCAGATCGCTGGCCACGAAGGCGTCCGGGTCACCGAGCGCCCGCATCGCGATCGACTCGACGGTCCAGGGACCGATCCCGGGCAGGGCCGCGAGCTGCTCGCGCGCCTGGTCCCAGTCGCTGCCGGCCCCGAGATCGATCTCGCCGGCCGCGAGCGTCGCGATCAGGGTGGTCAGCGTCGTCCGCCGGGACTCCGGGAAGGCGAGTGTCTCCGGATCGAGCGCGGCCAGGGCGTCCATCCGGGGGAACAGGTGGGTCAGCCCGCCACCCGCGTCCTCGATCGGATCCCCGTACGCCTGCACCAACCGGCTCGCATGCGTCCGCGCCGCAGCCGTCGACACCTGCTGCCCGAGCACAGCCCGTACGGCGAACTCGGCGCCGTCCACGGTCCTCGGAACCCGGCGGCCCGGCGCCTTCTGGACCAGCGGCGCGAGCACCGGATCGGTCCGGAGCAGGTCGTCGACGGCGATCGGGTCCGCGTCGAGATCGAGCATCCGGCGGCACCGGCTGATCGCGATCGAGAGGTCGCGCTGGTCCGTCAACGACAACTGACAGGCGATGTGGTCGGGCATCGGGCTGAGCGCGACCACGCCGTGCCCGTGCGGCAGTCGCAGGGTGCGGCGGTACGCCCCGCCGCGCCACTCCTCGACCCCGGGCACACCGGTCGCGATGAGGTGCCCGAACAGGTTGTCCGGAGTCAGCGGCGCACGGAACGGCAGCCGCAGGGAGATCGTGCCGGCAGCGGTCGACCGGCTACCGCGCTTGACCCTGCTGCGCAGCTCGGTCGGCGACAGTGCGAACACCTCCTGCACGGTCTCGTTGAAGGTCCGCACGCTCGAGAAGCCGGCAGCGAAGGCTACGTCGGCCATGAGCAGCGAACTCGTCTCGATCAGCAGCCGGGCCGTCTGGGCCCGCTGGGCCCGCGCCAGAGCGAGCGGGCCCGCGCCAAGCTCCGCCTGAAGCTGTCGCTGCACCTGGCGAACGCTGTACCCCAGCTGGGTCGCCAGCCCCGGTACGCCGTCGCGGTCGACCACCCCGTCGCCGATCAACCGCATCGCGCGGGCGACCAGGTCGGCGCGGTCGTTCCACTCCGGTGACCCGGGACTAGCGTCCGGCCGGCAGCGCTTGCAGGCGCGGAACCCGGCCTGCTGAGCGGCGGCCGCGCTCGGGTAGAAGCGCATGTTCTCGACCTTGGGCGGCACCACCGGGCAGCTCGGCCGGCAGTAGATCCGGGTGGTCAGGACCGCGGTGAAGAACCAGCCGTCGAACCGGGCGTCCTTCGACTGGACCGCACGGACGCAACGCTCGACGCATTCATACACGTCGCCCAGCATCCCCGGCCGCGCCGACACTTTCTAGCGGTTTTGCGCCATCGAGGTGGACGGCCCGGGCAGCGGAAATGCGACCTGAGGATCCGGGGTCGCATTTCCGCCAGCTTGCGGTCCGCCCGGCCGCTGGACTGGAGGGACAGGAATCCCTGCAGCACAACGAGAAACGGACACCCCGGAACAATGACTGAACTGACCGGCAAGCTGGCCCTTGTCACCGGCGGGAGCCGCGGGATCGGCGCTGCCACCGCGATCGCCCTCGCCGACCGTGGCGCCGACGTGGCCCTCACCTACAACAGTTCTCCGGACGAGGCGGCGGCCGTGGTCAAGCAGATCGAGGCGCTCGGACGCCGTGGCTTCGCGCTCGAGGCCGATGCCGCCGACGCCGCCGCCGTGACCGCGGCGGTCACCCGCGCGGTCGACGTACTCGGTGGGCTCGACATCTTCGTCAACAACGCCGGCGTCGGGGCGATGGGGCTGATCACCGACGTCGCCCTCGAGGATCTGGACCGAGTGCTCGCGGTCAACGTCCGCGGTGTGTACGTCGCCGCCCAGGCCGCCGCGGCTCGGTTGTCCGACGGTGGCCGGATGATCCACCTCGGCAGTTGCATCGCCGAGCGCAACGCCGGCCCGGGCATGACGCTGTACGCGATGAGCAAGTCCGCCCTGGTCGGCCTGAACAAGGGCCTCGCCCGCGACCTGGGCAGCCGCCGGATCACCTCGAACGTCGTCCAGCCGGGTCCGACGGACACGTCCATGAATCCTGCCGACGGTCCGATGGCGGCCGCGCAGCGGGCCTTCCTCGCGCTCGACCGTTTCGGCACCGTCGACGATGTGGCCGCGGCGGTCGTCTACCTGGCCGGTCCGGGCGGCAGCTACGTCACCGGCACCGAACTCACGGTCGACGGCGGCCATGCGGCCTGACGGCTGCAAACTGAGTAGCTTGGGGTTGTGCGTTACTCGGTGACGTTCGGAGCAGTGGGGCCAGGCCGCGATCCCCGCGGTCTGGCCGAGCTCGCCCGGCTGGCCGAGGACTCTGGCTGGGACGCCGTCTTCCTGGAGGACTATCTCGTCTACCAGGGCGAGACCGCGCTACCCACCTACGACCCCTGGATCTGCCTCGCCGCGATGGCCTGCGCGACGACCAGGATCAGACTCGGTACGACGGTGACGCCGGTGCCGAGGCGGAGACCCTGGAAGCTGGCCGCCGAGGCGGTCGCGCTGGATCACCTGTCCGGTGGTCGCTTCATCCTCGGCGTCGGGATCGGCGATCCGGGTGATCCGTTCCTGGCCGGCGTCGGCGGGCCGACTGAGCCCCGCGTGCTCGCCGAGATGCTGGACGAGTCGCTGGAGATCATCACCTCCCTGTGGACGGGTGCCCCCGTCACCTTCACCGGCAAGCACTACAGCCTCGACGGGGTGCAGTTGACGGCTCGGCCGGTGCAGCAGCCGCGGATCCCGATCTGGGTCGGCGGCAACTTCCTGGTGCCCGCGGTGCGTCGCCGGATCCTGCGCTGGGACGGGTCCTGTGCCTACAAGGGCAGCACCGATGCACCACAGCGGATGACGCCCCAGGATGTCCACGACCTGCTGGCCGAACACTGGACCACCGACCGGACGCACTTCGACGTCAAGGTCAGCGGAGGCGATCCGATCGCCTTCGCCGAAGCCGGCGCGACGTGGTGGGGCCGTTGGATCGCACCCGGTCCGGTCGCCGACGCGGTGGCAATCCTCCGGGCCGGACCACCTCGCCTGCCCTGACTTTCCAAGCCACCCGAACCGTTGACACGGACGGGCTGGTGAGGTGAGACTGCGAGAGCGTTTTAACGTTCAAACCGGCTGGTGTGACCCGGGTTGAGGAGATCGGTATGGCAACGCTGAAGCAGGTCGCCGCGCACGCGGAGGTCTCCGTCCAGACCGTCTCGAACGCCCTGAACGCCCCGCACCGGCTGCGCCCGGACACCCTGCAACGGGTCACCCGGTCGATCGAACTGCTCAACTACCGGCCCAATCGTAATGCCCGGAGCCTGCGGACCAGCGCGGTCGAGCTGATCGGGTACTGCGTGCCCAGCTGGCCGGACGGTCAGGCGCACCTGGTGATGGACCAGTTCCTGCACGCGCTCTGTACCGCGGCCGAGACCAGCGGCCGGCACATCCTGCTGTTCACCGCACCCACCGGCGTCGACGGCATGCTCGTGTACGACGACCTGCACGCGCGGCGACTCGTCGACGGCTTCGTGCTCTCGCAGACGGAGACCCACGATCCGCGGCACGGCTGGCTGAAGGAGCAGCAGATCCCGTTCGTCTCGTTCGGGCGGGTGTGGAAGGAGAGCACCCAGCCGGGTCCATGGGTCGACGTGGACGGCGCGGCCGGTTGCGCCGCGGCGGTCCGGCACCTGTACGAGACCGGCCGGCGGCGGATCGGCTTCCTCAGCTGGCCCAAGATTTCGGGCCTGGCCGAGGACCGGCTGAGCGGCTGGCGCACCGCGTGCCGCGAACTCGGCCTGCCGCACGACGCCAAGCTGGCGGTCCGCTGTCCCGAGGACACCATCGACGCCGGCGCCCAGGCGACCGCCGAACTGCTCGACGCGGACCAGCCGGTCGACGCGATTGTTGCCATCAGCGACATTCTCGCGCTGGGCGCGCTCCGCGAGCTGAACCGACGCGGCCTGCGAGCCGGTATCGACCTCGGCATCACCGGTTTCGACGACTCCCCGCTGGCCTCGGTGGTGTCCCCCGCGCTGACCAGCATTCGCCAGCCGATGGACCAGATCGCCACCGAACTCATCGACATCCTGACCGGGCCCGCCACCGACGCCACCGGCAACGGCGACACCCGGCCTTCCACCGAACGACTCCTAGAACCCGAAGTAGTGATCAGGGGCAGCTCAGGCCCAGGCTGACACAGGTGGTGCGGCCACGCACCGCCAGAAGGAGGTATCCCGTCATGACACCCCGCCCTGTCGGACGAACTATCAGGCGCTCCGCCGGACCCGCCGGTCTCCTCGCCGCGGCAACGGTGCTCGCCCTCACCGGCGCAGGACTGCCGGCCACCGCCGGTCCGCCCGCCGCCGCATCACCAGGCGCAGTACAGACCGGATCGCAGTCCGGCGGTAGTGAGTTGTCGGAGACGACGCGGCTGGCCGATCGCAGGTCTTTGGTGGTCGGCGACCGTGCCTACGCGATGGGCGACGAGACCGGTCTCTACCCCGCCACCGGCTGGCACACCCGCGGCGAGATGGGAGGGTTCTGGACCCAGCCGCTGAAACTGCTCGACGGCATCTGGTTCGGCCTGGACGGCGCGTGGCTCGGCAAGGACGTCGCCGCGGCCAAGTACACCAGCGGGCACGGCTACCAGCGAATCGACTACGGCGGCGACGTCAGCGTGGCACGCACCGACTTCGTCCCTGACGGCGTCCGCGCGACCCTGGTCGGCCTGACGCTGAAGTCCAGCACGACCAAGACGGTCAAGCTCGACGTCGACGCGCACTCCGAACTGATGGCGTCCTACCCGTGGGGCTGGACGACGCCGAACGCGGGTGAGGCGAACCTGCCCGACACCGGCTCGTACGCCGACGGGACGCTGCAGTTCCGTGAGCAGGGCACGCCGCCGATCACGAACGCCGCGCCGCACGACTACACCGCACTCGTCGGGTCGTCCCTGCGTCCGACGGGTCACGCGCTCGGCGCGAACCATCGCGGCCCGCAGGACCCGGCGGTCGTCTGCCCGGCCGACGGTACTCCGCCCGCGCACTGCGACGACTCCGTCTTCGGCAAGGGCACCGGCGGGCGGCTGACCTACTCGGTCGACGTCAAGCCGGACAAGCCGACCACCGTGTGGTTCGCGGTCGCCGGATCGGACGACAACCCGGCGGCGGCACAGCGCGAGTACCAGAAGGCGATCGGCAACCCGGAGAAGTTGCTGAAGGCAAAGAGCCGCGACCGGGCGGCGATCGACGCGATGACCTCAGTGGACCTGCCTGGTGACCGGCTGCTGCAGCAGAGCGTCGAGTGGAGCAAGCAGAACCTCGCGGACTCCGTGCAGGAGGCGCGCAACCTGCAGATCCGCGACGTCAACGAGGGCAAGTCGTACCCGGCTCCCGTCGGCACGGTCGACGTGGCCCGCTGGTTCGGCGCCGGCTTCCCGGACTACCCATGGCTGTTCGCCACCGACGGCGAGTACACCTCGTACGCCGCGGTCGCGGCCGGGCAGTTCGACACGGCGAAGCAGCATCTGCGGGCGCTCCGCGACGTCAGCGACCTGCTCAACAACCGCAGCGGCAAAGTGGCCCACGAGGTGACCCCGACCGGCGACGTGTACTTCGGGTCGAACACCAGCGCGGGCAACACCGACGAGACGGTGAAGTTCCCGAGCACCGTGGCGTTGCTGTGGCGGTGGACCGGCGACAACCGGTTCCGCGACGAGATGTACGACTTCAGCGTGCGCAACCTGCAGTACGTCTACCGCGAGCTCGACAAGGACAACGACGGCTGGCTCGAGGGACTCGCGAACGTCGAGCGCAGCGGCATGGGCGTCGAGAAGCTCGACAGCACCGTGTACCTCGCCCGCGGGCTGCGGGACCTGGCCGACCTGGCCGCGTCACGTCATGACCAGACGATCCAGCAGTGGGCGACGACCAAGGCCGACGACCTCGAGCAGCGGTTCGAGACGCAGTGGTGGATGGACCAGGCCTTCGGGTACGCCGACTCGATCGACGATCCGGCGAACCCCGCCAACGACAACACGCCGATCTTCCAGCGGCACTGGACCGGCGTCACACCGATGGAGGCCGAGCTGGTGCGACCCGGCAAACCGACCTCTCCGCTGGCCTCGCCGGAGCACGCGGCGATCGCCCTGGACCAGCGCGAGAAGCCCTGCTACACAGGCGAATTCGGGCTCTTCCACACCGGCACCGGCCCGACCGCCGACCCGGGTGGCAACCCTGGCGCGTCCTGCGACACGGTGGTCTCCGGGGTGAGGAGCGAGCGCGCGATCTTCTCGCTGAACACCTCGATCATGGCCGTTGCCGAGGGCAACTTCGGACGACTGGGCGAGAACCAGCAGCAGGTGTACACCACCGGCAACGCCCGGATCCAGCTCGACCCGGACGTCTGGGAGACCCCCGGAGCGATGCCGGAGATCGCCCCGTCGCCCGACTCGCCGGCGAACATCGGCCGGGCGTTCACCGACCGCTCGATGGCACTCCAGGCCTGGGGCACGTACGGCGTGCTGTGGCCGGTCGTGCACCAGCAACTGGGCGTGAGCCCGGACCTCGGGCACGGCCGGGTGGCGATCGTGCCGCAGGTCCCGGGTGGTCAGCAGAAGGTGGCCGGCAGCAATATCCGGCTCGGCGGCGGCTCGGTCGATGTCGCCGCACGCCTTGCAGACAAGGAGATCCGGACCGACGTACAGATCAAGGGGCTCGGAGCAACCGTCACGATCGGCGCGGTCCTGCCGGCTGGGGCGAAGGTCCGCGCGGTATCACTCGACGGCAACGCCACGCAGTACAAGCTGGTGACGACGGCTCGCGGGACGGAGGTGCAGGTGGCGGCGGATGGCAAGACGTCGTCGCTGCGGATCACGCTGCAGTGAGGCTGTCGTCCCGCTGAGTCCATGATCAAACGAACGACCGGTGCACAGGGCTCCTGTGCACCGGTCGTTGCCGTCTGGGCAGACATCGCCGGAAGATCCCTGGAAGGTCTTGGAAAACCTCGGAAAATCAGAAAAGCCGGACATCCGGAAAGCACCGTGGGCCCCTCCGAGTATGAGTCGGAGGGGCCCACACAGCTGAAGGAAGGTGACGTCTCCAGCTTCCCGAACCGGATCCGAAGGGCCGGCAGACCCCGTCACCGGTCTACCTCGGTGGGGATCCCCACCGCTAGGGTCCTCGGTTTTCCGTCCGACCCGCCGCCCCCTAGAGAGCTGCGTGTCGACATTTCTACCTCTGCTGCCGTGCACGCACAAGCCTTTCTCACCAACAGGTTCCGGCAATTCGCGAGCTTCAGCGTGTCATCCACAGTGAGTGCGCGACCATCCACAGAAAGAGCCGAGGTTATGCACACCCCCTGTGTATAACACCGCTCGTCTGTGCACTACTCGGTCTCACTCCCAGCGGAAGAATCTTGCCGCCACCCCGATGCAGCCGACCGTCACGACGAGCATCGCGACGACGTGGGTGAGACCCGGCCGGCTACCCACCCACGCGTCCTGCATGCTGGTCATGACGGCGCCCATCGGGGTGATGACGCGCAGCCAGCGGATCGACTCGGGCATCAGCTCACCGGGCGTCCAGACGCCGGCGAAGAACATGCTCGGGAAGAACAGGACGTTGCCGACGATGCTCGCGCCCTTGGCGGTCGACACCAGCCCGGCGATGTGTACTCCGATCGACAACTGAGCGACGCAGTAGAGCAGGGCCGCGAGGGCGAACGGCAGCGGCGAGCTCGGCAGGTGCGCGTCGAAGACCAGCGGGCCAGCCCGGCCACTCACGCGGGAACAGCTTGCTCTCGATCCGGGTCAGGGTCAGGGTCTGGCTCATCGTTCCGCTCCTTCGAAGTCACGGCCGCCAACGCAAGGAACGCGTCGTCGAGGGTGGTCTGTTCGGTGTGCAGGTCGACCGGCGCGAGACCGCGGCCGGACAGCTCGGTGACGACGGCGACCAGTACGTCGTCGTTGCCGGTGACAACGATCCGCCGTCACGCTGGACGGAGTTGACCGCCGGCAACGCCTTCAGGATCGCGCTGTCCATGCGGGTCGAGCCCGGTGGTGAGCTCGTCCAGGGATGGCGATCTTCGGGTTGCCGATCAGCGCCAGGGCGATCGACAGCCGCTGCTTCTGACCACCGGACAGCCTGGCGAACGCGGTGTTGCGGACCTTGGTGAGTCCGAGCCGCTCGAGCAGGTCGGCGGGATCGGCCGGTGACGGGTAGAACGACGCGTACAGCTCGAGCGCCTCCCTGGCCTTGATCCGGTCCGGCAGCTCACTGGCCTGCAGCTGGACGCCGACCAGCGAGGTGATCTCGGTGCGGTGCTTGCGCGGGTCCAGAGCATCAGGTAGCCGAAGTAGAGGCCGAGGGCGCTCACTGCGAGCACTCCCGGGACCCCGATGGCCAGGGGCGGACGGTGGTAGCCGGTCGTGCGGAGCGCCTCGGCTGGATGGCATGAACACCGACCTGCTCTGTGGATCACTGGCCGAGCCGTCGAGACTGCGCACGTACTCCGCGGTCGTCCTCGGCGCGCGCAACCCG
>NZ_SLWM01000034.1:0-53542 GCF_004342085.1 Kribbella orskensis
GCTCCGGGCGAGCTCCCAAGGGCAGCCAGCGGGACACCGGCCAACCAACCAAAAAACAACAAAACTGAAGTCTCTACGGTTTCAGGGGATTGCCGTGCCCTCTGGGTGGCGGTTAGGTGGTGGGCCTTGTGAGATCAGCACCGCTTGTCCGTGCACAACAAGTTCATCGTTTACGGTTGGCAGGAGCCAGAGCAGAACTGATGCATAAGTGGCGCGTTGTTGACGCGCCGACGATGAGGCAGTAGGCCGCCCGGACGGGGATGATCGAGTCATGGGAAGCAGGCGGGTGCGACTCGCGCAGCGGCGTAAAGCAGCCGGTCATAGCCAGGAAAACCTGGCTGCCCTGCTCGGTGTCGATCGCTCAACAGTCGTGCGGTGGGAAGTTGCTGACACCGCGCCGCAACCGTGGCTGCGCCCCAAACTTGCTGAGGCGCTAGGTATTTCGGTCCACGAGCTTGATGGATTACTCGACGACATCAGTGAGCCAACCGAGCGACGCGATGCTATCTCGGACGCACGGCCCAGCATGCCAATCAGGCTGAGCGATGGACCACACTTGGACGCTGTGGTCGAGCACCTCCGCGAGCAGTGGCATCTCCTCGTGAAGACAGACAACTTGCTCGGCCCTCGGCATGCGCTTAGCGGAGTGCTCGGCCAGCTCGACACCATCAACGAGCTGCTCGCCACAGCTGGCACCGCCGGTCGACCGCAGGTGGTGCGCCTCGCCGCGCAGTACGCCGAATCCGCCTCGTGGCTCTATGAGGACAGCGGCGGGACAGCCGAGGCGCGTCACTGGAGCGGCCGCGCTTTGGAATGGGCCATCGAGGCAAACGATCCGCTGATGACCTCCTGGGTCTTGTTCCGTCGCAGTCAGCAGGCCGTGCCGAGTGGCAACGCTGCCCAGGTGCTAGGACTGGCTGGCGCGGCCCGTCGCGCAGCCACCGATCTACTCCCGCCTATGCGTGCCGCCCTCGACCAACAAGAGGCACAAGGGTTCGCCTTGGACGGCGACGAATCTGCTGCTCATCGGAAGCTGGATGCCGCTCACACCTGGGCTGCCACTGACGCGGCCGGCGATGCGCGGACCGGGCATGGTTCCTTCTGTACGGCGAGCTACATCGAAGTACAGCGTGCTGGATGTTGGTTGACGCTCGGCAAGCCTGAACGAGCAATCTCCCTGTACGAAGCGACGTTGCCGGGACTGCCGGACGTCTACCGTCGTGACCGTGGAGTTGCGCTTGGGCGGCTGGCGAGCGCGTATGCCGTTTCCGGAGAACCTGAGCCGGCGGCCGTGAAGGCAACCGAGGCTTTGAGCATCGGCCAGGAGGTCGGCTCGGAGCGAACACTTGGGCTGGTACGAGCAGTTAGCAAGACGTTGTCTGGGTATCGACAGTTGCCTGCCGTGTCACAGTTCATGCGCGAGCTAGCCGCGGAGCCTCGCTAATCATGGCGACCCCTCACGAAGAGGCGGCGATGCGTCGAGCTGTTGCCCTGTCTGCCTTGGGGCTCGGCTCGGCAAGTCCCAATCCGCCGGTCGGCTGCCTCGTACTTGATGTCGACGGCAACGTTGTTGGGGAGGGCTACCACCGCCGCAAGGGCGAAGCCCACGCAGAAGTCAACGCGCTTGCTGCGGCGGGGGAGCGGGCCCGCGGTGGCACCGCGGTCGTCACGTTGGAGCCATGCAATCACCAGGGAAGGACTCCACCCTGCCGGCAGGCGCTCATCGACGCAGGTATCGCCCGGGTGGTCATCGCCCTGATTGACCCGACATCGCGTGAAGAGGGTGGAGCAGCGCGCCTCAAAGCGGCAGGGGTAGATGTCGAGCTTGACGTCCTAAGCGACGAGGCTCGCCTGGTCATTGGGCCATGGCTCGAAGCATTTGCATCAGGACTCCCGCACGTGCACTGGGCCTACGTGGTGGAAAGCGACGCACGCCCTGTCCTCGATCCTGTTGCAGATGGGGTGATCTCACGGACCGAGTTCGACGCGATCCAGACCTCCGACGGTCGGATTGAGGAGGGTGTTCCAGGCGCGCATTCACCGGACGAGTTCTCACTACCACCGATGGTTGGAGCCGAGCCCGCCGCGATATTGGCGGATCTGTTCAGTCGAGGCGTGCGATCGCTGCTGATATCTGGACGGACGAAGCTCGCGGCCGCAATGGCAGATTCGGGCCTGGTGAACCGCATCACCTTGTGTGTCCCTCGACAGCCGTCGTCGAGTCGTCCTGCGGCGATGGCCGGGCAGGCTCTCGGCGTACCAGCTGGGTACGAAGTCCATGCTGTTGCGGCGGCTGGCCCTTACGTCAGGCTGGATCTCGTCAGGATTGACAGGGACGCATTTAGCGCCACTCCTGCGGATCAGACTGCTGGATAGAATGCAGCCATCGTCGAGGACGGGTGGGAGGCGGGTATGGCGACCAAGCGACACCGTCTCGCACAGCGGCGCAAGGCTCTCGGCTATTCCCGTTGGTGCAGGGTCAGCTGGATGTCCTCGTCGCCGCCCTGCAGGAGGCACGCGGTTCAGCAATTCATCACCGCGTGTGTGAACTCGCCAGCGATCTCTTCCAACTCGCTGGAGAGATTCTCTTCGACGGGAACCAGTACACGTCAGCCCATTGCTATGCCCTTGCCGCGCAGGCCGCGAAGGAAGCCGGGGCCCTCGACCTCTGGGCATGTGCCCTCACCCGTCACGCCTTCATCAGTGTCTACGACCAGAAGTTCGATCGCGCTGCGCCGATGCTTGAGCTCGCCGCGGGCCTCGCCCAAGGTGGCGACTATGCGCTCTCAACGCGGCACTGGGTCAGCGCAGTCCAAGCTGAGGTTTTCGCGGGCCTTGGCGAGCTGACCGCCTGCCAACGGGCGCTCGACCAAGCTGATGAGGTTCACGCCCTGACTGGGACTTCTCAGAATGGTGGCTGGCTCAGATTCGATGGTTCAAGGCTGCCTGAGGAGCGCGGTACCTGCTACGTAGCACTCAGGCGCCCCGAACTGGCTGAAGCGGCGCTCGACGATGCTCTGGGTCAGAATCTGTCTTCCCGCCGCCGGGGCGGCGTACTCGTCGACCTCGCCGCGCTTGGTCTGCAGCGCCGAGACCTCGACCAACTCCTTGTCCACAGCAACGCCGCGCTGAACACCGCACGGCAGACAGACTCGGGAGTAATCGCGAGAAGACTCGACGGCCTGCGGCCCTATCTGGTACCGCACCTCAAAGATCCTCGCGTCCGTCAGCTCAACTCAGAGATCAGCGCTGTGAGCCGGAAAGTCCGGTCATGACCAGAAGGAGCATCACGTTGTCGAACGAACAGGGCCGGGTCTTCCGGGAAGCATGGATCGCTGGCGTCCAGAAGTACTACCCCGGCGAACCGAAGCCCAGCTACGTCACCTCGTGGGACGAGACCCAGGACTGGGAACGTGCCAGCGCAGCCGCCGTCTACGACCAGGTCCGTGCCTTCATCGATGCCACGGACGGCCACACCAGCAAGCTCACCCGAACCCAGAAGGGCCGCTTCGTCGCCCTCTGCTGGATCGGCCAAATCTACAAACACATCCCCGACCCCAAACCGACCTACGTCGCAGACTGGGACGACCTCCCCGGCTGGCAACAACAAACCGACGCCGACATCTTCGACCACATCGAGCGGGTTGGCCAAGGGTAGCAGCCGAGCCGATTGGAACACATCTAGGCGTTGCACGGGCAATGCGAGTGGATCTGCGAGAGAAGCGTTTGAGCAGACACGACGAGTGGACGGCGCACGGCCACTTCCGGACCTACGAAGTGGCCGGTCGCCTCGCCAGTATCGCCAGGTATCCAATCGCTCGTGCTCGAGAGCTCGATGATCTCGACCATGCGGCCGGTAGATTCACGACGGATTCGAAGTCCACTGGCGGACAGTCCGACGAGATCCTCGCCAGCATCTCCTGATCGACGACGGTCTCGCCTTGGAAGTAGACCGGGTGTCGTCGTCCCCGCCCTCGCTGGTCGCGCGTTGGGTGATGTCGGTCAACCACCTACCACCGCCGGCGTCGGCAACCGCCTCGGCAAAACTCACACCCATCGAGTTTGAGACACTTCAACCGGTCGCACTCGCGGCCTGAACCACCACACCCCGCGAGTAACCAGACGCGGGGCAGTCCCATCATCTGCTGACGTGGCGTCGGTAGTCGGGTGAGCAAGTGAGAGCGCAAGGTAGTCAGTCCATCGCGCGGCACGCCTCACCTGAGCCTGCCCACGGGACGGCTAAGCTCTGCCTAATCAGATTGAGTCCGGTGAGGAAGCTGCATGCACGTCCTGAGCCCGCGGAGCGTCGAACGCGTTGACGGGCTCGACGCCAGTGGGCCGCAAGGCCTGATGCTGGCACAGCTACTGGGGCCTGCCTTCCTATTTGCTGGTG
This sequence comes from Kribbella orskensis, assembly GCF_004342085.1. Lineage (NCBI taxonomy): Bacteria > Bacillati > Actinomycetota > Actinomycetes > Propionibacteriales > Kribbellaceae > Kribbella > Kribbella orskensis. The sequence continues at coordinate 4,394 of NZ_SLWM01000034.1, forward strand.
ATGTCGTTTTGACTCGGCCGTCGCGACTGCCTAGACTTCGAACAAGTGTTCGATTCCAAGGAGGGCCTCTTATGGATCCGCTGAGAGTTGTTGAGATTTGCGCGGGTGCCGGCGGGCAGGCCCTAGGGCTCGAGCGAGCGGGCTTCGACCATGCGCTGGCAGTCGAGCTCGACCCCACGGCAGCGGAGACTCTCAAGCTGAATCGCCCGGAGTGGGAAGTGCGGGTGGGGGATGTCGCCGACCCTGATGTTTGGGATCCCGCTAAGTTCGTAGGCGTCGACCTGTTGGCAGGTGGCGTCCCTTGCCCGCCGTTCTCCATTGCAGGGAAGCAGCTTGGCGCCAACGACGAGCGAGATCTGTTTGCCTGGGCTGTGGAGTTGTGTGGGGTCATGCGTCCGCGGGCGTTGCTTCTGGAGAATGTTCGCGGCTTGTCTGCGCCGAGATTCTCGGCCTACAGGCAGCATGTTCTAGATCGCCTTGACGAACTCGGCTATGTAGCTGACTGGCGACTCCTCCAAGCGTCAGATTTTGGAGTGCCGCAGCTGCGACCAAGGTTTGTCCTCGTGGCTTTGAGCAAAGATGATGCGCCGTACTTCAGCTGGCCAGAAGCAAAGCCGGTCGGAAAGACCGTGGGAGAGGAACTCGCTGATCTCATGGCCTCTGGCGGGTGGCGGCACGCCTCTCACTGGGTTACAAGAGCCAACGGTATCGGCCCTACTCTGGTTGGCGGGTCTAAAAAGCACGGCGGTGCCGACTTGGGGCCCACGCGGGCCAAGCGTGCATGGGCTGAACTGGGAGTCGATGCCATGGGTGTCGCTGACGCGCCGCCCCCGCGTATGGCGCCAAAGAACTTCAATCCAAAGCTGACCATCGAGATGGTTGCACGCCTGCAGGGTTGGCACGAGTCGAGCTGGACGTTCGCCGGCCGGAAGACCTCTAAGTACCGGCAGATTGGCAATGCCTTTCCCCCTCCTGTGGCAGAGGCCGTCGGGCGGCAAATTGCCGGAGCGCTCAGGCATCACGGCGAGCCTCGAGTTCTTGACGATGCTGTGGTGCATGATCCGGTCTACCGTCTCCTGAGGAGGAGTGACGATGCGCTGACGGCCGCAGAGATCTTCAGCCGTATTGGCGGGGAACTAACGCTGGACGAGATCCAGCTGCGCATCAAGCACCTCACGCGTGACTTCGACATGTACCCCGAGTCAACGGATGGCGAGAACGCCTTCAAGCTCGGCAACTTCCGAGCCTTTGTCGGTCAGGATGATCATGTTCGGCATGAGTACCTTGCTCAGATGCGTTCGAAGGTCAGCTAAGTCAGGGCCAGTGCCTCTTTGATGACGGCAACTGCATACTCGGTCGACTCGTGTTCCCATAGGCGGATGACGGTCCAGCCATCGGCGCGGAGGGCGACGTCTGCGAGCCTGTCCCGTTCGACGTTGCGTTGAAGTTTGGGTGACCAGTAGCCGGTATTCACTGAAGGCTGACGGCCATGCTCCGGACAGCAATGCCAGAAGCACCCGTCGACGAAGATTGCTAGCTTCCGGGCGGTAAATACGATGTCGGGACGCACGCGCCGGGACGATGTGTGAATCGAGAAGTCTTTGCGGAAGCGGTATCCATCGCGGTGGAGTGCTGATCGCAATCGGATTTCAGGCTTTGTGTCGGTCCTCCGAATTGCTTGCATGTTGCGGGATCGACCGGGAGTGGTCGGTGTATCGCTCGTCGGGCTTGTTCTCAGCCGAACCTGTCTGGTGCGCCTAGGTTCTTCCGCACCTACCCGGCGAAGGAGAGCCTCAGCATCGCGATGGTTTGCCCTAACTGTCACTGGGGCTCCGAGGCGAGATCTGTGTCGATCGGCTTGGACTTCCTGACATCGGGCAGCTTCGGTGCTGGCTCGTTTGACTCCTCGTCCGGGGCTGCCAGTCGCCAGTAGCGGCCGGCAAGCTGAGTCGTCCAGGTGTCAGTCTGGTCTGCAGGCACGACCCGGCAGCTCACAACCTCCCCAGGTTCGGGTACAACTACGCCTAGCTGCCTCGCAACATCACGATGAGCTTCGTAGTCGCCCCCAGGGATCAGATATCCCTCGCGACGGAGCGTGGTCCGTGCCCCATTGCCGTTGTCTCTCACGCGCGCCATGTAGTCGTCTTGCTTCGCGAGGGTTGCGATTGTGTTACGTCCGATCCTCTTCTGAGTTACTCGTCTGAGGAGCTCAGCGACACGAGCCTGTCCCGATCTTGGGGTAACCACATGCTGAAGAGTTATGGAATCGAGCCCGAGCAGGACGTTGGGGGGCAGGCTCGCCTCAAAATGGATCCAATCGATCTGCCCCCGACCACGCGGATTGAGGCTCGTCTTCCCATCGCGATTCTTACTCGTGCGGCGGCTTGTTTCGGTCGCGCGGACGACGCCTAGACTCCAGACGCCACGCTCATCGTCGGCCGTCGCGACCAGGAGGAGCTGCTCGAAGCATTCGGGTGGCACCATCCACCCACCCATCTGCTGCGAGTACTTGCAATCGACGTCATAGCCATTGATGGAGTAGTCGAGCAGCTTGCCGTCATCGATTATGTCGTCGAACTCGCGCCGAAGGTTGATCTCGAGCAGCGTCCCGTAGTGAGTCTTCTCGGTCTTGTACAACTGCTCCCATCGAAAGCGGCCAGTATGCTGCCCGTCGTACAGTTGATCGAATGTGGCGCGGAAGATCCCCCCGGCGCGTCGCCCGTCAGGGTCTACGCGCCTGAAAACTTCGACAACGGTGTCTCGAGGGAGATCCTGCTCAGGGTCACCTAGGAACATGCCAGGTAGAAGATCGTCCGTCACGAGAACGATAATAGGAGCGCATGGTCGATCAGCAGGAGTCCGGGGTTGGACTTCGGGCCGCTTGCAGCCCGCTGGCATCGGATAGCCCTTCAAGCCGGTGAAGTTCGTGCCAGTCCTCGATTGCTGGCTGCACTCTGCAAGACACATCAGCAGGAGTCTGCGCTGTCCACTTCTAGCGCTCGGCACAGATCTCCAGAAGCTTGATCATCACGCCGACCGTCGGTGACGGAACGCGACGTCGTGTTCAAGCAGCGCAGCAGGCCCACAGACAGTAGTCTGACGGGATGTCTGTCGAGTCAACATTGCGGCGCCGGCGGGCCGAGCTCACGATCGGCCACCTCGACGAACGCGGCAGGTGCGGTCGGCCACGACATCCCCAACGCCTGCGCGACCTCACTGATCGCCCGGTTCGCGTCCCCGACCGCCACACCCGTAAGGGATGCCACGCGGCGCCGTCGCCACGTTGCCCTTCACCGACGACGACGGCACCCCGCACGACGGACAGTCGGCAGCGCTCTCGTCAGCGGTCTGGAGATGGACTTCCCGGACGCCGCCAGGCAGCAGCACGACATGCTCAACGCGCACGCCCGCCAACCCGAACGGCAATGTCGTGTCGTTGCTCAAGCTCGTGGCCTCGTCTACTGAACTGTCTCGACAACAGCCAGTGTTCAGAGGTCATGAGCCCCTACCCCGCAGGCAGAGACCGCGTGTCGTGCCCGGTCAAGATCGAAGAGCCATTTTGATAGCTGGCGGGGCAGGGCGCTGGCCTAAGTGTGGCGTCGCCTCGGATTCAGCTGGGGCAGTGCTCTCGACATGCTTGGACGCAGATGCGCACCAATTCTACCTTCGATCCGTCGGACAGCTACCAACGGCGTATCGGAGCGCAGCGGGAACAGTATCAGCGTGTCCCACTGCTGGAATCGCTCCTTATGGCGTAGATGCTCGGAGAGACGGGCCTGCATTCCTTTTGAATCCTCTGGTCGAACAACCGACCCGACGTACAGTACCTCGCCGGATAGTCCGAGAGCCACATAAACGGCAACGCGATAGTTGGGGACACGCTCGCCAGAACCAATCTTGATCGGATCCCTAAGTGCCTCCAGAAGGTACTCGCCGGCGTACTGGGCGAGCACCTCGTAGTCGATTGGTCGGCTAACCATCGCTTGGCGTGGATGTTTGCTGTCGAATAGCATCCGCTACGCGCCAGTTTCTCTCATATTCATCCGTATGGCTGCCAAGTAACTGGAGCATCTCGCGCAACTCGTCAACCTGAGCAGGCATCATTCCTCGAGCTTGGTACATCGCTCGACCACGGCCATCATCGATGCTGCGAACGTCCTCTTCGGCCTGCACCGCTTCCTTCAATCGACGAGTGAGCGTAGCAATCGCATCCAGATACTCGTCATCTGGATTCCGCGGAGGTGGAACAGCTGGACCTGACCTCGGCACGAACTCTAGGCGGATGGTGTCGTCTCGCAGCGGCACAGCCGTGCCGACTGCGCTCACATCGATCGAGCCCCGATCATCGATGACGGTACTTGCTTGGGCTCCGTCCCGACCGTCGAGAATGGCGCGGGCCAGCTGCCTGACTCCTCGCGCATTCTTCGTCATACCGTCAACTAGCTCAGCTGGAGAGCGCCGGTCACCGCCGGGACCCAGGTCGTTTCTCGGCATAGCTAATTGACCGTGTTTGGAGAGGTACCAGATCGCTCGCACGGCGAGTTCCATGCCCTCTGCGCTGATGCTGCGCTGAGCGGCTGCCTCGACAGCAGGTGCTACTAGCACCTCGACCTCATTGCTTGACGGCGCCCAGTTGCTCGCCAAGACGTCGGCCGGTACGGCGGATTCAAGGATCCTACTCTCGCGCTCGGCCGCCGTTTCGGTGATCAGCCCACGACGGGATCTCATGGCTAATGCGACCGCGAGAGGTACACGGTCGCGACTTCGTACCACTGCTCGTCCCTGATCCCGCTCCAGCACCGTCGCGATAGGGCGCCGAATCACAGTTGCGTACGGCCTCTTGCGCGTAGTGAATAGCCAAAGTAATTCGGCCCAGCGATCGTCTTCTTGGACCTCGAAACTATCAATACTGGAGATATTCGCGGCTATCCTTCCCGCCAGCCATGCGTACTTCTCATCGCTAATCAATCCCTCATCGCGGAGTGCGATGAGACAGGTTTCGCCGAGATGCACATCTTTCGCTGCCGGGTCCCATTGCTTCTTGTGATTCAGATGGTCCTGTGCCACCTTTGCGGCAACCGCGTCGCCGAGGGACACGCTTGCGCCGGCGTCAACATCGACACCGACGACGAGGTCAAGGGGCATCGTGGCAACGCGGAGCCGCGCTCTGTCTGCCTCAGTGAGGCTAGATGCAGACGACAGGGCCAGGTTGTTGAGCTCGTCGATTAGGCGGCGCTGAGCGCGATCGTCAACGAACACTTGCAGGAGATCGCTCGCGGTCACGCCAAGAATGGCTTGCGCGTGGCTCACCCGCGTGCTGCCCTCGCGAATGAGAACGGCCCCAAGAAGGGGGTCACCTTCGGCGCTTTCGATCCGGGCGGGGACCGCCAGTGGAGGCTCCATGATGCCTTGCGAAGCGATGGGTGGGTGCGGCACATTGTCTCGCATCGCAGCTTGCATGGTTGTGTTCAGCTGCCACAGTAGTTGGTCGATGCTGTCAACAGCGATCGAGAAGTCGTCTGGCCCGGATGAGCTGGGCGGATGTATAGGTGCATATTTTGCCCGCTGATCAGATCCCGGCAATATTGCTGCTGGAAACGGGATTTGATTTAGAGTTCTCGGATTTGTGGCATCGGCGATTACGCGTGTGGTATAGACCTCGACACGAATAACCTGTAGCTCTGCGCCCGGGACGCGGTAGGATGTCGGACTGCCGAGTAGAGTGCCCGCCAGCTTGGGGTTGACTACGGCTCTCGCGACCGCCGCGGCACTTTCGGGTGAAACTCCAGCCCCGCGCTCCAGTTGCCTACGGAACGAGTTTCGTTCTGCATTCGAGGGAAGTGCTGGGACTAGGCGCAGCGGTTTGGGTGAATCGAACGATGCGTCATCCAACTCTGGCACTGTGCCGTCTGTTCGATCTTCTGTCATGTCGACTTCCGTTGGGGGAGCACAGCTGTTTGCTCAGCGATCTCAACGTAGTGCGAACGTACTTGGCCGCTTACCTTCTTGGATCTCAGGGCGTTCTCTCTCAACTGGAAGGCGGCGCCGTATCGGAGATCGGCGTCAAGGCTTACTAGGCAATATGTAGATTCGTCGTCACGTTCATTGACTTCGATCTCGAGGCCAAGGTCCCGCAACTCTCGGGTTCTGCGTTCCGTGTGAATCTTGTCCCCACTGAGTAGGCGGATCCTCCAGCCAGGGATCGGCTCGCCAACCTGGGACGCTAGAAGGGCGTATATGTCTGGATGCGGCGTTGTATAGCGCCGGAAGGTGAAAAACTCCGGATCGACTCGCCCAGCGAACAATGAACGCATCTCATCCATGACTGACTGCTTGACTTCGTCTAGCTTGAACTGCTCGCGGGGTACCACAGACAGAGCCATCTCCTGGAAGCTAAGTGCCAGCGCACGCTTCGCCCGGTGGTACTCCCTCGCCAATACCTCACCGAACGCATCCTGCTGATCGAGCGCAGAATTGAAGCGCCCGACTGCCGCTCGCGCTGCCGCAAGATTTCTGTCAGCCAATGGATTCCCCTTCTAGCCAGCACAGTCGGTTCGGCTGTGGTTCAGACCTTATCCATTGGGCAACGTCTGCGGGAGTCTTGCGATGCTCAGGGCGTGTCTGATCTGATCAAAACTACAAGACATTACCCCGTCCTTGCAGAGAGTGACGAGGTCGATGTCGTTGCCCTCAACTTGACCGATGCTCGCAGCTCTTCGCCAGGCATGCGTGGCGTGTTGCTGTCCTGATCTACTTGCCCGCCAGGTCAGTGACTGCCTTGACTATTCACTCTGGTCAGTCCCGGGGTGATATACCCGCGTCGTTCGTCGAGGCCGAGGTTTCACGAGCCTTGCGATCTTGTGGGTGCTGCGTACGAGCCTCGAGGCTGATGCTGCCTGTGCCCTATGGCTACGAGGGACAGGATCCTGATCAATAGTGAGATGCATCAAACGCGAGGAGTTCCCCGACAATCCGGTGCGAGGCGGTCCGTCCGATTCGCGCCCACATCTGAGACTGAATTATCTGCGAGGTACAGGCGTCGAGTAGTTGCGCTTGCACGCCGCGAGGGCTAGATCCTGCTGTGTAGGCGGTCGAACTCATGGTTGTGGGATGTGAGAGCGTCGGGCGTTGGTGCTGCGGTTCTCCTATTCCGTGGGAGTATGCGGATCTGGTCGTACTCGCGGTACCGGCTCTTCTTCAGGGCGGCTGACAGTTGGACTCGGCGGGATGACGCATCGACGGTTAGCTCGAAGAAGTCGAATAGTGTGTGGAGGTCGGCGCGGAGTAAGAGGCCGTTGCCGACTGTGTTGGTGTGTGCGCCGCTTCGAGGGCTGGCTCTGCGTCGCATTTGCTGATGCAGCACCTACCGCCGTAGGCCTTGATGAGGTCGCTGCGGACCTGTGGTTGACCACGTCGAGCGACGACCGAGCGCAGTGTAAACCGGCGTGCGTCGATATCTGAGGCAAGGGTCTGGCGTTCGGTTTCGACTTGGTTCACCAGAGCATCCGAAATTTGGGAGATGGCGCTTCCAAGGACTAAGTCGCGTAGCCGGTGGATGCCTCGATCATCGTCGAGGCGTGCGACGCCGCGGTTCGCCATTCCAGTGAACTCGGCGATCACCTGCATGTCTGACCATGAGCGCGTAGCTGCTGCTGGTGGCTCGGAGATCCGCTCGAGGTCGAAGCGGCTGACATAGTGCCGTTCAGCATGGTCGGGCCACGGCACACCTTCTGGCTCCGAGACGGGCCTGGCATCTTCTGACGCGATCGCGTGGGCTATTAACCTCCGCCCTTGGTTTTCCAGAAGAAAAGGTCGTCGCCGGCGGCGATGGGGAAGCGTTTGGTTGTGGCTCAGACGGCGTGTTCCTTGGCGATGTGCCAGTTGTGGGGTCGCTTGCCATCGACGTTGATGATCCAGCCAGACATTGGTCATGCCCCTTCAGCGAAAGATCGCTGCGGGTGGAGGCATGTCCGAAGTGGAAGCCTGTCGGGCCGCTGCTTAGATGTGGTTCAGGCGCGGACTAGATCGCCTGTCACTAGTTGGTGGAGTACACCGCGGGTTTCCGGGTCGGGGGAGTAGAGGATGGTGCCGACCATGCCTCGAGTCAGAAGGACTTTGTAGGTGTTGCGGACTAGGCGGTCGAAGGTCTGGTCGTCGATGGTTTTGCGGTTCTTGAAGGCTGGGTCCTTGTTGGCGTTGCGGACTGTCGTGAAGCGGCCGTCTCGCCAGACGAGGTCGGGGCCGATGATTACGCCGCTCCAGTCGTATTCGAAGCCTTGGGCGGTGTAGACGCAGCCGACCTGGTCGAAGCCGTTGGAGTCGGTGGCCCAGAGGGCTGCTGGTGGGGCGTCGCCCACCTTGCGGTCGCCCTTGAGGTTCCACGGACGTGCCCAGTCGCCGATCTGTACGTCGGGTACGAGGGTCTTGTCCGGGCGTGGGTCGCTCCAGGGCCAGCAGTAGCCGGCGGCGATCCGGGCTCCGTAGCCTTCGGCGGCCTTGGCTCTGAGGATTGCCTCCATGGCCTCAGGTGTGTCCGCGATCTCCACGGCGAAGGATGGATCGCCTGCCCACGGAGTCGGCTCTCCGTCCGCGAGTCCCCGCAGGTTCATCACCCACTGGACGTACTCCTCGCTGCCGCCGCAGCGGAACTGGCCGTCGAGGTTGATGTGGATCGGTGCGGGAAGGCCAACGGAGGCGGCGTACCTCTCGATGTCGGCGACAGTACCGAGTTCGCCTGGCTTGACAACCTGGTGCTCGTCGAGAAGGAACACGGGTATTCGAGCGGCCGCAACAAGCTCCTCGATCTGCGGACGGCCGGTACGGAACTGGGCGGGGGTGTAGCGGTCGACTGACGTCTCGCGGATGCGGTGTGCCTCGTCGAGGATGAGGACGTCGAGATCGTTGGGCTCGGCATCCATGAACTGGTTGAAGTACTTGAACATCCGCTGGACCCGCGGCTGCCGTGCTCCGGCGACCTTGCGAAGTGTCTGCGTGAACGAGCGGGAGCCGGTCGCGTGCAACACGCTGCGGCCGCGGCGGGAGAGTTCGCCGAAGAGGGACAGGGCGATCACGCTCTTGCCGCTGCCAGGTCCGCCGGTCACGATGATGATGGATTTCTGGTCCGCCTGCCACGCTCGTTCCACCTTGTGCAGCACCATCGAATGAACGAGTTTCTGTTCCGCGAGGAGTACGAACTGCTCACGCCTCTGGACCTCGTCAGCTGCAACTGCCAGCAGTTGCTTCGACGGCGCGACCGCCGAGTTGATCAGCTGATCGGCGTACGGGCTGCCGGGCACCTTCGGATCGAGCCGCTCGCGAAGGAAGTCGATGAACTCCGTCCGGCGGGCTCCGATGAAGAGCCGACCCCGCTGGTCCTGCGGATAGTCGAACAAGTCGCGTACGGCGGACTCGGCGATCGCGTTGTGCAAGTACGCCGCACCGGTGACGGCGTCCGCCTGACCGTCGAGGATCTTGGTGAAGTCGGACAGATAGTCGCAGTACCCGCGAACCTGGGCCACCGGGTGGAGACGTGGGGAGTTCGGGTAGCCGTCGATGAGGACGAGCTCGCGATCGTCCTGCCACGCTGCCGCGCGACTCCACTGCTTGAGCTCGATGACCACGTACGACGCGGCGCCCGTCTTCGGGTGGCGGCCGGCCAGTACGACGTCAGCACGTTTCGAGGTCAGCGGGAGGTGATGCTCGATCAGGACTTCGACGTTGTCGAGGCCGGCCTGGATCAGGTCCTGGGCGAGGATCGGCAGGCTGCGTTCCCATGAGCGGAGCTCGGCCGGAGCGGGGCGGCGGCCCGTGAGGTAGCGCATCTGCTCGGCGATCCTCACGGCCAAGGTTCCATCCAGCGTCAGTTCGGCGAAACCGACCGCAGAGTGGCGAAACAACGTCACGGGTTACATCCCCCAGGCAGCACGAACAGAGTCGTGCGGGTGGGGGCGTGTCCTGTGAACGCTGACGTTCGGCGGAAGCCCGTCGGGCCGCGCCTCGAACTCTATCCAGTGGGCGACCTCGGTGGGATCCGTGTCATGCTCGCGGCGTGTCAGATTTGATCGAGTTGCGAGACCGGATGCGGGCCTTCACCGACGAGCGCGACTGGGCGAAGTTCCACGATCCGAAGTCGCTGATCCTGGCGTTGGTCGGAGAGGTGGGTGAGCTCGCCGAGCTGTTTCAGTGGCTGCCGGCCGACGAAGCGGCCCAGAAGGTCAGCAGCGATCCGCTGCGGCGGCGGGTCGGGGAGGAGATGGCCGACGTACTGGCCTACCTCGTCCGGCTGGCCGACATACTGGACATCGATCTGGCCGAGGTTGCCAGGCAGAAGCTCGAGAACTCGGCCGAACGGTTCCCGCCGGCCGACTTCCGAGGCGAAGCACCCGAGAAGATCTGACTGGCCGACGCCTCGTTTGCAGCAGCCGCGCGATCCGTCGAGAGGCGTGCTGAGGTTTCCTCAGCGGTCGAGGACGCGTGCGTTGAGTTCTGACAACCGGCGGCATGCATGCTGGGACGCCCGTGCTTTCTAGCAGCCTCATCAGTGATAGCGGAAGGTTCTTGGCCGCGATTGAGGGCATCCTGGGGGGATGTTGGAGACGTCGGCGCGGTTGCTTCGCTTGTTGTCGTTGTTGCAGGGGCGGCGGGACTGGGGTGGGCCGGAATTGGCGGAGCGGCTCGGCGTGTCTACGCGGACGCTCAGGGCCGACGTGGAGAAGCTGCGCGCGCTGGGGTATCCGGTGGAGGCTCGGCCTGGGGTGGCGGGTGGGTATCGGTTGGGGGCCGGGGGGCAGATGCCGCCGTTGTTGTTGGATGACGAGGAAGCGGTGGCTGTGGCGGTCGGGTTGGGGGCTGCGGCGGGTGGGGGTGTGACGGGGATTCAGGAGACGTCTGTCAGGGCGTTGGTGAAGTTGGAGCAGGTGTTGCCGGCTCGGCTTCGGCATCGGGTGCGGAGTCTGCAGGCGGCGACGCTGACTGTGCCAGGATCCGGGCCGACTGTGGATGCTGAGGTGTTGACGGCGGTTGCGGGGGCGATCAGGGCTAGTGAGCGGTTGCGGTTCGACTATCTGAAGAGGGATGGGGAGGGAAGCGCCCGAACTACGGAGCCGCATCGGCTGGTGGCGTGGGGGCGGCGGTGGTACTTGGTGGCGTGGGATGTGGAGCGGGGGGACTGGCGGACGTTCCGGGTGGATCGGGTGGTGCCTCGTACGCCGACTGGGCCGCGGTTCGTGCCCCGGGAGCTCGATGAGGAGAGCGTGAAGGAGTTCGTGCAGCGGACAGTGGGAACCGCGTCCTGGCAGTACCGGGCGAAGGTGCGCGTACATGCTTCGGCGGAGTACGTGCAGGGGCGGATGCCGATTCCGATTGATGCGGAAGTCATTGACGACAACACATGTGTGGTGGAGTTTGGGTCGGATGGGCCGCATGAGTTGGCGTTGTGGCTGGGGATGTTGGATGCGGACTTTGAAGTGATTGACGCGCCGGAGTTGGCGGCCGCGGTACGGGCGGTCGGGGATCGGTATCACCGAGCGGCTGGGCCGGCCTAGTTATCTGTCGCGGTCGGGTGCGCTATCGCGATGTTGGTGCGCTGGTGGACGGGGAGACACGGGGGTTGGTCTGCTTGACGTGGCGCCGGATGCCGGGCCGTACCACCCATGTCGCCTGAGGAGGTAGGCGTTGATTCCGGCGGCGACGTCTCTAGGCCTAGTGCCTGCGCTCTGCGCGGCACTGTATGTTCGTGCCGCACACCGGTGTGACCCTCGGTGTGTTCCCAGCGCACGTGTCGGTCTGGGGCGGCGCTGCTTAGCGTCTTGGCATGAGCGATCAGCGACTTGGCGAGCTGGCAGGGCGTTCGGTTGTTGTCACCGGGGGCGCGAGTGGGATCGGTGCAGCCTGCGCGGCAAGGCTCGCCGAGGCGGGGGCCGAGGTGGTCGTTGTCGACCTCGACGGTCCAGGAGCCAAGCAGGTTGCGAACCAGATCGGTGGCTCGGCCATCACTCTGGATCTGTCCGATCTCGGGGCTGTGGACACGCTCGACCTGCGCTGCGACATCTTGATCAACAACGCCGGACTGCAACATATCAGTGCGATCGAGGACTTCTCACCGGAGCGGTTTTCGCACATGCTGCGGGTCATGCTCGAAGCCCCCTTTCGTCTGGTCCGGCAGGTGCTGCCGCAGATGTATGCCAGGAAATGGGGCCGGATCATCAACATCTCGTCCGTCCACGGGCTGCGGGCCTCGCCGTACAAGGCTGCGTACGTCACAGCGAAGCACGGGCTCGAGGGACTGTCCAAGGTGATCGCGTTGGAGGGCGCGGCTCGTGGTGTGACCTCTAACTGCATCAACCCGGCTTACGTTCGTACTCCGCTGGTGGAGCAGCAGATCGCCTCGCAGGCCGTGGCCCATGGGATCGAGCCCGACGAGGTGCTCGAGCAGATCATGCTGGCGCCCTTGGCGAAAAAGCAGCTGATCGAGCCGTCGCAGGTGGCCGAGTTCGCTGCCTACCTGTGCAGCCCGTACGCCGACGTGATGACCGGCAGCTCTTTCGTGATGGACGGAGGGTGGACAGCACGCTAGACGACACGCCTTTCCTCAGCCTGCTAGCTCGCGACGCCTCAGCCGAGGAGTACGACGAGCCGTTGCGTACTGCGGTCGCCGAGGGCGCGAGCGAGAACGAGCTCCGGATCCTCGAACAGTCCAAGGCACTCGCGCTGAGAGTGCGTCGTGCGCTGGAGCACCGGCGTCGTCGCGAGATCGAGCTCGAGGCGTTGTTCGAGACAGCAGGAGATCTCGCCGGCCTGCAGGACGTGGACGCTGTGCTGCAGGCGATCGTGCGTCGTGCCCGAACCCTGCTGCACACCGATGTCGCTTATCTGACGCTGATCGATCCCGACCGCGGTGACACCTACATGCGGGCGACCGCCGGCGCCGTTTCCGCGAGCTTCCGGCGGGTCCGGCTGGCGATGGGTGCGGGACTGGGTGGTCTCGTCGCCGACACGTCGACGCCGTACGCCACCGACGACTACTTCGCCGACCAGCGGTTCGAGCATGTCGTCGATGTCGACAGTGCTGTTTCCGATGAGGGTCTCGTCGCGATTCTCGGGGTACCGCTACTGCTCGGACCGCAGGTTCTCGGGGTCCTGTTCGCGGCAGACCGGAGCAGGCGGCCGTTCGGACGCGACGAGATCTCGCTGCTGTGTTCGCTGGCAGCACACGCCGCGATCTCGATCGACGGAGCACGGCTGCTGGAGGAGGCTCGCGCCGCGGTTCGGGAGCTTGATGCGGCAAACAAGCTGGTCCGGCAGCACAGCGCGGCAGTGGAAAGAGCCGCCGAAGCGCACGACCGGTTCGCCGATCTCGCGCTCCGCGGAGGCGGGGTCGATGAGGTGGCCAAGGCGGTGACCGAGGTGCTCGGTGGCGACCTCACGGTGTTGGATCCGGAGGAAGCAGAGGTGCCGGCGGGGTGGCGGGAGGCGATCGCGGCATCGCGGGGCGAGGGCAGAGCGGTCTGTCGCGGGGGCACCTGGTTCGCTGCCGTGGTGGCAGGTTCGGAGGCGTTCGGAGCGCTGGTACTACGAGGTCGGGCCGACCTGGAGGACGCCGACCAGAGAGTGCTGGAACGCGCGGCGCTGGTGACCGCGCTGCTCCAGCTGATGAACCGGACTGCGATGGAGACCGAGAACCGGGTCCGCGGCGAGCTGATCTCCGATCTGGTGACGAACGGCGAGCGCGCCGGTGACGGGCTGCGAGAGCGCGCTCGGCAGGTCGGATTCGATCTGGATGGCGAGTTCGCGGTCGTGGTCGCACAGACCGATCGCGAACGCGCCCACCGGCTGGCCTTCGCGGCCAGCCACCTTGCCGCACAGAGTGACGGAATCGCCGGGCTGCACCAGGACCGCGCAGTACTGCTACTGCCTGGCGAGGAGGCGGGGGCGGCCGCACGGCGGATGGCCAAGGAGTTGGCGGTTGCCATCGGCCAGCCGGTGACAGCCGGGGCAGCGGGACCGGTATCGAGCCCGGAACGTGTTCCGGGCTCCTATGCCGAGTCGGTGCGCTGCCTGGAGGCGCTGACGGCTCTGGGACGGCACGGGGATGGAACGAGCAGCCGTGAGCTCGGCTTCATCGGAGTACTGCTTGGCGAGTCGCGTGGCGTTGAAGGGTTCGTCAATGCGGTGCTTGGTCCGGTTCTCGAGTACGACGAACGCCGTGGCACCGGGCTGCTCCAAACCCTGGAGACGTACTTCGCCAACGGGGGCAACCTCACCCGTGCCAAGGACGATCTCCACGTGCACGTGAACACCGTTGCCCAGCGCCTCGATCGGGTGTCGCAATTGCTCGGCAGCGACTGGCAGGACGCCGAGCCTGCGCTGGAGATCCAGCTAGCACTGCGGCTACACCGCCTGGTGCGTTCGTAAAGGTCGGTTTTGCGGCCCGTTGGTCGCTCCATATTAAGGGCCATGTCGCACCGGTCCCGCCGTCGCCGCTGCCCGAGGTCGGCGCCACCTGCCTGGAGCCATCCGATCGGGCACGACGCGTCATCATTCCGGGTAGTGCCGGCGCGAAGCTCACCGCTGCGTTGCTGGGTCAAGGGCGACATGGCGTGGTGCTCGTCCACCAATCAGACGGGGACGTGTGCCAATGGCTGCCGTATGCCCGCGAACTCGTGCGGGCCGGCTACCTCGTTCTCGACCTCGACCTGAGGACATCCGGCTACGCGCAGTACGAAGGCGTGCAGCCGAGCCCGCTCGGTCTGTACGTCTCGGCGGCCGCAGGCTATCTGCGCAAGCAGGGTGCAGCCAAGGTCGTCCTGGTCGGTGCCTCGATGGGCGGGACCGCGTCGCTGGCCGCTGCGGCGATCACCACACCGCGAGTCGATGCAGTGGTGAGCCTGTCGGCCCCGGCGGAGTACGCCGGCATCGACGCCCGTACTGCGGCGGGTCTGCTGCGCGTGCCGGTGCTCTATGGGGTGGCAGCAGACGACAAGGACTTCGCCGATGCCAGCAGGCTCTTGCATGCGGCAACCAAATCGTCGAAGTCGCTCCACATCGTGCCGGGTGCCCTGCATGGTGTCGCCCTCCTTGCGCAGGACGGCGACGCGACGATACGGCGCACGGTCGGCGCATTCGTCAACACGCACCTGCGGTAGTGTCGCCAAGGGTTCAGCCGTCGACAAGTCCGGCGTTGCGCGCGGCCAAGGTCGCAACCACCAAGTCCTCGACGCCGGTCCCGACTGACAGGAAGATCGTGAGTTCGTCGTTGCGCAGAACCTCGCCCCGAGCGAGTGCGACCAGGTCGTCGACGACCTGCGCCCGACCCAGCAGCACCTCGCCGACCTCCCGCTGGTAGGACCCCACGGCGTTGATGTGCGTGCCAGGAGACACCTTCTCGGAGATCAGCACCGGCTCCGGGCTCGACGTACAGGTGCAGATCAGGTCCGCGCTGGACGCGTCCGCCGCGCTCGCTGCGACCGCCGGGTGGCCCTCGCCTCGCAGCATGGCGACGAATCGTTCGGTCGCCTCCGGTTCGCGTCCTACGACGTCGATCTGCTCCAAGGAGGGGCGGATCCAGCGCATCGCGCGGACGTGCTCGCGGGCCTGCACGCCAGTACCGAAGACTGCCAGGCGGCGTACGTCGTGACGCGCGAGGGCATCCGTGACGAGGGCCGAGACAGCCGGCGTACGACGTGCCGTCAGCGCGGCGCCGTCCAGAGTCGCTACGACAGCTCCTCCGTCACCGAAGAGGACGTACAACCCTTGGTGCCCGGAGGATCGGACGGTCATCGCGTTCACCCCGGCGAACCGGCCGACGACCGCGGGCATCACCAGGAGGTTGCCAGAACCGAGGCCGGAGCCAGACGCCGAGCCAGAGTCATTGCTAAGGGCAACAAACTGGGAAGGCGCGATCGATGGACCGGTGGCGAAGGTCTTTCGCAGTTCGGCGACCACTTCCTCGAAAGGCGCGAGCCGGTAGATCCGGCCCGCGTCGAGATGCGGCGGAGCGTTCATGTCAGGGCTTCTGCGCTATGGCCGGTTCCTGCTCGGCCACAGCCGGCGCCGTACCGCTGAGGTGCGGCTCCGCATCCGGAACGTGGCGCCGCCGCCGCACCAGGTGCGCAACGGTTCCCCAGACCCCCCGCCGGAAGAGCAGCACGACGCCCACGAAGATGAGCCCGGTGATGAGGCCCGGGCCGGTGATGTTCAGTGGGCCGATGTGGATGCCCGAGGTCGCGACGTAGTCCTCCACCTGCACGATCAGAGCCGCGCCGATCACGCTGCCCCACAACGTCCCGATACCACCGAGCACTGTCATGATCACGACCTTGCCGGACGTCGTCCAGTACACCTCCTGCAGGGAGGCGAACCCGTGGCTGATGGCATACAGCCCACCAGCGAGCCCGGACAAACCCGCGGAGATGACGAAGATCATCACCTTGTACCGGTCGACCGGGAACCCCAGAGAGCGCGACCTGGCCGGGTTCTCACGGATCGCGACGAGCACCCGGCCGAAGGGGGAGTGGACCACCCGCCACGCGATGAGTAGTCCGATCAACGCGATCGGCAGCCCGGCGTAATAGAAGTAGAACGGGTCCGACAGATCCAGCCCGAACAGGTTCTTCGGGATCCCCTGCAGCCCGTTCTCCCCGCCGGTAAGGCCGCGCCACTGGTTCGCGACGTAGTACACCATCTGTGCGAACGCGAGAGTCACCATCGCGAAGTAGATGCCGGTACGCCGTACTGCGAGCAGCGCGATCGGCACCGCCAGCACCATCGCCACCACGGCCGCACCAGCCACCGCGAGGGGGAAAGGCGCGCCGGTCTTGATGGCGATCGTACCGGCCGCGTACGCCGCGGTGCCCCAGAATGCCGCATGACCGAACGAAAGCAGCCCGGTGAATCCGAGCAGCAGGTCGAGCGCCACGGCGAACAGCGCCCAGGCAACGATGTCCATCGCCACCGGCGGGTAGATGAGCCAGGGCAGCGCGAGCGCGATCAGCAGTCCGCCGAGTACCGCGACCAATCGCCACAGACGAGGCATCGCCCCCAGCTTGCGGAACACCAGCGCCGTCATACCGCGGTCTCCTCACGGCCGAACAGCCCAGCCGGCCGCCACAGCAGCACGACGGCCATCAGGATGAAGACCGACGTGGTCGCCAGTCCGGGGACATACACGTTGCCGAGCGCCTGCAGCATGCCGATCAGGAACCCGGCGGCGACCGAGCCGAAGATCGAGCCGAGTCCGCCGATCACCACGACCGCGAACACAAGGATGATCAGGTCTGCCCCCATCAGCGGGCTGACCGCCCGCATCGGGGCAGCCAGTACGCCGGAGAGCGCGGCCAGGGCGATCCCGAACCCGAAGACCGGCGAGACCCACCGGCCGACATCGATGCCGAGAGCCCGGGTCAGCTCCGGTCGCTCGGTGGCTGCGCGGATGATCATCCCGACCCGAGTACGGGCCAGGAGCAACCAAGCACCGATGGAGACGAGTACGGAGAACACCAGCACGAACACCTGGTACGCCGGGAAGTCGAACAGCCCGAGGTCGACCGTGCCGCGGAGGCCGGCTGGTTGCGGATAGGGCTGCGGCTGCGAGCCGTACTTCATCCGCATCAGATCCTGGAAGATCAGCGTCAGGCCGAACGTCAGCAGGAAGTTGTACAGCGGGTCCAGCGCGATCAAGCGGCGTACGAGCAATCGCTCCAACCCCATCCCGAACAGGCCGAGCACCACTGGAACGATCACCAGGGCGAGCCAGAAGTTCACGCCGGCCTCGTTGAGCAGGATGAACGCGCCGAACGCACCGAGCATGTAGAACGCGCCATGGGCGAAGTTGACCACGCCGAGCATCCCGAAGATGATGGCCAACCCGAGTGCCAGCAGTGCGTAGAAGCTGCCGTTGACGAGTCCGTTGAAGGCGTGTTGAAGCAGATCGGTCATCCCTGGCCCATCTTGCAGGTGCTCTCGGACACCGGCTTGAATGCCTTGTCCGCGGGAATGGTGGTCACGATCTTCTCGTAGTCGTAGTCCTCCTTGACGTCGCTCTTCGGCTTCACCTCGGCGAGGTAGACGTCATGGATGACGCGGTGGTCCTCGGCCCGGATCTTGCCGTTGCGCAGGAAGAAGTCGTTGATCTCCTTGCCTTCCAGGTTCTTCACCACGTCGTCCGACGCGTCGGTGCCGGCAGCCTGGACGGCCTCGAGGTAGTTCATCGCGGCCGAGTAGTTGCCCGCGTGAGCGAACGACGGCCGGGAGCCGGTCTTCTCCTTGAACTTGTCGGCCCACTCGCGGTTCTGCTGGTCGAAGTTCCAGTACCACGCGTCGGTGAACCGGGTGCCCGCCAGTGCGTCCGGCCCGAGCGAGTGGATGTCGGTGATGAACATCAGGCCGACCGACAGTCCGACGCCCTTGTCCTTGAGCTTGAACTGGTTGTACTGCTTCACCAGGTTCACCAGTTCACCGCCCGCGTGCATGGTGCCCAGTACGTCGGGCTTCGCGGCCGGCGCCTGCAGCAGCTGCGACGAGAAGTCGCCGCTGGTGTTCGGGAACTCCGAGGACTTCTTGCCGACGACCTTGCCGCCGGCCTTCTCGATCGCCGTGGAGAAGCTCTTCTCCATGTCCTGCCCGAACGCGTAGTCGGGGTAGACGATGTACCAGCTCTTCGCGCCGGCCTCGGTCACGGTCGTTCCGGTCCCGTTCGCGAGCATGTAGGTGTCGTACGCGTAGTGGAAGGTGTACTTGTTGCACTTGTCACCGGTCAGCGCGGTCGTCGCCGCGGTGATGTTGAAGTACAGCTTCTTCTTCGCCGCGGCCTGCCCGGCGACGGCGAGCGCGGCCGACGAGGTTGGTACGTCGAAGATGGCGTCGGCCTTCTGCCGGTCGTACATCTCCTGCGCCTTGGTGTTGGCCACCTCGGGCTTGTTCTGGTGGTCCGCGACGATCACCTCGATGTTCTTGCTGACGGCATCGTCGCCGTGTTTGGCCTTGAAGTCGTCGACGGCCATCTGCACCGCCTTGACGGCGTTCGGCCCGGACAACTCGCTGTAGATGCCGGTCTGGTCGTTGATGACGCCCAGCACGATCTTGTCGTCGCTGATCTTCCCGCCGTCACCGGATGGGCCGCCCGCTCCGCCGCCACAGGCCGCCAGCAGCGAGACGACCGCCAGGGTCGAGATCGCCGGGATGAGGTTTCGTCGCATCAGTTCTCCTCGAATGGTGGTCAGTCAGATGCCGAGGTACTCGAGCAGCTCGTGCTCGCGTTCCTTGACCTCGGCGTTGTCCAGCGTCTGCGCGACCCGGCCTTGGGCGAGCAGGTAGTGGCGGTCGGCAACGGTCGAGGCGAACCGGACGTTCTGCTCGACGAGCAGCACCGTCACCCCCGACGCCTTGACTTCGCGCAGGATGTCTCCGATCTGGCGCACCAGCACCGGGGAGAGACCTTCCGTCGGCTCGTCGCACAGGAGTAGGCGCGCGCCCATCCGCAGTACGCGGGCAATGGCGAGCATCTGCTGCTCACCGCCGGACAGCTTGGTGCCGGGGAACCTGCGCCGTTCCTTCAACACCGGGAACGACTCGTAGACGCGGTCCATCGTCCAGGCGCTGTCGCCGACTCCGGGTGGCAGGCTGAGATTCTCCTCGACGCTCAGGCCGGCGAAGATCCCGCGGTCGTCGGGCACGAATCCGAGTCCTCGGCGGGCTCGCTTGTGGACCGGCAGGCCGGTGATGTCGTCGCCGTCCAGGGCGACGGTGCCTGCTGACGGCCGGTGCAGTCCCATCAAGCAGCGCAGCAGCGTGGTCTTCCCGGCGCCGTTGCGGCCGACCAGCGTGACCACCTCTCCGGCGGCCACGTCGAGCGATACGTTCCGGAGCACCTGCGCCTCGCCGTACGAGGCATTGATGCCCTGCACGCTAAGCAGCGGACTCACCGCCCAGGTAGGCCTCGATCACCCGTGGGTCGCTTCGTACTTCGTCATACGTGCCCTCGGTCAGGATCCGGCCGAACTGCAGCACAGTGACCCGGTCGGCGAGACCCGCGACGACGCTCATGTTGTGCTCCACGAGCACGACCGTGCGATCCGTACGGATCCGCTTGACGAGCTCAACTGTTCGCTCGACGTCTTCCATCCCCATCCCGGCTGTCGGCTCGTCGAGTAGCAACACCGTTGGATCGAGTGCGAGCGCGAGGGCGAGCTCGAGTGCGCGCTTCTGCCCGTAGGCGAGGGCTCCAGCCGGTACGTCGCGCTGCCTGGCGAGTCCGACCTCGTCGAGCAGTTCGCCGGCGCGGTCCCGGAACCTGTCCAGCACCCGGTCGGACACCCAGAACCGGTGGCCGAGCTTCGTCGTGCCCATCAGGGCAAGCTCGACATGCTCCTGCAGGGTCAACTGCTCGAACAGGTTGGTGATCTGGAATGAGCGAGCCACCCCGAGCCTCGCGATGCGTTCCGGTGACGAGCCGGTGATGTCGCGGCCGTTCAGCCTGATCTGGCCGCCGCTCGGCTTGAGGAAGCCGGTCAGCAGGTTGAACAAGGTCGTCTTGCCCGCGCCGTTCGGCCCGACCAGCGCGTGCACGTCGCCTCCGGAGACGGTGAGATCGACCCCGCCGACCGCGGTGAAGCCGCGGAAGCTCTTGCTCAGTCCGGTGGTCTCGATCACCGCCCCGGAGTCAGGTCCGGGTGCGTTGCTTGGATCCATGGGTGGAACCTAGGTGCGCACTGAACGGCGTTCCATGTCGTCGACACACACACTGCTCGCGCAAGTGGTGTGGCGGCTGCACAGGCAGTAGTCCAGATCTAGTCCGCCGCTCGCGGCGTGAGGTGGTGCGGCAGGGCTCGGGTCCCGACATCTGCCTGTCATTCGGTACGGGTGGTCTGTTCGGGGCCTTCCGAGTTCACAATGAGAAATCGGACGGTGCTCAGCCGGACCGCACTCGTTGAAGGAGGGCCGCATGATTGCTCGTGTCTGGAGGACGGGGATTGATCCGGAGAGGGCGGCGGAGTATGACGTGTTTGCGGCTGAGCGGTCGTTGCCCATGTTTCGGCGGCAGGATGGGATTCGGGCGGTGTTCTTTGTCCGGACTGCTACGGGCCGGGCGGTGATCTCGGTTTGGCGGGATCTGGCGGCGGTTGAGGCGCTGGGACAGTCGTCGGACTATCTGGAGACTGTTGAGGCGATTCGGGCTGCTGATTTTCTGAGGCCGCCGTGGACGGTTGAGTTGCTGCCGGTTGATAGCGCTTGGCTGGCGCCGGATCTTGTCTAGACAGCCTGGCGGGGCGTCTCGGTGGAGACGCCCCGCGGTGGTAGTCGGGGTCAGGAGGCGCGGAGGCCGGCGAAGAAGGTGCGGAGGTCGGTTACCACCTCGTCGGGGCGTTCGAGGGTGGCGAAGTGGCCGCCGTCCTTGAAGTTGCTCCAGTGGACGATGTTGGTGTTGTCGCGTTCGGCGAGCGAGCGGATCGTCTTGAAGTCGTCGGCGAAGACGGCGACACCGGTGGGCGCCGAGTTGATGGCCGGCTCGGTGCCGGCGTGGGCCTCCTCGTAGTGGTAGCGGCCGGCGGTGGCTGAGGTGTTGGTGAACCAGTAGAGCGAGACCTCGGTCAGGATCTGGTCGCGGGAGACGAGGCTGGTGCCGTCGCCGAAGTTGTTGAAGAGTTCGTTCCAGGCGAGTTGGCCGACCGGGGAGTCGGAGATACCGACGGCAACGGTCTGCGGGCGGGTCGCGTTGATCGCGTTGTAGCCGCCGACCGACTGGAACCACTTCAGGTGCTCGAGCGCCGCGTAGTCCTCAGGCGAGAACTTCTCGAACTCACTCGGGTCGCCCGACGGGAACGAGAACAGCTGGAGGACGTGCAGGCCGAGGTATCCGGGAGGGTTCAGCAGGCCGAGCTCGCGGGAGATCATGGCGCCGGCGTCGCTGCCGTGCGACCCGTACGACGAGTAGCCGAGGCGGCGCATCAACGTGTCGAAGGTGCGGGCGACCCGGGCCATGGTCCAGCCGCGCTCGACGAGCGGAGTACTGAAGCCGAACCCGGGGATCGAGGGGATCACGACCGAGAAGGCGTCCGAGGCCTTGCCGCCGTGCGCGACCGGATCCGTGAGCGGGCCGATCAGGTCGAGGAAGTCGACGAACGAGCCCGGGTAGGGGTGGATCAGCAGCAGCGGGGTGGCGTCCGCCTCGACCGACGGTACGTGGATGAAGTGCACGTTCTGGCCGTCGATCTCGGTCAGGTAGTGCGGGAACTCGTTCATCCGCGCCACCTGCGCTCGCCAGTCGAACCCGGTCTGCCAGTGGTCGACCATCTCGCGGAGGTAGTGGTTCGGAGTACCGAGCTCCCAGTCGTCGCCCGGGGCCGGCTCCGGGAGGCGGGTGTTGGCGAGGCGGGCGAGCAGGTCGTCCAGGTCAGCCTGGGCGACATCGACGCGGAAGGGGTGGATCTCTGCGGGGGAGCTGTTGTTGTCCATGGCTTCACCGTAGGAGCCATATAGGAACGTTAGATTCCCAATTGTGAGACTATTTTCCGTATGCGCGAAACCTCGTCTCGGTTGCTCTCTCTGCTGGCCCTGATGCAGTCGCGGCCGGCCTGGCCCGGGTCCGAGCTGGCCGAGCGGTTGGGGGTGTCCACGAGGACCATCCGCAACGACATCGACCGGCTGCGGGAGCTCGGCTATCCCGTGGATGCGATGCGGGGTGCGGCCGGGTACTACCAGCTGGGCGTGGGGGCGAAGTTGCCGCCGCTGTTGCTGGACGACGAGGAAGCGGTTGCTGTTGCTGTCGGGCTGCGTACGGGCGCGGGGGTCAGCGGGATGGAGGAGAGCAGCGCTCGCGCGTTGGCGAAGCTCGAGCAGGTGCTGCCGCATCGCCTGCGCCGCCAGGTGAACGCGATCCACACGACGCTTTCGAAAGGCCCGGACAACACCGGGTCGAACGTGAAGGATCCCGAGGTGGATCCGGTGGTCGTCACGACGATCGCGGCAGCGATTCGCGATGAGCACTACCTGCGCTTCGACTACGCCGTACCGGACTCAGAGAGCGCTCCCGCGTTTCCGATCCTGGTCGAGCCGTATCGGTTGGTGAGCTGGCAGCGCTACTGGTATCTGGTCGCGCGGGACGAGTCGGGCGAGTGGCACACGTATCGCGTCGACTGGATGGACCTGCGGATGGCGACCGGCCGCCGGTACAAGCCGCGGCCGATGCCGGAGGACGACTACATGGATTTCGTACTGCGTGACGTCGCGTCCACCGGGTGGAAAGTCCATGCCAGGATCACCGTGTTCGCCTCGGCCGACGAGGTACTCTCCCGAATCCACGCAGCCGTGGGCATCGTCGAATCCGTCGACGAGAACACCTGCCTCCTCATCACCGGCGCCGAGTCCCTCGAGGTAGTTGCCGTGTACATCGGAATGCTGGGGCTCGACTTCCACGTCACTGCTCCGCCCGCGCTGGTAGAACACCTCAAGATCATCGGAGAGCGCTATCTCCGCTCGATCGAGTGAGCTCGGTCGGCTTCGTCCGACGCCCGCTCAATCCACTCGAGTTGTTCGTCACTCGGGGCAGTCCCAAACTCGAAAGGACTACCCCGCGCCACTGGTTCGCGACGTAGTACACCATTTGTGCGAACGCGAGAGTCACCATCGCGAAGTAGATGCCGGCACGCCGTACTGCGACCAGCGCGATCGCCGCCGGCACCATCGCCACCGTACTCACGCGTTTGGCTGTGCGGAGGTCCGCCGGGCCGCTACGATCGGGGCTCGATCCCCGGTCTCGAGGAGGCAGCCAGGATGACGCAGGAGAGCGTGTCGCCGGACAGCGACCCCGTCGGCGTAACCACCCCGAACACCGCCCGCGTGTGGGACTACCAGCTGGGCGGGAAGGACAACTTCGCGATAGACCGCCAGGTCGCCGACCAGATCAACTCGGCTATGCGCGAGATGGGGGTTCCGGACGGCCATGTGGTCGGCGCGGAGAACCGCGCCTTCCTCCACCGGGCGGTCACGTACCTGGCCGCGGAGGCCGGCGTGAGCCAATTTCTTGACCTCGGCGCCGGTCTGCCCACGATGGCCAACACGCACCACATCGCTCAGCGAGTCAACCCGCAGGCTCGCGTGGTCTACGTGGATCTGGACCCGGTGGTGTCGGTCCATGCCAACGCGCTGCTCGCCGAAGACGCCCGCGCGCTCCCGGTCCGGGCCGACCTGCGAGACCCCGACCAGGTACTGGGCAACCCGGTGGTGCGGGACTTCCTCGACTTCGACAAGCCCATCGCGGTGATGTGCATCGCCCTGCTGCACTGCCTGGCCGATGAGGAGGACCCGTTCGGGGTGGTGCGGCGGTTCCGGGACGCGGTCGCTCCGGGCAGCTACCTCGCGGTGAGCCAGCTCACCACCGAGGATCACCCCAAGGAGGCGGCCCGGCTGCATCAGCTGAGTCTCGATGTGGGCATGTCCACTCCGCTCGTCCCGCGCCCGCGCGCAGCCATCGAGCGGTTCTTCGACGGCTTCAAGCTGGTCGAACCCGGCCTGGCCTTCATCAACGAGTGGCGCCCGTCGGAGGTCGACGTGGAGGTAGGAGAGGCGCAGCGGGCCGGCGCTCGCTGGTTCCTCGCGGGGGTCGGCCGCAAGGACTGAGCCCGCCCGGTCAGTACGCCACTTCGACCGGGTCGGGGACCTGCAGGTCAGCCGCGGTGCCCGACCCAACCAGGGCGCGAGGCGGGTAGGATTGCTTCGAGGTTAGAGGTGTACGGCACCGAAGGCGTTGTCGACGAAGGATGGCCATGTCCGCCGAGGGGCCTGGGAGCTTCGGGGCGTTGCTGCGTCGGTACCGCATTGCGGCGGGGCTGACGCAGGAGGCGTTGGCGGATCGGGCCGGTCTGAGCGTGCGCGGGATCGCCGATCTTGAGCGGGGCGTGCGGCGGTTTCCCCACTTCCACACGCTGCGGTGCCTCGCGGAGGCGCTCGAGCTCGCACCGGACGACCGAGTGTTGCTCGTCGCCGCCGGCAAGCGGCAGCCGAGATCCGTCGAGCCTGCGGCCGAGGTGGGGGGCTGGCGTTGTGGGCGCTGTGAGCACAAGAACATCTCCGAGGCCCGCTTCTGCGTCGAGTGTGGCTTTGCGCGAGGAGTGGCGTGCCCGGCATGTGGCATCGTCGGCGATCCGGCTGATCGTTTCTGCAGTGCATGTGGGGCCTCGCGGACGGCCGGGGCGAAGGTGAACATCGACGTCCCCCAGGCTCGCATCGCGGTGGGGTCGACTGCCGAGCGCGTCGCCGCCGCTGAGGGCGAGCACAAGCAGGCCACAGTGCTGTTCTGCCGGCTGGCCGATCCCGCGGCGCTGGTCGGGAGCCTGGGGCATGAGCGGATGCTGAGCTTCCTGGATTCGTTCTTCGAGCAGGCCGTGGTGGAGGTGCGACGCTTCGAGGGCACCGTCAGCAGCTTCTTGAACGACGGGTTCGTGGCCCTGTTCGGTGTGCCGGTGGCGCACGAGGATCATGCCCGGCGGGGAGTGCTCGCAGCGCTTGGGCTGCTGCGAGCCCTCGGCGAACGCTCCCGGGGCATGCTGCGGATCGGTCTTAATACCGGTCTGGTAGCAGTTGCTCGGATAGGCGCCGGGGCTGACCGGCGCGTGACCGCGGTCGGGGAAACGACGACCGTGGCAGGTCTGTTGCAGCAGCAGGCTGAGCCGGGAACGATCGTGATCGGCCCCGCGACCGCGCGATTGGTGACCGGGTACGTGCGGTTGGTGGAACTCGGACGGGTACCGCTACCGGGCATCGACGAGCTGGTGGAGACCTTCCGGGTCACTGGGGTGGGCCCCCGCCGCTCGCCGATCGAGGGGCTCGGGGCGCGCGCCCTGAGCCGGTTTGTCGGGCGCGATCTGGAGTTGAGAACCTTGCATGACGCGCTCGACCAGGTGGCGGTGTCGCCGGAGCTGAGCGCGCGGCGGGCGCTGAGTGAGTTCAACGGCCGTGACGACGAGCTGGCGGCGCTTCACGGGCCGCTGGCCAAGGTCGAGGCCGGCCAGGGCCAGGTGGTGGGCGTCGTCGGAGAGCCCGGGATCGGCAAGTCACGCCTCGTGTATGAGTTCCGGCGCAGCCTCGGCAATCGGCAGGTTTCGTACCTGGAGGGCCGCTGCCTGTCGTATGGCGGCAGCGTCCCGTACCTGCCGATCGTCGATGTGGTGCGCGCTAACTGCGGGATCGTAGAAGCCGATGCGCCCGGCGTGGTAGCCGAGAAGGTCCGCTTCGGCCTCCAGGAGGTTGGCCTGGACGCCGACGGACACGCGCCCTATGTGCTGCATCTGCTCGGTATAGGCGAAGGGGCCCCGGGGCTGAGGCAGCTGAGCGCAGAGGCGATCAAGGCACGGACGTTCGAGACGCTCCGGGCCTGGAGCCTGCACGGCAGCCGGAGACGTCCGCTGATCATCGCGATCGAGGACCTGCACTGGATCGACCGGTCTTCGGAGGAGTATCTGGCCTCGCTGGCAGAGAGCGTGCCGGGAGCGCCCGTCCTGTTGCTGTGCACCTGGCGGCCCGGCTACCGGCCGCCCTGGAGCGAGCACTCATACGTGACCCAGCTCGCGCTGCGCCGCCTCGGCCCGCGGGACAGCCTCAGCGTTGTGCGCTCGGTGCTCGGCGACGACCGGGTGCCCGAGGCGCTTGCGCGGGTGATCTTGCAGCGCGGAGAGGGCAACCCGTTCTTCCTGGAGGAGTTGGCGCGCGCGGCGCTCGAGTACGGCGAAGGAGCCGCTGACACGTTCGTTCCCGACACGATTCAGGGCGTCTTGATGGCGCGCATGGATCGGCTGCCGGAAATGCCGCGGAGGGTGTTGCAGACCGCGTCGGTGCTCGGACGTGAGGTTCCGCTGCGGCTGCTCGAGATGGTCTGCCCGGAGCCGGCCGGGCTCGCCGAGCAACTGCAGGAGCTGCAGAGCCTGGAGTTCGTCTACGAGCAGGCCGGCCCGGAGCGAGGGTTCGTGTTCAAGCACGCGCTTACTCAGGACGTCGCTTACGAGACCTTGCTGGAAGGTCGCCGGCGCGCGCTGCACGCGGCCGCGGGGCGGGCGCTGGAGTCGCTGTACGCCGGGCGGTTGGAGGAGGTCTACGACCGTCTCGCCCATCATTACTCGAAGACGGATGAGGCGCCGAAGGCGATCGAGTACCTGACCCTGTTCGCCGACCGGGCGGCGCGGATGCACGCGCATAGCGATGCCGCGCGGGCGCTCGAGGAAGCGCTCGAGCACGTGGTGCGCCTACCAGCCGGAGAGCAGGACCGGCGCTTGGTCGAACTGGCCCTGCAGCTCAGCGGCTCTCACTACTTCCTGGGTAGATTCCCCGACAGCGTCGAACTACTCGAACGCAACCGCTCGCGGATGGAGCAGCTCGACGATCAGCGACTGGCGGGACGGTTCTTCTTCGAGCTCGCGCACGCGCACAGCCATCTTGGCGACTACCGGCAGGCGGTTGCCTGCTGCAAGCGCGCGATCTCGCACGCCGAGCGCGTAGCCGACTGGGAGACCTGCGGTAAGGCCTGCTACGTGCTGTGCAAGGAGTCGATGTGGGTGTCTCGGTTTGCGGAGGGACTCGAGCACGGCCGCCGCGCGGTCGAGTACCTCGAGCTGACCGGTGAGCGTTGGTGGCTGGGACAGTCGCTGTGTTGGCAGGGCATCAACCGTTACTTCATGGGCCAGCTGGACGAGGCGCTGGAGTGCGCGGCGGGCGGCTTCGCGATCGGCGAGCAACTCGGCGACCATCGCCTGCAGAGCTACGCGGCGTGGAACCGCGCCTGGTTCTCCGCCACGCGTGGTGACGGGCAGGTCGCGATCGACTGGGGCCACCGCAGCATCGAGCTCTCCCCCGACCCGCTCAACAATGCGTTCTCGCTCGGCTGGACTGGATACGCGTACCTCGAGCAAGGCGACGCCGAGCGGGCAATCGCGCTGATGGGGCGGTCGATCGAGCTGCTTGCCGGGATGCGGTACTCGCGGCTCGTCGGCTGGTTCAGAGGCTGGCTAGCCGAGGCCTACCTATTGGCCGGAGACCCGGCTCGGGCGAACGAGGAGGCGAAGCTGGGGCTCCAGACCAGCCTCGACGCCGGGTTCACATGGGCGGTCGGCCTGGCCGAGCGCGCGCGTGGCCATATCGCCCGCGCGGGCGGGGATATGGGTGAGGCGCAGCGCTGGCTAAGCAAGGCGCTGGCCACGTTCGAGAAGACCGAATCGCGATTCGACGCGGCGCGTACGCATTTCGCGCTGGCACGGCTGTCCTCTGAGCAAGGCGATGCCCCGAGCGCCGCGGCGCACCGCGAGGCGGCTCGCCGGTTGCTGACGGCGCTGGGACTGGCGGCCGAGGTCGCCGACCGGCGGTCGGCCAACGCCGCAGGGCAGTAGCCCCTTCGACCCCGCTCGACGCCGGCGTTTGCGTGGGTGATGCGTGGCCGATGCGTGGCCATTTGCGCCTGGGTCGAGCGTCATGCCGACCGTACGTTTTCCGAAACCGGCGCATCATCGAAGCCGCGCCGGCGGCCACGACCATCGGAGCTCGCCATGACTATCACTGCCCCCGCACGACCAGCCACTGAGAAGGTCTACCGGACGGAGCTCTCGCCGGTGTCCTTCCTGCGCCGCAGCGCGTACGTGTTCCCTGACAGAGTCGCTGTGGTCCACGGTGAGTGGCGGATCACTTATCGTGAGCTCGAGGAGCGCGTCAACCGGCTCGCCTCGGCGCTGGTAGCCGAGGGAATCGAGCCGGGCGAGCGGGTGGCATACCTGGCACCGAACATCCCGGCGCTGCTGGAAGCCCACTACGGGGTGCCGGCGGCAGGCGGGGTGCTGGTGGCAATCAACACGCGGCTGAACCGCGACGAGGTTGCTTACATTCTCGAGCACTCCGGAGCCCGGATGGTGTTCGTTGATCATGAGCTCGTTCACCTGGTCGACGGCTCGGACCTCCCGACGATCCGCATCGACGACACCGGAGCGGCGGACGACCCGTACGAGCGGTTCCTCGCGGGCGGGTCGCCCGAGCGCTTCGAGGTGCCGATCGCCGGTGAGGAGCAGACGATCGCGATCAACTACACCTCCGGCACGACGGGACGTCCGAAGGGCGTGATGTACAGCCACCGCGGCGCGTATCTGAACGCCCTGATGGAGGCGCTCGAGTCTCACCTACGCCCTGACTCGGTTCAGCTGTGGGTGGTGCCGATGTTCCACTGCAACGGGTGGTGCTTCACCTGGGCGGTGACCGCGATCGGCGCCCGTCACGTGTGCCTGCGCAAGGTCGACCCGACGTTGATCTGGGAGCTGATCGATCGTGAGGGGATCACCCATTACAACGCGGCGCCCACCGTTCATCTCGGCGTCGTCACTCACCCTGCTGCGCATCGCGTCGAGCGAGGGCTCACGGTGACGATCGGCGGCGCCCCGCCGTCGCCCACGCTGCTGGCGAAGATGGCCGCGCTGAACTTCACACCGGTGCATGTCTACGGCCTGACCGAGACCTACGCCCCGTACACGGTGTGCGAACCGCACCCAGAATGGGAGAGCCTGCCGGATGCCGAGCAAGCGCAGCTGCTCGCCCGTCAGGGCGTGCACAACATCGTTGCTGACCCCATCCGCGTCGTCGACGCGGAGATGAACGACGTGCCACGCGACGGGAAGACGATGGGCGAGGTCTTGATGCGCGGCAACAACGTGATGACGGGCTACTTCGACGATCCCGACGCGACCGCGGTTGCGTTCGCGGGCGGCTGGTTCCACTCAGGTGACATCGGCGTGATGAACCCCGACGGGTACATCGAGATCCGCGACCGCAAGAAGGACATCATCATCTCCGGCGGAGAGAACATCTCGACGATCGAGGTTGAGCACGCCGTTTGCAGCCACCCAGCCGTGCTCGAGTGTGCGGTCATTGCGATCCCCGACGAGAAGTGGGGCGAGCGGCCTAAGGCGTTCGTGAAGCTCGCGGCCGGCCAGGAGGCGACCGAACGGCAGATCATCGACTTCTGCCGCGAGCGCATCGCGCACTTCAAGGCGCCCGCAGCCGTCGAGTTCCGGGACCTACCGAAGACCTCGACCGGCAAGGTCCAGAAGTACGTCTTGCGCGAGCAGGAATGGTCGACGTCGAGGTCGATGACCTGACGCAGACGAGCGACCGGGACCTCTGATGAACGACCTCGATCTCGTACTGCGGGAGGGCGTGGTTCGTACTACGTCTACCCGGGCAACGGATCGACATCGACGGTCAACCCCGCGGGCGCCTGATCGCCCCGGGAGCATCGTGAGCTCCGAATTCACCCTTAACGGCGTCCCAGGGTGGGTGCGCGATCACGTTCGGTGAGATTTGGTGAATCTGTTGGCGACGGACGCGGGAAGTCGTTCACTGTAGGTGAGGTGCGCCGCGGGGGAGACACCACAGAGTGCGGTGTCTTGCGATGTTCGGGGGTCGGTATGGAGTTCCTGACGCCGGTCAGCTGGGACGAGGCACTCGCCGTCAAGGCGGCTCGCCCCGGGGCGCTGCCGCTCGCCGGTGGGACTGATGTGATGGTCGAGCTCAACCTGACTCAGCACCGGCCACCGGCGCTGCTCGACCTGACCCGGATCCCCGAGCTCAGGACCTGGTCGCTCACCGGTGACGGACGCGTCCGGCTCGGCGCCGGCGTGAGCTATCGGCGGGTGATCGACGAGCTGGGCGACGACCTGCCCGGCCTGGCGATGGCAGCCCGGACTGTGGGATCCCCGCAGATCCGCAACCGCGGCACGGTCGGCGGCAACCTCGGCGCAGCCTCTCCGGCCGGTGACAGTCATCCGCCGCTGCTCGCCGTCGGCGCGGAGGTGGAGGTCGCCTCGGTCCGGGGTAGCCGGCTGATCAGAATCGACGAATTCTTCACCGGCGTGAAGCGCAACGCCCTGGAGCCGGACGAACTGATCGCCGCTGTGATCGTGCCGGTGGCGCGTGGACCGCAGCAGTTCAGCAAGATCGGCACCCGCAACGCGATGGTGATCGCGGTCTGTTCCTTCGCGATCGCCCTGGACACTCACCAGCGGAAGGTCGGCACCGGGATCGGGTCGGCAGCCCCGACTCCGCTGCGCGCCCGGGAGGCCGAGGATTTTCTGGCCGGAGTACTGCGGAGGCAGGAGCCGTGGCTCCGGCGCGGACCGTTGCCCGAGCGGGTCGTCGGGCGATTCGCCGAACTCGTCTCCGCGGCCGCGTCGCCGATCGACGATGTCCGGGGCACTGCCGCCTACCGGCGGCACGCGCTGTCGGTGATGGCCCGACGCACCCTGTGCTGGGCCTGGGACGACTACTGGGCGACCGGCCAGGCCGCGGCGTGAGGACGTGCGGGATGCGGATCAAATGCACGGTCAACGGGCAGGCCCGCGAGGCCGACGAGGTCTGGGAGGGCGAGAGCCTGCTGTACCTGCTCCGGGAGCGGCTGGGCCTGCCCGGTTCGAAGAACGCCTGCGAACAAGGTGAATGCGGCTCGTGCACTGTGTACCTGGACAGCGAGACCGTATGCGCCTGCCTGGTAGCAGCCGGCCAGGCCGAAGGCCGTGACATCCGAACGGTGGAAGGACTGTCGAACGGCGATCGCTTGCACCCGATCCAGCAGGCGTTCGTCGAGGCCGGCGCCGTGCAATGCGGTTTCTGTACGCCGGGGCTGCTGATCCAGATCGAGGATCTCCTGCGGCGCAACCCCGATCCGACCGACCTGGAGATCCGGGAGGCACTGGCGGGCAACCTCTGCAGGTGCACCGGCTACGAGCAGATCCTCGAGGCCGTCCGACTCGCGGCAGCACGGATCAGGAGTACCGCATGATCACCGTGCTGTCAGGGTGTGCGGTCGTCACGATGGACCAGGACCGCACGGAGTACAGGTCTGGGTACCTGGTGGTCGACGGAGCCCTGATTGTTGCTGTCGGCAATGGCCAGGCACCGTTCTCGCCCCGCAACGTGCGGTACGTCGATGCCACCGGGTGCCTGGAGCTGGCGACGATCGGTGGGCGCCAGGTCGTTGCTGCCTGCGACAAACTGGCAAGCAGGGCGCGATGACTACCAGGACAGAGGTGGCGACGGGCGCTGGTCGGATCGGCGACAGCGCGCAGCGCCCGGACGGGACGCTCAAGGTCACCGGCCAGTTCGCCTACTCCTCGGATCTCTGGATGGAGGACATGCTCTGGGGCTCGACCCTGCGCAGCCCGTATCCGTCCGCGCGGATCCGTTCGATCGACATCGGCCCAGCCCTGGCGATGCCGGGCGTGCATGCCGTCCTCACGAGCGATGACGTGCCCGGGGTCAACGCCTACGGGCTGGACCACGCGGACCAGCCGGTGCTCGCGGTCGAGGTGGTCCGCTATCAGGGCGAACCGGTGGCACTGGTCGCGGCGGACCATCCCGAGACCGCCCGGCTGGCGGCAGAGCGCATCGTCGTGGACTACGAGCAACTCACGCCGGTGACCAACGCGATGCTGGCGATCGGCCACGTCGACTGGGACACGCCGGGGGAGCGGACCGACGTACCGCTGGTGCATCCGGCTGGGAACTTGGTCCGCCACGTGAAGATCCGCACGGGCGAGGCCGACCCGCAGGCCGAATTGTTGATCACCGGCGAGTACGAGGTCGGCATGCAGGACCAGGCGTTCCTCGGGCCCGAGTCGGGTCTCGCGGTTCCGGCCGAGGACGGTGGTGTCGACCTGTACGTCGCGACCCAGTGGCTGCACGTGGATCAGCGACAGATTTGTGCCGCTCTCGGCCTCAGCCCGAAGAAGGTGCGACTCACGCTGGCCGGTGTCGGCGGCGCATTCGGCGGTCGCGAGGACCTGTCCATGCACGTGCATGCCTGCCTGCTCGCGCTACACACCGACAAGCCGGTGAAGATCGTCTACAACCGCACGGAGTCGTTCCTCGGCCATGTTCATCGCCACCCGGCGCGCATGCGGTACGAACACGGCGTACGCCGGGACGGCACCATCGTCTACGTCCGCGCCAGCATCTACCTCGATGGCGGCGCCTACGCCTCCAGTACACCCGCAGTGGTCGCGAACGCCGCCACGATGGGCATCGGCCCGTACGACGTGCCGTCCGTGCGGGTGGATTGCTACGGCTCCTATACCAACAACCCGCCCTGCGGAGCGATGCGGGGATTCGGCACGGTCCAGGCGGCGTTCGCGTACGAGGCCCAGCTGGACCGGATCGCTGCCGAACTGGGCCTCGACCCGGTCGATGTTCGGTGCCGCAACGCGATGCACGAGGGTTCACGGGTGCCCACCGGCCAGGTGGTCGACAGTGCCGCGCCGGTCGAGGAGCTGCTGCGCCGGGCGCAGGCGCTGCCCATGCCACCGCCCCTCGATTCCACCCGGCTGGACCTGCGCGAGCTACCCGGCGGCGTCTCGAACACCACTCACGGCGAAGGAGTCCGGCGCGGCATCGGGTACGCGGTCGCGTTCAAGAACGTCGGCTTCTCGGAGGGGTTCGACGACTACTCGACTGCACGGGTGCGACTGGAGATTGCCGGGGGCGAACCGGTGGTCACCGTGCACACGGCAGCCGCTGAGGTCGGGCAAGGCCTGGTCACCGTCGTGCAGCAGATCGCCCGGACCGAGCTCGGCGTCGCGATGGTGGTGGTGGCTCCTGCTGACACCCGGATCGGCAATGGCGGTTCGACCTCGGCGTCCCGGCAGACCTATGTGACCGGCGGTGCTGTGAAAGCGGCTTGTGAACAGGTCCGTGCCGATGTCTTCGCCATCGCCCAGCAGTGCTTCGGGCGGGTGGTCCGCGACCTGAGGATGGTCGACGGCAAGGTCGTGTCGACCGTCGACGGCGGCATCGGCAGCCTGGCCGATCTACTGGAGGGTGTCACGGTGGAGCGGACGGTCGAGTGGCGGCATCGCCCGACCTATCCGCTCGACCCGGAGACCGGCCGTGGTACAGCGCACGTCCAGTACGCCTACTCCGCGCATCGTGCGGTCGTCGATGTGGACACCGACCTCGGCCTGGTCAAGGTGGTGGCGCTGGACTGCGTGCAGGACGTCGGCAAGGCGATCAACCCGCAGGCGGTGCTCGGCCAGATCTACGGCGGCAGCGTCCAGGGCCTCGGACTGGGGCTGATGGAGGAGATCGTGGTGACCGGCGGGCTGGTTCAGAACGCCTCGTTCACCGACTACCTGATCCCGACCGTCCTGGACGTCCCGCCGATGCGGGTCGAGATCCTCGAGTACGCCGACCCGCACGCGCCGTACGGCGTCCGCGGCGTTGGCGAACCCCCGGCGATCTCGTCCGGGCCCGCGCTCCTGGCCGCGATCCGCCAGGCCACCGGCCGGTCCCTGACCCACATCCCTGTCCACCCCGAACACCTCACGGGCGTCACGGGCTGAAGAGGCCGGCAACACCGAAGAACGGCCGAGCTGACGGACCGCCCAGCTAACCTCCTCCTGGTGGCAACCCTGCGGGCATTCGTCTCATTCTGAGGCTCTTCGGAATCAGGCATGGGTAGGTGTTCGTCGGTAGGGCCGGGTTCCGTGGGCGGCAGGTAAGAGCGGATTAAGGTCGCTGGCCTGGCGCTCCTCCCAATCAACTCTGTCTGGAGTCGATGCTCCATAGTCAGTTGGTGGAGCGGACGCCGGTGATGGCGAAGCGTTCGACGGATTGAAGGTGGCCGCCGGTTGAGGCGACGATCGTGAGGGCGGGGTCGGTTGCGCCCTGGAAGGTGACTTGGGTGGACCATGGTTGTTGGTCGCTGCCGGCGGCGAGGCAGCAGTAGGTGCCGATCGGCCGGCCGGATGATGGCTGCCGGATTTCTACCCGGATCGTTTCGTCCACGCCGGTGATCCGGCCGCTGACGGTGAGCGGTGAGACCGCGGTTGCGCCGTACCGTGGGCGGTCCAGCGTGAGCGTGGTGTCAGCGGTGCCGACGACCTCCCAGGGCGCATCCTGGCCCTGACCGATCCGGACCAGGTGGAGTACTGCGGCGACGCTGACGGGACCTTCAGTTGCCTGGTAGCCCACGGAGACCCGCGCATCGTCACCCCGGATCGAGCTGGACGCCACCTTGTTGACCTCGGAGAAGCCGAGGAAGCCAGTGGTGAAGGACAGCGCGGTCAGTTCGGCGTCCAGATGCCACGGCTGTTGCCCGCCGGCGCGGTACCTACGCTGCCAAGCGGCGGCCTCGGCCGTCGAGACGAACGGCCAGAGCGGCTGGTACGCGAACGGTCTCGGCGAGGCCGAGGGGCTAGGCGTCGGTGATGCTGTGCGTGCCGGGGTGGTGGGCTCCGGGGTGGTTGGCTTCGGTGTGGGCGTGGCTGTGGTCGGCGGGCGGGTCGGCGTCGCACGCGCCGATGTCGTACTGGCCAAAGGCAACGGAACGGCGGGCTGGCCCGAGTCCGACTCGCCGCCGAGGAACAGGACCGCGAGTCCGGAC
Source organism: Kribbella orskensis (assembly GCF_004342085.1). Classification (NCBI taxonomy): domain Bacteria; kingdom Bacillati; phylum Actinomycetota; class Actinomycetes; order Propionibacteriales; family Kribbellaceae; genus Kribbella; species Kribbella orskensis. The sequence continues at coordinate 39,786 of NZ_SLWM01000034.1, forward strand.
AGGAGCGCGGACAGCAGCGTGACCGCGGCGGCCGCAGCGACGATGATCACTGCGCGCGTACGGCGGGTTGTCCGCCGGAGCGGGTCCGGTTCGAGGCCGGGATCCTGGTCAGGGTCGTGCTGCGTCATGGCTGTCTCCCTTTGAATCGAGGAAACACCACAATCAGCGACCATGGCAGACCATCCCCGCAGCATTAATACAATTGATGTGCGAGTTCTCAAAATGCGCCGAACCGCACACATCGTGTGATTACCTGTCCGTACGGTGAATTATTTCGCGCCTCCTGGCCGTGGGTGACCTCCCTGATATCAGCCTTTGGGGCGTGTCGATATGTGACGAGCCAAACGGCAATACCGCACAGGAAAGCGTCGATCGTCACCGCCGTCGGGATTACCGGCGCAGCCGTCGTAGTGGCTGTCGCAATAGCCTGGCCCTCGCCGGGTCCGAGTTGACCGAGGCCACGCAACTGCACCACGACATCGGCTCCGCCGAACTCTTCACCGCCGCCGGGCCCCCCTCGACGTCGACCGCTGCCTCGCCTACGACCGCTGCCTCGCCTACGACCGCTGCCTCGCCTGACGACCGCTGGTTCGCCTGGCGACCCGCGCCGATCCAGTACTCCGAAGTCGGCGTTCCACCCACCTGTCGAGGAAGCCGCGAGGAACCCCGACGGAATGCGACGGTCCTACCTTCGATCCGTCGAGTCGGGCGGAGGAGGTGACACCGTGGTCGTCGAGATGCTGGCGTGGTGCGGCGCCGCCCTATCCTGCCTGCTCTGTATTCCACAGGCCGCGCGCACGATCCGCGAAGAGCGACTCGACGGCGTGTCCGCCTGCACCTACTGGATCATCCTGGCCAACGCCGCTGTGTGGGCTGCCTGGTCGTTGCTCACCGGCGAGCATGCCGCGGGGGCGCCGGCCCTGGTCAACGGTCCCGCCGCCGTCATCATCCTCCGCCGCCTGCTGGCCGCCCGGGGGAGGCGCAACCCCAAGCTGGAAACGGAAGGCTGTCGAGCCGGCGGTCAACAAGAAGGTGGTCAAATCGACGAGGGCCTAGACGCCGTTCTGCTTGAGGAAGGCTACTGATCTGGTCATGGAGAGGGGCCAGGCGGCGGCGAAGGCGTGTTCTTCGCCGGGGTAGGTGAGGAGGGTGGCGTTCTTACCGGCTGACTTGAGCGCGGCAATTGTGTCTCGGGACCAGGATGGGGGGCAGGTGGAGTCTGCCGTGCCGTGGTGGATCTGGACGGGTTCGGTGACTCGGTTGAAGAAGTTCACCGGCGAGACGTTGCGCCAGAAGGTGGGGTTGCGGGCTGGTTCGCCGTGGGTGCGGAGGATGGCGGTGGCGTCCGCGCCGTCCTGGCGGGTCCAGCGGTTGAAGTTGTCGGCGGTGTCGGAGCTGACCGGGGCGTAGACGATTGCCGCTTTCACCAGGCCTGGTTGGGCGACGAGCACGCTGTAGGTGACGCCGCCGCCCATTGATCGGCCGAACATGCCGACGCGCTGCGGGTCGACGTACGGCGATGCCTTCAGGGCGAGCACTGCGTTGATGGCGTCCTCGGTGTAGCCCAGGCGGAGGTTGACCTCGGACCGCGGGTCCTTCGACGACTGTGCGTGATTGCGGTAATCGGTGTGCAGTACTACGTACCCCCGGCGGGCGAGGTAGTCCTGCTCGCGCATCAGACCGCGGCCGTTCGTGTAGATATCGAGGTCGATGTGGCCGTGGTTGAGCACGAGTGCGGGATGCCGGCCGGGGGTGCGCGGGACGTTGAGGATGCCGGAGATCGTCAACGTGCCGCTGGTGTAGGTGACGAAGTACCGCGTGTACGCCTCGTTGCGGGCCAGGACTCGGCCGAGACGCAGGTTGGAGCCGTTGTACTTCTTAGTCATCAACGCCTGCAGCGACACGGGATTCACGGGCGCAGCAGGCGTTGGAGTAGCGGACGGCCGAGGCGCCGCCGGCGCAGAAGTGGCCGGTACAGAAGTATCCGGCGAAGGGCTAGGCGGTGACGACGAGGCCGAGGGAGTCGGCTCCGGAGCGGAGGTGTCGTCCGGCGAGCATGCGACGGCCGTGGCCAGGGCAAGCGCGAAGAGACCTGCCCAGCGGATTCGTCCACCTTTGCCCATAGACCTATGGTGCCGTCCCCGCCCAAGTTGCGCCCGAACAACCAGGTTCAGGGCCGGAGGCCGTCACCAGTTCGGTGGAGTCGTAGATCTGATCCCGCCGTAGGTTGTATGCTCGTGCATCATTTGCGCACGCAAGGAGTCGTCGTGTCGTTTCTCTTCCTGCTGGGGAGCAGTCGTCCGGGTGGCAACACCGAGGCGCTCGCGCGGCTGGCGGCCGAGCACCTGCCCGCGGACGTGGATCAGACCTGGCTGCAGCTAAGCGAGCTGGAGCTTGATCCGTTCCGGGATGTCCGGCACGACGGCGACGGGGTGTACCCGCCGGCTGTCGGCGACGAGCAGGTGCTGCTGGACGCGACGCTCGCCGCGACGAACCTGGTGATCGCGTCACCGCTCTACTGGTTCAGCGTCTCCACGAGCGTGAAGCTGTACCTCGACTACTGGTCCGCGTGGATGCGCGTTCCAGGCGTGAACTTCCGTGATCGGATGCGCGGGAAGACGATGTGGGCGATCACCGCGCACACGGCGAAGAAGCAGGCCGAGGTCGAACCGCTGCTCGGCACACTGCGGCTGACGGCGGACTACCTGGACATGAACTGGGGCGGCGAACTGCTTGCCTATGGCAACCGCCCGGGTGAAGCGATCAGCGCCGACGGCGTCCTTGAACGCTCCCGCCAACTCTTCGCAGGCCTGGAACTCGCTAGGGCGTGACCCAGTTCAGGCTGGACGTGGTGTCGGTGGTCGGCTTGTACTCGCACGCGACGACGCCGCTGTAGCCTGCGGCCTTCAGGGCGTCGAGGGTCTCGTCGATCGGCAGCGCGCCGGATCCCGGCTCACCCCGGCCAGGGCTGTCCGCGATCTGCACGTGGGCGAGGTTCGCGCCAAACCGAGCGGCGGTTGCCGGCAGGTCGACGCCGTTGCTGCCCAGGTGGAACGTGTCGAACAGCAGCGACACGTTGTCCACGTCCTTCAGTGAACCGTCGAGGATCTCGAGTACGTCGTCCGCTGTGAGCAGGGGATAGCGTCCGTTCAGTCCCTCCGTGAGTGGTTCGAGCAACACCGTGCCGCCAACAGACGCCACAGCCTCGGCGGCTGAGCGGATCGCGGCGACCGCGGTCTCGGCCTGCTCCTCGGGGCTCCAGGCGTCGTCGAGTTGTCCGTAGAGCAGGTTGAACAACCGGCAACCGGTCCGCTCGGCGATCTCGACCAACGCGTCGAGGTTCGCCGCCAACTCGTCCTGGCGATCGGGTCGTGAGGCGATCCCACGCTCGCCGCCGGCGATGTCGCCACCGAAGAAGTTCAGCGCGCTCAGCGAGACCCCGGCGGCCTCGATCGCCGTCACCAGGAGGTCCACCTCGGCCGGCGGAGGCGTCGCCGTCGCGAACGGCCACCAGGACTCGACCTGGGTGAATCCCCGCCGCGCGGCAGCGGCGTACCGGTCCAGGTAGGGGAGCTCGGTGAACAGCATCGACACGTTCGCGCTCAGCTCGTGGCCGCGGTAGTCCATGAGGAAAAGGCTAACACCAGCTCTTGCCAGGCGTGCAATCTTGTCTAACAATCGGTCCACAGTTGATGAAGGCCTCACCCGGCCTGCTGACCTGCGACCCCGGAGGTAATCCATGCGGACCGAGCCCGAGCAGACCGCCCCCGCCGCGACACCCGCCCAGCTGGACGAGCGCAGCGCGGACTGGCCGCAGGCGGCGACCCGGTGGGCCCAGATCACGCTGGCCGAGGACGACCCGCTGCACTTCGACTCGGAGTTCTGGCTGCAGTTGATGCGCGACAGCCAGTCGAACGCGACCTGCATCAGCGCGGGCGGTTACATCGCCTACTACCCGACCCAGCTCCAGTACCACTACCGCAGCAAGTACCTCGGCGACACCGACCCGTTCGGCACCCTCGTCGAAGGTGCTCGCGGTCTGGATATGAGCGTGATGGCCCGCGTCGACCCGCACGCGATCCACGCCGACGCGGCCGCCGCCCACCCCGAGTGGCTCGCCCGCGACATCAACGGCGAACCGCTCGAGCACTGGGCGCATCCCGGCATCTGGCTCACCTGCGCGTTCACCGACTACCACCGCGAGTTCATCACCGAGGTGGCCCGCGAGATCGTCCGCGAGTACGACGTGGACGCCGTTTTCGCGAACCGCTGGGAAGGCTACGGCGGCATCTCCTACAGCGAGGCGGCGAGGAAGTCCTTCAAGGACGAGACCGGCCTGGACCTCCCGGCCGCGGAGCACGCCGAGGGCTGGCACGAGTACGTCGGCTGGCGGCGGCGCCAACTCAGCCAACTGGTGGCCGTCTGGGACAAGGCGGTCCGCGACCTCCGCCCGCACGCCAGGTTCATCCCGAACCTCGGGGCGCTCGCGGCCCGGGATCTCGACCGCGACCTGGTCGAGAAGCACTACCCGATCTTCTTCATCGACAAGCAGGGTCGCTCCGGCACCGAGGTCCCGTGGGCGGCCGGCCGCAACGGCAAGCGCAATCGCGGCGTCTTCCCCGACCGCCCGGTCCGCCTGATCACCTCGGTCGGACCGGAGCACCACCAGTACCGGTGGAAGGACTCGGTCGCGCCGGCCGAGGAGACGAAGACCTGGATCGTCGACGGGTTCGCCCAGGGTGCGCTGCCGTGGTTCACCAAGTTCAACGCGAGCGTGCCCGACCACCGGTGGGTGCCGCCGATCGTCGAGGCGTTCTCCCTGCACGCCAAGGTCGAGCCGGTCCTGAAGGATCTTCGGATCACGGCCGAGGTCGCGCTGCTCGACCCGACGCGTGCCGGGCAATTGCGGACCGACCGGACCGCGGACCACGAGGACGGCTTCTACCAGGCGCTGGTCGAGGCCCGTGTCCCGTTCGAGTTCGTCTCCGACCAGGAGTTGTCGGCCGAGCGGCTGAGCCCGTTCAAGGTGATCGTGCTCGCCAACGCCGAACACCTGGGCGACGAGCAGTGCGCTGTACTGCGCCAGTACGTCGAAGGCGGCGGCTCGCTCGTCGCGGCGTACCAGACCTCCCTGTACGACGAACGCGGGCAGGCGCGGGCGGACTTCGGTCTGGCGGACGTGCTCGGCGTACACCTGACCGAGGCGAGTCGCCCGGTGAAGAACAACTACATCGCGCTGATGGACGATCATCGGCTCAACCGGGGATTCCCGGGGACGACGCGGATCATCGGCGGCACCCACATCCTCGGGGTGGAAGCGGATCCGGACACGGAAGTGCCGTTCCGGTTCATCCCGGACTTCCCGGACCTGCCGATGGAAGAGGTCTACTCGCGGCACGATCCGGATCGGCCGGCGGTGATCTGCCGGCAGAACGCGAACGGCGGGCGGATCGTCTACTTCCCGTTCAACCTGGGCTCGATCTTCTGGGAGGCGCTGCAGTCCGACCACGGTCTGCTGGTCGCCAACGCGGTCGACTGGGCCCTCGGCAAGGAACCCGAGGTGACCGTCGAGGGCGCGGGTCTGCTCGATCTCGCGATCCACCGCGGTGAGAACTCCGTTGCCGTCGTCATCGTCAACCTCACCAACCCGATGGCGATGCGCGGCCCGATCCGCGAGACGTTGCCGCTGCCCCCGCAGACCGTCTCGGTCGCCGTACCGGACGGGCCGGTGAAGGGCAGCTTGCTCGTCGCGGGAGTGGAGGTCGAGCCGACGGTCGCGAACGGGCGGGCGGAGATCACCATCCCCACCGCCGGCCTGCTCGAGGTCGTCCACCTCACCTGGGGGGACCGATGAGGATCGGATTCGTCGGACTGGGCGTGATGGGGCGGCCGATGGCCCGCAACTTGATTGCCGCCGGCCACGACCTGTCGCTCTACCGGGACAAGGGTGATCTCGACGGTCACCAGTGCGGCTCGGCCGCGGAGGTGGCCGAGCGGTCCGAGGTCGTCATCCTGATGCTGCCGGACACCCCGGACGTCGAGGGTGCGCTGTTCGGGGTCGACGGGGTGGACGAGAGTCTCAAGCCCGGCACGCTGGTGATCGATATGAGTTCGATCTCGCCGTCGGCCACCAAGACCTTCGCGAAGCGGATCGAGGAGCAGGGCTGCGACTATCTCGACGCACCGGTGTCGGGCGGCGAGGTCGGGGCCGTGCAAGCGACGCTGACCATCATGGTCGGCGGTCGCCCGGAGGCGTTCGAGCGGGCGCGGCCGATCTTCGAGGTGCTCGGCAAGAACATCACCCGGATCGGTGACGTCGGCGCGGGGCAGACCGCCAAGGTGGCGAACCAGATCGTCGTCGGGCTCACCATCGAGGCCGTCGCGGAGGCGCTGTTGTTCGCGGAAAAGGCCGGAGCGGATCCGGCGGTGGTCCGGGAGGCGCTGATGGGCGGGTTCGCCTCGTCCCGCATCCTCGAACTGCACGGCGAGCGGATGGTGAACCAGACCTACGACCCGGGATTCCGGATCCGCCTGCATCGCAAGGACCTGTCGCTCGCGGTCCAGGCGGCCGCCGAGTTGAACCTCGCGCTGCCGAACACGGCCGCGACCCAGCAGTTGATGAACGCCGCGATCGCGGACGGCGACGGGGATCTCGACCACTCCGCGTTGCACAAGACGCTGGGCAGGACTCTGGGCAGGGACCGGTCATGAGGCTCTGGTGGCAGGACCCGTTCCGGATGTTCCAGACGAACCTGCGCGAGATCGACGCCGGACTCGATGTCGAGCGGGTGCTGGACTATCTCGAGGAGTTCGGCGCCAACACCTGGCTGCTGAGCGTCGGCGGCATCCTGTCCAACTACCCGACGGCCCTGGACTTCCAGACAGCCAACCCATACCTCGCCGAGCGCCCCTCGCGAGACCTGGTCGGCGACGCCGTCAAGGCGGCCGCCGCCAGGGGGATCCGAGTGATGGGCCGGATGGACTTCTCCAAGATCGACCACCGGCGGGCCGAGCAGCATCCCGAGTGGTGCTTCGTCGACGCCGCCGGTGATCCTCAGGTCTACAACGGCCTCACCAGCGTCTGCCCGAGCGGCGACTATTACCAGGTCAAGCTGTTCGAGGTCCTGGACGAGGTGCTTGACCGCTATCCGATCGACGGATTCTTCTGCAACTGGATGTCGTTCAACGAGGTGGACTACAGCCGCCGCTACCGAGGCGTCTGCCAGTGCCTCGGCTGCGTCCGCCGGTACTCCGAGTACGCGCCGGGCGAGCGTCTTCCCGGGGACAAGAACTCGGCGGGGTACGAGACGTGGCAACGCTTTTCGCGGGAGATACTGGCCGATCTGACCGCGCGGATCCGCGAGCATCTGGCGAACCGCCGGCCGGAGGCGCCGCTGGTGCTCGGGGATCGCGCCGACATCGTCTTCCACGAGGCGAACAACGCGATCGGCCGGCCCCTGTGGCATCACCGGACGAGTGAGCACGTCAGCGCGGCCAAGACGTTCCGCCCGGAGGTCCCGGTGCTGACGAACTCGGTCGGCTTCGTGGACATGCCGTACCGGCTGGCGGGGGAGGAGCCGCACCACTTCGCGCAGTACTTGCTGCAGGCAATGGCTCGCGGCGCGGTGCCGTCGACGTACATCATGGGGACGCCGGACGACAATCCCTATGCCTGCTTGGGGATTGCTGCTGAGTTGACCAGGTTCCATCGGGACCACCAGGACGTCTACCGAGAGCTCGTGCCGGCGGCAACGACGCTGCTGATCCGTCCGGACCAGTTCAAACCCGGAGCGATCACGGAATTCCAGGGGCTCTACCTCTCGCTGCTCCAGCGGCATGTGCCGTTCGATGTGCTGCCGGAGGAGAGGCTGGCCGAGGTCGACCTCGGCCGGTACCGGGTCGTCGTCCTGCCCGACCTCGGACCACTCACGCCAGAGGTGGTCGCAACGATCGACTCGTACGTCGGAGGCGGCGGCGCGGTGGTTGCCACTGGCAACAGCGGGCTGGTCGCGGACGAGGTCCAGCTCGCCTGTCTGCCGGTACGCCGGAGGCTGGCCAGTCACGACACCGAGGAGGCGACCAGGTCGTTCCACCTCCGGTCGGGAGACCAGTTCCTGCCGGTGGTCGGCGCGTTCGACCTGGTCGAACCGGGCGATGGCGCCGAAGTCGGATTGCTGGCGATGTCCAGAGCGCCGTACGGGCCGCCCGAGAAGTGTCACGGGCACTTGGAGCTCGACCACCCGGGCCGGCTGAGCGCGCCGTACGGGCGGGGACGGGCAACGCTGCTGCCGTGGACCGTCGGACGGGCCTATCGGGATGTCGGGCTGACCGGTCATCGCGATGCCTTCGTCGACGAAGTCGCCCGGGCCGGCGGGCAGCAGGTGGACACAGAACTGCCCGAGCAGGTCGAGATCGTGATGGGCCGGTCCGCGGTCGGAACCGTGATCCACCTGCTGAACAGATCGGGTGACGCCGATCAGCGGTTCGCGAAGCCGCTGCCGATCGGGGAAGGCTGGCTGACCCTGCCCGACGGCGTCACGACCGTGGAGGCGCTCTGCGCCGGCCGGCGGCTCGGAGTGGAAGACGGTCGCGTCCTGGTGCCGACGATCGGTCTCTTCGAGGTCCTGGTAGCTCATCCGTAATCCGGCAGTTTGAAAGATTGTCAAACAACTATGCATGACCTATTGACTGTCATGTAGCGGAAACAAACAATGATCGGAAGCCGCTGCCGTGGGGGTCGACAGGCGAAACCCGAAGCACTGTGAGGAACGGGAGATCGTGATGACCGGACTTGATCGGCGTGGGTTCCTGAAGCTCGCGATGGCGTCGACGGCCGCAGGCCTGTCCGCCGCGGCGGTGGCAGGCTGCGGCGGGAGTAGTGGCGGCGCCGGCGGAGGCGGGGGCGGCGGTGGCAAGACCACGCTGCGCTACGCCTGGTGGGGCAACAACATCCGCCAGCAGAACTACACCAAGGCGCTGCAGCAGTTCAGCGCGGCGAACAGCGACATCGGGATCGAGCCCGAGTTCGCCGAGTACACCGCGTTCCAGGAGCGGATGACGACGCAGATCGCCGCCCGGGACGTGCCGGACATCTTCTGGATCGCCTCACCGCAGGTGATGACGTACCACAAGAGCAAGCTGTACCGGAAGCTCGACGACATCCCCTCGCTGCAGTGGTCGGACTACAGCAAGGAAGACCTCGAGACCTTCAAGCTGGGCGGCGAGCTGAACACCATGCCGTTCGCGATCTTCACCCCGGTGATCCGCTACAACGAGACCGTCGCCAAGGCCGACGGAGTCACCATCCCGGCGGACACCGACCCGGCGTGGACCTGGGACGGGCTGGCCGACCTCCTCGTTGCCTACAGCAAGGACAACCCGGGGAAGCGGAAGGGTACGCCGTACGCACCGGACCACGACCTCACCTTCGAGGCCTGGCTGCGGCAGCGGGGTGAGCAGCTGTGGACCGAGGACGGCCAGGTCGGCTTCACCGTCGACGGCCTGGGCAGCTGGCTCGACTGGTGGGAGAAGCTGCGCAAGGCCGGAGCCGCGCTGTCCCTCAGCGAGCAGGAGGGGATGGGGCCGGACTGGGCGCAGGTCGGCAAGAAGGTGCTGGTCAACTTCGGCAACTCCAACCACATCATCGACGACGCGAAGATGTTCCCCAAGGAGCGGTTCCGGCTGCGGGCGGTGCCGGTGGACGCGGGCGTCGAGGCGGGTCACAAGTACCTGTACTTCCCGCGGATGGCCATCTACCAGCGGATCGACGACGACAAGGTCGAGGCCGCCGGCAAGGTGATCAACTACAACGCGAACAACGCCGACATGCTGAAGACGGTCCGGCTGACGATGGGCGCGCCGACCAACCCGAAGGTCGCCGAGCAGGCGGCCGCGTTCGCGAGCCCGGACGAGAAGGAGATGCTCGCGCTGGTGAAGAAGGAGCGTGCCGCGGAGCGTCGGCCACGCTACGAGGCGCCGCCCGGCTCGAGCACCTGGCGGACCGCCACGACCCGCGTCTGCGAGGAGATCGCGCTCGGCCGGACCACCGTGCCCGACGGCGCGAAGAAGCTCCTCGACGAGATCGCCGCCGGCATCAAGCGGGCGCAGTGATCCGACCATGCTGACCCGAGAGGAACTGCCGGTCCAGCAGGCAGAGCCGGAGGCGCCGGCGCCGAAAGGGCGCCGGCCCGCCTTCCACCTGAACCGGCAGGGCCGGGCGGCACACGTCTTCCTGATTCCGTGGCAGCTCGGCTTCCTGCTGATCACCGCGGTCCCGCTGTTCGCGTCGCTGTACCTGGCCTTCACCGACTACGACATCCTGAACCCACCGGAGTGGACAGGGCTGGAGAACTTCCAGCGGATGGTGCACGACGACCAGTTCTGGGCGTCGGTGAAGGTGACGCTGGTCTACGTGCTCGTGTCGGTGCCGCTGCAACTCGGCTTCGCCTTGCTGCTGGCGCTGATCCTCGACCGCGGACTGAGCGGACTTGCCTTCTACCGCAGCGCGTTCTATCTGCCGTCGCTGCTCGGAACGAGCGTCGCGATCGCGATCCTGTGGCGGGAGATCTTCGGTGACGACGGGCTGATCAACAAGGGCCTGGCGGTGATCGGGATCAACGGCGAGAGCTGGCTGCAGAACCCGAAGACCGCGCTGGCGACGCTCATCATCCTCAACGTCTGGACCTTCGGCTCGCCGATGGTGATCTTCCTGGCCGGTCTGCGGCAGATCCCTGACGAGCTTTACGAGGCGGCCAAGGTCGACGGCGCCGGGGTGTTGCGGCAGTTCGCCCACGTCACCGTGCCGCTGCTCACGCCGATCATCTTCTTCAACCTGATCCTGCAGACGATCGGCGCCTTCCAGACCTTCACCCAGGCGCACATCATCAGCGGCGGCACCGGCGGCCCGGCGAACTCGACGCTGTTCTACACGCTGTACGTGTACCAGCAAGGATTCGTGGCCTTCGACATGGGCTACGCGTCCGCGCTCGCCTGGGTGCTGATGGCCGCGATCGCCGCGATCACCGCGCTGCACTTCCTGGTCTCGAAGTACTGGGTCTTCTACGGAGACAACTGATGGCCACTGCAACCGCTGAGGCGGTCACCAGCCCACCCCCGCTGCGGCAGCGCCGGATCCGGTCCGCGCTCAAGCACGCCGGGCTGCTGGTGTTCGTCGCGTTCATGATCTACCCGCTGGTCTGGATGGTGGTCAGCGCGTTCAAGCCGGCCGACCAGATCCTCACCGAGCCCGGCCTGATTCCGAGCAGCGTCACCCTGGACAACTTCAAGGACGGCTGGCACGCGCTGAACCGGCCGTTCTCGGTGTTCTTCGTGAACTCGCTGGTGGTCACCCTCGGCTCGATCGTGGGCAACCTGTTCTCCTGCTCGCTGACGGCGTACGCGCTGGCCCGGCTGCAGTTCCGGATGCGGAAGGTGTACTTCGCGATCACGCTGGCGTCGGTGATGCTGCCGTTCCACGTGCTGGTGATCCCGCAGTACATCTTCTTCTCGCAGCTGGACCTGGTGAACACCTACTGGCCGCTGCTGATCCCGAAGTTCCTGGCCACCGACGCGTTCTTCGTGTTCCTGATGGTCCAGTTCATCCGCACCCTGCCGCGCGAGCTCGACCGGGCCGCCTGGATCGACGGGGCCGGGCCGTTCCTGACCTTCTGGTACGTCGTGCTGCCGCTGATGCGGCCGGCCCTGGTGACCACCACGATCTTCACCTTCATCTGGACCTGGAACGATTTCTTCGTACCGTTGATCTACCTGACCAGGACCCAGGTGTTCACCGTGCCGGTGGCGCTGAACTCGATGGTCGACTCCGAGACCCAGAGTGGGGTGGGGATGTTGTTCGCGATGTCGTTGCTGTCGCTGGTGCCGATCCTGATCTTCTTCGCGATCGCCCAGAAGTACCTGATCCGCGGTATCGCGACGACGGGGCTCAAATGATCATCGTTGTGATCGGCAAGGAATCTCCGGCCTTCGCCGAGGTCGCGCCCGGGGTGGACTTCCGCTTCGTCGGCAACCTGTCCGAGGCCGACGACGTGATCGAGACGATGGACGCGGTGATCGGCCGGGTCCCGCCGGAGATCCTTGCCAAGGCCAAGCAGTTGCGCTGGGTGCACAGCCCGGCAGCGGGGGTCGACGCGGACCTGTCGCCGGAGATGCTCGCCTCCGACGTGGTGCTGACCTCGTCGGCGGGCAACGGCGGGATCTCCCTGGCCGAGCACGCGATGCTGCTGATGTTGATGCTGAACCGGGACGTGCCGCGGTGGATGCGGGCGCAGGCGGAGCGACGCTGGGATCACTTCAGACACAGCGAACTCGCCGGGCGGACCCTCGGGATCTACGGCCTCGGCAACTCCGGGATCGACCTTGCCGAGAAGGCGAAGGCGTTCCACCTGCACGTGATCGGCGTACGACGTCGTCCTGAGCAACCATCGCCGTACGTCGACGAGGTGTACGGCGAGGACGGGTTCGACCGGATGCTCGGGGAGTCCGACTTCGTGGTGGTCACCGCGCCGAGCACGCCCGCGACGAGGGGGCGGTTCGACGCCGACGCGTTCGCCCGGATGAAGGAGTCGGCGTACTTCATCTGCATCTCGCGCGGTGGCATCGCCGACGACGAGGCGCTGCTGGAAGCCTTGTTAAGCGGGCAGCTCGCGGGTGCCGGCCTGGACGCGCACGGGGTGGAGCCGTTGCCGGCGGACAGCCCGTTCTGGACCCTGCCGAACGTCATCGTGACTCCGCACAACGGCGCCACAAGTGACGGCACTGCCCGGCGTGGCGAGCAGATCGTGCTCCACAACCTGCGACGCTTCCTAGCAGGGGAGGAACTGCGCAACGTGGTGGACAAGCAGGCTGGTTACTGAGTCCGGTTCCGGGCACTGGTTGACCAGTACACTTGCCTGACCATTCGATCGAAGGGGGTGCCGTGGGTACCGATGCGAGCCTGGAACTCGGGCCGTCCTCGCTGACCGAGGCGCTCTACGAATCCGTTCGTAAGCGCATCGTCAACGGCGACATTCCGCAGGGGGAGAAGCTCACCGAGGTTCGCCTCGCGACGGAGTACAACGTCGCCCGGCCCACCGCGAAGGCCTGCCTGGAGCGGTTGACGGCACTCGGTCTGCTGCGGCGGACCGCCCACAAGACCGCGGTCGTCCCGACCCTGGACGAGGAAGAGATCCGCGACCTGTTCTTCAGCCGGGTGACGATCGAGCGCGCCGCGGTCTCGTCGCTCGCCGCGACCGGAGAGGTGCCGGCGGCGGCCGCCAAGGCCCAGGTCGCGATCGAGTACGCGGCCCGCGATCGGCTGTTCGAGAACCAGGTGGAGGCCGACATCGCCTTCCACTCGGCCCTGGTCACCGGGGTCGGCAGCAGGCGGTTGTCCCGGATGCACGAACTGATCATCGGCGAGGTGCACCTGACGATGGGGCAGTACCAGGCCCACCGGACAGCCAACCCGACCAACGTCGCGCAGGAGCACGCCGCGATCCTCAAGGCGATCGAGGACAGCGACCCGACCGCGGCCGCCGAACACCTCGCCTACCACCTCGAACAGGCCCAGGGCCGCCTACTCAGCTCACTCCGCAAGGACTGATCCTCGGCAACGCTCCACTCCTCATACTCGGCCGCTGGCAGGTTGTCCGGCCGCTGGCCGCCTGTAGAGCCTGTTGGGGAATGGTTTTGGCTGGCGGAGGTCAGGGGTGTTGGTGGGGCTGTGGGTGTTGGGGCCCTGGGGCCGGGGCCTGCACCCT
>NZ_SLWM01000035.1:0-50100 GCF_004342085.1 Kribbella orskensis
ATCAACCGGCCGATACGAATTCGCCATACCCAATACTCGAACGCCCACCCGGTGACCCACACCACCGCCACACCCATTTCTCAACAGGCTCTATAGGACGGCAGTCAGCGAACATCCCGTCAGCCGACGCCGGGATCGGCCGCGGACCTGGGGATCGGCCCGGACCTGGGGGATCGGCCGGGCTAGATCGTCAGGGTGATGTGGCCGACCGGCTTGCCGCCGCCGAGGACTGGCAGGGCTCGGAGTTCGTCGGCGGCGGACACGTCGTACCCGCATTTCTCCAGCAGGGTGAGGCCGAGGGCGGTGGTGGCTCGTGGGTTGCCGTCGATGACCTTTACGGCGACGGCGTGGCCGTCGGGGGTCGCCATCCCGATCACCCCTTCGGCGCCGCCCTTCGCGATCACCCCCGGCAGCAGACGCATCACCTCGCTGTTCTGGTGTCCCTTGCCGCCCACGAGTTCCGGGTACCGGCGCATCGCCTCAGCCACCCGGTTGTCCGCAGTACCGGCGTCGGCTGTGGCCAGGTGGCTGAAGGCGAGCGCCAACCCACGCAACGGCATCCCCAGCAGGGGAGCGCCGCAACCGTCGACCGTCACGATGCCGGTGGACGACTCGGTCAACCGCTCGATCTCGGCCGCGATCACTCGCTGGACAGGAGACTGCGGGTCGAGGTAATCCTTCGGATCGTCGCCGTGGGCAACCATCGCCTTGAGCATCGCGGCATGCTTGCCCGAGCAGTTCATCCGTACCTTCTCCGGCCCGATGCCCTCGGCAATCAACCGGAACAGAGTGGGCTCGTCCTGAGCCCGATCCGGCGGACACCACAACGCCTCCCGATCAAGCCCCGCGGCCTTCAACATCCCATCGACCAGGGCAACGTGCCGATCCTCGCCGGTGTGACTCCCGGCCGCGATCGCCGTGTCCTCATCACTGAGCTCAGCACCCGCGACAATGCACCCGACGGCCTGCAAGGGCTTAGCGGTCGAGCGCGGCAACAACACCGCCTCAACATCCCCGGCCGCGAACACCACCTCACCGCCCGGATCCACAGCCAGCGCCACCCCGAAGTGCCGGCTCTCCATAAACCCACTCCGCACAACCGTCGCCAACTCCACGACCCGGTCCATCCCCGGCACACCCACAACCACAACCACTCCTAACTCAGCCGCCGCCGCAGGCTATCAACCGGATCCCGAAGAAGACCGGTACGGCGAATCGAGCCGAGGCGGCGGATTGGAGTACTTCGGTGGTGGTGTCGTCTGGGGTGATGGCGGCCTGAGTTGCGTTGCTCCCCAGATGGCCGCCCTGAAACCCTCAGATCTCCGTAGGGTGGGCTCATGCGACTCCATCACGAGATCACCGGTCCCGAGGACGCGCCCGTGGTTCTGCTCGGCTCGTCGCTCGGTACGACGCACGCGATGTGGGCTCCGCAGCTGGACGTGCTGGCGGAGCGGTTCAGGGTGGTCGCCTTCGATCACCGCGGCCATGGTGAGTCCGAGGCGCCGCTCGGGCCCTACTCGATCGAGGACCTCGGCGGAGACGTCGTCGACCTGCTGAACGAGCTGCTCGTGGAGAAGGCGTCGTACGTCGGGATCTCGCTGGGCGGGGCGGTCGGGCTGTGGCTCGCGGAGAACGCCCCGGACCGGTTCCACCGGTTCGCCCTGTTCTGCCCGCCGGCGTACCCGGCAGCAGGGCAGCAGATGTGGATCGACCGGGCCGCCCAGGTCCGCGCCGAGGGCACCCAGGCAATCGTCGAGCCCACCCTGGCCCGCTGGTTCCTCCCGGAGTACGTCGAAGCCCACCCCGCCGAGGTGGAGACGATCCGCCAGCAACTGCTGAACACCTCGGACGAGGGGTACGCATCCTGCTGCGAGGCACTCGGTGCGATGGATCTGCGCGACAAGCTGGCCGACATCACCGCGCCCGTTCTGCTCGCCACCGCGGACTCCGACACCTCCATCCCACCGGAAACCGTCATCCCGCTGGCCGCCCAGATCCCCTGCGCCCACCTGGAAGTCCTCGACCACGCCGCCCACCTGGTCACCTACTCCGACCCCGACCGCACCAGCCCCCTCCTCCTCACCCACCTCACCTGAATCAGCCCTCACTCAGCGATAGGCTGCGGCGGCTGACTGGGGTGGTCGGCGGAGGAGAGGACCGGAGTGAACATCACCATCGTGGTCGAGCTGACGCTCGGCCGGCGGACGCGGAACGTGCGTGTACAGCTCCACCATGCCGGTTTGCTGGTCAGACTGCTCGGCCTGGCGTACGTCGTCTGGGGGCTCCTGGCTTACGACCTGACCCTGATGCTCATCGGCGTGCTGTTCCTGCTGGGACCGGAGTTGATCGCGCTCATCAGGTACCGCGTCTGGGGCCGCACCTTCGGTCGGGTGTACACCTACACGCTCAGCGACGACCACCTTCAGGTGGCGACGGCGATCACCACGCTCCAGATCGCCTGGAGCGCGGTGCGGTCGATCAGGGAGGACAAGAACGACTGGAGCCTCAGGGTCGTCGCCGCTGGCGGGATGACGCTGCCGAAGGACCAGTTCTCGCCGGAGCAGGACGCGGAGTGGCGCGCATTCATCGCAGACCGGGCTCTCGTCCGCACCTGATGGCGGAGCTGGCCGGTCGGCGGCGTTAGGCTGGTAGGCGCTCTGACCTCTGACCGGAAGTTCTGTGATGACTGTTGAATCTCTGTTTCCGCGCCTGGAACCGCTGCTGCCGGGTGTGCAGAAGCCGATCCAGTACGTGGGCGGTGAGCTCAACTCGGTCAGCAAGGACTGGGACTCCGTGAGCGTCCGCTGGGCGCTGATGTACCCGGACGCGTACGAGGTCGGCCTGCCGAACCAGGGTGTCCAGATCCTGTACGAGGTGCTGAACGAGCGCGAGCACACCCTCGCGGAGCGGACCTACTCGGTCTGGCCGGACATGGAGCAGGTGATGCGGGACAACAAGATCCCGCAGTTCACCCTCGACAGCCACCGGCCGGTGCGCGCCTTCGACGTCTTCGGGCTGTCGTTCTCCACCGAGCTCGGCTACACGAACATGCTGACCGCGCTCGACCTGGCCGGCATCCCGCTGTACGCCGTGGACCGGGGCGACGAGGACCCGATCGTGCTGGCGGGTGGTCACGCCGCGTTCAACCCCGAGCCGATCGCCGACTTCATCGATGCCGCGGTGCTCGGTGACGGCGAGGAGATCGTGCTCGCCATCTCCGACGTGATCCGGGAGTGGAAGGACGAAGGCAGCCCGGGCGGGCGCGACGAGGTGCTGATGCGGCTGGCCGCGTCCGGTGGCGTCTACATCCCCAAGTTCTTCAGCGTCGACTACCTCGACGACGGCCGGATCAAGCGGGTCGCGCCGAACAAGCCCGGCGTGCCGTGGCGGACCGCCAAGCACACGGTGATGGACCTGGACGCCTGGCCGTACCCGAAGAAGCCGCTGGTCCCGCTGGCCGAGACCGTGCACGAGCGGTACTCCGTGGAGATCTTCCGCGGCTGTACGCGGGGCTGCCGCTTCTGCCAGGCCGGGATGATCACCCGCCCCGTGCGGGAGCGCAGCATCACCACGATCGGCGACATGGTCGAGAACGGCCTGAAGCAGTCCGGTTTCGAGGAGGTCGGCCTGCTCAGCCTGAGTTCCGCCGACCACAGCGAGATCGCCGAGGTCGCCAAGGGCCTCGGCGACCGGTACGAGGGCAGCAACGTCTCGCTCTCGTTGCCGTCGACAAGGGTCGACGCCTTCAACATCACGCTGGCCAACGAGTTCTCCCGCAACGGCCGGCGCAGCGGTCTGACCTTCGCCCCCGAGGGCGGCTCTGACCGGATGCGCAAGGTGATCAACAAGATGGTCAGCGAGGAGGACCTGATCCGCACGGTCGCGGCGGCGTACAGCCACGGCTGGCGGCAGGTGAAGCTGTACTTCATGTGCGGCCTGCCGACCGAGACCGACGAGGACGTGCTCGCGATCGCCGACCTGGCCAAGCGGGTGATCGCCACCGGCCGTGAGGTGTCCGGCCGCAACGACATCCGCTGCACCGTGTCGATCGGCGGATTCGTGCCGAAGCCGCACACGCCGTTCCAGTGGGCGTCGCAGCTCGGCGTCGAGGAGACCGACGCGCGGCTGGCCAAGCTGAACGCCGCGATCCGCTCGGACAAGAAGTACGCCAAGGCGATCGGCTACCGGTACCACGACGGCAAGCCCGGCATCATCGAAGGCCTGCTGTCCCGCGGCGACCGCCGGGTCGGCCGGATCATCGAGCAGGTCTGGCGCGACGGCGGCCGGTTCGACGGCTGGAGCGAGCACTTCTCGTATGAGCGCTGGATCGGCGCGGCCGAGACGGCGCTCGCCGACGAGCCGGTGGACCTCGCCTGGTACACCACCCGCGAGCGTGAGTACGCCGAGGTGCTGCCCTGGGACCACCTGGACTCCGGGCTGGACCGCGACTGGCTCTGGGAGGACTGGCAGGACTCCCTCGAGGAGGACGGCGCGATCGAGGTCGAGGACTGCCGCTGGACCCCGTGCTTCGACTGCGGCGTCTGCCCGCAGATGGGCACCGAGATCCAGATCGGCCCCACCGGCAAGAAGCTCCTCCCACTCTCCGTCGTCTGAGAAACAGACCGGGTAATCAGGCCTTCACAGAAAGCTTGAGCAGGGCCTCGCTGAGCGGTACTTCGTCAGCGAGGCCGAGCACCAGATCGGCCTGCCCGACGGCCTCCGCGAGCACGAACGGGTTCGGAATCGCAACCGTCGCCATCCCGGCCGCGGCCGCCGCTGCCACCCCGTGCGCGGTGTCCTCGATCGCCACCGCCGACGCACCATCCAGTCCGAGCCGCTTCAACGCCAACAGGTAGATCTCCGGATCCGGCTTGTGCATCGACACCTCGTCGCCGGTCACGATCAGGTCGAACAGCCCGACAGCTCCCACCCGCTCGAGATGCCCGACCACCCACGGCCGCGCCGAACTGCTCGCGATGGCGATCCGCAGCCCGAGTTCACGTGCCTCCCGCAACCATTCGTGGATCCCCGGCCGGAAGTCCAGCGTCCGGTGCAGCTCATCGCGGTGAGCGAGCCGCCGCGCCTGGCTCCTCTCCCTGTCGTACCCCGGCCCCACCGCGGCGGCCAGCTTCTCGTCGTGCATCTCCAGGGTGTCCCCGCCGTGCCCCGGGAAGAACCCGTCCTCCACATCGAGCTCCAGCCCGTGCCACTGCCACTCGGCCCGCCAGCTCTCCACCAGCGTGGTCTCGGTATCCATCAGCAGTCCGTCGAAGTCGAACACCACCGCCTCGATCGGCACGTCCACCAACCGCGTCGCCAGCCGGTGGATCTCCCCAGCCGTCAGCCCGCACGCAGCCAGGTAAGCCCGCACTCCGCCGTACTGCGAGTCGACGTGATCCAGCGAGTCCAGGATCGTCTCCGGCAAGGTCCTCGCAAGTACTGCGGCCGCCGCTCGCTCCTCCTCGGTACCAGGGTGATTCTCCAACGCAGCAAGGACTCCGAGCCTCTCCTCGCTCATCGCATAGTCCGCCGCGATCACCGCACGAGGTACTCCGACCAGCTCCAGCAGCAAGGCGATCAACAGCCCGGTCCGGTCCTTGCCCGCGCGGCAGTGCACCACGACAGCGGCATCCTCCGGAGCCTCGGCGACGGCTCGCAACGCCTGGACGATCTGCCCCTGGTTCCGCTCCAGGCTGCCGCGGTAGACGTCAGCCATCAGCGGCTCATCGGCCCGCACCCGCTCGGCCTCGCGGACCGTGTCGATCCACGGGATCCGCCGGTACGTCGGGTGGGCCTCGAGCGGGTGGGGTTCGTCGATCTCCCAGTCCGAGCGCAGATCCAGGACCAACCCGGCCCCGAGTGCATGGAAGGCCACCAGGCCGTCGGGATCGAGTTGGTGCAGGGAGTCCGTCCGGATCACCGCCCCCGCGCGCGTCGTCGCGCCGTACCGGGTCGGCAGTCCACCGAGATCGCGCGTGTTCAGGCAACCACTCCAGTCAAGATGCGTCACCGGCGTTAGCTTAGGGCGTGTTGGTGGACCCTGAGCGTGCTGCGCGGCACTCGGCACGGCACCTCGGCGCACTGGAGCAAAGGCCATGATGGAAAAGCATCGAGGCCTTCACTCCAGCACGCCGAGCTACCGCACCGAGCACCTGCTCGCGACTGCTCAGGGTCCACCAACACGCCCTATGACACCTCCAAGAGACTCGAAGTCGTGCCAGGAGCCGTCATAGGCCTTGTGGTGCAATGCGGCATCCGCGCCGACGACGAACACGTCGAGCTGCCCCGGACCCCACGACACCACTGGTCCCGCGGGTCTGGGCCGAACGGCTTCCACGCCTCCGAGCCAGCCGACGAGCGCGGCCGCGTTCATCCGGAGAATTTCCGCGGCCAGCGACCAGTCGAGGAAGTTCAACGTGTCCGAGGCCGAGTGGATGTGGCCGTTCGCGCTGTCCGCTCCCTCGATCGACAGGACCGCCGGGATGCCCGCGTTGATGAACGGCACGTGGTCGCTCGCGAACGGGTTCAGCGAGGTCTCCACCTTGAGCCCCGTGTAGCTGTCCGCCGCGGCCGCGAGGTTGGCGATCTGGCCGGACGAGACCGCCGCGCCCTCCAGCAGCACCGTCGGCGTCGCGGTGTTCTTGCTCGCGATCATGTCCATGTTCAGCACCGCGCGGATCCGCGCCCGCTCGGCAGGCGGCAGCGCGGCGACGTACTGCTTGCTGCCGTGCAGGCCTTCCTCCTCACCACCGAAGAGGATCAGCCGTACGTCGTGCTGCCAGGTCCGGGTCGCGATCAGCCGCCCGAGTTCCAGTACTCCGGCCGAACCGCTCCCGTTGTCGTCGGCGCCGGGTGCACTGGCGGCCGGACCACCCGCGAGGTTGATCGAGTCGAGGTGCGCGGTGATGACCACGAGTCCGCGCGGACCGGGTGCGGTGCCGGCGCGATCGCCGATCAGGTTCTCCGAGTGGCCCGCGCCGACCGTGATCGGCGTCCGGGTCACGGTGTAGCCGAGGGCAACCATTCGCGCCGCGGCGAAGTCCACGGCGGCGGTGAACGAGGTGCTCAGCGAGTGCCTCGTCGGCAGACTCGCCAGCCAGGTCAGGTCCGCCTGGTAAGAGGTCGGCGACAACGCGCTGAGCAATTGGGCCACCGAAGGATCCACCCGCGCAGGCGGCATGACCGGTACGTCGACCACCAGGCCCGGGCGGAGCGGTTCGACGCGCCAGCAGTTGTTCGACCGGCGCGTGGGTTTGTCGGCGGCCGAGATCACCAGGTGGCGGCCGTGGTCCAGCAGTGGGGTGACGTCAGGGTGTTCGTCCTGGAAGGTGCGGCCGACCTGCGTCACGAGCAGCAGGCCGGGGGCGGTCCGGGAAGCCCGGCCGAGGTGTTCCTCGGCCGGGCACCAGAGGATCGTCTTGTCGCCGACGCTGGCCGACTTCGCGCCGTCGGCGGCTTCGGCGGTCGGCACCACGAGGTACCGAACGGGTTTGCTGGTGCTCATCTCACTCCTGCCAAGCGATTTCGAGCCGATCGGGTGTGGCCGCGACGACCCGGCCGGGCGCACCTGAGACGCGACTGACCGTGCCCGTCGGCTGCCAGCGGCCGGGCTGTGCCGCCTCGGGCGCGTCGCCGCGGCCGAGCAGCCATTCGACGAAGGTGCCGTCCGGGCGGAACTCCACCCCCCGCCGGCCGCGAGCCGGCGGGAAGGCGAAGTCCTCGCGGCGGTAGACGCTCACACCGTCGTGGTCCTCCTCCGAGGAATGCGTCCACCGCCCGTCCAGCAAGGCCGGGTCCACCCGGCCCGCGGTACCTCGGTCCGGGCGTCCCTGTGGCTGGGTGGTCAGCTCATCACCGCCCGGTTGCCGGTCGAGTACTGCGTCGGCGAGTGCAGATCCGCCGGCACCTTGTCGGGGGCCGGCTGGTCGAGCTTGAAATCCGTGATGACGCCGCCCAGCGCTTCGTACTCGGTGGTCGACGGTCCCCAGGCACTCCCGTCCCACCACTTGTGGTACAGCCCGCTGTCGGTTCCGACCACGAACACGTCGAGCCGGTTCGCCGCCCACGACGTCACCCGCGGCTGGTCGACGCAGACCCCGCCCATGTACTCGAACCCGGACCAGGCGCTCCCGTCCCACCACTGGTGGTACAGCGCCGAGTCGGTGCCGAGCACGAACACGTCGAGCCGGTCCGGACCCCAGGAGACGACGGTCGGCGCGCTCGCGCAGACGCCACCCAGGTTCTCCCAGTCCGCCGACCACGACGATCCGTCGGACCACTTGTGGTACAGCGCGGAATCGGTGCCGACGGCGAACAGGTCGAGCCGGTTCGGCCCCCACGAGACCGCGGTCGGGGGACCGACACAGACGCCGCCCAGGTTCTCGAACCCGGACCACGCGGTGCCGTCCCACGACTTGTGGTAGACCGCGCTGTCCATGCCGAGGACGAAGACATCGAGCCGATCCGGGCCCCAGGCAACGACCTCGGGCTCGCCCCGGCAGACGCCGCCGAGACTCTCGAACCCGGACCACGCGGTGCCGTCCCACCAGATGTGGTGCAGCGCCCGGTCCGTTCCGGTGACGAAGACGTCCAGCCGGTCAGGTCCCCAGGTGGCCACCCGCGGCCGGCTCGTGCAGACCCCGCCGAGCGGCTCGTAGTCGGTGACCGACGGCCCCCAGCCGCCGTCGTACCACTTGTGGTAGAGCCCGTGGTCGGTGCCGAGCACGAACGCGTCCAGCCGGCCCGGACCCCACGACGCGACTTCGGGAGCACTCATGCAGACACCACCCATGTATTCGTAGCCGCCGACGGACGGTCCCCAGCCGCCGTCGTACCACTTGTGGTACATCGCCTTGTCGGTGCCGACGACGAACGCGTCCAGCCGGCCCGAGCTCCACGAGACCACCGGACCAGCCGGCTCCGACATCGCGGCGACGGCCCCCGTGCCCTGGTTGAGACTGCTCCGCACGGTGTCCAGGCAGGCCTCCATCCGGGCCACCTGGTCGTTGGTGAACATCACCATGCCGCGGTCGTCGGTGTAGTCCATGTAGTCCACGAACAGGTCGCCGTTCGGCCCGTTGTTGCAGGACAGCTTCGGGAACGTCGGTACGCCGAAGTTCGGTCCGCCCTGGTTCGGGGTGTCGCCGACCTCGTCACTGCCGCTGCAGCCCGAGCCGTCGTCGCCCCAGATATGGAACAGGTTCAGGTAGTGCCCGATCTCGTGGGTCGTCGTCCGGCCCAGGTCGAACGGCGCCGCCGCGGTCCCGTTGGTCCCGAAGCCGCTGTGCAGGATGACCACGCCGTCGGTCTCGGCCGGTCCGCCCGGGAACTGGGCGTAGCCGAGCAGGCCGCCGCC
This sequence comes from Kribbella orskensis, assembly GCF_004342085.1. Taxonomy (NCBI): domain Bacteria; kingdom Bacillati; phylum Actinomycetota; class Actinomycetes; order Propionibacteriales; family Kribbellaceae; genus Kribbella; species Kribbella orskensis. The sequence continues at coordinate 9,356 of NZ_SLWM01000035.1, forward strand.
GAGCTGACCCACCCAGATGTTCAGGTACCTGTCGGCCGGCCACGGGTCGATGCCGCCGGTCGCGGAAGACTTGATCGCGTCGTCGGTGCTGAACGACGTCCGGGTCGTCTGCGTCCGGGTGACACCTGTGGTCGGGTTGCCGTTCGGGTCGGTCGTGGCCAGGTGGAACTCGATCCGGGGATCCGCGACCAGGCCGGTGAACGGGGCCGGGACGATGCCGACGTCGGTGTTGGTGGCCCGGAAGTCACGGTTCAGCACTTCGATCTGGCTGTCGATCTGCGCCTGCGAGATGTTCTGCGTGGCGTTGTTCCACACCACGTGCACGACAACGTCGACCTGAGCCACCCCGTCGAACCGCTGGCTGCTGGCCAGGTACAGCGCGGTCGCGTTCTCCAGCGCGGACCGGGCCGCGACGTACTCGGCCGACGTCGACAGCAGTCGCCGGTGCACGTCCATCACGCCACACTCCCGGCGTGTGGGCTGCTCAACGTAGTGGTCGTCACCACCGCCGCTCATACCGGCGCCGCCACCGCCGCCGGTCATCGAGGCGCCGCCGCCTCCTCCGCCGCTCATCGCGGAGCCTCCCGGACCCGGGGAGCCGCTCATCGCCGGGCCGGTCGAGGTCGTCGACGTCGGCTGGTACCCGGCCGGCGTCCCGTTCTCCGACTGACCGCCGCCGGACGGCATCGCGCCACCCGGCATTCCGTTGTCGCCGGCCCGTTCGGTCTTGTCCGCTCTCCCGTTGGCCTTTCTCGGCATCTCTCCCCCTTGCTCAGGCAGGGGCGAACGGAGCAGGACGGAACCCGGCCGCGGCGCTGTCGCCAACGCGTGCCCATGGTCCCGGACCGGGACGCTTCCCAGATCCCCCAGACCCACGTACCAGCCGAAGACGGCGCCGGCCGTCTTCCCCCACCGAACAGGCTGCCCCCAAGACGCTGCTCGTGCTCTACCTTCCTCTCGTCACCGCCGGTGCACAACCCCACGGACCCGGGTAGTCGATTTCCACCGTTTCCTTTGTCCACGTTGGAGAATTGCAGCAGGAGTCCCCTGGGAGGGTGCGATGCGCAGAGAGCTGTCGGTGCCGTTCGAAGTACGCGGTCAACGCGGACTGGTCAATGTCCGGGTGGTGGCCAACGACGACCCCTGGGCGTCGGGCCACCAGCTTCTCGTCCCGGATCTGGTCGCCGAGTCCTTCCGTGGTTTCCCGATCTGTACGGCGACGTTGCGCTACCACGGGCAGGGCATCAACGCGATCATGGGCTGGGTCCAGCTGGCCACCCGGGACTTCGACGGGCAGGTGTCCGTCGACGCGCTGCCGTTCCACGCCGAGGCGAGCCCGCTGTTCAGCTACGGGCACCTGCCGACGTTCTTCGACGCGCCCGCGAATCCCGATCATCCGGACGGGGTCTGGCGGGCCGACACCTTCCTGGTGATCGCGCCGGACGTGGTCCGTACCCGCTCGCTCGTGCCGGTCGCCGCCTTCACCTGGGGCTACCGCCTCTCCGGCGGCTATCCCGACCCGCTCGACCCGGCCCGCCGCGACGCGGACTGGTCCGACCACCGCGGGGTGCTCCAGAAGTCCTATCCGGACTGGACCTTCGCTTAGAGCGGGCCCTCGCCGCGTCTAGAGCTCGCGTTCCCAGTTGGAACGCTGGGCGACCGGACGGAAGCCGAGGTGCTCGTTGACCGCGATCATCGGCGCGTTGCTCGGAGCGTTCCAGGTGTGCAGCACGGCCGGCTGATCGAGCTCGGCCTGCAGCGAGCGGAGGTTCGGGATCTTGACGGCCATGCCGAGCTTCCGGCCGCGGTGCTCCGGCCGGACGAAGGTGTCCCACTGGTAGAGGCGGTCCGGCGTACCGGCCGCGCCGCCCATCTGCGTGTACGCCGCGAGCCGCCCGTCCTCGGCGACCGCCACGGTGGTGTGGCAGGTCCGGCCCTGCTTCACCCGGCGGGCCTCGGCCTCGCGGATCCGCTCGGGCGTCCACTGGGTCGCCTCTAGCTGCAACTCTCCGGTCGGCACGTCAACCGTCATCGCGCTGAGCGCGTCGGCGAACTCCTCCAGCCACTCCTCTGGCATGTGCTCCCGCCACTGCAGGATCTGGTACCCGGGCACCTCTCGCTCCAGCTTGTCGAGCTGTTCCGCTGGCAGCGGCAACTCGATCACCTGGTGCAGATCCACGTGCTTGCGGACGAACCCATGCGCGACGGCGAACGCAGTACCGGCGCTCTCACCGGTCTCGGCATCGCCCAGCGCGATCCCCGACAGCAACCGCCGCCCCTCCTGCCGCGCCCGCTCCGCGACGATCTCGAGGAGTTGGCTCCCGACTCCCTGACGCCGGTACTGCGGGGCCACGGCGAGCTCGACGTCGACGAGATGGGTGTTCTCCTGCAGCCACCAGTCGAGCCAGGCGATCCCGAGCCACGTGTCGCCGTCGACCAGACCGATCCCGTCGACGCGCATGTCCGAGTGCTCACCCGCGAACAACACCTTGGCCTCCTCCAGCCCGAGCCCGGCCGGAAACTCCTGCTCCGTCCGCCGTACGTCGTCCCTCAGCTGGAAGAACCGCTCGAAGGTCGCGGCGTCCCGCCCGTCCACAGTCACGATGTCCACCCGGCGACCCTACGGGCCGGCACCCACTTGCCGCCGGTGATTTTCGGGAGACCTCGGACGTGCGAGTCAGGCGGGGGAGTGCCAGACGTGCTGGTGCTCGATCGGGCGGAAGCCGAGGTGGTCGTTGACGGCGATCATCGGGGCGTTGGACTCGGCGTTCCAGGTGTGGATCGTGGCGGGGTCCTGGAAGGCGGACTGGAGGGCCTGGAGGTTGGTCAGTTTGAGCGCCAGGCCGAGGCGGTGGCCGCGGTGTTCCGGCCGGACGAGGGTGGTTGAGCCGTCCTGGCTGCTGCGGTGACCCCGTCAGTTCGGTGTAGCCGGCGAGTGACCCGTCCGCCGCGACCGCGACCGTAGTACTGCCGAAGTGCCCTTGGGTACGGCGATGCTCCTCGGCCGCTCGAAGTCGCTCGGGGGTCCAGCGCTTGGGTTGCATCTCCAGGTCGTCGAGCGGGACCTCCTCGTCCACGAGGCTGAGCAGCCCGCAGTACTCCGTGAGGTAGTCCTCCGGGCAGGCCCCGGGCCAACTGATCAGCTCGTAGTCGCGGTGATGCTCGGCCACGGCAGCAGCCTGCGAGGCGAGGCCACTCACCGGATAGGCGAGCACTTGGTGCAGGGCAGCGAACTGCGCGACGAAACCTCGCTTCGCCGCGAACGCCGCACCCGAGCCCACCTCAGCGCCGTACGGGCTGAACGTCTCGCCGAGCAGCGCGCTCCGGCCCTCGTCCCGCGCCCGGACCCGGACCGCATGCAGCAGGGCCGACCCGACGCCGCGGCGCCGGTGAGTCGGTACGACGGCGAGATCGACGACGACCAGCTGCTGGTTCTCGGACTGCGGCCAGGTCAGCCAGGCCGCGCCGATCACCTCGCCGTCCTCGACCGATGCCAAGCAGCTGAAGCGGTAGTCCGCGGGCGGCGACTGCAGCAGTACGAGTGCCTCATCGACAGGCATCAGCGTCGGGAACTCCCGTTCCGCGGCGACCGACGCCAGTATGCCGAAAGCCCGCCGGAACTCATCCGCCTCGTCGACTCCCACGACCTCCATGAGGCCCAACGTAGAACCTCAACGGCCGTTGGTCCTTCGCCGGCGCGTCAGTGGTGCGGGCGGAGGGCGCGGTTGGCGACCGGTTCGGCGATCTGCTCGCGGAACGGGTGCGCCGGGTAGACGCCCAGCAGCCGGACCTCGACCGAGAAGAAGGCGAGCTCCTCCAGGGCGAGCGCCACGTTCGGGTCCTCCGGGTGACCTTCCACGTCGACGTAGAACTGGGTCGCGAAGAAGGACCCACCGAGCTGGTAGCTCTCCAGCTTGGTCATGTTGACGCCGTTGGTCGCGAAGCCGCCCATCGCCTTGTACAACGCGGCCGGCACGTTGCGGACGCGGTACACGAAGCTGGTGATGATCGGGCCGGACCCGACCGGCGGCACGTGCGGCTCGCGGGACAGCACCAGGAAGCGGGTGGTGTTGTGGTGCTCGTCCTCGACGTCCTCGGCCAGGATGTCCAGTCCGTAGAGCCCGGCCGCGGCCACCGGCGAGAGCGACGCGACGGTCGGGTCCTTCAGCTCGGAGATCTCGCGGGCGGCGCCGGCCGTGTCGTCGGCGACGACGGTCGACCAGCCGTGCTCGCGGATGATCTTGCGGCACTGGCCGAGCGCGTGCACGTGGCTGCGAACCGTCCTGATCGACTCGATCGAGGTGCCCGGGGTGGCCATCAGCTGGAAGTGGATGGGCAGGAAGAACTCGCCGATGATGTGCAGCCCGGAGTCCGGCAGCAGGTGGTGGATGTCCGCGACGCGGCCCGCGATCGAGTTGTCCACCGGGATCATCGCCAGCCCGGCCCGGCCGGTGCTGACCGCCTCGAGCGCGTCCTCGAACGTCGTGCAGGGCAGCTGCTCGCGGTCCGGGAACATCTCGGTGCAGGCCATCGCCGAGTTGGCGCCTGGCTCACCCTGGTAAGCGATCGGTCCGGTCACGGTTTCCCAGCCTAGCGCCACGTGTCTCACCCTCTGGATCAGGTGTCCGTCTTACGGACTTTCTTGGGGGCGCCGGTGGTCGCCCGGCCTTCCAGCATCTTGGCCTTGGTGGCGTACATGTCGATGTACTCCTGGCCGGACAGCTCCATGATCTTGTACATGATCTCGTCGGTGACGGCCCGCAGGATCAGCCGGTCGCCCTCCATCCCGTCGTACCGGGCGAAGTCCAGCGGCTCGCCGAACTTGATCGTCGGGGACGCCATCGAGGCGACCACCTTGCCGGGTGGCGCGACCACGTCGGTGCCGATCACCCCGCACGGGATCACCGGGACCTTGGCCTCCAGCGCGAGCCGGGCGACACCGGTGCGGCCCTTGTAGAGCTTGCCGTCGTGCGAGCGGGTGCCCTCGGGGTAGATGCCGAACAGCTCGCCGCGCTCCAGCACCTTCATGCCGGCCCGGATGGCGCCCTCGGACGCGGAGCCGCCGGACCGGTCGATCGGCACCTGGCCGGTGCCCTTGAAGAAACCGCGCTGGAACCGGCCCTTGACCCCGGCGCCGGTGAAGTAGTCGGACTTGGCCACAAAGGTGACCCGGCGGCGGACCACCAGCGGCATGAAGATCCAGTCGGCGTAGGACAGGTGGTTGCTGGCGATGATCGCCGGTCCCAGTGCCGGGATGTGCTCGGCGCCCTCCACTTTGGGCCGGAAGATGCGCCTGACCGGCGGGCCGAGCAGCACGTTCTTCAGCACCCAGTAGATGCCCTTGCCATCACCGTCGCCGTCGTCGACCGGGTCCACCCGCTCCGGCTCGGCTCGCGGCGACTGCGCCGGTTCCGTCATCGATGTCCTTTCCTCAAGTTCCCCGAGCCCTCATGATGCCGTACGACGCCCCGCCGCCGCGCCTGCCGGCTGGCGGTTCGCCGCGCGGGAAGCGCTGACAACCCCGGCGGCATCTTCGTAGGCTTCTCACGGCGGGCTCGTCGCGAGCCGCACCGGGGCGCTGGAGCTGGGGAGGGCCGGGTTGTGAGGACTGGTTTCAGGACGAGGCGCCTGACGGCGATGCTGGCGGTCGCCGCCGCGACAGCCGCGGGCCTTCCGCTCGCCGCGGGTGCATCCACCGCCAACTCCGCTGCCTCCGCTTCGGGCATCTCCGCCGACCCGGCCGCCACCTCCACGGTGAACGCCGCCGCGGGCGCCGCGACCGTGGTGCCTTTGCAGGTGACCGGCCCGGCGTCGTCGCGTTTCAACCTCGTGGTGATGGGTGACGGGTACACCGAGGCCGAGCTGCCCAAGTTCCGCGAGCAGGTGGACAAGCACCTGAACGTGCTCTGGAGCATCGAGCCGTTCAAGTCGTACCGCAACTACGTCAACGTCTACGCGGTCGAGATCGCCTCGCCCGAGAGCGGCGTCGACTGCGACCCCGACCTCACCTCGCCCAAGGTGGACACCCCGCTGCAGATGGGCTTCTGGGGCGGCTGCAACCCGGGCAGCGTGCAGCGCCTGCTGACCGTCAGCTCCACCGCCGCCGGCCAGTACGCCGACCTGGTGCCCGGCACCACCGCGTCGAACCGGCAGATCCTTGCTATCGGCAACAGCGACACCTACGGCGGCGCCGGTGGCACCTACGCCACCGCGTCCGGCGGCAACGCGCTGTCCGCGCTGATCACCCCGCACGAGCTCGGCCACTCGCTCGGCGGACTCCAGGACGAGTACGACTACTACGCCCGCGGCGAGCGCGGCGCGCCGTACCAGGGTCCGGAGCCCAGCTCGATCCACCACACGCTGCTGACCGAGCAGCAGCTGCTCGACCAGCAGAAGAAGTGGTTCCGCTGGCTCGGCGAGGACAGCGAGTCGGGCGGCAAGATCGCCCGCTTCGAGGCCGGCATGTACGCCGGTTCGGGTGTCTGGCGCCCCAGCAAACACTCGATGATGAAGGTCCTCGGCTACTACTTCGACCAGGTCTCCCGCGAGCGCATGACCCAGCGCATCTCGTCCCGAGCCGCCCTCTTCCAGTCCAGCACCCCCGCCGGCCAGGTCGCGCCCGACCAGGTCGTCTGGCTCCAAACCCTCCACCCCGCCAGCCACGAACTAACCGTCACCTGGACCCTGGACGGCACCTCCCTCGACACCGCCAACAGCCGCGCGGTGGACCTAGGCTCACTCACCCTGCCCCCCGGCCCCCACACCCTGACAGCCAAAATCGTCGACCCCACAACCTTCGTCCGAGACCCCGCGGTCCGAGCCTCCACCGCCCTGACCGCAACCCGCACCTGGACCATCAACCCCACCCTCGCAGCCCCGTCTTCCGCCGCCGATGAGGCAATCTTCACCACATCGACCTCGACGGATCACCCGGTGAACGCGGACGAGGTGGTCTACGTGGAGACGACGCAGTCCGACTCCGCTCAGCCTGCTGTCGAGTGGCGGGTTGACGGGAGCGTGGTGGCGAACCCGGGGAACGACCGCGACTTCGCCCTCGCCCCGCTGAACCTGACCGGACGCCATACCCTGACCGCCTCGGTCGGCAGCGACACCCTCACCTGGCAGGTCGACGGCGTCGAACCGACCGTGGATTCCACCCTCTCCAAGCCCCTCCTGAAGGTGCAGAAGCCCTCCGGCCCGGAGTACATCTACAACGACGCCTTCACAATGGGCCTGAAGGCCACGGACGACAGCACCGGGTACGTCGTGCCGGAGTTCCGGGTGGACGGGGACGGTTGGTACAACTACTACGGCTGGCCGACCGACGCGAACGCCCCGTTCCGCTTCACCGCCGAGGGCACCGAGATCGACCAGCTCGTCTACGGCAAGCTCGGCGTCCCGCGGGTGGTCCCCTGGGACGACGTCCCGTCCGGCTACGGCCGGCACCAGGTCGAGTACCGCGCCATCGATGCCTCCGGCAACATCGGTACCCCGCGCCGGTTCGCGGTCACCTTGCTACGGCCGGCCCCGACTTGCACGACCACGATCACCGGGGTTCGGAACGGCTCGCTGGTAGTGGCTTCCGGCGTCACTTGCTTGCAGGGGGCCACCATCAACGGCCCGGTCTCACTGGACGGCACGACTCGGAGCGCAGTACTGGTCGGGACTACCGTCAGCGGCTCGGTTTCGGTCACCGGCGCCCGAACCGCCGAGCCCGTAGTCCTGGCCGGCAACAAGATCAACGGCCCGCTCGACTGCACCTCCAACACCACCGCCCCGGTCAACCTGCAAGCCCCGAACCAGGTCTCCGGTCCGCGCGCAGGCCAGTGCGCGGGTCTCTGAGGACGGCGACATGAATGGACTGCGAATGGCCGTCCTGCTGGCGGCCACCCTCACCACCGGGCTCATGGCCGGGGTGTACGTGATCTATTCGAATGCCTTCATGCCTGGGCTGGGGAAGACCGACGACAAGACCTTCGTGGGGGCGTTCCAGGCGGTCGACCGGGCGATCCTCAACCCGCTGTTCCTGGGCCTCGGGTTTCTCGGTTCCCTTGTTCTCACGCTCGTCGCCGGGCTGCTCAGCCTCGGGGAGGACGCGCTGGCGTGGATCGCGATCGCCTTCGTGCTCAACCTGGTCACGGTGATCATCACGATCGCCGTCAACGTCCCCCTGAACGACGCGCTCAAGGCGGCCGGTGACCCCGACACCATCGACGTCACCGCCGCCCGCACCGCGTTCAACGAGGCCCGCTGGCGCTCCTACAACCTGATCCGATCCGTCCTCAGCACAGTCGCCTTCGGCCTCCTCGCCTGGTCCCTCTACCTAACCGGCAAGTCCGCCGCCCAGCCCTAGAGCCGTACGACGTACTTCCCGTTGCCGCGGCCGTCCGCCAACGCCTGCTGGGCCTCGGCGGCGCGGTCGAGGCCGTCGACAACCGTCGGGTCAACGGTCAGCGCGCCCTGTGCGAGCTTGCCGAGCACATCCGTTAGGGCCGCAGCCACCAGGTGCGGTGCCTTGGCGGAGTACCCACGGATGCTGAACCCCCCGACCGACGCGTTGCCGCCGAAGAGCGGTCCGAGCGCCAGGGGAGCAAGCGGGGTGCCGCTGGCATTGCCGAACAACACGATCCGTCCGCCTGGCGCGACCAGCTCCAGATCGGTGTCGATCCACTCCGTGCCCTGCGGATCGAGGATCAGGTCGACGCCCCGACCACCGGTCCGCTCCCGCACAGCCTCGACCAACCCGTCACCACGAATCAGCGCAGCGTCGTACCCGGCCTTCTCGGCGGCCTGGACCCGGCTGGCTCCGCCGACCGTGCCGAGGAGGAGGCCGGCGCCGCGCAGTCGGGCGAGAGACGCCAGCGCTTGACCGACGCCACCCGCGGCCGAGTGGACGAGCACCGACTCGCCGGGCTGCAGGCGGTTGAGGAGCAGCGCGGCCGTGGTGAGCGTGCCCGGCGCGGCAGCCGCCTGCTCGAACGAGAGGCCCTCCGGAATCACCGCCACCAGGTCGGCCCGCACCACGGCGACCTCCGCGAGCCCGCCTGACCCCGTGAACGCGGCGACCGGCGTACCGATCGCAGGACCGTCGACGCCCGCGCCGAGCGCGCGAACCGTGCCCGCGACCTCCAGCCCAGGCACGAACGGCCACTCGGTCGCGTACCCCGGATCACCCCGCCGAGCCATCACGTCGATGAAGTTCACCCCCGCCGCCCGGACGTCGATCGCCACCTCGCCGTGCCCGGGGAGAGGGCTTTCCAGGTCTGCCACCCGGGTGGCGCCGGCATCGGGAGCGGGTCGGTCGAACAGCAGCGCGCGCATCACGAATCCCTTTCGATGATCGTCGTACGTCGAGATCGAGGCTACGCTCATGTACGACGATCGTCGAAAGGAATTTGATGGCGAACTCGCGGCGCCCCGCGCTGGTCCACCCCGACGCCGGGGACCTGACCGTTTACGAGGTCCTGCACGCCCTCGCGGACCCGACCCGGCTGACGATCGTCCGGACCCTGCGCGAGGACGTCGAGCGCGCCTGCGGCACCTTCCCGGTCTCGGTGGCGCCGTCCACGCTCACCCACCACTTCCGCGTCCTCCGCGAAGCCGGTGTCATCCACCAGCGCGAGGAAGGCAACCGCCGCTGGACCACCCTCCGCCACACCGACCTCGAATCCCGCTTCCCCAACCTCATCGACACCGTCCTCGCGGTGGCAACCGAGGCTCGATCGTCTGGGTCCGCGAGTTCGCTCAGCGACGGCGGTGGTTAACCCCTGCGGGAAGCGTTCGCCCACTGGTAGGGCAGTGGGCTAACCCCGCGCCCAGGGGCGGAGCCGCCTCGGTGAGCTGGATCCTGAACCCGCGGGCGCCTCTGGCGTGAGCGGGGGTCCTGGCGGTGGGAGGTCCGCGGATGTGAGCTAGGGGCGGGGGAGCTGCGAGAATGGCGCTCGTGGCACCAGTTCAGGCTCCGCCGTCCCAGCAGCTTCCCGCCGTGCAGAAGTTGCGGATCCGCTTCGCCAAGCGGGGACGGCTGCGCTTCACCTCGCACCGCGACTTCCAGCGCGCCTTCGAGCGCGCGGTCCGGCGCGCCGAGCTGCCGGTCGCCTTCTCGCACGGCTTCAGTCCGCACCCGAAGATCTCGTACGCCGGTGCCGCGCCGACCGGGGCCGCCTCGGAGGCGGAATACCTGGAGATCTCGCTCACACACGAGCGTGACCCCGAGCGGGTCCGCGCGGACCTGGACGAGGCGCTTCCGGCGGGGCTGGACATCCTTGAGGTGGTGACCGCGGGTCCCGGTTCGCTGGCCGAGCAACTGGAGGCCAGTGAGTGGCTGATCGCGTTGCCCGGCGTGGATCCGGCTCAGGCTGAGCAGGCGGTCGGGGCGTTCCTCGCCCGGGAGGAAATTATGGTCGAGCGCATGACCAAGCGGGGTCTTCGCTCGTTCGACTGTCGGGACGCCGTTCTCCGACTCGCGGTCGGCAGTGAACCGGCGCGGGTTGAGACGTGTGCGATACTGCAAGTGGTGTTACGGCACGGAACCCCGGCCGTGAGACCCGACGACGTTCTCGCCGGCGTGCTCGAAGTAGCGACGCTTCCGGTGACGGGCCCGGCTCTTCTGACCAGGCTCGCCCAGGGCCCGCTCATCGCGGCCACCGGCACTGTGGACGATCCGCTCGCTCGTGACCGCGACGCCACCCAGGCGAACGCGACCGGCCAGGCGGTCGACCACCAGACGCATGTAGCGGAGGGCGACGCCGCCGCTCCATCTGCGCCCTGACGAGCGCCGGGGGAGCGGATCCAGATGGCTTCCGCCGGACCGGCAACACTCCGGGATCGGCGAGACCGAGACCGCTTTCTGGCTGCGCCGGACCCGTGACAGGGGTCGCAGGATGCGCCGGAGGGCCTGAGGAGACCCGCACTGCATGCTCGACAACGAGCCGAACATCACCGAGGCAGCCGAATCGGCTGTCGCCGCCCCCACGCAGCCGCCTGCCAAGAAGGCCGCTGCCAAGAAGACGGTCCGCAAGCGCACGACCAAGAAGGCCGCTGCGCAGACCGCCCCCGCTGACGCCGAAACCGCGATCAGCACGCAAGCAGACGCCGAGGCCGCCGATCCGGCGCCTGCCCCGGCCAAGAAGGCGGCCGCCAAGCGGACCGTGAAGAAGGCCGCCGCCAAGCGCCCGGCCAAGAAGGCCGCCGCCCGCAACAGCGGCCAGGACAGCCTGCTCGACGCCTCCGACGACGCCACTGCCGTGGACGCCGCCGCCGGGTCGACCAGCCTCGCCGACGCGGGCCCGGTGCAGTCCAGCGCCGACTCGGCCGCTCAGGGTGGCTCCGACGCCTCCGCCGCGCCGGCCAAGAAGACGACTCGTCGGCGGACCAGCAAGAAGGCCGCGGCCGCGCCGCAGGCCGACCTGCTGACCACTGACAACCCGGTCAGCGATGGCCCGGTGGCTTCCGCGGACGTCCCCGAGAAGGAGCTGACCGAGGAAGAGCTCGCCGCCGCAGAGGCCGCCGCCGCTGAGGCCGCTGCCGCCGAGGCTGCTGCCCAGACCAACGCCCAGGGCGACTCCGCTCAGCCTGAGCCTGCTGAGGGTGGCTCGCGGCGTCGTCGCCGTGCACCTGCCGCCGCGGCGGTTCTGTTCCAGGCGCCGGTTGACGTTCCTGCCCAGGCTGCAGCCACCAGCCCGGTCGAGGCCACTCCTGCCGAGGCACCCTCCGGCCGGCGTACCAGGCGGCGCTCCGGCGCGGCTGAGACCGCGGCGAACGAGCAGACGGCCGTCACCGACGCGCCTGAGGTCATCGCCGAGACGACTGAGGTCGCTGCCGACGAGCAGCCGAGCAGCACCCGTCGTCGCCGTAGCCGTCGCAGCCGGGATGCCGAAGAAGTAGCGGCAGACCGTGCCGAGCCGGTGCTCGAGGAAGCCCGCAATACCGAGGCTGACGAAGACACTGACGAGGACCACGCCGCGGAAGCCGACGAGAACGATGGCGAAGAGGGCGGCGAGGGCACGCGTCGCCGTCGCCGTCGCCGCGGAGGCCGTCGCCGCCGCAAGTCCGGTGACGCCGACGGTTCCGACGACAGCGCCGAAGAGCAGGAAGAGGACTCGGACGAGTCCGACGACCAGCAGGACGACACCGACGAGCACGACCAGTCCGGTGAGTCCGAGGACGAGACGGAGGGCCCCGGCTCCTCGTCGCGGCGCCGCCGTCGCCGTCGCCGTCGTAAGGGCGAGGAGCCGGGCTCGGCGCCGGACGACCCGGACGAGACCGTCGTGCGGGTCCGTGAGCCGCGCAGCAAGACCATCTCGAACGAGATCACCGCGGTCGAGGGATCGACCCGGCTGGAGGCGAAGAAGCAGCGCCGCCGCGAGGGCCGCGCCGCCGGCCGCCGCCGCGCGCCGATCGTCACCGAGGCCGAGTTCCTGGCCCGGCGCGAGTCGGTCGAGCGGACGATGGTGATCCGCGCCCGCGGCGACCTGACCCAGATCGCCGTCTCCGAGGACAACGTCCTGGTCGAGCACTATGTCGCCCAGGAGGAGCAGGTCTCGCTGATCGGCAACGTGTACCTCGGCCGGGTGCAGAACGTGCTGCCCAGCATGGAGGCCGCGTTCATCGACATCGGCAAGGGCCGCAACGCCGTGCTGTACGCCGGTGAGGTCGACTGGAACACGCTCGGCGGCGGCAACGGCCCGCGCAAGATCGAGTCGGTGCTCAAGTCCGGCCAGGCGGTCCTGGTCCAGGTGACCAAGGACCCGATCGGCCACAAGGGCGCCCGGCTGACCAACCAGATCAGCCTGCCCGGCCGGTACGTCGTGTACGTGCCGCGCGGGGGCAACGGCGGCATCAGCCGCAAGCTGCCCGACACCGAGCGGAACCGGCTGAAGGGCATCCTCAAGGACATCGTCCCGGACGAGGCGGGCGTGATCGTGCGCACCGCGGCCGAGGGCGCCACCGAGGACGAGTTGACCCGCGACGTCAGCCGGCTGCAGTCGTACTGGGAGGACATCGAGAAGAAGTCGAAGTCCGGCCAGGCGCCGCAGTTGCTGCACGGCGAGCCGGATCTGCTGATCCGGGTGGTCCGCGACCTGTTCACCGAGGACTTCACCAAGCTGGTCATCTCCGGCGACGACGCCTACGACCAGGTCAAGGAGTACGTCTCGTACGTCGCTCCGCACCTGGCCGACCGGGTGGAGAAGTGGGCCGGCGACGGCGATGTCTTCTCGAACTACCGGATCGACGAGCAGATCAAGAAGGCGCTGGACCGTAAGGTCTGGTTGCCGTCGGGTGGCTCGCTGATCATCGACCGGACCGAAGCGATGACGGTGGTCGACGTCAACACCGGCAAGTTCACCGGCTCCGGCGGCAACCTCGAGGAGACCGTCACCAAGAACAACCTGGAGGCGGCCGAGGAGATCGTCCGGCAGCTCCGGTTGCGCGACATCGGCGGCATCATCGTGATCGACTTCATCGACATGGTGCTGGAGCTGAACCGGGACCTGGTACTGCGCCGGCTGGTGGAGTGCCTGGGCCGCGACCGGACCAAGCACCAGGTCGCCGAGGTGACCTCGCTGGGTCTGGTCCAGATGACCCGCAAGCGGATCGGTACCGGTCTGCTCGAGGCGTTCAGCGAGAACTGCGACCACTGCGGTGGGCGCGGGCTGATCCTGCACGACGAGCCGAAGGAGTCCCGCCGCCGGCAGGACGACGGACGCAACCGCGGGCAGCAGCAGTCGCAGACCGACCAGAAGACCGACGGCGAGGGCGCCAAGAAGAGCTCCCGCAGCCGCAACCGTGGCAAGGGCCGCGGTCGTGGCGACGGGCCGGACGAGCTGCCCGAGACCGAGCAGCAGAGCCACGACGCCGCCCAGCGCCTGGCCCAGATCGCCGCCGCCTCCAGCGTCACCAACGCCGAGGCCCAGAGCGACCGGGCACAGAGCGACCAGGCACAGAGCGACCACTCGCCCGGTGAGCAGGATCAGGCTGATCGCTCGGCGAGCGACCAGTCGCGGGATGAGCGCCCGCAGGACGACCACTCGCAGGCCGGGCAGGCCCACGAGGAGCGCACGCAGGGCGACTCGCAAGGTGACCAGGCTTCCGCAGCGCAGGCTCAGGAGGGCTCTGAGGGTGCTGCTGGGGACGAGGCCGAGGCTGGGGCTGAGAAGGCTCAGCAGAACGGTTCCGGGCGCGGTGGCAGCACTCGCCGCCGGCGTGGTGGCCGTAGTCGGGCCAAGGCGGACGACAGCGGTGACAGTGATGCAGGCAACAACGAATCCGACGCCGGAGTGAGCGCTCCGGAGCTGGAGTCCACCCCGGTTTGACCCACTCGTGACGCGCGCCGTATTCTTGTCCTTCGGCGCGCGTCTCGCGTGCCTCCTTTGTGTGGGCCGCAGTAGGTCTGTGCAGGCCCCGTAAGACTTCCGAACAAACAGAGAGTGAGATCCACGGTGTACGCGATCGTGCGCAGTGGCGGCACCCAGCAGAAGGTCGCCGTCGGCGATGTCATCGAGATCGACAGCCTGACTGATCAGGTCGGCGACACGGTGTCGTTGCCCGCAGTCCTCGTCGTCGATGGCGACACCGTGACGGCCGATGCTGCCGCCTTGGCCAAGGTGGCCGTTTCAGCTGAGGTTCTCGGCCGCACCAAGGGCCCGAAGATCCACATCCTCAAGTACAAGAACAAGACCGGTTACCGCAAGCGCCAGGGGCACCGCCAGCACTACACCCAGGTCAAGGTCACCGCGATCGACGCCAAGAAGAAGTGAGCTGAGACAGACATGGCACACAAAAAGGGAGCAGCGTCGACCCGTAACGGTCGCGACTCCAACGCGCAGCGGCTCGGCGTGAAGCGCTTCGGCGGTCAGCTGGTCAACGCCGGCGAGATCATCGTCCGCCAGCGTGGCACCCACTTCCACCCGGGCAGCCTGGTGGGCCGTGGCGGCGACGACACGCTGTTCGCGCTTGCCGAGGGCAAGGTCGAGTTCGGCGTCCGTCGTGGACGTCGCGTCGTCAACATCGTCCCGGCCCCGGCGGAGTAACACCGCCACCCGGAGTTTCGAAGCCTTTGCAGTAGTTGCCGAAGGGCGGGTCGCGGAATAGCGCGACCCGCCCTTCGGCTGTGTAAGGGGTACCGCGGCAACGGTTTCCCACCGCGGCGCGGTACCGGCGGTCCGCAGTACGGCAGTCAGAGCAGCAACCGATTCAGCAGGAAGTAGATACCGATGGCGATCCCCAGCTTTGTCGACCGGGTCACGGTGCACGTCACCGGTGGCAACGGCGGAAACGGCTGCGCCTCGGTGCACCGGGAGAAGTTCAAGCCGCTCGGCGGTCCCGACGGGGGCAACGGCGGTGACGGCGGCAGCATCATCCTGCGCGTCGAACCGGACCTGACCACGCTGGTCGACTACCACCGCTCCGCCCACCGCTCCGCCACGAACGGTGCCCAGGGCAAGGGTGACCACCAGGCCGGCAGCAAGGGCGGCGACGTCGTACTGCCCGTCCCGGACGGCACCGTCGTCAGTACTCCGGAGGGCGAGGTGCTGGCGGACCTCGTCGGCCCCGGCGCGGAGTTCGTCGCGGCCCAGGGCGGTAAGGGTGGCCTCGGCAACGCGGCACTCGCCAGCTCCAGCCGCAAGGCCCCCGGTTTCGCCCTGCTCGGTGAGGACGGCGAGGAGCGCACTGTCGTCCTCGAGCTCAAGGTCGTCGCGGACATCGGCCTGGTCGGCTTCCCGAGCGCGGGCAAGTCGTCGCTGGTCGCGTCGATCAGCCGGGCCCGGCCGAAGATCGCCGACTACCCCTTCACCACCCTGATCCCGAACCTGGGCGTCGTGGTGGCCGGTGAGACCACCTTCACCGTCGCCGACGTACCGGGCCTGATCGAGGGCGCGAGCGAGGGGCGCGGGCTCGGACACGACTTCCTGCGGCACGTCGAGCGGTGTGCCGCGCTGGTGCACGTGATCGACTGCGCCACCTACGAGCCGGGCCGTGACCCGCTCACCGACCTCGACACGATCGAAGCCGAGCTGAAGGCTCACGGCGGGCTGGACGACCGGCCGCGGCTGGTCGCGCTGAACAAGGTGGACGTGCCGGACGCCAAGGAGATCGCCGAGATGGTGACGGCCGAGCTCGAGCAGCGCGGCCTCAAGGTGTTCTCGATCTCGACCGCCAGCCACGAAGGCCTGGACGGGCTGAAGTTCGCGATGGCCGAGCTGGTCGCCAAGCGGCGCGCGGAGGCCGAGAAGCCGGACACCACCCGGATCATCATCCGGCCGCAGGCCACCGGCGGGTCCGAGTTCAAGATCCGGAAGACCCCGGAGGGCGGCTGGCTGATCCAGGGCGAGAAGCCCGAGCGCTGGGTCCGGCAGACCGACTTCGGCAACGCTGAGGCCACCGGCTACCTGGCCGACCGGCTGAACCGGCTCGGTGTCGAGCGCGAACTGCTCGAGCTGGGCGCGATGGAGGGCGACGACGTGATCATCGGCGACGGCCCGAACGCGGTCGTCTTCGACTTCGCGCCGGAGGTCCAGGCCGGTGCGGAGATCCTCGCCCGGCGTGGTGAGGACCACCGGCTGGAGGAGGACCGCCCGGCCGCCCAGCGCCGCAAGGACAAGGACGAGAAGTACCACGCGCTCAGGTCCGGCGAGATCGAGCGCCCGGTGGACCTGTCGGAGTACGGCAAGGGCTGGATCGCGGACGAGGTCGACCTGTCGCCGGCCGAGGCGAAGGCGGCCCAGAAGGCCGCCGAGAGGCTCGCGCGCAAGGAAGCCCGCGAGCTGGAGGCTGCCCGGGAGCTCGAGGCCGAGCGGCTCTTCAGGGCCGGCCAGGACATCGACATCGAGGCCGAGAGCACTAGCCAGGACGCATGACGCGGCGGCGCGCACCTGAGCCGGTATGTGGACTGCGGGGGATCTGACCGACTCACTACGGGATCGTAGGAAGCATGATGCGGGAGAGCTCATGAAGCGGCGCGCGGAGGTTGTCGACGCAGCGCGGATCGTGGTCAAGGTCGGGTCGTCGTCCCTGACCCAGCGCGGCCGGATCGACCTGGAACGCCTTCGTCTGCTCGTCGACGCCGTCGCGGCCCGGCGGGTCGAGGGCACCGAGGTCGTGCTGGTCTCGTCCGGAGCGATTGCCGCCGGCCTGGCCCCGATGGGACTGCGCTCGCGTCCGCGGGATCTCGCCACCCAGCAGGCCGCGGCGTCGGTCGGCCAGGGTCTGCTGATGGCCCGCTACAGCGACGCCTTCGCCGCGCACGGACTCCGCGTCGGCCAGGTGCTGCTGACCGTCGACGACGTCACCCGGCGCAGCCACTATCGCAACGCCTACAGGACTTTCGCCCGCCTGCTGGAGCTCGGCGTCGTACCGATCGTGAACGAGAACGACACCGTCGCCACCACGGAGATCCGGTTCGGCGACAACGACCGCCTGGCCGCGCTCACCAGCCACCTCGTGCACACGGATCTGCTCGTCCTGCTGTCCGACGTGGACGGCCTGTACGACGGGGATCCGCGCAAGCCCGGCACCACGATGCTGACGGATGTCCGTGGTCCGGCGGACCTGGCCCGGCTGAAGATCGGGCGTACCGGCTCGTCCGGCGTCGGCACGGGCGGTATGCAGACGAAGGTCGAGGCGGCCGCGATCGCCACCGAGGCAGGGATTCCGGTCGTCCTGACCTCTGCCGGACACGTCGGCGAGGCGCTCCGCGGTGACCCGGTCGGTACGCTGTTCCACCCGACCGGGCGCCGCCGCAAGACCCGGCTGCTCTGGCTCGCCCACGCGACCTCGGGGCAGGGCCGCCTCCAGCTGGACGAAGGCGCCGTCCGCGCAGTCACCGAACGCCGTACTTCGTTGCTCCCCGCGGGGATCAGCGGCGTCGAGGGGACCTTCTCCGCAGGCGATCCCGTCGACCTGGTGTCACCGGCCGGCGTGGTGATCGCGCGTGGCCTGGTCAACTACGACGCCGCCGAGCTCCCGGAACTCCTGGGCCGTTCGACCCGGGACCTGGCCCGCGAGCTCGGCGCGGCGTACGAGCGCGAGGTCGTCCACCGCGACGACCTGGTCCTGCTCTAACGGCCCGCACCAGGGCTCTAGCTGCTTTTCACCGCCAGGACAGGGCACTCGGCTTCGAGCAGGATGGTTTGCGCCTGGCTGCCGAGGAGGAGTTTGCCGACGGGCGTGCGGCGGCGCAGGCCGATCACGATCAGCTCCGCGTTCAGCTCGGTCGCCAGCTTGAGGATCTGGTCGGCCGCATCCTTGCTCTCCACCAGTTGCGTCAGCTCGTGGTCGACGCCCGACGCGGTGAGCCGCTCCTCCACCGACTGCCACTCGGTGCCTGAGGCGAACCGCTTGTCGACCAGGGACTCGCCGCGGGAGGAATTCACCACGACCAGGCGCTGATGCCGGCGTTGCGCCTCGTCGATCGCGCTCTCCAACGCGGCCACGCCTTCAGGAGTCGGCACGTACCCGACGATGATCGCCACGATCAGTCTCCCGCTCGCTCAGAGGGTTGGAGTTCCCGGTCCGCCGGCCGACGCCGCTTCCGCACCGAGTTCACCACGGGCGGGACCACCAGCACCAGCAGGATGATGAAGTACACGGTCTTGGAGAACCAGGTGTTGTAGAGGCCGCTCAGCTGGCCGTCGCTGATCTGCAGCGCGCGCCGCAGCTGCTCCTCGGCGACAGGCCCGAGGATGATCCCGATGATCGCCGGTACGACGGGCAGCCCGAACCGGCGCATCGCGAAGCCGAGCGCACCGAGCAGGAGCAGCAGCCACAGGTCGAAGGTGGACAGGTTGGCGGCGTACGCGCCGATGCTGGCGAAGAACAGGATGCCGGCGTACAGGTATGGCCGGGGGATCCGCAGCAGCTTGGCCCAGATCGGGGCGAGCGGGAGGTTGAGCGCCAGCAGGATCGCGTTGCCGATGAACAGGCTGGCCACCAGGCCCCAGACCAGCTCGGGTTGCGTCTCCAGCAGCCGTGGGCCCGGCTGGATGCCGTAACTCTGGAACGCGCCGAGCATCACCGCGGCGGTCGCGGTGGTCGGGATCCCCAGCGTGAGGAGCGGAACCAGGCCACCCGCGGCCGACGCGTTGTTCGTCGCCTCGGGACCGGCGACGCCCTCGATCGCACCGTGGCCGAACTCCTCCGGGTGCCTGCTCAGCTTCTTCTCGGTGACGTACGACAGGAAGGTCGGGATCTCGGCGCCGCCCGCGGGGATCGCGCCGAACGGGAAGCCGATCGCCGTACCGCGAAGCCACGGCTTCCAGGACCGGCGCCAGTCCTCCTGGCTCATCCGGGCGGCACCGACGGTGATGATGTCGGCCGGCGTACGGCGCAGGTGCGCGGCGATCCACAAGGCCTCGCCGACCGCGAACAACCCGACCGCGACCACGACCACATCGATGCCGTCGGCAAGTTCCGGCAGCCCGAGGGTGAGCCGCTGCTGTCCGGAGGTCGGGTCGATCCCGATCAGACCGATCAGCAGGCCGATCGCGAGTGCGGCCACACCACGGACCTTGGACGAGCCGAGCACGGTGGTGACGGCGACGAAGGCGAGCACCATCACGGCGAAGTAGTCCGGTGCACCCATCTTCACGGCCAGCTGGACGATCGCGGGTGCCAGCAGGGCCAGGCAGAGCGTGCCGATGGTGCCGGCGATGAACGACCCGATCGCCGCGGTGGCCAGCGCTGCCGCCGCTCTGCCCTTGCGGGCCATCTTGTTGCCCTCGATCGCGGTGACGACCGACGCGCTCTCACCCGGTGTGTTCAGCAGGATGGAGGTGGTCGAGCCGCCGTACATGCCGCCGTAGTAGATGCCGGCGAACATGATGAAGGCCTGCGTCGGCTCCAGCGAGTACGTCAGCGGCAGCAGCAGCGCGATCGCCATCGCCGGGCCGATCCCGGGCAGCACGCCGATCGCAGTACCGAGCAGGACGCCGACGAAGGCGTAGAGCAGGTTGGTCGGGTGGGCGGCGGTGGCGAACCCGTTGAGCAGTTCGGTGAGCGCGTCCATCAGAGGATTCCCTTGAGGATCCCGGCCGGCAGGTGGATGCCGAGGCCGAGGTAGAAGAGGTACCAGCTGCCGACGGACAGCGCGATCGAGATGATCGCGTTGCGGATCAGGTGCCGGCTGCCCAGCGCGTAGGTGGTGCCGAAGAACAGCACCGCCCCTGAGACCGGCCAGCCGAGCCGCTCGATCAGCACGATGTTCGCGACGAAGGCGGCCACCAGCATGCCCAGGGTCTGCCAGTCGCTGCCGTGTGCGAGGTCGACGTCCTCACCGGCCTCCTGCTCGCCCCGGCCACCCCGCAGGATGTCGATGGCGAGCAGGACCGCGGTCACCACCAGCAGGAGGCCGACCGCGAGCGGGACCGTCCTCGGCCCGATCGGCCCCCGCGTCTCCAGCTCCGGGAGCCGGAGGGCGTCGATCATCGCCCAGCCGCCGAGCAGCAGGAGCAGGAGGGCCACTCCCAACTCGGAGCGGCCCTGCTTCACGGTGCTCATGGTCGGGGTGCTCATCAGGCGACGAGGCCGAGTTCTCGCAGTACGCCGGCGACCCGGTCGTTCTCCGAGGTGAGGAAGGCCTTGAACTCGTCACCCGTCTGGAAGGAATCGGTCCAGCCCTGGTCGGCCAGCGTCTGCTTCCACTGCGAGGACTCGTGCATCTTGGTCAGCAGCTCGTTGTACTGCTGCTGCTTCTCTGCCGGCAGCCCGGGCGGGCCGACGATGCCCCGCCAGTTGGTGAACACCAGGTCGACGTCCAGGCTCTTCAGGGTCGGCGCGTCGATGCCCTCGACCGGCTGCTCGCTGGTCACCGCGAGGATCTTCACGTCGCCGGACTTGGCCTGCTCCGCGACCTCGCCGATCCCGGTGGCCGCGAAGGCGACCTTCTTGCCCAGTACAGCGGTCAGCAGCTCGCCGCCACCGTCGTACGCGACGTAGTTGACCGACTTCGGCTGTACGCCGACCGCCTTCGCGAGCAGCATCGGAGTCAGGTGGTCCGGCCCGCCGGCGTTCGACGCGCCGCCGACCGGAACCTTGCCCGGGTCCGCCTTCCAGGCGGTGACGAGCTGCTCGAGGCTCGTGTACGGCGAACCCTTCGGTACGACGATCGCCTCGGCCTCGGAGACCATCCGGGCGATCGGCACGGTGTCCTGCAGGGTGGCCTTCGACTTGTTCGTGAAGACGGCCCCGACGACGCCGAGTCCCATCTGCATCAGGATGTCGTCCTTGCCCTTCTCGTTCACGAGCCGCTGCAGGCCGACCGTGCCACCGGCGCCGGCGGTGTTGAACACCTCGACGGTGTCGGTGAGCTTCGCGTCCTGCATCGCCTTGGCGGCGGCCCGGGCGGTCGTGTCGTAGCCGCTGCCGGGCGAGTTCGGAACCAGAATGCGCAGGCCCTCGACCGGGCCCGAACTGGTTCCGCCGGAGGCGTTGTCGTCGGCGCTGACGCCGCAGCCGGCCGCCAGGACGGCGAGGGTGACGGCGGCGGTGATACTGGTGAACCACGTCCGTGCTTGCACGGCGGCCTCCTTGGGTCTTCGGTGGAGCGGGTGCCGTCAGCGTGGCCTGGGGCCGATCCGGTGTCACCGTTACGAACGCAAACTCTGTTGTGCTCATTCTGCTCACGGCCTGCTGGCCAGATCGGGCGGTGCCGCGCACAATCAACCCGTGACCGCGAGATGGAGAGCGTTCCTGGGCAGGCGTCGGTGGACGCTGGCCGGGCGGATGCTGGCCATGCAGTTGCTGATCGTGCTGATCGTCCTCGTCGGCGTGGCCGCCGTTTCACTGGCTCAGTCGAACGCCCGGTTCCGCGACACGGAGGGCCGCCGTGCGCTCGCCGTGGCCGAGCGGCTGGCGGTGACCGCCGGAGTCCGAGAGGCCGCCGCAGCCGGAGCACGCGGGGCCGCCGGCTCGGACGGTGCGCCCGACTATGTCAGCCAGGCCCAGTCCGTGGTGGAGTCCGGGCGGACCTTCTCCGGTTCGACGTATGTGAAGGTCGCCCTGCGGGATCGCCGGATCATCGCTTCCACCGATCCCGTGCCGCAGACCTCCGTGGCGCGGCTGCAGGAGACCGACGCCTTCCTCGGCCGCTCGTGGATGGGGCGTGACGAGGAGACCGGTGCGGCGCTGGCGATGGCGCCGATCATCAACGTGGAGACCCGCGAGACCGACGGGGTGGTCGCGGTCGGCCGCCAGTACCCGTCCCTGCTGGCAAACCTCGCGACCGCAACGCCGAACCTGCTCACGTATCTCGGCATCGCCAGCCTGCTGGGCGTGCTCGGCTCGTTGCTGCTGGCAAGGACCGTCAAGCGTCAGACGCTGGGGCTGGAGCCGCGCGAGATCACCGGCCTGGTCGAGCAGCGTGAAGCCCTGCTGCACGGGATCAAGGAGGGCGTGCTCGCCGTCGATCTCGAGCGGCGGATCACCATGGTCAACGACGAGGCCGCGCATCTGCTGGGGATCCCGCTGACTTCGGCGGGCCGGGCGCTGGTCGAGGTCGACGACACCGGCCGGCTGGGGGAGATCTTCGACGGGCCGGAACCCGCGACCGACCGGGTCCTGCCGCTGCACGGGCGAGTGCTCACGCTGAACCGGATGCCGGTCCGCAGCCACGGGCGCCACATCGGCTGGGTCGCCACCTTCCGCGACCGCACCGAACTGCTCGAACTCCAGCGCGAGCTCGACCTGACCCGCAACACCACCGACACCTTGCGCGCGCAGGCTCACGAGTTCAGCAACCGGATGCACATCGTCAGCGGCCTGATCGAACTGGGGGAGTACGACGACGTCCGCCGCTACATCCAGCGCATCGCGGCCGACCAGACCGAGCTGACCGCTGGGGTCACCGCTCGGGTGGCCGATCCCGCGGTCGCCGCCTTGCTGATCGCGAAGTCCAGCCAGGCGGCAGAGCGCGGGGTCAGCTTCGTCGTCGACCAGGCGACCTGGCTGCCGCGCCTGGACGAACGACTCGCCACCGACGTGTCCACGGTGCTCGGGAACCTGGTCGACAACGCGCTCGATGCCGCCGCCGGAGCCCGGGATCCCTTTGTCGCCGTGGAAGTTGTCGAGCATGCGGGCGCAGTACGGATCCAGGTTCGGGACTCGGGGCCTGGGGTGGACAGTGCGATGCAGCATCGGGTCTTCACGCACGGGTTCAGTACGAAGGACAGCGAGTCGGATGACGACCATGGGATCGGGCTGGCGCTCGTCCGGGTGATCTGCCGCAAGCGCGGAGGCGACGTGACGGTGCACAACGACTCGGGCGCCGTCTTCGTCGCCACGCTGCCGATGCTCGCCAAGGCGGCTCAGGCATGATCCAGGTCCTCGTCGTGGACGACGACTTCATGGTCGCCCGGCTCCACTCGAGCGTGGTTGCGCGTCAACCTGGCTTCGAGGTGGTAGGTGCCGCTCGCACCGGCGCCGAGGCACTCGCCGCTGTGCGCACGCTCCGGCCGGACCTGGTGCTGCTCGACATCTACCTGCCGGACATGAGCGGCCTCGAGGTACTGCGCCGCTTCCGCGAGTCCTCGGCCGACTATCCGGTCGACGTGATCGTGATCAGCGCCGCCCGCGACCTCGACACGCTTCGTACTGCGTTGCGTGGCGGGGTCTTCCAGTACCTGGTGAAGCCGTTCGAGATCGAGTCTCTTCGAAGTCGGCTGGAGGACTACGCGGCTCACTGGGCGGAACTCCACCATTTGACGGAGGCGCACCAGGACGAGGTGGACCGGGTCTTCCGCACCCAGAGCGGCCGCGTGCCGCCGCCCAAGGGAATCAGCCCGGAAACCACCGACCTGGTCCTACGAGCCCTCGGCAACGCCTCCGACGACGGCCTGTCCGCCACCGACTGCGCCGAGGCCACCGGCCTCTCCCGCAGCAGCACCCGCCGCTACCTGGAACACCTCGTCACAGTCGGCAGAGCCGAGATGCGCCCCCGCTACGGCACCGCCGGCCGCCCCGAACGCCGCTACCACCCACTGCCTCGCTAACAAGCCAAGAGCAACCACAGAGTGAATTGCCGGCTAGGGAAGGCGTTCGCCTATTGCGGTCAGGGCTGTGTTGCGGGCTTCTAGGACGTGGTGTTCTGCTAGGGCGCGGGCGCGGGGGGCGTCTCGGGCTATCAGGGACTCGAGGATTTGCTGGTGTTCGTGGAGGGCGGCTGTTCGGCGGGATTGGGAGGAGTTGGTGAAGGCTCGGTAGCGGGCCATCTGGCCGTCTACCTGTTCGTGGAGGCGGGCGGCCCAGCCGTGGCGGGCGATCTCCGCGATCTTCAGGTGGAAGTCGTGGCCGGCGTTCATCGCGTCGTCGGCGAACTCCACCAGCCGCTGGTTCCGCGCCACCAGCAGCGTCAGCGCTTCGGCGCCCTCGTCCGTCATCCGCTCGGCCGCCTCCGCCGCCATCAGCCCCTCCAGCGACGCCCGCACCGTGTACAGCTCGTCGATCTCCTCTGCCGACAGTGAGCGGACCACCATCCCGCCCGTCGGCAACTGCTCCAGCAGGTCCTCCGCGAGCAGCAGCCGCAGCGCCTCGCGCAGCGGCGTCCGGCTCACCTGCAACTGCGCCGACAGTTCGGGCTCGAACAACCTCCGCCCCGGCGGCAGATCGAGCGACAGGATGCGCCGTTTCAGCTCGGCGTACACGACCTGACCGCCCGACGCGCGCCGCACTCTGTCCGTCATCCGAAACTCTCCTTTGCGTACTTGTATACAAGTATGCTTCTCTGGCTCCAGTCTCGCACCCGATCGGAGCAAGGCATGGCCCATCTTTCGGTATCGCCGCCCGCCGCCGCACAGCGGACGGATCCGGATGCCCTCCTGGCGTTCACCCAGGCCGTACTGCGCGCCGAAGGCGTCCCGGCCGCGGACTCCCACCTGCTCGCCGACACCCTGGTGACGGCGGAACTCTGGGGTCACGCCTCGCACGGCATGCTCCGCCTGCCCTGGTATGTCGCTCGCCTCCGCAGCGGCGCGATGCGCAACGTCACCCAGGTGAGGACCGTCCGGGACACCGGCGCGCTGGTCGTGCTCGACGGCGGCCACGGCATCGGCCAGGTCATCACCGAGCAGGCGGTCACCCTCGGTGTCGAGCGAGCCAAGCGTTTCGGCGTGAGCTCCATCGGCGTCCGCAACTCGGGCCACTTCGGCACCGCGGCGTACTTCACCCGCCGGGCGGCGGAGGCCGGTTGCGTCGCCCTGCTCTGCACGAACGCCAGCCCGGCGATGGCTCCGTGGGGCGGCAAGCACAAGAGCATCGGCACGAACCCCTGGTCCATCGCGGCCCCAGCCGGGCGGCACGGCACCGTCGTGATGGACCTCGCCAACACGGCGGTTGCCCGCGGCAAGGTCTACCTGGCGGCCGAGCGGGGGACGGACATCCCCGAGGGCTGGGCAGCCGATGCCGAAGGCAACCCGACGACCGACCCGCGGGCAGCGATCGAAGGCCTGATCCTCCCGATGGCGGGGCCCAAGGGATACGTCATCTCGTTCATGTTCGACGTCCTGGCCGGGGTGCTCACCGGCAGCGCGTTCGGCGACGAGGTGGCCGGCCCCTACCAGCCGGACGCGACCAGCGGCGCCGGTCATCTCCTGCTCACCATCGATGTCGCCGCGATGGCCGACCCAGCGGAGTACGGCGAACGGGTGGAGGCCCTCGTCGACGCGACCCGCGCCGCCGAGAAGGCTTCCTGGGCCGACGAGATCCTCGTCCCCGGCGAACTCGAGGACCGCCATCACGCCGAACTCTCCGCCGTCGGCATCACGCTCACCGACACCACCTGGGCGAGCCTGGCGACGCTGAGCGCGGAGACAGGGGTCGAGCTCCCGTGATCACCTTGACCGTCTCCCTGCAGGTCGTCCCGGGCCACCTGGACGCTTTCGTCGACGCCATCCGCACCAACGCCGAGCGGTCCTTCACCGACGAGCCCGGCTGCCTGGCCTTCGACGTCAGCCAGGACCTCGCTGACGACCACCA
This sequence comes from Kribbella orskensis, assembly GCF_004342085.1. Taxonomy (NCBI): domain Bacteria; kingdom Bacillati; phylum Actinomycetota; class Actinomycetes; order Propionibacteriales; family Kribbellaceae; genus Kribbella; species Kribbella orskensis. The sequence continues at coordinate 35,321 of NZ_SLWM01000035.1, forward strand.
CTTCACGCTGCACGAGACCTACGCCGGCGAGGCGGCCGTCGACGCGCACCGAGCCGCGCCGCACTTCAAGGTCTGGCGCGCGGCCGTCGCCGAACACGTCGTTCCCGGCAGCCAGGTGAACACCCTGGCCCGCCGGCTCTTCCACCACCACAGCCCGGAGGCCAACCGATGAACCTGCTGATCCGTCCCGACCAGGTCGTACCGTTCGACCGCGGCAACGGCGTCGTCACCATCCCGTACGTCGGTCGCTGGAATGCCGAGGACAACCGCATCACCACCGGGCAGACCGTGTTCGCCGTCGGCACCGGCCTGCCCGTGCACAGCCACAACGTCGAGGAGTCCGTGCTGATCCTCGAGGGCCTCGCGATCGCGGAGATCGACGGGGAGCGCTTCGACCTGGTGGCCGGCGAGGCGACCTGGGTCCCCGCGGGCGTGCCGCACCGGTTCCTCAACCGCGGCGACGAGCCGATGCGGATCTACTGGGTGTACGGCGGCCGCGAGGTCACCCGCACGATCACAGCCACCGGTGAGACCTTCGAGCACCTCTCGGAGAGCGACCGGGGCGGGCTGACCACCCGATGATCACCACGATCAACCCGGCTGACGGGACCACGCTCGCCACCTACCAGGCGATGACCCCCGCGCAGATCGAGCAGGCCGTAGTACAGGGCTCTGCTGCTGCGGCTGCTTGGGGACGTACTCCGGTCGAGAACCGTCTCGAGGCGCTGACTCGGCTGGCTGGCCACCTTCGGTCGGAATCCGCACGGCTGGCCGCGCTGATCACGGCCGAGATGGGGAAACCGATCAAGGAGGCCGAGGGCGAGATCGAGAAGTCCGCCGTCACGGCCGAGTACTACGCGGCGAACGGCGGCGCGATCCTGGCCGACGAGGAGGTCCCGGTCGACGGGGTCCGCGCGTGGGTGGCGTACGAGCCGGTCGGGCTGGTGCTCGCGGTGATGCCGTGGAACTTCCCGGCCTGGCAGGTGTTCCGGTTCGCCGTACCGACGCTTGCCGCTGGCAACGGAGTACTGCTGAAGCACTCGCCGAACGTGACCGGGTTCGCGCTGGAACTGGAGAAGGTGTTCGTCGAGGCCGGGTTCGGGGAACACCTCGTCACGACGCTGGTGGTGGACGAGCCGGAGGTGCCGGCCACGATCGAGGGGTTGATCGCGGACGACCGGATCGCCGCGGTCACGCTGACCGGGAGCAACCGGGCGGGCGCCGCCGTCGGGGCTGCCGCAGGTCGTGCGTCGAAGCGCTCGGTGCTCGAGCTCGGGGGATCGGACGCGTTCGTGGTCCTCGCGGATGCCGACCTCGAGGCTGCGGCGGCGGCCGCCGTACGGGCGCGGTTCGCGAACTCCGGGCAGAGTTGCGTGTGCGCGAAGCGGTTCATCGTCGAGGCGGCCGTCGCCGACGAGTTCATCGACCGCTTCGTGCTGGGCGTGAAGGCGCTGGCCGTCGGGGATCCGACCGATCGCGAGGTCGCCGTCGGCCCGCTGGCTCGTGACGACCTGCGGGCGGTCTTGCAGCGGCAGGTGGACGAGTCCGTCGCGGCGGGGGCTGTGCTGGTCGCCGGTGGCGGGAACATCGACGGACCCGGGTACTACTTCGAGCCGACTGTGCTGACCGGGACCGCTCCGGGCATGCCCGCCTTCGACGAGGAGACCTTCGGCCCGCTGGCCGCGGTCGCCGTCGCCGCAGATGTCGAGGAGGCGATCACCCTGGCCAACGCCACGCAGTACGGGCTGGGGCTCAGTATCTGGACCGGTTCACCGTCGCGTGGTGTCGAGGTGGCGCGCCAGATCACCTCCGGGGCCGCGTTCGTCAATGCGGTGGTGGCGTCGGACCCGCGGCTGCCGTTCGGCGGGACCAAGCGCAGCGGCTACGGACGGGAGCTGGCCGCGGTAGGGATCCGCGAGTTCACGAACACGAGGACCTACTGGGTCGCCTAGGCCGCGCTTGAGACGGGTGGGCGGGGGAGTGGGAGGTCGCCCTACGATGATGAGGTGAGCGAGATCATCGAGTTGTGCCGGCGGGCCCGGGAGGCCTCGTACGCGTTGTCGGCGGCTTCCCGCGCGACCAAGGACGCGGCGCTGCACGCCATGGCGGCAGCCCTGCGCGCGAACACCGAGCCGATCGTCGCGGCGAACGCGAAGGATGTCGTCGCCGCGCGCGAAGCCGGTACGCCGGAGTCGACCGTGGACCGGCTGGCTCTCGACCCCAGCCGGGTGGACGCGATGGCCGCCGGGCTCGAGCAGCTCGCCGGCCTGGTGGACCCGGTCGGCGAGGTCGTCCGCGGCTACACGCTGCCCAACGGCCTGGAGCTCCGCCAGGTGCGCGTGCCCTTCGGCGTGGTCGGCATCATCTACGAGGCCCGCCCGAACGTGACCGCCGACGCGGCCGGCATCTGCCTGAAGTCCGGCAACGCGGTCCTGCTGCGCGGCTCGTCCTCCGCGGCCGGGTCGAACGCCGCGATCATCGACGTACTGCGCTCCGCCGCGGCCGAGGCTGGACTGCCGGCCGACGTGGTCCAGGGCGTGCCGGGCGACCGGGCCGCCGTGAAGGAACTCATGCAGGCGCGCGGGCTCGTCGACGTGCTGATCCCGCGGGGTGGCGCCGGGCTCATCCAGACGGTGGTGTCGGAGTCGACCGTGCCGGTGATCGAGACAGGCGTCGGCAACTGCCACGTGTACGTCGACGCCGACGCGGACCTGGACCTCGCGCTCAAGATCCTGCTGAACGCCAAGACCCAGCGGCCGAGCGTGTGCAACGCGGCGGAGTCCCTGCTGGTGCACTCCTCCGTGGCCGACGACTTCCTGGCCAAGGCTCTGCCGGCGCTGGCCGAGGCCGGTGTGACGGTGCACGGCGACGCCCAGGTTGTTGCTGCGGGCAATGACATCCTGGTGGCCACCGACGAGGACTACGGCAAGGAGTACCACTCGCTGGACCTCTCCGCCGCCGTGGTGGATTCGCTGGAGGCGGCGGTCGAGCACATTCGCAAGTACAGCTCGAGTCACACCGACGCGATCATCACCCGGTCGCAGGCGGCCGCGCGGCGGTTCGTCCAGGCGGTGGACTCGGCGGCCGTGGTGGTCAACGCGAGCACCCGGTTCACCGACGGCGGGGAGTTCGGGTTCGGCGCGGAGATCGGGATCTCGACGCAGAAGCTGCACGCCCGCGGGCCGATGGGGCTGCCCGAGATGACCTCGACGAAGTACGTCGTCATCGGCGAGGGACAGATCCGGAGCTGAGCAGCGGGCCCGCGTCGATCGAGCGCACGTCGGGGATTTCGTCCGACAGCACGGCCAGCGCGGCCGCGTAATCTTGTCCCGCCGGAAGATCCACCAGCCGGACGGGTCCGTCGTAACCGGACCACTCGAGCAGCGCGGCCGGGTGATCGGGCGCGCTGACGATCACCTTCCGCAGATCGGCCCGGATCCCGTCACCCGTCGCCTTCACGACCGCCTCCTTGCGAGTCCAGTACTGCGTGAACGCCCGCGCCCGCTCGGCTGGTTCGACTTCGGTTAGCTGATCCGCCTCCACCTCGGAGAGGCTGACCGCGGCCAGGGAGTCCGCCTCGATGGTCGGATCCACCAGTTCGACGTCGACGCCGACCGCAGTACGGGGATGGAAGGCGACGGCGACCAGGTCGCCGGAGTGCGACACCGACAACTGCATTCCGTCGGTCGCGACTTTCCCATGCGGCCGGCCGCAGTCCGGGCACGTTCGATCCAGCCGCACGTCGGCAGGCGGTACTTCCAGATCTCGTCCGAGCACTCTGCGGATCACCGCGGCGCCCAGCAGGAAACGCGCCTTGTCCTCATCCCTGGTGTACGCCGCCAAGCGGCCTCTTTCGGCGGCATCCAGGTCTGCGGCCAACTCCGGCCGAGCATCGCGGACCCGCGCCCACCAGATCTCGACGGCCTGCGGGCCACTCGTCATGCCATCGCCTGATCGGTGCCGGTCTGATCGGTGCCGGCCTGATCGGTGCCGGCTTGGCTGGGGCGAAGGGCGGCCTGCCAGGTGAGTGAGCCGGTCCGCAGGTCGTCGAGCAGGGCTTCGATCCAGCGCACCTCGGCCTCGGTGATCGCCCGCTGGTACTCGGTCTCGATCAGCGCCACCCGGGGGACCGGCGCGCCTTCGTACTCCGACGCGAGGTCGGCCTCGAGTTCGGTGATGCGCTGCGCGAGGTGGTCACGGCGTTCCTCGAGGAGCCCCGTCGCGGCCTGCGGAGTCAGCAGCATCACGAACGACAAGGCGGCCGGGAACTCGGGGAACTCGTTGCGCGGGGTGGCGACGATCTCCGCGAGCCACTGCCGTGAGGCTTCCCGGCCGGGTTCGGTCAGGTGGTACGTGGTGCGCTCGGGGTACCGCTCGTCCCGCTCGGTGTCGCCGGCGGCGATCAGCCCGGCGTCCTCGAGCCGGACGATCATCCGGTAGAGGCTCGTGCGCTGGCCGACGTTGACCACCTGGTCCTTGCCCCACTGCTTGATCAGCCGCTGGATCCCGTACGGGTGCATCGGCCCGTTCTCCAGCAGGCCGAGGATCGCGAGCGCCAAAGGTGAACGGCGGAAGGTCGGCTGCATGGCAGCAGTCTAGAGGTCAGAGAAACTAGTTGCAATGTAACTAGATCACATGTAACTATCGGTCCATGAGAAAACCAGACCTTGAAGAACTGACCCAGGGATCGGTGACGTCCCGCGATGGCACCCGGATCGGCTACTTGAAGACCGGCCGAGGACCGGCGGTCGTAGTACTGCACGGCAGCATGGAATCGGCCCGCAGTCACACCCTGCTCGCCCAGGCGCTGGCGGACGACTTCACCGTCTACCTACCGGATCGGCGTGGGCGGGGAATGTCCGGTCCGCATCGGCCCGACCACAGTGCGCGCACCGAGGTCGAGGATCTCGAGGCTGTCCTGGCCGAGGCCGGGGGCGACCTGGCCTTCGGGGTCAGCGCGAGCGGCGCGATCGTGCTGGAGGCCGCGCGGACGCTGCCGATTGTGCGCAAGGTGGCTGTGTACGAACCCGCCCTGGTCGCGGACGCGGCTCCGCACGCGGCCTGGTTGGCCCGCTTCGACCAGGAGATTGCTCAGGGCAACGTTGCCGCCGCGATGATCACGAGCATGTACGGCTTGGAACTGGCGCCGCCGATCTTCAAGGTGATGCCGCGCCGGCTGCTGGCGTCGATCACCGAGAAGATGATGAAGAAGGAGGATCGGCAGGCGGGACCTGACGACATCACCCTGCGCAAGCTGGCGCCGACCGTGCACTACGAGGGCGCGCTGATCGTCGAGCTTGCCGGTCGGTTCGACGAGTTCCGCGAGGTTGCGGCCGACGTACTGGTTCTCGGTGGCAGCAAGGGGCTGCCCTTTCTGAAGCCTGCTCGCGATGCGCTCGTCGAGGTGCTGCCGCGCGGTCGCCGGATCGAGTTCGACGGCCTCGACCACGGCTCGTCGAGCGACCCCAGCCCGATCAACTCCACCGGTAGCCCGGAGGCGGTGGCCCGGATCGCCGCTGAGGTCCGCTCGTTCTTACTCCGGTAGGGGAGCGGGGCGTGCTTCCCAGCGGGTGGAAAGGACCACGGTCGTCCGGGTCCGGACCACGCCGTTGACGCGGCGGAGGCTGGCAACGACCTCCTCCAGGTGGCCGACGTCGGGGACGCGGACCTTGACCACCAGTTCCTGATCGCCGGCGACGAACCAGCAGTCCTCCACGGCGGGGATCTGGCGGACCCCCTCGACGATGTCGTCGGTCTCCACGTCGTCGCGCTGGAACAACCCGACCAGCGCGCTGGTGCCGAGCCCCACCTGCTCGGGCGCGACCACAGCGCGGTACCCGAGCAGTACGCCGCGTTCCTCCAGCCGCTTGACGCGCTCCTGGACGCTCGGGCCGGACAACCCGACCTCGCGGCCGAGCTCGGCCCAGCTGGAGCGGCCGTTCGCGCGTAGCGCCTCGACCAGTTGCCGATCGATCGCGTCCATGTGTTCCCCTCCGTTTACCGCAGATTCGTAGGAAGATCAGCTGATCTGCCTTTAATTCGTTTGTGTAGTAGCAGGACGCGTCATATAATTTCAAGTGTCGGAGCCGCCCGCTCCGACGCTCCGGTACAACCTTGTGAAGGAATCATGATCACCCCCGAAGTCGCCCGTGCCCACATCGACGAGAGGCGCCGTGTCGCCGCGATCCATCAGCGCGACCACATCGGCCCCTCCGCCTGGCGCCGGCTGCTGACCCGCTACATCCGGCACAGCTGACACCACTCCCGCGCGACCGGCAGGCCACCCGGCCCACCGGTCGCGCTTGCGTAGGCCGGCAAGAGATAGGCTCTGCCTCATGCTTTCCCTCCTCCTGCCGCAGTTGGCGGCCACCGAAGACGCTGCCGAGAAGGCCGCGCACATCTCACCGTGGTGGTACGGCGGGTTCGCCCTGGCTGTCCTGGTCGTGATGCTGCTCATCACCTTGATCATGGGCAAGGGCCGGCCGCACAGCTGAGCGGCGGAACGAGCTGACGTGGATTCCCCGGAACGGGTGCGACCCGGTCGCCGCCTGGGTGTGATGGGTGGCACCTTCGACCCGATCCACCACGGTCACCTGGTGGCGGCCAGCGAAGTACAGGCGTACTTCGACCTCGACGAGGTGATCTTCGTCCCGACCGGGCAGCCCTGGCAGAAGTCGGAGCGGCAGGTCTCGCCGCCTGAGGACCGGTACCTGATGACGGTGATCGCCACCGCCTCGAACCCCCGGTTCTCCGTCAGCCGGGTCGACATCGACCGGCCCGGGCCGACGTACACGATCGACACGCTGCGCGACCTGGCCGAGCTCTACCCGGACGCGGAGCTGTTCTTCATCACCGGCGCGGACGCGCTGGCCCAGATCCTCACCTGGCGCGACGTCGACGAGATGTTCAAGCTGGCCCAGTTCGTCGGCTGTACCCGGCCGGGGACCGAGTCGCTCGAGCTGCCGCTGGACAAGCTCCCGATGGACCGCGTCACCCTGCTCGAAGTACCGGCCCTGGCCATCTCGTCCACCGAGTGCCGGAAACGGGTCGCCAAGGGCAACCCGACCTGGTATCTGGTTCCGGACGGGATCGTCCAGTACATCGCCAAGCGCCAGCTCTACACCAACCACTAGAAGGCCGACTATCAAAGGACTAGGCATGCCTGCCACCGAACGCGCCATCGAGCTGCTCACCGCGGCAGCCGAGGCGGCCCACGACAAGAAGGCCGAGAACGTTCTCGCGTTCGACGTCTCCGAGCAGCTCGCCATCACCGACGCGTTCCTGGTCGCCTCCGCCTCCAACGACCGCCAGGTCCGCGCGATCGTGGACGCGATCGAGGAGAAGCTGCGGGTCGACTTCGACGCCAAGCCGGTCCGCCGGGAGGGCGCGCGCGAGGGTCGCTGGGTGCTGCTGGACTACCTCGAGGTCGTCATCCACGTGCAGCACGACGAGGAGCGCAGCTTCTACTCGCTGGAGCGCCTGTGGCGCGACTGCCCGATCATCCCGCTGCCGTCTCCCGGTCCCGGCGCTGCCGACGCTGCCGGCACCTCTTCCGCGGTCGAATGACCGCGGGGCGGCTGATCGTCTGGCGGCACGGCCGGACCGAGTGGAACCTGCAGGACAAGATCCAGGGCCAGGCCGACATCCCGCTCGACGACGTCGGCGTCGCCCAGGCCCGCGCCGCCGCCTTGCGGCTGGCGTCCTTGGCGCCGACGCGGCTCTTCTCCAGCGACCTTCAGCGCGCCGTCGCGACCGCCGGTGAGCTCGCCGCCCTGACCGGCCTCAAGATCGAGTACGACGAGGCGTTGCGCGAGATCAACGTCGACGACTGGGCCGGCATGACGATGGAAGAGCTGGCCGCGATCCACCCGGAAGCAGCCGCCCGCATCCGTTCCGGCGAACCCCAGCGGCGCGGTACAGCCGGCGAAACCGTCGAAGAGGTAGCCGAACGCTTCGCCCCAGCCCTGGCCCGGGCCGTCGAGCACGGTGAACCCTCCGACACCGTGGTCGTAACCACCCACGGTCTAGCAGCGCGGGTCGGCATCTGCCTCTTCCTGGGTATCCCCAAGGCCCACTGGCCCGCGTTCGGAGGCCTCTCCAACTGCAACTGGATCTCCCTCCTCCCCGGCCGCCACGGCTGGCGAATCGAAGAATGGAACGCCGGCTCCCTCCCCGAACCGGTCATGTCCGACGACCCCCAACGCTGACCTGCAGAGGGAAGGTGCTGGGCGGGTTGGGTGTGCCGTGGACGTCTGTCTCAAGATCACAACAGCAACCCCAAACTGCTCGCCCATCTACCACTCCAACACCCCGATCAGCGCCTCCAACCCAGCCATCCCAGACGTGCTCCTGCTCACCCCCAGCCCCACCCCACCCGATTTTTCTTTGCGGCCCCCCATCCGCTAAACTTCCGGAGTCGCAAGACACCGCGGGGCTTTGGCGCAGTTGGTAGCGCGCTTCCATGGCATGGAAGAGGTCAGGGGTTCGAATCCCCTAAGCTCCACCAGAAGTATCAGCAGGTCAGGAGGCACTTTCGCCCCCTGACCTGTTCTCGTTAGAGCGGTCAGTGGGAGAGATTTGGGAGAATCGCTCTCCTCCCACCAACTTGGCGGCCTGCATCGCCGCTTCTTGCTGAGCATTCTCGATGGTGTCCTTGATCACGGGCACCCAGGAGAGGAGCTTCTGCCGCTCGTCCTCCTCAAGACAAACCCCTCCAGGGCCCGAAAGGCGCGCCGCCACCACAGGACCGGGGGAGCGGGGCAGCCTCCGGCTCCTCGCCTAAGGGCTCGTCGGCCCCGTCCCCCGTTGGCTTGGCACGCACGTGCCAAGGGTGCCGGTCGAAGACAGCAGAACTCGCCATCAACGATCCGACACCCTGTCGGTGGTCCCACTCGCAAAGGCCGGCCACCCGCGGCCGTGGACCAGGCAGCCTGCCGTCTCACCTTTGCTACCGCATCGTCCCGCTAGCAATCATGGAAGGGACGGTCCGGCCCGGCGCGCGTGAACGGCGCCTCCGGCGTCGCTTCGCGATCGAGCAAGCTCGCCCCTGGACCCGCACCGATCCGAACCTAAGGTCGGCAGCTATCGGGACGATCCGGCAGGACTGCCCGCGCGCTTGACACGTAACCGTCAAGAGCATCCTTAGTGCCTGTTCCTGAACCTCATGGCCGGGCTGCGGCGTGGCCCAGAGACGGGCCGTACCATGGCCCGATGATCTTCGCTCCTGGTCGATCGATCGCCCGCCGCGACGTCCACCGCAACGGGATGATCGCCGCGGTGGAGACCGCGCGGGTCGTGCGCGACGACGCGGAGGCGCTGCTCACCTGGACTGCGTCCGGATCGGACTGCATGCTGCGCGGCACTCGGGACGGCGCGTCGATGCTTTAAGTTGTCTCTTCGGCCGCATTGACAGAACCCGCGGGGGTTGGGGGCGCAGGACGGGATGGTTCCAGCTGCGCCCGTCCTGTTCTGGCGTTGCCAACAGAGATCTTGAGCTGGGGCACGGCGTGGACCAAGGCCAATACAGCGGGTAGTGCACCGAGCATGGTGAACGCTGCGATTGCCCAGATGAGACCTGTCGGCGCTGACAGCCATTGGACTGCCGTCGGCGTCATGATCGCGGTCGTCCCCACCGAACCGACTACCGCGTAAGACACCGTCCAGAAGATGGCGAATGTAAGGAAACGCTCGCTGGGCTCTGGTGAGCGCCGCTTGCGATATCTGGATGCGCCTAACATCGCGGCAAAAATGACCATGTAGACAACGGCGTACCAGTTTAAGCCCGATGGAGCCCGGTCTCCGAGGCCGTACACAAGAAAGTCAACTGCCGTGATGGCAACGAACGCCCCGATGGAAAACGCCGTGCCGTAAAGAACAAACTGTGTGAAGAGTTCGAGAGTGCGTAACTCGTTCTGGAGCCTCTTCGCCTTCTTCCCAGTTGAGACCACGGCAGTCGCCAAAAGCCACGAGATGCCGGCCAGGATGGCGACGCCGCCGAGCCCGAGTAGGCCACTCGCGATGAGCCCTACTGACCTGGACCGTACGCACAACGCGGGCGCCGGAGAGTCGCCGGTCATGGCGGCAAAGAGGTAGCTGTCCAGGGCGAGCGTAATGAAGCCTGCCAGGAAGAGACTGAGTGTCTGAACCTGGTTGTTCGCGACTATGGGGCGACTGAGCAGCATGACAATGCCAGCAAAGACAAAGCCAGCCAAGACGCCAGCCAATTGGCTAAGAGCGGGTGCAGTCTCAAGGAAGCTCCAGTCAGCATCTGCGCAACTCGCAACAAATTTCTGCGGCACCATCGCCCCCACTAATTGGACTTATCAGCGACCTGGATGTCGCCCCCGTGGCCAAGGTATGGCTGCGGAGTTTGCGTATGAGTCATTGCTTTGTCACTAGCAGCAACGTTGCATGGACGACTTGAACGCGACGGGCTGGCAGTAGCCCGGCGCTTTCATGGCGTGTGGTTGTGCGGACGTGACTGAACAGTGGGCACCATCGGCGCGATCACGCATCTCAAGTAGCCGCAGGGTTCGCCGCGACTTCCGCATCTTGGCATAGAAACAGATGCATCAAGGTTCACTCTGGCTTCTTCCGCGCCTTCCGGGGTCTCCGCACCTTCTCTTTTCCGCTTCTATCCACTCCATCTTTGACGAAGCCACAGAATACCGGAACCTCCATATTGTCCAGGGTTCTGAGGCTTCGGCGTAGGGATATCTTCGAGAACAGCGGCAAGTTCTTTGACTTCTCGCTTGCCTCTTTGTTAGTGATGATGGCATACATCACAGAGTAGCGTCGTTGAGCGACCGCTTCCTGGCATTCAATTACGGGGTCATTGGGTTTGCTCTGCGATTTGATCAGTTGTTGCAGCTTTGTGCGTGAACGGGCTTCGCTCTTGAGCAGTTCCGCCGAGTTTGCCCCCTGGTTGAACAGATGGCTAAGCTCGCGCGCGCTTGTCCCAATCTTCACATGTATTAACAATGCTCGCTCATCCCGCAATGTGAGCAGATCGCAGGGCTCGACGTTTGTCGCGCCGCTCGGACTGATGTCTTTCGTATCGAGGCAGATGATGCCAGGAGTCTTTGCGGTCTCTTTGTTGTAGTCACCTTCTAGATGCTCCGCGCAGTCGCGTAGGTCAAGCGTCGTGATCTTGGCATCCAGATACGACGTCAGTTCCTCCAAAAACTGTCTGTCGACGCGGTACCAACTGCCGTCCACGCAATGGTAGACGGCGGTATCGCCTTTAAGCGTCGCCTCGTAGACGAAGCATCGATGTGCAGAGAATCCCTGGCGCGGCTCATTCTCCCCATTGATTAACCTTGCTCGATGTCTTTGCAAGGTCTCGTATGTGAGAGTTGAGAAGTCAAAGGAATTGTCATCGAGATAGTCGTAATACGCATCAATGGAGATGCTGTCATACCTTTGACTCGTGCCCTCGCCAGTGAAGTCCGCGAAAAGTTCATCTCGATAGTCGACAATATCCGGCACAGCCATCGATACGTTGGCCGATCTGGACCTAATCGCCTCTACTAATGCAAGGTTCAACTCGCCAACTAGTGGCGGGTCCTTAATGGGCTGAATATTGCGAATACTTGGGAATCTGGTCCTGTATGCATCGCTTTCGTATAGGCCTACGAGTTCTCCAAGCAAGTCCTTCAATGAATCCGGATCCACAGGGGAGGTTATCCTCAGACTATTCGAACCGGTAGCGCTGCCGATTTTCCCCTTATGTTCCGCGCGTACTTTGCCCGCGAGTGCCTTGAGGATCGTTGAGTCGCTGTCAACGTCGAAGAATGTCAGATCGGAGTCACTGGGCATTTGAGTGCGCTGACGCCTCGCCGAGTCGGCCGAAACGGCGTCGGTATTCTTAATCTTGTCTGGATCGATGCAGTTCAGAGTGACTCTCAAGCCAAAGTCGTATTCGTAGCTTTCTTCTCGCAAGTAGTTATAACTGCTTCCAAATGACACTGCAAAATTCCGCCCCGCAACTTCGATGAATACGAGGGATCCTTGGAATTCCTGAAGAAGTTTATCGTTTAGTTTGAAGTATTCCTTCCACCACGGTGGTTTTGCTGTGCCCTTCAGGATAAAGACCTTTTGAACGCCTGCGGTGGGCTTTCCTGGATGACTCTCTTCTAGCTTGTGGCCAGCGGTCAATGCGTTCGATGCGTCGTACGTTTTCTTTAGTAGATAGATTGAAAACGAATGTGTTTTGCGAGCCATGGTCCCCCCTAGGACTGATTGACATGCATCCCCAGGGCCTGAGTGTGCCAGTGCACGTACGCACAGTGAAGGTCTGAGGCGCTTACAGGGTGTCATCGCTGCATGCGTGGGCGGTGTTAGTGACGATTGGATCAGTGGGTGAACCGACCTTGGCCAGGACGGCGGCAGAGCGCCGAGTCCGGGGCGCAGCAGAAGGCAGCGAACCTCCTGACACGCTCAGAGACTCGTTGCGCGGCCCAAGAGGCGCTCGACCACCCCGGGACGAGTTTGGGAGTGGCCGGGACGGCGGATCCGCACTCGCACCGAAGAGGTCATCTGGACTAGAGGCGACGCCGGAGCGAGTGTCTAACTTGAGTGACAACCGTCGTGTGTCGGCTCGGACGGCCACGGACTGCGCCGGACTCGCAGTCATAGGCCACATGGGGTGGCGGGAGCGCCTGGTGTGAATGGCATGGAAGAGGTCAGGGGTTCGAATCCCCTAAGCTCCACCGCAGGTCAGAGGCCGGATTCCCCTTCGGGAGGCCGGCCTCTTGCATGACCTGAGTGACCACCGGTTTCGGGGCAGGATCTCGTCCATCGCTACCGGACGCAGAACGTCCGCAATCGGGGGTACGTTGTCGGCATGTCCGACTTCACAATGAAGGCGCTCACGCCGGAGACGTTCGACGACTTCGCCGCTCTCGTCGAGCGGAACAAGGGCATGTTCGCCAGTTGCTGGTGTACGCATTTCCATCCCGACTGCGCGGAGAAGGGCCAGACCGCCGAGGGGAACCGGGCGCTCAAGCAACGTCTGGTGGCCGACGGGATCGCACACGCGGCGCTGGTCTACGACGGCGACCGGGCCGTCGCCTGGGCGGAGTACGGATCACCCGAGGAGCTGCCCAACATCCAACACCGCAAGGAGTACGTCGCCACTGCCGAGCGACTGCCCGACTACCGGGTCACCTGCATCCTGGTCGAGCGCGGCTTTCGCGGTCACGGCCTGGCGGCGATCGCCCTGCGCGGAGCGGTCGAGCTGATCGCGCAGGCCGGCGGCGGCCTGGTCGAGGGCTACCCGCACGACACCGGCGGGGTCCGGAAGAAGAACTCCTCGTTCCTCTACAACGGCACCCGCACGATGTACGAGCGCGAGGGCTTCACCTACGACCGGCACAAGGGCCTGGGCAACTGCGTGATGGTGCGCGAGGTCGCCCCGAGCAGGCGCGACTGAACCGGTCCCTCGCTCCACGCGGAGACGACGGCTACCTGGCACCGCGCCGTCTCTACGAGTCGCTCGGCTTCTCCACGATTGCGCGTACGTGCACACTCTCGTGGGGACCTTTGGCGAGCTCTCGCGACTGATCCGCAAGCCGCACGCCCACCGGTCCCTTAGACCCAGCGTGGACGGCAGCCGGCCGATGACCGATTGGGAATCCCCTTCTGGGGCAAGGTGGCTAGCCCAGCCGTCGAGCGTGAGCATGCTGCGGTTCGACCGTCGTTCGGTGGTCAGGTGTGAATGGCATGGAAGAGGTCAGGGGTTCGAATCCCCTAAGCTCCACCGCAGCTCAGAGGCCTTTCCCGACTGGGAAAGGCCTCTTCTTCTGTTTGACCCGGGAGGCTAAGACTCCAGTTCCTGCCTGTGGTCGTCCATCTGCTTGAAGATCTGATCCATCGTCGCGGCCCCTCTCGTCATCACCGGTCGCAGCTCGTGCCGGTAGACTTTCTCGGTGACGTTGGTGCTCACGTGGCCGACCAGGCGCGATATGTCCTCGATCGGTACTCCGCTGCTAGACAGCAGCGAGACGAAGCTGTGCCGCAGCTCACGAGTACCCCCGAGTGACCCCTGTTGACCGTTTCTCATCGCACGCTGATCGCACGACCGCTGTCAGGTGAGCTACTCAGTACGAGTGGGGTTTCGTGCGCACCTCGGGGGCATGGCCCGGGCGCGATGAGGCTAGGGTCTACCGGCATGGATCTTGCAACCTTGCAGGCGCGTGCTGTTGCAATCAACGAGCTGTATGACCGCTACAACGTAGCTGCTGGTCGTAGCGCGTGGACTACCGGCGATCTTGCGCTTGGCTTCGTAGGAGATGTGGGAGATCTCGCCAAGCTCGTCATGGCTGTCGACGGCCGTCGTGAGATTGAGGACGCCCGCACGCGGCTGGGCCACGAGCTTGCAGACTGCCTTTGGTCGGTGCTCGTTCTCGCCGACCGGTACGGAGTCGACTTGGGTGCAGAGTTCACGCACATGACCGGCGACCTGGAGGCCAAGCTGAGCTGAGGATCGCGATCGCTTTCGAGCCGGCGCCGATGCTGTCTATCGCGGCGTGTTCACCATCGTGTTCGACGATGCGAACTCCGAGACCGCCACACCCAGCCAGCGCGGCGCACATCAAGAGTCGGCTTGCCGATCCCGTAGGGACGCCTCTGGCGCTCTTGATGTGGGTCGTGGTGGCTGCGTACGATCGAGCGGCCGGGGGACGGCCCTGCGTGTCAGGGTCAGTTGAGGCCAGCGGCTCGTAGCAAGTCCGCTTCTGCAGGGCGAGATTTTGGATGTTGAAGAGATGGCTGGTTCTGTT